>JBHLRZ010000093.1:0-2587 GCA_048882045.1 Candidatus Thorarchaeota archaeon | reverse complement strand
CCGTCTATGAGAATTTTAGCCGATCTCATAGTTTGGCTAATAGCGATGCGCATATCCCTCTGAATCCTATGCTGACAAGCCAACCGTACCCCTTTCTTGATATCCGACTCGGAAACATGTGTATAGTCGTGTTCTAATGGTTGTGGAGATGGTTCCACCGTAACGACGCATTTCCCACAAGAACCACGCCCTCCGCATTCCGACGGTATATGCAAACCTAATCTTCTTGCGGCTTCTAGAATTGTTGTTGTTTCATCTGCAACAATTTTGAGTCCTGAGGGCTCAAAAGTCACAATCTTTGTAGCCACAAGATTTCCCTGCCTAATCAAATTCTGTGGATGTGATCATTCGGGCTTAGAATGAACCTCATGAGATTCCAAGGGGACATAGCATCAAATAAAGCAACTGCTAGAAATGGTGCTCCAGCAATTCGATGTAATTGAAGTTACACCAAACTCGAGAATTAATAAGCATCAGTTCACGTTTTGATGACGGAGATTAAGATGGACAAAGAGAAACTATTGTCATTCTACTTGTATCTCTTTGGATTGCTTGGTATAACTGTAATTGCTATTGGACCATATCTCTTGGGAGATGATTTATTGTGGCAACCACGAAATCCACCAACTGAGATCATGATGAGTGGAATCTATTTTTCCATGGGAGTAGTAATGATTCTAGCAGCAAAAACACCCAACAGGCACAAATTGTTTGTCGATTTCCTGATTCTTTCAAACATAATTCATTCAATCATCATGATTATTTTCGCACAAAACATCCTCCAAATCATATTTGATGCTGGATTGATTGGACTCATGGGATTCCTACCTCTATTCATCTATCCATGGGGAATTAGAAGTCTCTTTCGAACTAATGTAGAATAGAATTGCAGAAAATGAATGGGGCTCAAAAGTGAGCGGTCATGAAAAGATCCTGTTAGTCAATTCCGCCCTTGGTTTGTATATCTCTCAGCCCAATAGAAGTGCAAGCTGTTTCATAATTCGGTTTCAATGTTCATGAAAATGAGGCCCATTATTTCACATACTGACTCATTATGTAAAAGACAAAGCCATTGCTATCACAATAGAGGTTATAATATTCTTCAGACATTTGATAGATTCTCTGGTATCAGGAGTTTCTTGATATTGACCAGAAATCAAATGGAGAGTATATGGCAACATCTTGAAAATAGATGCATATTCTGTTGATTCGCGTTCCATAATCAAACCAGACACCTGATTACCTGAGGAAAGGAGGTCCTGTTGCCCATGACAAATCGAGTTGTGCTGGTTCTTGTATTATGGTTAGTTGTAATGACGTCTATCAATCAGCTCTGTGCAGGAGGAGAAATTTCAAACGATGTAGTAAGTATAACATATTCTAGTACTGCAACAGACGGCATCACAGAAGTACTTGGCTTCTCTTCGAATGTGCTTCTCTCAACTGACGATTCGTCCTACCCACACCATGTAGAGGTTTCAATGGCTATTAGTGATAATGATACACTTTTCGTAGGGTGGAAGGAGTCGAATACACATAATGGACCAGGAATTCGTGTCAGTGTGACAAAGTCCGTCGATGGAGGAATAACTTGGAGTAGTCCTTACAGCATGCCCATGTTTACTAGTGGGACAACAGGACAATCCGATCCATGGCTAGTATGGCATGACGGTATTGTATACTATGTTTACTTAGAGTATTCTATAACTGGTCCTTTGCTCTCTCAGATAACTGTTGCAAGGAGTGACAACTATGGTGCTTCCTGGACACCTGTTACAGCATCTTATGGAAACTATTTTGCGGACAAAGAAATGATGGTAATCAGCAATGATGGCACCATGTATGTGGTCTATGATGATACGGATGACGCGACTATCATTGGAAATACTACCATTCGTCTTACACGATCCACAGATGGAGGCCTAACGTTCCAAGAGATATGCAATATTACTGAACAAACTCCATGGAAAGGACTACCATATATGGCCTTGAGCGGGGAGAATCATCTATACGTTGCATGGCTTTACATTGAGCCAGTAAATTTGAACTGGGGCAATATTGGATTATCAAAGAGCGTGGACGGGGGTTTCTCATTCCAAGAAAGTCAGTTCATAAACCAAGATGGGAACTACTCTACATCATCACCAGGCAAGATTACCTTACCAGTCGTTCGGTTTGATCAGAATGATAGACTTTACGTTCTTTGGGCTGATGGCTTTGATCAAGGATTGAATTCCTTCGATGTTTATCTTCGATACTCTGACGACTATGGTGAAACGTGGAGCGAACGCATTAGGGTGAATCCCACAGTGGAGGGGAATCAGTGGAATCCAGAGATGTCAATTGACACTGATGGAAGACTACACATTGTCTATTATGATGAACAGCTTGATTATTACAAACCATACTACCGTACCTTAGTGTTTACGGGAAATGATAGAAACAATCCAGTCTTCAGCGACCCGATTCCAGTGGCAGATTCAGGAACCTCAAGCTCATTCACAAGACCAGGAGAGTATCTATCAGTTCAGTTGGACTCCAATGGGATCCCGCATGTTGCTTGGTCTGATGGCAGGAACAATGAGAT
>JBHLRZ010000092.1:0-2615 GCA_048882045.1 Candidatus Thorarchaeota archaeon | reverse complement strand
TTCATGTGATCCTTGTAGGAATTAAGCCATTCATTACATCGATTCTCCCTGTTGTTCCCTTCTTCATATACCTCATAGGATAATCGCCGAAATGTAGGATGTTCCATAAACATCTGAACCGAGCTTCGAATAAACTGAATGAGCTTTTCTTGTGGTGTTCCTTTACCAATAATCTGCTTGAGATGAGGACTCCAAAGTTTGTTAAATCCTTGAAGAAGTGACTCACAGGCGAGATCATATTTCGAGTTGAAATAGTGGAACACCGCGCCTTTCGAGATTCCCAATTCAGTACAGATGCTGTCAATACTGACCTTGTGGTAAGATTTTTCGATGAATTGACGGAACGATTCATTCACAATATTCTCTCGAGTATCTGGTTCTGTCATTGCAACCGAGATTGCCATACTGTTGGTATGCTCTTTAGTTTCACGTTTTTTGGATTGACCCATGAAACATCACTTCCTGTATCTATTGAGAATCGACCTGAATACAACTTTGAAGAAATCGAGATTCTTCATTTTGATTTGTCTCCAAATGAGACAAGGTCTTGAGTAAAACTTGTAGTATGCTCTTGTCAGATGTTTCTTGATTGTCTGGCGTGATAGGTTTGGAAGATTCAGTACAGGGTCAATTACCGTAAATTCTGACCAATCGGTAGTCGATATCCAATCATTCTCCATTGCTTCTTCATAAATCGGTGTTCCAGGATAGGGAGTGCAAATTGTAAATTGAGCTAAATCCGGATCCAGTCTGCAGGCAAAATCAACCGTGGATCGCATATCCTCTTCAGTTTCACCTGGAATCCCCAGAATAAATGAGAGTACTACCTGTAGGCCAACCTTCTTTGCAATTCTAACAGACCTTACAATTTGATTCAGTCGTATTCCTTTCTTTATAATATTGAGAACTCGTTGGCTACCTGACTCTGCTCCGATATAGACAGTATGGCAACCAGCCTTCTTCAACCAGCCAGCCATCTCTGGATGTCGTGACATGATATCCGCTCTTGATGAGCAAGTCCAAGTGATATCATCCGCTTCTCTGTTAATAAGTTCACAAATGTCTGCTACTCTTTGATGGTCAAATGTGAACAGATCATCGATGAATGTCACATCTCGAACACCGTATCTTGATTGAAGAAACTGAATCTCCTCCATCACATTTGCTGGGGACCTGCCTCTCCAGCGTTTTCCTGTAATCCTGGATGACGAACAAAAAGTACACTGATATGGACACCCTCTACTTGTTATCATCGGAGCAAATCTGTCCCCTTTGGGAAAATAGTGTTGCAGACCTAATAGGTCGTAGGCTGGAAATGGAAGGCTATCAAGATTGGAAATGTATGGTCTATCTGGATTTCTCACAATGGTACCATTTCGCCTAGAAGTTGTTCCCTCTACGCTGGAATGTGAAACCGCACTATCGATCTTCTCAAGAAGTGCATTCATTGTCACCTCCCCCTCCCCTCGCACAACAACATCAATCTCTGGACAGTCTCTAAGCACCTGTTCATCCTGAAAGGTCACGTGGGCTCCTCCTACGACCACAAGAATTGCGGGATTATGATGTTTCGCTAGTTTTGCAGTTTGGTATACTTCGTGGATGGAGGGTGTAGTTTGTCCACTAATACCTACTACATCAGGGGAGAATGAGGACAAAATATTGACAAAATCAGAGCATCGCGAATTTCGGAGGAGCCCATCGTGTATTTTCACTTCGTGCTTGCCATGCTCTCTGATATAACTAGCAACATATCCAATTCCCAAAGGGGGACTCGTGTACTCCAAAGATTCAGTAATGGCACAATTTGATTTGGGAACTGTTAGTAGGACTCTGGCTATTATCTATCCCTCCGCAAAATTAGCAAATGTCCCAGAATTTGTAGCACTCAACATGAACTCACACTCCATGGTACAAGTTTCTTTCAGTCTAATCCAATGGTCTTTGTTGCGGATACAGCCTGGATCTGGGGCCAGTTCGTCGTCGAAATAGCTTATTGCACGAGCTCGGCATCCACCACAGACATATCGACTGTCACAACTTCCACAGTTGTCCTTCAGAAGGTCCTTGTTCCTCAATCTATATAGAAGGGGAGAATGTGCCCATAATGATTCAAAGTCATCCTTCACAATATTGCCAATCCTGAATCTTTCCATGTGTGGGAAAAACACGCAAGGATAGATGTCTCCATTTGGTTCAATAGCGACATAGAATCGACCTGCTCCGCAACCCCCAATAAACTCGGTCAAGCCCTGCATTTTTGTCGGAAGGCGTGCATTACTGAAGTGAGTAGGAGATACTACCTCATCTAGATGCATACACTGCAGATTTGCATCATGTGCAACGCGACCCAGCTGAGGGGCAGTTGTCAGCACTTCTAGCGATGTTTTATGATCACAGGAAGTCCGGTCCCACAAAAGATCTAGAAGATATTCACGCTCATCCGGTGAGAGATCTAGATCCATTAATTCTATTCCTCTTCCCACAGGGACCAGATTGTAAAGCATCAGCCATCTTGCATCTAACTCCTCACACAACCTGACAACGTCATGGATTTCACCCAAATTGTGTCTGGTCATAGTTGTGGAAACTTCAACAAAGAGCCCCTCTGCCAC
>JBHLRZ010000091.1:0-2648 GCA_048882045.1 Candidatus Thorarchaeota archaeon | reverse complement strand
GTGGAGATTCATCTGCTATCTGCATTAACTGATCTCTTGAGTACTATTGCAGGTATTGGCAGTCTTCTAAAGGTTCTCTCTATCATACTTGCTGATGTGAATCTCGTTGCCAGTCCTACTCTTTCTGGAGAACTAACAGCAACTATTTCCACGAGCAATGATGCAATCTCATTAGACACTTCTGAGGTAGAATTTTCAGAGGGTGATACATCAAAGACCTTGGGAATGACTGTGATTGGTGGCCATGCAGAGTCTGGTATATTGATCCAGAACATGACCTACCATATGCTGTTCTCAACTGATTGGGATCTCGAATTCGACTTTACTGATGGCGTTAACCTGTTTGTTGATGATTTTGGAGTTAGTCTTGGAAGCTTCCCTGACATTACTCTATCAAGTGATGATCACAGTATCGAAGCCAGCACAACCACAGGATTTGATGCTCCAATAACGATGATGCTGAGTGGTGGAGGTTTTCCTGGTCTGACTGGTGATAGTACTCTCTTGGTCATAGGCATCTTGGGTGGTGTGGTCGCAATATCTGTTGTTGCCATTGTTATTTTCATCAAGAAGAGAAATACTGGAGTTTGAATAGATAAAACTGACAAAGATAATGAGAAAGAAGTAGATGGTGGGCCGGACGTGATTTGAACACGTGACCACCGCACGTTTGAACGCGCTTGTAATTCAAGCGCATGTGTCAATGCGGTATTTACTAGCCAATTGGATTGAATCCAATCTGCTCATAGCCGGGCTAGACCACCGGCCCAGTGAGGTCTTCCTCCATTACTGAGGATTAAAAACGTTGCGACGAGGTTGACTGATCAGAGTCCAATTCTGTTTCACTATTTTCAGTTTCTGGCTTTTTGCGACCGAACCAGACACAATAAATCACCCATCCAACCGAGTTAATAATGTACATTAGATCAACAAATCCAGAAACAGCTGATTGCATATCTTGTGGAAGTGAAAAAACGATAACAAGGAAAACAATGAAAAATAGCATCAATACAGCGCATCCCCTCCAAGAGGTCTTCTCTTTAGGTTCTCCAGTATACACATCATCCAGACTGAACTCCGGATAACTTGACTTCCCTGACACTGGTCCTTGGCTCCTTTTCCATCTCTGATGTATCGACTCTTGGGATCTATGGTGTTGGAGTCAACCGCAAGACATTCTCCCTCGTGAAACTAGATGTCTACTTATTCCCAAGCAAGATAAGCCTGCTCATGGAATAGGCTAGGACCAATTTTGATCGGATAACACCATATCAGGTATTTAATAGAAACCTCAACCGTATATGTCTGGAGGATTCGTCATGAGGAAGTGTGTAAGGTCCCTAATTTCGATAATGGTTGTTCTATTCATTGCACTGGGTCTCTGTCCATCAGGCGGAGCTTACACCCATATGTCGGAGGAAATCAAGGTCTTCGTGGACATGGATGCAGCTCCGGATGATCTCAGTGCCCTCATATATCTCCTACGGCACCCTTCGGTCACAGTCATTGGAATTGGAATATCATGCGGAGTGACCTATGTTGACCAAGGTGTTAGTAACACACTACGTATCATGGAGTATCTAGGAATCACCAATATCCCAGTTGCAGCTGGAAAATACACTCCTCTAGTGGGTAACCACTCATTTCCAACCTCATGGAGAGAAACAAGCAACAACTCCTATGGACTTGATCTTCCGACAACCAGTCAAACTCCGTCTGAAATGAACGCTTCCGAGCTCATGATATCGTTGATTGATGGTGCACCAGAAAATGTGACCATTGTATCACTTGGTCCACTCACAAACATAGCTAGCGCGCTTAACGCTCAACCATCAATCAAATCGAAGATTGACAAGATCCAAATTATGGGCGGAGCAGTTGAGGCTGCAGGTAATGTTGGTCCTGAATCAGGTGGAGTAATTCCCAACTACGTTGCAGAGTGGAATATGTGGGTTGATCCTCAAGCTGCTGACATTGTCTTCCGGTCTGGAGTTCCAATCACACTCGTTACACTTGACGCCACAAATCATCTCCCAGTGACACGAGATTTCAAGAACCGTTTGTTGGGAGTCATGGAAACCCCAGAGGCACGACTTGTGTACGGGTTGGTATGGGTTGGTATGTATTTCTGGGATCAATTTGCAGCTGTGTCCCTGACAAATCCAGAGGTCGCGACTTTTGAAGAACACAACATCACGATTGTAGTTGACTTGCCGGATCACGAAGGCCAGACAAACTCCACTGGGACCGGTAGTGCGAATGTGTTAGTTGCAATGAATGCGGATGCTGAAGCCTTTGAAGACTTGTTCATCGGGTACATCAACGGTGATTTGCCCACTCCTCTTACAGGAGATGTCCTGCTGATTTACGCTGCTATAGGTGGGATTGCAGTTGTGGTCATAGGCGCCGTTGTATGTATACGTAGAAGATAACTGACTGCACTATTTTCCTGTGCTACCAAATCCTCCCTCCCCACGTTCTGTGTCCGAGAGCTCTTCTACCTCTACGAACTCAACATCAGGTACAGGTCGGATTGCCAACTGGCTGATTCGCATGCCCTTTGTGATTTTAAACACCTCATCATTGTGGTTTATCATGATGGTCTTGACCTCTCCTCGATATCCACTGTCAATTGTGCCTGGTGTATT
>JBHLRZ010000090.1:0-2901 GCA_048882045.1 Candidatus Thorarchaeota archaeon | reverse complement strand
CCTGCAACAGCCTCTGGATGTCTAATGATCAAGAAGTTCTCCATATGAAGTTCAATTTCATCCGGTGGGAGGTCTACATCCTGTAGCAGAACAACCACTGCAGCATGATCAGATTCCTTCGCTCTTTCAATCTTAAAATCCCAATTCATAGACAGAATAGTTCACCTTCTTGTTAT
This sequence comes from Candidatus Thorarchaeota archaeon, assembly GCA_048882045.1. Classification (GTDB taxonomy): domain Archaea; phylum Asgardarchaeota; class Thorarchaeia; order Thorarchaeales; family Thorarchaeaceae; genus SMTZ1-45. The sequence goes on along the minus strand of JBHLRZ010000090.1, from coordinate 2,725 downwards.
AACAGACTCGAACTATACTAACAGCATGGAGAGGTGTCGTATATGGACCCTTCTCTTTTCAAAAAGTAGGGTCAAACAGAATTAACCATACCTCTTCATATACATCCGTTGGTAAGATTACACAACACAGGAGTGGTTTGATGTGGTAGGTGAGTATTCACTAAGACCAATGAGAGCGGAAGATTGGGACAGATTCCACGAGATGGATAAGAGTGCATTTGAAGAAGGAGACCTGATGAGAGAGGATCATTTCCAAAATCTGCTCAATACAGATGGCTTCATTGCATTGGAAACTGGTGATTTGTTAGTTGGCTATATCAGGGTCTCTCGATATGGTTCAGAGGAAGGTCATCTGGGTAGAATAGGTGTTGCTAGTTCACATCAGAAACAGGGGTGGGGTAAGGTTCTGATGGAGCACGCGATTGAATGGTTCAAGAAGGAGGGAGACGTTAAAACAGTCCATCTCTACACTCAAGACTACAACGTCCCAGCACAATCCCTCTATAGGCTGTATGGATTTGAGGTGTCTGGAACAACTTGGAGCTATGTTGTTCCATTTGCTGGTCTTGAGCCCAAAGGGGGATACGTTTGTCAGGTAATTGATGAGGACGATATCGAAGTGGTATCGGAGATGTTTCCATCTTTACCATCAGCGCAAATCAGAAAATACCTAGAGAGTGAAGAGAATCAAGTCCTTACACTCAAGGACGACAGAGGAAACATTCTAGGAGCAGCTCGGTTCACCCCCTCATTTCCAGGATGCTTTCCGTTTGAGATCACATCAATCAATTGTTTCGACGATTTCATTTCTGGCATTAAAGAATTCACTCCTTCGGAGTTTGATCATGTTCGGTCTACATTCACTGACAATGAGGAACTGGCAGAGTTTTGTGGGGAGCGAGGGTATCATTTACATCATCGGCTCTACAAGATGTCACTGCACCTCTAGGTGAGGTCATCACTATGTCTGACGAGTCTACGATACGACCAATGACTGTAGGAAACTTTGACGCTTTCAATAGACTCCACTCATTTGAAGAAACGATCACGAACGAAGGTTTCAAACAACGTGTGGAGAAGGGAGGTTTCTTCGGCCTCTTCCTTCTAGATGTGTTGTTAGGATACATGAACCTGAATCTCTTTAGTGAAGATGAAGGACATTTTCAGAGCATCTTCATTGGTGAAGAACATCGTGGTAAGGGTTATTCTAATATCCTCATGAAATACGCAATAAAGTGGTATCTTGAACAAGGAGCGAAGAGGGTTCACCTGTATACGGAAGTGGATAACGAGATTGCCCAGGGGCTGTATAGGAAGCACGGCTATGAAATAGACAGTAGAGCTTGGCACTTCATTGTTCCATTCTCAACATTGAAACCGAAGATTAGATACACTTGTCATGAAGTAATGGAAGATGAGATTGATCTAGTTGGCAAACTTTCGCATCGTCTACCAGCAGGCGAGATCCGTCGTTGGATGGGTAGTGACAGCAGACGTGTTTTAGCATTGAAAGACGACCAAGGAGATGTAAAAGGAGCATGTCTTTTCGCGCCTTCATTCCCAGGTTGTCGCCCATTTGTAATTTCTCATCCAGACTGTTTTGATGACTTCATAATTGGAATAAAGAAACGAAGTCTTCCAGAGTTCGACTACGTACGAATCGTATTTTCAGGAAACGACAACCTTGCTGAAATCTGCAAAGAGAGAGGGTATGAATTGTTTGATGAGATGTTCTACTTTACCATGGAACTAGTACGTTAGAAAAAAGGGTTGATTGGAACTGTAAGGGACATCCCCACTACTATTTCATAAGCTTTGCACACCTTTGCAAAGCATCATATATTGTGCTTGATACTGGAAAATATCCCTCTTGCAGGTGAACCATTATGACAAAAGTTGCAGTGATCTCTACGGGTGACAGAATTTACGGAGTGAACAAGTCTTTCGAGCTTTTAGACATCAGACCAATCAAGGGCAAGAGGGTGGTTGTCAAACCAAACTTCAATACAGCGGATCCACCACCAGCCTCAACTCACATGGACACGTTCAAACAAATCCTGGTCAAGGTGAAAGAGATGGAACCGGGATCTATAACCGTAGCTGAGAGATGTGGACCAGCCAACACAGAGGAGGCTTTCAGGAAGAAGGGGCTCTACGAGCTCGTTGAAGAGTTTGACTTCGATATTGTCAACCTTGAAACCACTTCAGAAGACCAGTGGGTGATGAAGAATCCTGAAGGTAGTCACTGGAAGAATGGTTTCCTTTTCGCAAAGGTGTACGATGAGGCAGAGTGTGTCATTGAAACATGTTGCCTTAAGACTCACCGATATGGAGGCCACTTCACACTATCTATGAAGAACGCAACAGCACTTGTCCCAAGAGTTGGCTACAAGTACATGAGCGAGCTCCACAGTTCACCACATCAGAGAAAGATGATAGCAGAGATCAACTCAGCCTACAAATGGGATCTCATCATCATGGACGGAGTCATTGCTTTTGTTGATGGTGGACCGATGGAGGGTACCCGGAAAGCAGCCAATGTATTTGTTGCAGGGACTGACAAGATTGCGATTGATGCCATCGGCGTTGCGCTACTACGGACACTTGGCACAACACCAGAGGTTTCCAAAGGACCTATCTTCCAACAAGACCAGATAGCACGAGCTGTTGAACTAGGAATAGGAATCTCTTCATTCGACGAGATAGAGTTCTTGACGGACTCTCC
>JBHLRZ010000089.1:0-2934 GCA_048882045.1 Candidatus Thorarchaeota archaeon | reverse complement strand
CCGAAGATGGTGTTATTCTAATGGATTTCATCTCTGGAAACCTACTTGTTGATGCACTGAACCAATCATTCGATACCAATCTTACTGACATGCTGGCTGAGTGGTATTACAATTATCATATAACCCATGGAATGGTAAAAGGCGATCCTCGACTACGCAACTTTATTCTCCATAATGGTCGGATTTTTGGTGTGGATTTCGAGGAATCAGGTTCCGCTTATTGGATGTTCGATATCGGAGGTACGGCTGCAAGTCTTCTTGACACAGATCCAATATTCGATGCTCGAAAAAGACGTCTATGTTGGAGATTCCTAGAAAAATATCTGGACTTCAAAGGACAGGTCAGAAACGATGAAATTGACCAGAAATTCATCACAACTGTGGCCGATGTCCTAAAACAGACTTCAGAATGGAGAGAAGACAGTGAAATCTTGAACCTGTCCAAAAACATTCGTCAAAACGGTATACCCACTGACTGAAGCAGTTCCCTAAGGTTATTAACGGAGTTATGTGGTCAGCGAAATAAACGACCAAACATATCAGGTAATTCAGATGGAACGACAGGGACAGGCAGCAGTAATTGTTGTCATTGTAGTGCTAGCCAGTGTGACGATTATGGGTCTGTACTATCCTATAAGTCTGCCAACTGACGATTCTATCAGTTTCTATGTCTTCGGAGATTCCCAAGGATATCAAGATGGAATTCTAGAGATTGCCAAAATTGCCAATGTAGAGAGACCTGATTTCGTAATCCACTGTGGAGATTTGACTCCATTTGGACAGTCAAGTCAGTACTCTGAGGTCAAATCTGCTCTTGATACTTTCATAGTTCCAGTCTATACAACAGTCGGTAATCATGACATTAGAAATGAAGGTGGCGCAAGATATCTGGATGAATTTGGTCCTCCAACCTACTCTTTTGACCTTGGATCTGCTCATTTTGCCGTATTCAACAGCTCCGGAAGCGACGTTTCAGAGAGTGAATTGGCATGGCTTGATGAGGATCTTCAACAGTCAGACTCAGAATTCAAGTTTGTATTCACACATATCCCAGTTTTCGACCCTCGAACAGAACAGGAACATGCGATGGTGAACGAAACGACTGCAGAGCGCTTGATGAACCTGTTCGAGGCTCATGGAGTGACCACAGTGTTCACAGGACACATCCATATGTTCAATGAATCCGTAGTGAACGGTGTGCGATATATTGTTACAGGAGGGGCTGGAGCAAGTCTGTACACCAGTGAGGAGGACGGTGGGATTTACCACTTTGTGAATGTAACCTTGAGTGATGGAGTGGTCGAAATAGAACCCATTTTACTGTCAGAACCGGATCTTGAGAGGGATATGGTGGTGGTCCGAGGACATGATGAGGATGTGACTCTATCAGTTTCAGACCTCAAGCTGATGGAAATCGTTCAGGGATGGTCGTTCTTCCAGAACCAATACGACAACTGGCGGGGATATGGAGAATATGTGGGGGTGAGGGTTTCAGACCTAGTGAATCTTGTTGGGATGAGAGAGGGGGACATTGTCAGAATCAGGTCCTTTGACGGGTATGAACAGGACTTTGGCTTTGAGAACGTCTATCCGAACATGACATGGCAGAATATTCAGGGCGACATGGTCTTAGCATATTCACTGAATGGGACAGAGGTACTGGACTGGACAGACGGTATGAGACTGGTGATGCTCCCTTCAGATGAGGGATACAGCAACCAAGACTGTGAAAACACCTCCCTTCCAGGTATGGGATACAATGTCTATCCATCGGCAGGAGCACGCTGGGTGAGATTCGTGTCCTTCATCGAGGTGATTTCACAGTGAGCTCAGCAATAACCACTCGTCAGATAGTGATGATAGCAATACTGAGCGCTCTTGGTGGGTCTCTGAGTACCTTCATTGGGTATTTGGGGAATTTGATCAACCTCTCTCTGGGAGTGCCTTTCGGTGCTGGTCAGTTCCTTGCCGGACTCCATGTTTTCTGGATAGTCCTGATGCGAGTACTGATCCCAAGGAAGGGTGTAGGAATTATAGGGGGATTTCTGAAAGGACTAGTAGAGCTGTTTACTGGGAGCACCCATGGCATTGTGATAGTGGTGGTCTCACTTGTCCAGGGCCTCATCATCGACATTGCTGGCATGTTCGTACGTGAGGAGGGTGACCTGAACGGAAACTCGCGGATAGTCTGGTGGCTTGGAGCTGGTGTAGCCTCAGCATCAAACGTTCTCACCTTCCAGTTCTTCTACTTTGCAGGAGCGCCAGACATCTACATCCTAGTGATCTCACTGCTCGCATTCTCATCAGGAATCATCTTTGCAGGCTATTTTGCATGGGAAACCCTAGAATTCCTGAATGACACAGGAGTCGTTTCAGACAGGTTCACCAGTATACGGTCGGCTATTCCTGAGAAGAGGGGAAAAACTGTATTGTACCGTAACATTCCTGCTGTGGCGTTGATATTATTCCTTGCTTTGGGTTCACTATATTACATCAGTGCTGTCAGACCACTGATTGTTGACCCGTACTCTTGTGACATAGTGGGTCTTGTCGACAGTCCCTACTCATTCAACATCGAAACATTTTCTGGACCAGAAGTGACTGTCGAAGCTGAACTGAATGGTGCTTACACACACATCCCGGCTACAAACTACACTGGTCCACTCATTAGTACTATACTGCAACAGGCTAACCCAAAACCGGAAGCAGTTGGACTCCGGGTGATTGCTAGGGATGGGTACATAGTAGATTTTGATCTAAATGATGTGATGAATGACGACCGATTCCTTTTGACGAAAAGTGATGATGGACTTTGGCTGATTGCCGCTGAGTACGATGGTTCACTCTGGGTAAGACAGGTCCTAACACTTCAGGTATACTAGGGGAGTATCATGCTCGAGGCTCGAAGTCTGACATTTTCGTACGAACCTGGCA
>JBHLRZ010000088.1:0-3020 GCA_048882045.1 Candidatus Thorarchaeota archaeon | reverse complement strand
TCCGCATATCACTCTTTTCTCTGCTGCTTTGATTTTCTGAAGATTGCGAGCTTAGACATTGTAAAAGTGAAGACGAATTCCACTACTGCAGCCATAACAGCTGCTACTAGATAGAACAATCCAAGAAAGACCTCTAGAAATCTCGCTGTTTCTGAGTAGATGACTAGAGCAGCAATATACATCCCAACGAATCCAGCAAACTGCCCATAGGTTCTCCTAGTAACTCCACGTTCCTTGAAGGTAAATCTTCTATTCAAGACGAAGCTATTGATGATGCCCAGCGCATATGCAAAATAGTATCCCCAGTCGCCCCGACCAATCGTGTTCTCTAAAATGAACAATGTAGTCAATGATATTGCTGTGTTGCTGATTCCTACTATTGCAAACGATATGATCTGGAAAAAGCCCTCAGGCAACAGATCGATGCGAAGTCTTACGAGTTCCATTCCCATGTTTCTAGCGTCTCTCCAGAGACTTACCTTGGAGGCTTTTGTAGACCGATCTCTCCAACTGACTGGAAACTCGACGACTCTAAGCCCCATCCTTTGCGCTCTGATGAGAATTTCGGCATCCCAGAACCATCCCCTCGATTTGACTGATCCCAAGAGAGATCGGGTTGTGCTCCGATTAAAGCCTTTGAATCCGCATTGATGATCCTTTATCTTTGACCGAAACAGAATTCGAGCCATAAGATTGTAAATCCGACTGAACCATTTTCGTCTCTGTTTTCTGACACACCTCGCATCCTTGACCCACCTGGAACCAGTTACGACATCTGCACCTTTGTCGAGATACTCGATCAGTGTTGGAAGGTGGGACAGGTCTGTTGCAAGGTCCCCGTCCATATACACAAAGTAAGGAGTGTCGAGTTTCTGAAATGCCTTGGTTACTGCAAGACCTCTTCCGAGTTTTCTCTTGTCATTAAGGAGAATAACGGATGAGTCCTTCCTCTGCAATCCTTCAATAATCTCCACCGTCCGATCTGTGCAACCATCGGTAGCAAAGACAATCTGTGCATCTATTTTGTAATGTTGGATTGCACGTTTGATTTGATCATATGCCTGTTCTACCCATGACTCTTCATTCCACATTGGGACAACGATGGATACTTTCATGAGAGTAATCAGAAGGCGCAAACTGCAGACCTGTTAAAAATGTACTGGACTCTTTGCCTTACTCGACGTCTACTATAGCAGAAACCCATTCATTCCCCATTGATTGATCAGGCTCCTCGATAATTGTACTGCTGGTGATTCTATTGGTTGAAAATGATTACTTCTAGTCCAGCAGTGTGACCTCTATCTCTTCATTTTCTTCAATCACATCAAGGTTGACGGGCAACATAATATATCCATCAGCCTGAGCCATACTTGTTATCGCTCCTGAATGTTTGAAAACAGGATATGCGATACCCTTGTCTAATCGTACTGTCAGAAACTGCTTCCTACCTGACGACGACACCATTCTTTTTCCCATCTTTGCTCTCACGACACGTTCTGTCCCGCTTGGCAGTCTTGCCATCTTCCTTATTGCAGGTACAAGGAAGATGTGTGCATTGCTCAAACAAGATGTCGGAAACCCAGGCATTCCAAAAATGGGTGTCCCATCAATTACGCCGAACAACGTTGGCTTTCCTGGTTTGATTTGAACTCCGTGGAAAAGAACTTGTCCCAAGTCTTCCACTATTCCTGCAAGTAGGTCTTTCTCCCCTACAGAACTTCCACCTGAGAGAACCACAATATCTGATTCTAGCCCTCTCTTAATCCCCTCTACAAGCAGCTGGGAATCATCGGAAATGATAGGCAGTCTCTCAACCAGTGCTCCATTCTTTTTCAGAATTGCTTCCAGTGTAAACGAGTTTACATCGTATATCTGACCAGGTTCGAGTGGCTCTCCGGGTTGCACAATTTCTGTTCCAGTCGAGATCACACTGACTCTTGGCCTTTCATACACCTTCACACTATTATTTCCCAAAGCTGTGATTGTACCAATCTTTGACGGCGTTAGATGAATACCCTCTTGAAGAACTACATCTCCTTCTTTGATGTCCTCTCCCATCTTGGATATATTGGCTCCTGGATAGACAGGTTTTGTGATCAGTACTTTGCTTCCCCTCTTCTCGGTAAATTCTACCATTACTACAGCATCAGCACCATCGGGTTTCGGTGATCCAGTGGCTATCTGTATGCAGTGTCCCCTCCTCACGGTGAGATCTGACACCTCTCCTGCGTGAATAACTCCATCTACTTCAAGTAAAACTTCCTCGTCTTCTGCATTGAATGTGTCTTCTGCGACGACAGCATAGCCATCCATGGCTGATCTATCAAAAGGAGGAACAGACCTGTCAGCTATTATCTCCTCTGCCAAGACTCGTCCCACAGCATCACTGACACTGATGGACTCGATGCGATCTATCTCCCTAGCATTCACTAGAATATGCTCTAGTGCCTCCTCATGGGAAACAAGAAGACTGAATGGTTCCATTCCCTTCATCTATTCACCTCCCAGAGCAAGTGTCCTATCCCAGGTAGGATGATTTTGGTCATCGCGGTTCTCACAGCGTTCTTGGAGCCAGGCAGACAGAAAATGACCTTGTTGCTGATCAGACCTGCAGTGGCACGACTGAAGATACCTGCAATCCCGATGTCGTCATAACTCAGCTTGCGGAAATGCTCCCCAAATCCTGGAAGTGCTTCATCGAACATACTAGCAAGAGTGCTTGCAGTGAGATCCTTGCTACTGACACCTGTTCCCCCGCTTGTAAGAATCACTCTGATGTCCGGACTTGTCAAATAATCTCGAACTGTATCTTCGATTGCCTTCCGGTCATTCTTTACAATATCATACGCAACCGTCTGATGACCATCAGCCTCAAGCAACTCAATCGCAGTCTTCCCAGACCTGTCTGTTTCCTTTGTTCTACTGTCACTTACAATCAGGACTGCGAAACCTGCCTCTATCTTCTGATCGCGTCTGTGTTCGTCCTTCACTCATTCATCCTTCCTCTTTGTCTTGACCCT
>JBHLRZ010000087.1:0-3335 GCA_048882045.1 Candidatus Thorarchaeota archaeon | reverse complement strand
TCAAGATTGACAAGACCGGACATACTCATGGATATTGTTCATCCATTGCTATGATGCAAACAGCTCTGGAGAAGATGTTGGGGGAGAAAATGAAGAGTTTCGAGGATGAACTAGTGAATGTCAATTCGGACATCACTACCTTATCAAGCATGGATTCTGACACAGTGGCTTCCAGATTGGTTGATATTGCTACAGGCAAGAAAAGAAAAGATCGAACAGCCTTTGCAGAGGGTTGGGACAACATTATCAGGCTTCACAATGAGAAGATTGCTAAAGGTCTGAAAAAAGGGGATGTGGTAAGGATTACACTACAATGGTTTTCAAACGTAGATTATCAAGACCCTAAAAGATTGAAACGGACTCTAGCTGTCATTCGACAAGGTGCGGATTTTAGAGCTCTTGACCATGATAGGAATGAGAAGGAACTCCGCAAATATTTTCGTGAATACATTATGAAAGAACCTGAGATGAGTAATGTCGGATATCGAATCTTTCCTAGAGAGGACAGAACCTATCAATTCATGGCACGTAACAAGGAAGGAATTGTACTGTTTGTATCTGAAAGCCCCTTATCTGCAACATGGATACCAAGAACCGAAAACCCATCACTGGTTGATAATGCAATCGATGGTTTCGATAGAGATTATGAAAAGGGAATTGATATACTGAAATATGAGGACTGAGGAGCATGGTAGACAAAGAGATACAGAACTACCTTGAGAAGCTCGGAATAGACATGAACTCTGGAGAGATGCAGGTATTCAGAGCAGTCCTCCTAGCTGCAGGTGGAACTGAGAGACCTGTGGATTATTCAGAAGTTGCAGCTACTCTAGAAACTATAACCAAGAAGACTTTCACTAAAGCCTACATCTACCGGCAACTCAAGAGTCTTGACACGTCCCAATTCATCGAGATTAGGAATACAAATCCTAGAACATACACGATTGTTCATACTTCTTTGAGAGAAGCCCTTGAATCCAAGAAGCACGAAGAAGAAGATGAAAGCCTCAAGAGAAAACAAGAATTAGAGATTACGTACAAGCAGCTGGGAAAAATCAAGAGTCAAGAACTCGCCCTTATGTTACACGAACAGTTAACCGGTGATGATACAAGATCAGACTCGGGTGTCATCGAAGGTGTTGAGAATGTCAGGAGCACTATCATCCGGGAATTTGCGGATGGTGCAAAGGAGGGGGATCTTGTTAGAGTACTTGGTCATGCCAGTACCCTAGCAGAAGGACTAGGTCCCGGAGGTGTGACCGAACTGCGGTTGATACAATCCGGAGTCCGAGGAGTGAAAGTTCAAGGGCTTCTAACTCCTTTGGGAGATGGAAAGAAGGAACTGCATTTAATGGCAGGTCATCTTACTACCATGGTGGAGCCATTTGCACAGGCTGCAAGATCAGGAAATATTGGTCTTCGATTTTCCCAAAAACCAATCAACACATACAGAATGTTGACCCTCAATAAGGACAAGATGCTCCTCTATCTAACAAATGCAAAAGATTCTGATATGGCAGCCCTGATTCACCGGGAGGACAATCCAGGCTTGATAGACGATGCCATTCGAACCTTTGACGAACTCTGGGAAACAGGAATAGATGTTCTAGAACTTGTGCAGCAGGAATTGAAGAAACAGAAATCCTAGCTGTCTGAAATAGTATTTGACATAGAAGATTACGAGGACTGAATGTAATGATGAATGCTGAGATAAAGAGCGTTCTTGAAAGGCTTGGAATTGATATTAACTCTGGAGAGATGCAGGTATTCAGAGCAGTCCTCTTAGCTGCAGGTGGAACTGAGAACCCTGTCGGATATTCAGAAGTTGCAGCCGCTCTAGAATCGATAACCAAGAAGACTTTCACTAAAGCCTACATCTATCGTCAACTCAAGAGTCTCGACGAATCTCAATTCATTAAGATTAGAAACACTCATCCTAGAACCTATACTGTTGCAGATACCAGTCTAAGGGAGGCTCTTGAGGCTAAAATCATAGCTGAAAAAGGTGAAAGCGTTGATAGGAAACAAGAGCTTGAGAGCAGATACAAACAGCTGGGTAAAATCAAGAGTCAAGAGCTCGCTCTCTTGATGCACAAGCAACTGACTGGAAACAATGTTAGTTCAGACTCAGGCGTTATTGAAGGAGTAGAGAATGTCAGGAGTACGATCATCCGGGAATTTGCAGATGGTGCAAAAAAGGGAGATATTGTTAGAGTTCTAGCTCATGCAAGTACAATAATCGACGGTCTTGAACCTGGAGGGGTGACTGAATTCAGACTAATGCAGTCTGTGTTCAGAGGAGTAAAAGTCCTAGGATTGATGGCATCTTTCAGTGAGAAAGACAATAATGTGAATCTGATGGCGGGCCATTTCACAACGATGACGGACCTATTGAATCAGGTCGCAGAAACAGGTAATTTCCAACTCAGAATTACAAGCGAGCCAGTGAATACATACCGGATGGTCAGTCTGAACGAGGATAAGATGTTGCTCTACCTGACCCATGCTAAGGAGTCTGACATGGCTGCTCTAGTCCTCAGAGAGGACAATCCGGGTTTAATCGATGATGCATTACAGACTTTTGACGAATTATGGAAAACCGGAATCGATGTTATTGATTTGGTGCAGGAGAGTTTACAGGAGCAGGAATCCTAACTGTCAGAGACCCAAGCCTTATTCTTTGAGAGAGTCAAGAAGATATCATCACACACAGCCTGAAAGTCTTCATAGAGACCGTACTCACCTCCAGCTGCGTACGGATGGCCACCGCCATTGAACAACTTGGCAGCAGCATTGCACAAAACACCATCCTTTCCACGACGAATTCCAAGCATCCCACCTTGGCTAAGAGAGAGCAACAGGTCAGCGACCTTGAGTTCGTCATCTATCTTCTTCAGATTCTCAGGATTGGATGCGAAAGTCCCCATATCAGTTGACGTGAGACCGCTAGGAATCTCGACAATCCGGACCAGCTTGCCATGAATCACTTGGTCGCAGTGTCCAGACAGAGCTTTGCGCATCTTCTTGGATTTCTCTTTACGATAGTGATTGACTTGTTTGTCTAGTAATGGGTCTTTGAACTTTCGAGTAGACTCATCCCACACACCACTCATCCCCTCATCTGCAAGTTTCGAAAGAATTGGAGAGAGAGCATCAGTGACCTCCTCATTCTTATCGATAGCTCCAAATCGAACAACACTTACTGCATCAGTCAGTGCTGAAGCAGCTTCAATTTCTCTCAAGTTGAAATCAGTATCGTGAGCAATCTTCGCAAGTTCAGTACATATCTCATCCCGAGGCATGAGTACTTTGTGAGTTATCTCAGCTGCGCAGAA
>JBHLRZ010000086.1:0-3403 GCA_048882045.1 Candidatus Thorarchaeota archaeon | reverse complement strand
CTGACAACGTCATGGATTTCACCCAAATTGTGTCTGGTCATAGTTGTGGAAACTTCAACAAAGAGCCCCTCTGCCACACAATTTTGAATTCCTGAAATGGCTCTGTCAAATGCCCCATCTACACCTCTGAACTCGTCATGCGTTTTAGCATTGGCACCGTCGATACTAATCTGTACAAATTTCATCCCGGCATTTTTGAAACGTTGAACACGCTCTGGGTTGGAGAAGGTCAGTCCATTCGTTGCAACAGCAACATACATGCCTCGCTCTGTTGCTCTTTGAATGAGTGTCAGAATGTCTGGTCTTACTGTTGGCTCTCCTCCAGAGAATGCTAGAAACACAACGCCAGCATCTGCGAGTCTGTCAATGCTTGTCAGAGCATCTTCAGTCGACAACTCAAACTGCCCTTTCTTGCCTGCATTCTCATAGCAATGTTTGCATTTCAGATTGCACGCTCGAGTCACATTCCAGACCACTTGAAATGGAGCTCCAGGGGTAAATGGTTTGGTCATCCCGAATTTTGCCAGACCGCTTACTATGCTTGACATAGACCTTCTGAATATATCATCACTGAGACCCTCTTTCACTGCATCAGAAGTTGTCCCAAAAGATTTAGCTCCAATGGAGAGGATTGTACGAGTAAGAATCGCTGATGTCTTACAGAGCTTGCATGCACTACTCCTCTTACCAGCAATAAGGTCCAATGAAACATTGAGACGAGTATCGCCATCTGTTGAGCATATCTTTGTAATGGCAACTAGAAACCGTTTCATCAGTCGAGATGACACCAGATTAGTCAATATTCCAATCTTAGAGTCAATTTTCAAACTATTCATCTTCCCAGTTGAATTACCTACTTATCCGTACCGACTGGTCGGTATGTTATTCTAAAAGAAGCACCTTTTGAATATAATATCGATGGCCTCAGCAAATAGAGGAGGAAACTACAGATTCACGGAACTGACAGAAACTGAAGTGGTCTTCATTGACAAGGGAAAGACGGACAGTGGTTTCTTCAGATATGATACAAGCAAGGAGAGTACTCTCGAGTTCTTTGATTACGAACCGGATGGTTCAAGGAATTTCTCACTTTTGATTGAAAAGGTTCTAGGAAGGTTTGTTTATCATAATCAAGAACAATTAATATTGACTCATTCAAGTGAACAATTCAGGATGTCAAATTAATGGCCATCCCTATCAATTGACGGATCTATCCACAATGGAAATGGAAGACAACACAATCAGACTGAGCATAATTTGCCCGGATCCTACTTGTTCAACCAGAAAAGAGATTACTGTTCTCAATTCCACTTTGAATAGCACTGAAACAGGAATAGTAACTATCTCAATCTCAAAGGGTCTAGTATGCAATCATAGTTTTCAAGTTTTTGTGGATAGAAATGGTCGGGTTCGAGGGTATAAGAAACCAGATTTTGAGCTAACCTTCACACCAGATGAAGAACCTAGTGTCAAACCTCAGATTCAGGAACAAGACCGAGTGCTGCAGGGTGGTCAAGTCATACTCGGAGAGGAAATCTTCCTTAAGATATTGAGAACGTCAATATGTGGTCTTCCAATATATGCGATTACCGATGTTCCATCAATAGGCTCGATGATGGAGAATTTCAAACAACTCATGAAACCCTATGTCAAGGAATTCACAGTGTGCTCTCTCAATGAGTACAATCAGAATCATCGAGCGCTCTTGTCGATGCCTGGATATGATGAAGCATTTGTCATAGCGATTGATCAACACATCATCATCAACCAGATCTATGATGAAAAATACAAAGAGAAAGACTTTGCTTTGGAAAAATCCCTGTTGACCATGATTGATCTCAATCAATCAAATGATGTGACTACTAGAGAGCTACACTCACTATTTGACCAGATTCTTGAGGTTTCAGCAAGCCTCAACGAAGAATTTCTCAAAGATAAATTCTCCAAGAAGGGGGATGTCATCAAAAGAATCTCGAAATTGATTGACAAGAATTTGGCTCTGGATGTCGATGCATTGGACTGCATATTGAAGAACAAGTTTGACTTTGACATGGATGCCTACTTCAAAGAACGGTCTCGCGCTTCCGAATGGGGAAAAGGAATTCTCGATCTTACGGGTTGATTCTTACTCAATTAATCAGAATGAGTAGTTTTCACACCATCTTCATAATATGTCGGAGAAGTTCGGTGAGTTCATCTAGGTTCTCACCTGTCTTGGAGCTCACCATTACAAATTGAACTCCCAGTTTTTCAGCCATTTCAGATATATCCTCTTCAGTTACTACACAAGGTTGATCTATCTTAGTCCCAACGAGTACCTTTCTCTCATTTGGAATATGTTCCGCCATTGGTAACCAATCATGAATCTCTAAGAACGAATGAAAGTTCGAACAATCCACTACAATCAGGAGTAGATTTGCACCTATCATGAGTGATCCTTGGAAGAATCGAAACTGCTTCTGTCCTCCAAAATCGAAGCATGACACTCGGATAGCACCAGAGTCATTTGGTACTATGGTCCAAGTTTCAATATCAATGCCCACGGTCATCTTTCGATCAACATAGATGCCTGTCGATAGGCGAGTAATCAGCGTGGACTTACCAGCTCCTCCTGAGCCAATTACTGCTAGTTTTACACTTCTAACTCCCAAGTCGAAATCCCTGCTAAGATATAATTTCATAGGAGTCCTTTCGCGGACTCCCATGGCATTCTAACATGTCACGATTTTATCCTGTATAGACCAATCAGGAAAAAGATGAGAGCAAGAAGTGCTGCGCCTTCGTATATCTCAACGACTTTCTCTCCCAATATAGGTATCCATTCAAATCCGGTCTTGCTTAGGATACCAGCTATTCCTCCGTACAATCCAGAGAAGGCCAGTACGAGAAAGGCAACAAAGAAGAATCTTGCAAGCACGTTCTCTGTATCTCTGTACTTCCTTAGAGTAAAGAATGTCAGGAGTATGTAGATCAAACCGTATCCAATTTCTATCGAGTATTCTACAAGATGTGGGATATCAAGCTGTAGCAGCATTAGTATCAACCTCCTGAGATCTTCTACCAAGTCCTCGCAGGCCATAGAAGAACAAAGCACCTGCCATGAATTGTACGCCTTCGATTAATGCCTCCAGATACTCCTCTTCAATCGCAATGCTCGCGGCCATAGGAAGTACTGTTAACTTCATGATGATCGATGAGGCTATGACTAAGAATGCGACCCCTATTAGTAACAGCACTCTGCTCCTTACTCTTGAATAGGAAAACAGTGTGTAGATTCCAAGAAACAGGAATCCAACACCTGCCGCTATTTGTAGTGCCAATACAAATAGAGGATCGGTCCAGATGATAGACAACATGCTCTACATCGACCAGAGTGGATATTTAATATTATGTTGTCTAATCG
>JBHLRZ010000085.1:0-3632 GCA_048882045.1 Candidatus Thorarchaeota archaeon | reverse complement strand
TTGGCAACTCCAATTGTGCCATCAGAAAGTGTGACCTTGGTCATTATTGTCGGGTTTCCTCTTGAGTCAAGAATCTCAAGTGCGCGAATCTTTGCTATTTTCAAACTCTATCACCTAGAATGACTTGTCTTCTTCTCTTGGAGTTGAAATGGAACTAGGATTTATTTCAATCCATCTGAACGTCAGTCGAACCTATGCAGAAGTGTGGGAAAAACTAGTTTCCTTCGGGCAAATGCAATAATCACGAGTATGACGCACCTCTTGACAATCAGGACAAGTTCTATTACTTTGCATGTACTGCGATTCGGTGAGAGTGAGCTGAATGGTCCTCCCCGAAACAAAATCAAAGATAGTATGTACAATAGGTCCTGCCTCAAAGGAAAAGGAGGTTCTAGAGAGAATGATTGAGGCAGGCATGGATGTAGCGAGACTCAATATGTCTCATGAAGACCATCCAAGTGCAAAGAAGACCTTTGAAACCATCAGATCAATCGATGATTCGCTTCCCATCCTCTTTGACCTGCAAGGCCCCAAGATTCGCATAGGAGAACTGTCCAGCCCGGTGGAACTAGTAACTGGAAATGAGTTTGTGCTTTCAACCGAAGAGTTCGTTGGAGATGAAACTCGTGTTTCAGTTTCCCAGGATACGATACCAAAGGACGTGAGGAAGGGAACTGTCATAACACTAAATGATGGCATTGTTAGTTTGAAGGTCAAGAGGGTTAAAGACACCGAGGTTTTTACAGAGATAACACATGGAGGGCCCATTTCAAGCAGAAAGGGTCTGAATATTCCTGGTATCAAAATTTCATGCGATGTGCCAACTGAGGAGGACCTGACCGATTTAGACCTAGCAGCAGAACTAGAGCCAGACCTGATTGCACTGTCTTTTGTCACTGAAAGTAGAGACATCCAAAGATTGAGGGGAGTGATTAAAGCCAATGGACCGAGTGATGCGTGGATAATCAGCAAAATTGAGCATACACTGGCAATAAAGAACTTTGATGAGATACTTCGAGAATCGGATGGCGTGATGATTGCACGAGGGGATTTGGGAATAGAGGTTCCAATCGAGGAAGTCCCGATTCTTCAGAGAGACCTCATAAGACGAGCCAATATTGCGGCAAAACCAGCCATTGTGGCAACGCACATGCTTGAATCAATGACTGAAGAGGTGATGCCAACGCGCGCAGAGGTCAGTGATGTGGCTCATGCGATTATGGATCGAACTGATGCCGTAATGCTCAGTGGTGAAACCGCAGTCGGGCATAATCCTGTTAGCGCAGTCCAGATGATGGAGCGCATCGTTAGACGTACTGAACAGACCCTTGAGAGGGAGGATCCTCTCAAGATAACATCGCCTCGTAGGACGATTGTCGAGATAATAGGAAACATGGTGTACAATGCGGCGACACTGATTCCTGAGAATGTAGGGGGGATCATAACAGCTACTCGTAGTGGATATACAGCCAGATGGATTTCCAAATTCAGACCGCCGAGTAGCGTCTTTGCAGTCACCCCTGATGAGAGGGTATTAAGGAGGATTCGGTTATTGTGGGGCGTCTGCCCGATACTACATAGACAGGATTTGGGTAGTGTCGATGACATAGTAAAGGAGTCAGCTCAAGTTGTATATGACATGGGATTGATCAGCAAAGAGAAGGACATAGTATTCACTTCTGGGGTCAAAATGATTCCAGGAAGGACCAATGTCGTTGGAGTGTTTCATGTTCGAGACTTGGTGGACTAGAGAGAAGTTTGTCATTTGTGAAAAATCGGGATCTCATTATGCCAGTGATGTATCTTGGTCCAATCTGCCAGTGACCAGCAATACTTATGAGAGGTATCGAAAGGCAGATTGTTCAGGATTATACGCGCAGTTCAGATAATTCAGTGGGGGATATGATGTGTTTCCAGAGATAATAATATTCGATCTTGACGGAACGATTGCCAAGAGCAAACAGCCTCTTGAAGAAGAGATGGTAAACCTGTTGCAGCAGACCATCGAAAGAGGCGCTCTAATCGTCATTATATCAGGAGCAGGTTACAGTCAGTTTGCAGAGCAAGTGATACATCCTATGGAAACATTCTGGGAAGGAGAGTGCAGTTATCGGGGACTTCGGAATTTGATACTCCTTCCGCTGAACGGTTCAGAAGTCTATTTGTTTGAGAGATTTCCAGCTAAGTGGCAGAGAATTGTGTCATCAGATTTCAATGAGAAAGAAAAACAGCAAATCTTTGGAGCATTCGAGAAAGCACTCTCTCAATCAGGATTCAAGCAAAACGCAGAAACGTATGGTGAGCTGATTGAGGACCGAGGTGGACAGATAACATTCTCAGCGCTGGGTCAAATGGCACCTTTAGAGCTGAAGAAGGAATACGACCCAGATCACCAAAAGCGGTTGGTCATAAAAAAACATCTCGATGATCTGCTACCTGATTTTGAAGTGCGAATTGGTGGAACTACATCAATTGATGTAAACAGAAAAGGGAGAGACAAAGCCTACGGACTAGATTTGGTGTTGAGAAACATCATTGGTCCAACTTATGAGCAAGTCATACCCAATTGCTTGTTCGTTGGTGATGCGTTATTCGAGGGAGGTAACGATGAAAGTGTCAAGCGGCTTGGAATACCTTTTCACCAAGTCGAAACAGTTTCTGACACAAAAGAACTTCTTAGGAAATTGTTAGAAGGAGAACCAATATAGATTCATGACTTGGAGCGATTTTTCAACAATCGAAACACTATCCTTATGTGACTCGTGTAGACTGAAATGGTGAGTGACTCAATTGAGACCTTTCTTCGTGGTGGGTACCAGACCCGAAATCGTCAAGATGGCTCCGGTCATCCATGAGTGTGAGCGGAGGGATATTGACCTGTTCCTTCTTCACACAGGACAACACTACTCAGACAACATGAGCCAGATGTTCTTTCGCGACATGGACCTGCGCGACCCTGACAAGAATCTCAACATTGGCTCTGGGACTCATTCCGAGCAGACTGCAAAAGCTCTACTCGGTATCGAGAAGGAACTCATGAAGGAACGCCCTGATGTCGTGCTGGTGGAGGGAGACACAAATGCAGTTTTGTCTGCAGCTCTGGCTGCAGTGAAACTTCACATTCCTGTAGGGCATGTGGAAGCAGGTCTAAGGAGCTATGACGCTAGGATGCCGGAGGAGCATAACAGAAGACTTACGGACCATGTGTCAGAGTATCTCTTTGCACCTACACAAAAATCAGCAGATATTTTGAAGGGAGAAAACGTCTGGGGCAAGATATTCGTAACAGGTAACACAGTGATCGATGCGCTGGAGGTATTAGTTCAGAAGGTGAAGGGGCAGCGAACAGTCGCAGATGATCTAGGGTTGAAAGAGTTTGCTCTGCTTACGATGCATCGCGCAGAGAATGTGGACGACAAAAACACACTGTCTGGATTGATCAAGGGACTACTTGAATTGGACACACAGATTCTTTTCCCTGCCCACCCTCGAACAGCTACTCGGCTCAGTGAGTTTGGGCTGTCTGAAGAGATTGAGAAGAGTGGTAAGATCCATCTTGTAGAACCTACGGGATACCTTGAGTTTCTGGCACTAATGAAATCATGCAAGTTTGTGCTGACCGACTCAGGGGG
>JBHLRZ010000084.1:0-4254 GCA_048882045.1 Candidatus Thorarchaeota archaeon | reverse complement strand
ACTGAAACCAAATTCGATATAGGATCACTGAACAAGCTGTTCACCAAGACAGCCATTTTACAGCTGATGCAGGGAGGACTACTGGATCCTGACGACAAGGTTGGGAAGTATCTACAAGACTTTCCTGAAGAGATAGCCAAAAAGGTGACAATCAGACAGTTGATAACGTTCACCTCGGGAATGGGCGACTATTTCAATGAACGATATGAGAAGTCAATCGGTCGACTGAGAAGTCTTGATGATTTCGTCAACCTGTTCATAGAGGACCCATTACTCTTCGAACCTGGAGAGAACCGACATTACAGTAATGCTGGGTATGTTGTTCTAGGTAAGATAATTGAAGCCATATCGGGTATCGACTACTATGAATACATACGCAAGAACATCTACGGTCCAGCAGGAATGAATGACTCGGACCACTATGAGAGAGACCTACCGATTCCTAATCGTGCAACAGGATATACCCGATACCAACCTGATGGCGAGATTCATCCCACTGACCGGAGGGCAAACTTCTATCTCGTCGGTACACGGGGAAGTCCAGCTGGAGGGGGCTATTCCACAGTCAGAGACCTGATGCGCTTCGACCAAGCTGTCGAGAACAATGTGTTGCTTGACCCATTACATTCGAAGATGGTTCTCCGTCCTTTAGGATCTGATACCAACTTAGCTCCAAGAGTGCAAGTCATGGCTGGTGGTGCACAGGGTCTCTCCGCATTCTATCTCAAGTTCTTTAGAATGGGCTACACTGTTTTCCTCTTGTCAAACTACGATCCCGAGGATGTTGAACCACTGGTCGAACTAATTCTGAGGATGTTCCTACCTGATGCGAAGTTTGCCAGGATGAACGATTGTGATTGGTGATTATTTCAGATCGAGTAACTCAACTTCAAAGATCAAGGTCGAGTTGGCTGGAATGAGACCATTTCCTACATCTCGAGCTCCGTAGGCCATCTCAGGGGGTATGGTCAGTTTCCTCTTACCACCGACCTTCATTGTGAGGACACCTTCGTCCCAACCCTGAATCACCTGACCAACACCTATCTGAAACTCAAATGGCTCATCTCTGTCGACAGAACTGTCAAACTTCTTTCCATCGGTCAACCAGCCCGTGTAATGAACTACAACAGTCTGTCCATGAACGGGAGAGTTACCGGTGCCTTCAACGATGTCTTCAATCTGTAATTCTGGCATGGTTCTTCTCGATTCTACTTTGTTATTAATCTAGTTCATATGTTGGACAGATTCTGGAAACGCTTTTAGACAAAGGAGGAGCTTTCTAACTAAGTGTGTATCAGGAAGAGAGAATGTGACAGACAAAGCTCAAGATGCGCTTACTCAAGCAAAGGACCTTCTTAAGAGCGGAGAATATAAGGAAACTCTCGAAACCCTTCAGTCATTCTTGTCAGAAAACGAGTTCAAAGATCCGATAATGTATCTGGATGCTCTGGCAATTATGACTGAATCATCTTGGCGAAGTGGAAAATTGGATGATGGTCTTAAACTGATCAAAAAAGCCGAGGAACTACTCCTAACAAAGGATTTGGAACAGAAACAAGATGATGTTGACTTTCAAAAATTGAAGGCAAGATTACTCTCACATGGCGGCATAATCCATTGGTATAAAGGAGAGCTTGAGCAGGCTCTGGATTATCACAAGGAGAGTCTAGGTATTAGGGAAAAATATCAAGATAAGAAAGGTCTCTCAACATCATTCAATAATATTGGACTCGTGTTTTGGACGAAAGGAGAGTTTGACCAAGCAATTGATTACTACAAGAAGAGCCTAGACATCAACGAGGAGTTAAATGACGAGAATGGAATTGCAAGTGTGTTGAACAACCTCGCCAATATCAGTTCGATGAGAGGAGAGTTGGATCTAGCTCTTAGTTATCTTCAGAGAAGTCTCGAAATACGAGAGAAACTACACAACAAAAGTGACATTGCTAGAGCCCTTACCAACATTGGAGTAATCTATAGACTGAAAGGAAATCTTGACAAATCAACAGAATTTTACAACAGGAGTCTGGCTATCCAAGAGGGCCTCAGCATCGGGCAAGATTTCGCTCTCGCACTCAACAATCTGGGAGATATTTACAGTCTCAAAGGGGAATTAGATCTCGCCCTAGAATTCTACCAACGTAGTCTACTCATTTATGATGGTATTGGAGCGAAGGAAGGTATTGCACTTACCTTGAGTAATATTGGCGACTGCCATGCAAGAAAAAGCAACCCAGATTATGCGTTCGAGTATTTCCAAAGAAGCCTTCATATATCTGAAGAGATGGGCAACACCAGATTGATTTCTAGTGTATTAAGTGAACTCGTACTGCTAGCCTTGGACAACAACGATCTTGAGGTTGCCAAAGAATATCTTTCGCAACTTGAGCAGATCAAAAGCAAGTCAGACAATGCCGTTTTCATCCAAAGATATTCAATCGCAAAAGCACTCATCCTGAAAAGAAGCAATCGAACCCGCGATCGAGTAAAAGCAGAGGAGATCCTTGAGAAGATTGTAGAGGAGGATGTTCTCGACCATTCCCTAACTACAGTAGCAATGATACATCTCTGTGACCTACTACTCCTCGAACTCAAGGCAACACGTGCTGAGGAAGTTCTTGCGAAGGTCAAAGATTTGACTCAAAGACTAATCACAATTGCAGAGGAACAGGCGTCACATCCACTTGTTGTTGAAACGTATTTACTGCAGTCTAAACTTGCTCTAATCGACTTTGAGGTCAATCAAGCACGAGACCTCATGTTAGAAGCAAAGAAGCTGGCTGATGAGAAAGGACTCCAAAGACTCAGTCAAACAGTGCAGAACGAGATCGATACTCTTCAAAATGAGGTCAAGAGATGGGAGTCCATCCTGGAAGTCAAGCCATCCAAGGAGGAGATGGTCAATCTTACAAATTTGGATGACCTCCTAGCCAAAATGGTCCAGAAGACTGTGGAGACTCTAGGTGCAGAATCAATCACTGAACCTGCAAAATCAAAGTATTCCCTCATTCACAAGGACCTTCTCAAGGATACTGAAAAATGTGAGAGAAGTAAGTTCAGAGTAGGCATTGCACAAATTGGACTCTCGGAGAACGGAGATATTCTGAGTGAGTTATATGAGGAGAAGGATGATGGTCTCATCGGACTTCGAGAAGACTCCGTCGAGCTGACAAGAACCAAACTAAGAGAGATGGTAGCAAAGGCTCATTCGGACGGTGCAAACATGCTCCTCTTTCCTGAGATGACCATTGACCTAAGCTACGAACAGTTGGCTAAAGAAGTGGAAAGGCTTGCCAAAGAACATGGCATCTACATCATTCCAGGTTCGTTCCATGACTGCGATACTAGACGCAATGTCTGCCGCATCTATGGACCTGAAGGCATTCTCTGGGAACAGGAGAAACACATTCCAGCAATCATCCATATTGAAGGCAAGAGATTCCTAGAGAAGATTGAGACCTCCAGTGGATCAAAGAATACAATCATCTGCAACACCGAATTTGGTAGAATCGCTATTGCAATCTGTCGCGACTTTCTTGACATGGACCTGAGGGTTGAACTGAAAAACTCTGATCCACCAGTCGACCTTGTCATAAATCCAGCTTTCACACCCGTGACAGTAGATTTCAGGGCTGCGCACTTTGACGCCCGAAGGTCCATCTATGCCTATTGCTTCTTCGCTAATGTAGCAGAGTTCGGAGACTCTCTCATCTATACACCAGAGAAGGAACGAGCAGAGCTGAATGTTCCAGCGAAGGAAGAGGGAATCATATACAAAGATGTGGACCTCTTTCAGCTTCGTGCTGAGAGAAAGCGATGGGAAGAAAGCAGGAAGAAGATGTCATTCATCCAGAGCACAAGATGAATTCACTAGATCTCCTTCATCATTGATGGAGAGCTTGTACACAGTGTGGTAAACTCGACTGATTGCTTCATGTCCTCTGGTATTTTATCACGAGTGACAACCACCCATCCCCTCTTCTCAAAGAACTTCTCAGCGGTGTCTGTAAGTAGGAAAAGACGATGGATATCCTTTCCTTTGGCAAAATCGATTATACTATCCACCAATCTGGAGCCCAATCCTTTTCCTTGAAAATCTGGATGCACTGCCAAAGATCTAAGAAGCGCAGAGTCCTCGTAGATTTCAAGCCCCACTGAACCAATAAGAGATTCTGGGCCTGCAACAGCCTCTGGATGTCTAATGATCAAGAAGTTCTCCATATGAAGTTCAATTTCATCCGGTGGGAGGTCTAC
>JBHLRZ010000083.1:0-4262 GCA_048882045.1 Candidatus Thorarchaeota archaeon | reverse complement strand
CCCGAATGCAACCTAGTTGTCTTCTATGATTGTGTACCATCTGTTGTGCCATACATTCAACGAAGAGGAAGGACTGGCCGTCGATCCCCAGGACGAGTCGTCATCTTTGTTGCAAAAGGAACTCATGACGAGTTCTACCATTGGAGCGTGATTAGCAAGTTGAAGAAGATGCCATCAGCCCTCAAAAAGGCTGAGAGTGAAGAGGATGAACAACAGACCAGTCTGGAGGAGTTCGTCACGGACGAACCCAAAGAGTCTGTTGAACCTATGGTGAGTAAGGCGCCCAAGAAGGAGGATGATAAGATCCGCATGATTATCGATTCGAGGGAACTTCCTACCGCTGTTGCTCGAGAGCTCACTAGACTCGATGTCGTAATATCTGGGGAGAATCTAGAGATTGGAGACTATGTGGCATCCGAAGAGGTTGCTATAGAGAGAAAGGAGAGTAATGACTTCATCCAGTCTCTGATTGATGGTCGTCTCTTTTCTCAACTGAGTGCACTCCGTTCAGCATATAGACGCCCAGTGCTCATTATTGAAGGGGAACAGATTACTGGGATACGTGCCGTGAATCCGGCAGCTATCTATGGCGCTCTTGCTTCGATTGCCATCAAGATTCAGGTTCCTATAATATGGACTCGGAACTCTGAAGAAACAGCTAATGTGATGTACAGGATAGCTCGTATGGAACAGATCGAGTCGGGTAGACCACTCAGGACCCGGTCAGGTGATGCAAAAGGATCTGATGCTGAGGCTCTAGAGTATATTATGTCAGGATTTCCTGGAGTTGACACAGTAACTTCGAGGGCAATCCTTTCAGAGTTCGGAACATTGGAGAACGTTTTCACTGCAGCTTTCAAAGACCTACAAAGAGTGAAGGGTGTGGGTCCAAAAATAGCTGGAAGAATCAGACGTCTACTCTCCACAGAGTATCCAGGAGCAAAGGCTTCTAACTAGTAGACATCAGGGTTCTTGCTCCTGCCTCTCTTGAATGCTTCCCGGAGTAAGTCTGTTGATCTGCGGCTCAATTCCCAGTACGCTTGGTAGTCAGATTCATTCAGGCGAACTACGCTGAGTATCCTACGAAACATCACATACAGTTTGGGATCTATCTCAGAAACTTGTCTAAGTGTTTCCTTCGCGAGTTCTAATCCTTTGAGATAGATTCTGTCACGCTTAGTGAAATCTTCGGCAATCGTCATAGTTTCTTTTTCGTCTTTCAGCTGAAAACCAAGGCCTCTCATGGTACTCACGATGTCGAGGGTCTTGTTTAGGTCGAAACCTTCAGGTCCAGGAAGTTCATCCATGTCACCTGTTGCAATGAATACGTTCTCAGCCGTAGCTCGCCAGAGCTTCTTCATAATATGAGAATCCCCATTGCCAGTAGGCTCATAGCCATCCTGTTCAACCAGTCCACATTTCACAAGTTCCTTGATGTGATAACGGACTGTCTGAGGCTTGATTTCCTTTTCAGGGTCCTTCTCGGAAAGAAATTCAACAAGTTCAGAAGTAGACATTCGCCGAGCCCTGAGTGCATGAAGAATTTGTCTTCTGCTCTCATCACTGAGTACCTTGTAGGCATCGATAGCATCTTCACCGGTTAGGACTCGCAACGTATCTATTGGTTTCGCCCCCTGCAAAGAATATCACCTATCCTCATACTATAAGCTTTGAGAAATGAACACATTCGCTGTTGTTCGACGACTAATAGCCCAATGGGCTACTAGTGTCGGAATTTCAGTAGACAAATTAGTTGTCTCTATGCTGGCACGTAGATCCACTGCCGCATGTCCTGCAGGCATGGTACGCGCTTTATTAGTTTCTTCTTCAAGAGTTTGCGAAGAGCGTATCTGACAGTTCTCGGTGCAAAAGACACCTTGTCCAAGAGCTGCTTCGGTGTAACACCACCTTGTCCGCTGCTCCTGAGAATGTCCAAAACGATCATCTGACTCTTAGTGAGCTTCATGTTCTTGAGCTCTTCTTGAAGTTGTTTGTCGCTCATCATTGTTTTTCTACCTTCCCATTGGAATTCACTATTGTTACGAGGTTTTTGCCTCAATCAACTAATCATTTGATGTACATAACTACTTATTAACTTATCGCAGTCTGGAAATACGATGTCGCAGTCAGTGACCGCGAAAATAATTAACGCTGTTAAGCGGCCTAAAACAGCATTTTTTGATTTTGCTACCTCAGCCCCCAGTCATTGGTACACTACTCAGAGTGCGGGAAAGTCTTTAACTCCGAAGACCATGGGCAATGTGACTCACAATGAAAAAGGCCGTTTTACTTGCAGCTGGCGATTCTACGAGAATGCTACCACTTTCAGCGAACAGGCCAAAACATCTACTTCCTATTGCTGGAAAACCTCTGATATTCCATACCTTGGAAGCACTCCAAAAGGCAGGTATCAAAGAAACCCTGATTGTATGTGGATATTATGCAGAAAAGTTGCAGGAGGCTCTGGAACCAAGATCTTGGTCGATGTCCATATCTTTTGTGCATCAAAAAGAACGGAAAGGAACAGGCCACGCTGCTGGACACGCAAAGAAGTTTGTGGGAAAGGAAGAGGCCATTCTTATGAACGGAGATGTGATGGTTGGACCTGAATCGTTTGAAGGTCTCATTAACTATCACAAGAAAGGTGAGTATGAGCTCACATTATCAACAAGATCAGTGGATGACCCGAGTGCGTATGGACTAGTTGTGGTGAAGAAGGGAAAGGCAACAAAACTCATTGAGAAACCCACATCGGAACAGTTGATCAGCAATATGGTGAATGCGGGAATATATGCAGCAGGTAGTTCGCTTTGGAAAGCAATCGAAAAGACCAAACTATCACCCAGAGGTGAGTACGAGATCACTGATTCAATCTCAATGTTGATTGACAAAGGAAATGTTGGTGCGTTTGTACTTCCCTCATGGTGGCTCGATATAGGAAAGCCATGGGACTTGCTCGAGGCAAATAGAGTGATACTTGAGAAACAAAAAGAACGAATTGGAGGTACAGTGGAGAAAGGAGCAGTACTCAAAGGGAGTGTAATTGTCGAGAAAGGAGCACTCATCAAGAGCGGGGCTTATGTAGAGGGACCAGCCTTCATCGGCGAGGACTCGGTTGTTGGTCCAAATTGCTACATCCGTGCGAATACCTGTTTGGGAAAGAAGGTCAAGATTGGGAATGCTGTTGAAATCAAGAACTCCATAATCATGGATAACACCAATGTGGGACATCTATCCTATGTAGGCGATTCAGTAATCGGTGAACGCTCAAACTTTGGCGCGGGGACTATAACTGCAAATCTAAGACACGATAACAGGACAATCTTTGCTACCGTCAAGGGTGAGCGATTCGACTCTAAGAGGAGAAAACTTGGCGCTATTATCGGAGATGATGTAAAGACAGGAATTGGGACGTCGATAGGACCCGGAGTCGTGATCCATCAGGGCGCTCGGACAGGGATAGGTGTGATAGTTGGGAAGGATATCCAAGCTAACAAGATTGTATTTGCCAAGCAGGACCAAGTTACCTTGGATGTGGATTACAAGTAGGGGACCATATTGAAAGAGTTCAACACTGTGACTAAGGACTCTAGTCGTGTTGACGTTCTTTTCGGTTTTTGCTATCCCTCAACTTATAGAGCAGGAATGACTGGACTTGCTCTTCACATCCTGTATGCAACTTTGAACTCAAGAAACGATACATCCTGTGAGCGGTATTTTCGGTATGATACTCTCTCTCCTTCTCATTCTGTGGAGAGTAATCGCCCACTAAGCAAGAACCATATCCTAGGATTCTCCCTCACTTACGAGGAAGACATCCTCAATCTTGTCCAAATGCTTGAGATAGGAGGCATCCCTGTACTGGTGGAGGAGCGTGAAGAAGACGATCCAGTAGTGGTTGTGGGTGGCCCAGTGGTCACTGCAAATCCAGAGCCCTATGTTGATTTTGTGGATGCGTTTGTGATTGGGGAAGGGGACCTCATTGTTCATGATATCATAGATGTTGTCAAGGATAGTAACGCACGAAGTGATGTGGTGTTAGAACTTTCTCAGTTGAACGGCGTATATGTACCAAATGAACCTAAACAGCCAGTGAACAGGAACATCATATCTAATCTTGATACTCTGCCGTATCCTACAACTCAAATCATCCCAGATGTCCCCTCGGGATCACATCTTGAATCTGTGTTTGGTAAGTCATTTCTTCTGGAGGTGACCAGGGGATGTGGACACTCCTGTCGATTCTGCCTTGTCGGTCATGT
>JBHLRZ010000082.1:0-4387 GCA_048882045.1 Candidatus Thorarchaeota archaeon | reverse complement strand
GGACCATCTCCAATCCAAAAGAGGACGGATGGGTGAGAGGCATGGGCAAGCTCACCATCCTTGATTTGAATTTCCATCTTCTCACCACAATGGAAACAGGATACTTTGACAAGACCTTCACCACGTAACAATGCAGTTCCAATAGCGTCATAGCCACACATCACCCTTACTTCATGTCCATCAGGCGACATGACTGACTGGCCGCGATCAGTATCTGTTTCGCCGATTGCAATCATGCCCTCACGAACTGAAGCGACCCACTTCTTACCATCAGGATTGGCTAACACTTGTCCTCTAGCAAACTCAATAAGCTCTTTCAGGTTGGCTGGCGCCTTCTCCATCTGATACTGTTTCTGAATCCGTATGGCTAACTCTGGTTCGAATTCTATCTCTCTCATATGTCTTCACCGAAGATACAAACAATGTCACATAATGTAAAATGACGTTTGTTATTCCTGCCAATTGGAATTGAATTCTAATTTCTGCTTCTTGAAATGAGATTACTGGTCATCTCTCTCAGTGGAAGTGACTTTTCTCGATTTGGACAGCCACCACATTCCACAAACTTTCCACAGTTGAGTTGCAGGATTTCTTGATCCACTAGGAACTTGGGGAACTCTCGGTATATTTCAGTGTCAATCTCGTCCTCTATACCAAAGGAGAATCTATCATAGAGATCGGCAAAGAGATCGATAATCTTTGCTAGGACAAGTTTCTGTCCCAGAGTATCATCGTCGTCCGCAGACAACGCAAATATGAGGTCTGCCCTAGACATTAGAACGAAGCGAAGACCACTCAGTTGAACTTCATCGAGCATTTCGGATGACAGATTTTTACTGAATCTAGCAAGAGCATTGATGAAACCAGTAATCTCATCTGTGTTCTCACACATCGAGTGGCACTCGCCAAAATTGGAACAAAGTAATGCACGACCATTCTTGTCGATAATGAGGAGATTCCTAATCATACGGCTCACGAAGAAGAGATATTCAGTTTTAATGAAGGCTGTTTTATGTGCACATTCTAGAAATACATCCCAGCTCTTTCGGGATACCGTCTTCTGAATGTCCTTTCAGCGGATTTGTCGAGAGAAAGCTGCCTCTTCAGAATCTCAGGACTCAATGAGCCAAGATCGGGTCTGGTGAGAACAGGCCCATGTAGAATGTGACTGTCTGTCGAAGAAAGGTCTTCTATAGACCGGGGAGTTCGTTTTAGGATATCAGCTACACTAATACTAGGTTCAGAGGATCCAGAGAGTGAGTTGATTATCCCTTGAAGATCGGTTTCGTCTAGGGGTCTTAGCCCATACTCTGGAGATGAACGGATTTCCTCAGTCGTTTCACTGGATTCAGGCAACTCGACCCCCGCTCCTGTGAATTCATACGGATTCAATGGAATGAGCTTCAACTGGAATGCGGAGTCAGGACTGAGAACAAGCATCTCCCCTCTTGGAGTGCTCATGATGTGCCAGCCGCGTGGGCGTTCGGAGTACCGTTTTAATATCCTAGGCATTATCTTCTCAATCGGTTCCGGATCGGTCACAGTGAATCAATAGATAGCTTCGACTTGAACCTAAAAAGCACTATCGGTACTTGCGAGATGGAACTGGTTTATGGCCAAGTAGCAAGTAGTTCTCCAATTGGTTTGGTCGATTCAACTGATCCTCGTACAACATTTCCTCTGTGTTCCAGTTCCTTGAGGATTTCTACAGCAATTCTCTCAAGGTCCTGCACATCATCTATAATGTATCTGAAGGTCAGGGGAATACCATTCCTCAAGACTCCTATTGCTGATAGTGTGAGCCTCCTCATTCGCGGCTCATCATCAATGAAAGGTCCTCTATAGTATTCTGGATTGTATACAATCACAGCCGCCTCATCAGCGACATCTTTGAAATCGCCGAGGTTTTCAAGTAGTACCGGCGGAATGTACGCAGTTTGTTCGTCACTCAATATTTCCCATCTCGCTATTCCGTGACCCTCTACCCCCTTCGTTTCCGATGGAGGAACTGGAGAATCTACTGTTGTTTGCGGCCTCCCGGCCACTACACATAGCAATATAATCAAATATATATAAATATTTCTAATTAGTTATTCTTTTCACAATTCATCTAAATAAATACTTGGAACACGTGTTCAAATAGAATTAGACGTGCCAGAAACGCCTAGAAATGGACTAAATCAAGGTTTGATGAATGATCTTCAGCAGCCAGCAAACTGAAATGGAATCAGATATAGCGCGAACTATGAGGTTGTCCAAAGAAAGTAAGCTAGCGGCACTAGTTATTGTATACGTGGCAGGGGTTTCAACGGTCAATTTGATTGCCTATAGTATAGGAGTCTATTCCGAGTTAGGTTTGATTTCGAACATGTTTCTATATGTAGGAACTTTCCTAGTTTGTGTGTATTTCACTAGAAGAAACTTTGAAGTTAATGATGAAGAATGAATCAGAATGTTACACATACTCTGCGTATCTTCTCTATCTGTTCAGACTTGATATAAGCAAAGTATTCGAAAAGTCGTCTGACAAGCTCAGATTTTGCTCTGGCGCCAATTGACCTATAGAAGGTAAATCCGGAAAACTCCATCTCGAGAGCTCTGTTGCAGACATAGAGTCGTGGATCAGTGTCAGGGTTTGAAGCAGCAAAAGGAGTACGATCAAAACCAAACGGGGTGGAATCGGGTTCCTGATAGGAGAAAGTGTCCCTAGCGACCTCCTCTATTGCTTCCAGTATGCCTGTAGTCATCATTAGGCGAATCCTCTCAACAAGTTCCCCCTCAGAATCAGCCAATACCATGAGCAGTGCCTTGACCTGAGGAGTTTCAGCGGCATCAGCTGCTCTCAGGTAGAATGAATAGTGGTTGGCGGAAGTTGTGAGTGCTAGTTTCAGAAGCTGTTGATGGGATGTTGTATCGCTCATTGAGAATTTTCTATGCAACGACCATAGAAAGCACTTTCTGTTCTGTAGTCAGAAGGTGATGCAAACCTTTCTGATCTGCTCAATCTGCTGTTGTTTGATGAATGCGAGATATTCAAAGAGACGACTGGCCAGCTCTGTTTTCGCCCTTGCCGCGATGGAGAGATAGAATGTATAACCCTTGATTTCTTGTTCCAGAGCCTTGTTGCACACGAAAATGCGAGGATCCGTGTCCATTCTGTCAGGAGCTATTGGAGTATCATCGGGAGGTTCTTCACCCACCTCTACTTTCTCCATGGCTTCAATCTCATCAAGAACCCCTGTCACTATCATGTGATTGATGTGAGCAATAAGGTCACTCTCCGTTTCAGCAAGTACATTGAGTAAAGCTTTGACCTGAGGAGATTGTACATTCTCAGCAGCTTCCATGTAGTATTCATAATGACGTGTTGACATTGCCAAGGCCAAATTTAGAAGAGGATCTAGGGGATTCTTGTGGCTCATATGAATAGGGACCTTCATCTCAATGAAATGCGTTTCTATGATGGCTTCTTGAAACCAGCAGGGTCTGCAAGATAGTTTGTGACCATTGCGAACTCCTCGGGTGACATTAAGTCCTCGATCATCGGAAGACCTTCATCCACCAGATTGAGTAATGAATGCAAGTTGATGTTGAGCTCACGGGCTCGTTGTGCCGCACCTTGACTTCGATCCACAATGACTGCAACGTCATCCACAGTAAAATCAGTCATTCCCCGTCTTTCGAGCTCAGCTAAGACCTGCCCTCGTGCGACAAGTTTACTCTCCATTCCAGTCACTAGGTCATCGACCAGACAGATAGCATCACCCTCATGCACCTCACCCTCCAAGAGAGAATGCTGTCCATACTTCGCTATTGCTTGCTTAAGTTCAGCCTCAGTTTGTACGCCGACAATCTTTCGTGTATGGCAAGCAGGAATACCAGTCGAGAGGGACACCGCTGTTGCAATCGGGATTCCAGCAAAGGCGATGCCAACCAGTCTGTTGATGTGTGGTGCTTTCTCCCTGATTAGAATGCCCAGAGCTTCTCCTACTTTTTCTAGTGTCTTAGGAAAGGATGAGAGAATCCTCAGCTGGATATAGAAAGGACTCCAGAGCCCGGAGTGCAGAGTCCATCCTTCGGGTTTGTCACGATTGGCGGTCAAGAGCATCCGGTTCTCATAGATGTCACGCATGATGTCTTTCTTCAGTGATTTGTCCACCAACCTCAGCACCAGGATGGATAGAACGCAAGAAGTTCTTAACTCTGTCCCCGGTCTTAAAACGGGCTCCCCTTGGCAAGCTTTTTAACGCTCACAATCGCGGTGAGTTTCGAAGCGCTCGTTGTCTAAAGAATGTCAGTTTCTGATGTTCTGACTAAGGGGCTATGATGGATCCCTGCCACAGTGCGGGGGTTTATCCCTCGGAGCCGTAGAACGGATCCGGCCCGG
>JBHLRZ010000081.1:0-4393 GCA_048882045.1 Candidatus Thorarchaeota archaeon | reverse complement strand
ACGATAGCCTTGATGAGATCAGGTCTGTTGGCAGCCAACCAGAGCGCTATGAGACCTCCTGAGGAGTTACCAGAGATGATTGCAGGCTCTTGGACCACAGACTCGAGGAATGCGGTCATGTCCCTACCAATCGAGGTGAATGAATAGTCGCCCGTTGCCCAGTCAGATTTCCCATGTCCTCGAACATCAACAGCATAAACATGGTAGTCTGAAGAGAGTAGTGAGAGAACTTTCTGGTAGTTCTTCCAATCAGCACCTTGACCAGGGATGAGAACTAGTGACGGACCATTGTCAGGAGCAACTGCATAGTTAATCTCAATCTCGCCTGTGTTGAACCGTTTCTCTTCAAGGTCGTCCATGCTAATGAACTTCTCCTATATCTTTATAAATTTTCATTGCTACGCAAAATATGCAAAATATGGGAAATTGAAAGCGGCGGAATTGAAATGACTAATGACATATTTGATCAGATTAGGGCCTCCTTCATACGGGCTCTTGAGGACATGGTGAAGTTCCGTGGAAACGACCCAATGATTGCTAGGATTTATGCGATGGTAGTCCTCTCGCCTGAACCGCTGACCCAGGAACAGATAGCAAAAGCAACGGGATATTCGAGGAGTCAAATCTCTCGGTATCTTGCTAACCTAGAACAACGACAGATGATCAGAAAAGATTCAATGCCTGGTTCAAGGACTCAACTCTATGGTGGAGAGACTATTCCATTTCTCGATGGATTCAGAGCAGGAATGGAAACTGCAGAGAGGTTCATCGAAAAAAGACTCGAAGTGTTGAACCAAATTCTTGAAGCTTGGCAATCGCTACCTAAGGAGAACAGGACGAGTCCCGAAGGTAAAAAATTGCTAGAGGTCGTTTCCGTATTTTCTGCATGGATGGGGAGCTACCTCGACCTTCTGTCGGAGTTCAATCAACGGTTCGATGAGAGATTGAAGAAGCTAGAGAAGGAACTGTTACTCATCAAGTTCTAGATGGATACAAGTAGCCAATGGGACTTCTTATTGTTGCGGGCCATGGTTAGAGCATCATAAACAAGGTTGCCAACCATCCAATAACAATGAATAACACTGCACATGGATTGCAGCAAGTCGACCCTCCTCCGGATGATGATTTAGAGGGATCAGGAGGAGGTGTAGCTGGTGCAATTGCATAGAATGAGTCTGGCTTTGGACCCTCCTCCGGTGGACTTGACTCACGGCTATCTGAGGCTGTGACCCCGGCCTCCGAAGCAGTTGAATCATCACTTCTCGGCGCAGGTTTAGAAGGTGTTTCTATTGGAGGGGGAGTGGACCCCAGACGCGTTGACCCTGAGTCGATTGACAATCGTCCACAATTCGGGCATACTCTTTCATCATCAGGAATTACTGCTCCACAATTCTTGCATATTCTTTCTGTACTACTCAAACTCTCAACACTCCTCTCGATATACAGAGGTAGGAAAGATATGCAATCTTTAGAGAAAAGGTTACTGTTTGTAACCACTCGAATTTGTCATGTACTCCATTGGGGCAAATTCTCAGGATTCGATATTGTCATCACCGTCACACTTATATGCTTTTGTTGCTTATGGTGATAATGGTGATAACGATTACAACCGACGATATATCTAACGATGATACTGAAGTACGAGATCGAATGCGGAAGAGATTCCACGAACTCGATGCTGAGCAACGGAAGAGAGAGGAGGCAGGCGGGGCCTGGGTGTTTGTCCTTTACATAGGATTCCTGATTACCTTCATTGGAGTGTTCATGATGGCACTCTTTCTGGGAATCATTCCACTAGCACTGGAGATGTTTATCTTTGCTGCAGTGATCCTCATTGGTGTCTTCTTCATGGCCATAGCGGTCTTCATCAGGAGAGCTCCAAATCTGGTCCTGCGTGAGATGTAAACATCAGAAACATGAGGTGATCAAGTGACTGATGTGACGATACGAGGCATAGACAGCGATGTCTATAGCCTCTTTTCTGCAGAGGCAAGACGAAGAAGCGTCCCGATAGGAGAGCTGGTGACCCAAGTCATGCGGATCTTTCTCGAGGAAACAAGCGAGAAGAGATTCACTGTGGAGGGTGTTGATGAACTGACCATAACGAGAGCTGAACTGGAGTCTGTTGGAGGGCCCATTGGATTCAATGGTGTCAAGACACTGACAATCAGTAATGACATTGACTGGGAGCTGTTTGACAAATATGTCGATGAGATACGCAAGTCAAAGACAGTTGTCATCCCTAAGACTCTGACCAAACTGCAAATCCTTACGAAATGCAAGGATGTTGATAAGATAGTCCAAGACTAAGTGAGGAGAATCAAGCGAAAGCGATGATTTAAGAGAGCACCTAATCGCGACAAAATACTCAACTAAAGTAAACACAATATTGGATTGGTGCTTGAGTGTTGATTGATGTCATTACTCTGCAGATTATAGCAGGGATCCTACTCGTTTCTTCGCTCCTGATTATCTATCAAGTGAACTTCAGAAGGAAGGGAGAGGAGGAACCTCTCAAGGTAAAGAAAACGGCTGAATTTTCATCATTTGTTAAAATGATTGGAGGACTCGTGACTTTTTTGATTCCAATGGGCGCAGTACTCCTGTTGTTTGTTGTTCCCACCCTCGTCTATGAAACTAGTCTGAACTTCTACTTCTATGGTGATACAGCTGTTCAAGTGCTAGGGACAGTCCTCTACTTTGGAGGTGGAGCACTTCTTGTATGGAGTTCTAATCATTTAGGTATGTTCCATACTGATACAATTATCTTTGCAGAAGAACACTTCCTGGTTGATACCGGACCATATTCCCGAGTCCGTCACCCCGGATATACTGGTACACTCATGTTGGCAATGGCAGATCTTCTCATAATGCTGAACGTCATTCTCGCTTTGAATGTGATTGCAGTCACTCTGTATTTTATGTATAGAGCTCGGATTGAGGAGGAATTCCTGAAATCTCCAGGAGCCCTTGGAAATCAGTATCTGGAGTATATGAGGCGAACAGGTCGCTTCCTCCCAAAGCTTTTGAAAAAGACAGACAATCTCGGTACAGAAAAGAAGTGAACAGATGAACAAAGAATCAACCCGTGAAATCGCCCTCACATCTATGACAATCAACAAAGTCAGTATGACAATACTTACCTTGGTGGAACAGGTGAATGGGCTAAGCTGATTATTGATGCAATTGAGGAAGTCAAACTGGTTTTCATGGAAATCGAGGAATGTCTGGAGGTCAAAAGCTGTACAAATTAGTCGAATTCTAAGATCTCAAGGAGGTTTGTCATCTGGCATTACTTTCGAAGATGGTTTCCCTTCAATACCCCAGTGGGTCTTAGGAATTTCTTCAACAATAATATGGACAGCTCGTTCTGGAATTCCTATTTCCACAAAGACCTTTGTTATCCCTGAGATGATTCGTTCCACAGCTTCCTTTGATGTGCCTTTCCACATCTTGACTTCAACAATTGGCATTTAGCATCTCTCCTCATTCTTTCTTTGTTTCAGAGGTGTCAAATCCGAGAGTGGATTCAATTGCATCAATCCACCTCATTTGCTGCGTCCACATCTGTCCAGCACTGATTCCGCCATCAACAACTAATGCATGTCCAGTTACAAAGCTCGAGTCATCGCTTGCCAGCCAGAGTGCTGCGTTGGCGATGTCCTCAGGGAGACCAGCACGACGGATTGGCTGACCTTTTTCAAAGAGTTTCTTTAGATTCTCATATGTCTTGGCACTTTCCCCACTTGACAGTCCCTTGGCCGCACCGAAGATTGAGGACACAATAGATCCTGGACATATGCTATTAACTCGAATCTTGTAGTATGCTAGTTCCATCGCTACTGTTCGAGTGATTTGGAGAACAGCGGCCTTGGCTGCACTGTAAGGGTGGTTCTGTGATATCCCACGCAGACCAGCCACACTGGAGATGTTGATCATGGTCCCTCCACCTTGCTTCTTCATGACTGGCGCAGCATGTTTCATTCCGAGAAATACTCCACGGAGTAGAATAGCAATTGTCTTATCAAACTCCTCGACAGGTACTGTTTCAATCTCTCCCTTGATTCCGCCCATTCCAGCGTTGTTGACGATGCAATCCAGACGACCGTAGGTCTTCACAGCATAGTCAACCATACCTTTCACATCTTCTTCAAGGGTCACGTTGGCATGAGTGTAGTAGGCATTCTCTCCGATACCGTCAGCTACCGTTTTGCCCAGCTCATCCTGAATGTCTGATATGACTACCCGAGCCCCTTCCTTTGCGAAGAGCTCAGCAATAGCCCTTCCAATTCCACTCGCTCCGCCAGTGACCAGAGCGACTCTATCTTCCAACTTACCCAATTTATCACATCCTATAGAAAATATGTACAATCGGAGTGAAAAAAGTAGAGGT
>JBHLRZ010000080.1:0-4426 GCA_048882045.1 Candidatus Thorarchaeota archaeon | reverse complement strand
GCAATGTGAGGATAGCCTTCTTTCTTGGCAGTCTTTGCAGCAATGGTATATCTGTTGCGTGCTTGAGACTCTCCCGCAAAAGAGGTAAGTAGATTCTTCTCGGTTTTGGTTCCCTTAAGACTCATTTCTCTCAACTCTCAGAGTGGAGCATATTCTCCACGTTCTTTCTGCGCTTTCGCGAGAACACCAGACCTAACTTGAACTAGTTAATAAGACTGTTCTTAGATGGGTCTAACTTAAGGGAACTCTCATTTTAGATGTTCAGCAATTACCTTTGCGAGAGATTTACACTTCTCAATCTGTTCATCAGTCGGTCTGGCTTTGACATGTACGATGGGTTCGAGAATCTCGTATCGAGCGTCCCTCAGCTGCTGGACCATCTTCTCGACACCACCACCCTGCCAACCATAGGTTCCGAAGATACCAATTGGACGCTTGGGGTATCGTTTTCCTTGAATCTCATCAACAATGTGCCACATCTTCGGGAATGGAAAAGCATCATATGTTGGAGCCCCCAAAACAATTACTCCAGCGCGGACTGTTTCTGTGATAATTCTACTGAGACCTGTATATGAAACATTGAACATCTTGACCTCGACTCCAAGATTTTCAAGTTCTTTCTTGAGATTCATAGCGATACGTGTCGTGAATCCATACATTGTACCCCATACAATAGTACAGACCTTCTCTAGCTCAGGACCGCTCCATTCATCATATTTATTGACTATCCACATCGGATTCTTTCGATAGATCGGGCCATGACTTGGCGCAATCATTTTGCAACCTAGGTTTAGTTCCTTGACCTTCTTAATCGCTGCTTGAACAAATTTGAAGTAGGCTGTGATGATTGTGCCAACGTATCTTTTTGCCTCCCATTCGATAATCTCCATATTGATTTCGTCATCGAAGTGGAGACCGTTCAGTGCTCCGAATGCGCCGAATGCATCACAGGAGAAGAGAATCTCATCTTCCTTGATATAGGTCATCATGGTCTCAGGCCAGTGAAGGAACTTTGCATGTATGAATTGGAGGGTCTTGGTTCCGAGCGAGAGCTCCTGAAGGTCCTCAACAATCATCTCCTCAAGTCCTACATCAAAGAATGATTTCTGCATTCCCGCTGCTACACTGGTGTATACCAACTTTGCATTGGGGGCAACCTTTGCAATGTCGGGAAGTGAGCCAGTATGGTCAGGTTCCATATGATTCACTATGATGTAGTCAATCTTGGAGGGGTCGACCAACTCTCTGATGTTTTCTAGCCACTCATCTGCAAAGAGTGCCTTCACACCCTCAACAACAGCAATCTTCTCGTCAACTATCAAGTAGCTATTGTACGATACTCCGAACGGGATGTCCCACAAGTTTTCGAATAACTCAGTATGATGATCATCAACGCCAACAAAGTATACACCCTTTGTCATTTCTCTGTGCATTTCCTTCACCAATCTTCCTTTGAAACCATGTTTGCCCGAGAGTAGGGGAATAAAAGACCTTCCCTCTATTCGCTATTGTTCGGATGTTAACCATAGTTAAATCTCTTTCGACATGAATTGATGTTAGTTTGACCTCATCCCTTATACTCTCTTAGGAGATCAATGATACTATATCCCACTAATGCACCACTACCTCCCAATAAGCCACCAATCAAGATTGAGATTGAAACAATAAAGCGTCCAAAACCAGCCATGCCAATTAGAGCTGCCAAGACCTCTCCAACCACATATGCTTGAGCAATTGCCACCAAGACTACAAATAGAATTGACCAGGCTGTAGCTACTCCTAGGAAACCAGCTATGAAGGCGTGAATGTGACGCTTAACAAAAACACCTCCTAGCATGCCTGCAAGTATCATAAGCTGCCAATACCCAGAGAATTGGAGAATTATTGCTATAGGTGTTGTAATCAGAAATGAATAACTAATACCTGTTTCATGAAGGTATTTCTCATACAGATTTATACTCAGAACCACCTATCTCCTGAATGTGTTTCTTGAGGTTGAAAGAAGATAAACTTGGTTAACATCTGAAGGGACATGGATGCATAAGAGAGGACTTTGATGTGGACCACTATCGGCGAGATTAATGCTGGTGCAAGTCAAACTCTACCCAGCCCTCAGAAGATTTGCACCTGATAAAATAGAGCTTGGCAACCCGTTTCCTTTGGACATCAATGTAACAACAGTCGAAGGTGTTCTCAAGGGGTTGGGGATTGAATCGCATCAAGCAAAGATCATCATTGTAAATAGGATGCGTGTTACTGATTTAGAACACGAATTATCAGTGAATGATAGCATTGTGATATTCCCTCCAGTTGGTGGAGGATGAAAAATCCTCCATCTGGATTCTTATATTGAAGAACAAGTAGTCAACGGTTGGTGCTTGAGTCTATGAAAAATAGGACAATTCTGATCATCTGGATTACATTGATGTTCATTATACCAGTCACGGATGCCAGAGCGCAAGACTCAGTTCCAAAGCTATCAGCAATCGCAATTCATGGAACTGTGATTGATGCATATTCATGGGAATCAGTTCCTGTACAATGTTATGCTGGTGATAATCTTTCAGGAGATTTTCTGATAACTCATAATGGGGAACTCTTCCCCGGTGACCTGACGGAATATGATAACTGGCTTCGTGGTGGGATTGACTTCTTTATCTTTGATGAAGAGAACTATAGCTCATGGGTCGAAGGTTTATCAGCTACTCCATTAGTAGAACACTTGGATCTTCAAGAACTCACTTGGAGCATCGAAATTCCATACAATGGGGTATGGTATGTCGTCTACTCAAATGATACCATCTACATAATAGAGATTGAAGAAAACATAGTCCGCTCTGGAATGTATGACCAGTTCATTCTGTTGTTTGTTTTCGTAGGAATAGCTGTTCTTCTCTTTTTGACTCTGATTCTTTGGAAGAAAAAATGAGAGAGCCGTGGCACGAGTGCCACAGCATTATTTTCTATTCTTCTTCGACAGGTTCGGATTCGGGAGGAGGAATCTGCTTCCCTCCTGAGTCGGAAGGAAGAAACTCGTCTATGAACTCATAGAGGGCTCGTCCCAACATACCTCCGAAACCTCCAAGCAAGGCACCAACGAGAACGCTGATCACTATCACAACTGCCCCAAGTCCTTCAAGACCGAGAAGTCCTATGAATATGTTAGCCACATTCATTGCTTGAGCTGTCATTGATAGATAGACAAAGAGAATGCTCCAGGCAAGACCTATCCCTAGAAATCCAACGAAGAAAGCCTTACGGATTATCCTCACAAATAGAGCTCCGAGCGCTCCAGCAATCAGCATCAGTTTCCAGTCGCCAGCTAGTTGTAGTACGACACCAAAGACAATGGTGATTACCAAAGCAGGGAGGAATGCAAGTTCAGGAATTGTATCATCGATTTTTCCCATATCATAACCTCCTATGGTACAAAAATGATAGTCCTCTCTATAAGAGTGCCATCTGTATCATCTGCTCTAAACGCATCTGCTGTAGAATAGAAGTATAGACGGTGGTATCCATGTTGCTCAGTGGTCACGTTGAATGAGTACCAGATCTCAAAGATGTCAGCAAAGTGCGGACTGAAGATGTTACCACTCTGACCACCTGGGTATGCCATATATGACATGTCTATATCACTCATATCCGCAATCAGTCTGGTTGATGGACCACTACTGGGTCTCCAGCCTCCTGCTACGTTGAGTGTGAGCTGACCACGGAGAGGTCTTTCATCTCCAATAGTTGTGAAACCACCCAGATGGTCAATCTCAATAACATGACGATTACCATACTTCCAGTTGGGTTCATCAGTCCACTCTGCTGTTAGCTCATCGATAGCAGAATGCAGTGATCGCACCAAGATCTCATCTCGAGTTTCAACAGGTCCGGTAGTATGATCATCAAGGTACCAAGCATTGTTGTTCACAATGAAATCTTCCAAGATTGAAGTATACGAGAGTGGAATAGAACTTCCAGCAGTTCTAACCTCATCGAAGACCTCATAGTGCATTGCATCAAGAAGATACATCCAAATGGTAGGTGCGACAAGGTCAGGTTCCATGTCATATTCCCAGTCTCGGAGTATGTTGACACCATTGGCAATAGTTGTGTTACCATCACCTACTGCATCCCATGCATCGATGATATAGGGAACAATGGCCTCTGCTCTGACCTCTACGACATCACACTGGAAACGTTTCATGTCGTCCACGGAGATGTCATCATTTGTATTCAAGAGATAGAAGATACGTCGACCTCGATATCCAGGAGCCTGTGGTCCCAGTATGTCATAGGCATAGTTTCCAGGAGCAATTGTTCGCTGGTTGGCTGATGAAACAAATCCTCTTGAGGGATTGTATTCTCTAGGGTTATGTGCATACGGAACCCAACTCACCATACCTACCGAGTCATTGAGGGCAACCACTGG
>JBHLRZ010000079.1:0-4501 GCA_048882045.1 Candidatus Thorarchaeota archaeon | reverse complement strand
ACAAGGATACGTATGTCCAGAGTTACTCCTATGATGATGTCAAAGAGAATTGTTGACAGAGCAGGAAGTCCCTGCCCCTGATACATCTTACTGATCTCAAAGACGATACTGAGGGTGACTGTGATGGTCACTGACAGCAGCTCAGAGAACCAGTCGAGGATTGTGCTGATGACTCCACCTGGCCCTGGAGCCAGGAACGCTGA
Organism: Candidatus Thorarchaeota archaeon; assembly: GCA_048882045.1. Lineage (GTDB taxonomy): Archaea > Asgardarchaeota > Thorarchaeia > Thorarchaeales > Thorarchaeaceae > SMTZ1-45. The sequence continues at coordinate 4,298 of JBHLRZ010000079.1, read as the reverse complement.
GATGCTGAGTGCGAAGTTTGCATCCAGCTCAAAACGGAATCCCCAGCTCCGGACATCTATGAATGAACGCTCGGTGTTTGTCGCGTCAAGGGATGGAAACGCTAGTTGCATCCAAGCATGTCCGAAGAAGTCGATAGTGAACTGCCCCATGAGTCCCTGCGCCCAGTCATTCCCTGTGGGGAGGAACGCGCATATGGCGAACTCGATATCCATGACAGGAATGACATCGATAAACTCACGGACTGCAATGAAAGCCTCCTCCACGTCTGAGATGGACGCGAGGTCAAAGTCTCCCATTATTGAGTCCCGCATGAAGGTTTCGAATGGCTCTCTGTCTATCTCAAAGTCGGGTAGGAGCTTGACTCGAAGCACTGCACCGAAACTTGCGAAATTGGACCCGAGATTGATGGGTGTGCCCAGTCTGAAGAGGAAGACTGGTACAAGTCCTGCTAGGTCTGTCTGAACAGGGGTGTTGATTACCCGTTCGAAGAACTCGCCGATGTAGTGGTCGACATCATACCACGAGTCCAGTATGAGTTCCTCGAGCCTTGACCAGAGCTCGAACATCTGTCGTGGAAGGAGTTCAGGTACTCTCGCAGTGAAGTCGAGGTCTGTCATATTGAACCCTTCCTCGTTGAACCAAGCTTGAATCTCATATCTCGATTCGTTAACAAGATCGACGAAGTGTTGGTTGATCTCCTCAGCCGCATCTTGATGAATGGCAAGATCCTGAAATCCGAGGTCAATCAATGATGAGAGAACTGTATCAATCAGCCATCCAATGGGTCCCCCTATACCGCTCTCGATGGACATCTCCTTTAGTGCAATGTAGTCCTCTCCAACCTCTGCAGGGATTCCAAGACGCATGAGCGGACTGAGTTCTCTCCCCTCATCGTCCTGCTGTTTTTCCTCGACAATCCATGAATCAGTGAGATTGGGGTCTGTGATTGGCTTCGGTACCCTTTCACCAGTGTATTCCTCTGGAATAATACCCTTAGAGAAGTATTCATTGATGTTGTCTGAAAAGTCACGAAGGGCTGTTTCTCTGAGGTCTTCTCCGGTTTCTCGCCATGTTTCAGTATTTGTACTAGATAGTGTGTCAGCAATAGTCCATATTGCAAAGAGTCTTCCAAGACTGATATCGAGAACATCTGAATCATCGGTGAACAGGTTTGGCGCATCACCGAGGTAGTCTTTGATTACGTATGCACTGCCCATTCCGAAGATATGCTTGATGTATGGATGATGTCCGATTGAATCAGCCAATCTTTCCCAAGTGACAAAATCACCACGTATTTCTACACCTTCCTGAGAACTTTCAAAATAGTATACTGCATAGTCTGGACGCATCCCATTGAGATAGACCTCTAGCTGTAGTATATTTTCTACATCAAAGCTCTCAACAAGGATGCTGTTCTCTACGAGGGCCTCTCGGGTATATGGGATCATGCTCGTTGTCTTTTCGACAGAACTGTCATAGTATATGTGCACCAGAACTGGTCTGACATTCTGTTCCTTCATTGTTTCGGGTTGTTCAGGAACGGATGCTGCTGAAACAGGGAAGAACATCGATGAACTGACCAGTATCATTATTGCAAGAAGTACAAGACCTCTTCTCCATGCTAACCTCTTTTTTATCTTCAATCAAATCCCTCCGAGGGCGGAAAAAGTAGAATTAATGGAGTCAGGATGATTTCTGAATCCCTTTTGCCATGCAAGACTCTCTGTATCTGATACCCTTGCTTCGGCAGAGGAATCTATCCCCTGAATCGTCGTCATCCTCCATGAATAATTAACTATAGTGAATATTTGCCATATTTTCTTGTTCATATGCTTATAACTATTGTTAATTATCTGTGCTTAGATTTTGATAGGGAATACGAATGATTTTGCTAGGAAGATGGTCAAAATCAAGTCAGATGATTTGTCTCATTCAGAACGTCAGTGTTGTTGCGCAGTCTGTACCCTTTATATATAGGAAATCCAATATATTGAATATCCAATAGGTTGTGGTAGATTTGACAGAAACATGGCCTGAAGCCTTTTTTGAAATCGTAACAAAAAGAAGGAGCATACGAAAATACAAGGATATTGAGATTCCTGATGAACACATTCGCCAGATGATAGAGGCTGCTAGATTAGCACCTTCTACGAACAACACCCAACCATGGCGTTTTGTGGTCGTTAAGGATCCTGAAACCATAGGATTGCTATCCCTCGTCGCTGGTGGACAGAAGTTCATTGCAAGTGCAAAAGCAGTCGTTATTGCCATAGCAAACAAAGCAGCTTCATGCTGCCCCGGAAATCCCTCCATGTGGCATGTGCAAGACACGATGATTGCGACTGAACATGTTGTTCTTGCAGCGACGGCCCTCGGATATGGATCCTGCTGGGTTGCCATGCTGGACTCTCGAAACAGTCAACACATTGTTACTATCAAACAGGCTCTTCGAATTCCAGAGTCAGCCGACATCGTTGCACTGGTGACCCTCGGTGTTCCAGATGAAGTTCCCTCCTCCAAATCTACATTAACATTAGATGAAATAGGATTCTCTGAAGCATACGGATTCAGTTTGGATTCTTAGATATCATTGAGGCTAACAGACGTTGAAAGAAGAGGTCAAAGGGAATGTACTCAATCCCTTGCCCGTAGCACTTGTAGGAGCACTAGTGGATGGAAGACCGAATTATCTAGTCATTGGATACATCTCTCCCTTCAATTTTGGTAGACATATCTTCTTCAGTCTGTACAAGAAACGATACACGAGAATCGGTATCCACGAAAACATGACCTTTAGTGTAAACATGCCATCTGAGTCTCTGCTAGAGCAGACGAATCTGTGCGGAAGTAAATCTGGTCGAGAGATTGACAAGTCATCAATCTTCAACAACTTTTACGGAGAGTTGAAGACAGCACCGATGATCCGTGAGTGTCCACTAAACATGGAGTGTGAAGTCACTGAAATATTGGACTATGACCCCAATGAAGGTATCATCGGGAGAGTTGTGAGATCGTATGCTGATTCTGAGGTACTTTCAGATGGTAAACTTGACTTGAGAAGAGTACAACCTCTGATATGGTCCATTGGTGGGGACTTCAACTATTATCATTTGGGGGAACGGATTGATGACTAACAGGTCACTCGGTATTCAGTTTCATATAGTCTGACACAAGCATTCCATAATGATATTGACCCCAGCGTTTGTCGTCCTTAGCACCACATTCTCTTAGATGACCTTCTCTCCCAAAACCAAGACGTTCAGCCAGTCTCCAACTTTTCTCGTTTGTATCTCGTGTAATGATTATTACTTTGTGGGCCTTGAGCTCTTCAAAGAGGAATCTTAAGGCTCGATTGCTCGCCTCATAGGCCAGACCTCTCCCTTGATAACTAGGTTCTATGAAGTAGCCCAACTCAAACGAAGGAACCTCCCACTTCTTTGGCTCTATCCAAATCTCTCCAATGTATAGATCTTTTTCCTTCAGCCAGACTCCCATGACAAACCTCGTTCGTGCTTCCCACTCCGCAGCATGTCTTCTAATCTTAATTTCAGCATCATCGACTGATATGATTTCCAAGGCTTCGTCAACAAACTCCTTCAGCATCTCACGATTGTTGTTTCTCTCAAACATGTCGAAGTTGTCTTTTCCATCCCCCTTCATGTACTTCCTAATGACTAGACTATCGGTTTGCAGGATTTCTGGAACCTCCAGAAGCAGTTTGTCCTTCATTTAGAGTCCTCCAAGTGGATTCATTGGATTAATACTCATCAACAGATTACCAAGTATTTCAGGATGCTGCTCTCACGAACATTGGCTGACTTTTGCCCAATCTCACTGAATCACAACACATTATATCAGCAAATCCGAGTATGGATTTGGTGCAGTCATTGTCTGTGTTCACAATTCGTCCTGCATTGGAGAGCGACGCATCAGGTATATCGAATCTTTACTCCAGGGTCTGGAGTGATTATTCTGACAGATTTCCCAAGGAATTGTTGGAATCTAGGACACCATCACCAGATGAAACTGTGACTTGGCTACACACAGACACATACTTTGTAGCTGAAACCTCCAAGGAAATAGTTGGAGTTGTTGGGTGTATCTTCAAACATGGTACATGCTATCTAACTCATATGGCAGTAAATCCTGAACACAGGCGACGTGGCATTGGTCAGGCTTTGGTTGATGCTGTAATTGCAGCAGCAAGAAAAAACAATGCATCAAAGGTATGGCTGAATACAGTGCCCTTTCTAGTGGAAGCAATCTCTCTTTATGAGAAGAATGGTTTCAAAAAGTG
>JBHLRZ010000078.1:0-4526 GCA_048882045.1 Candidatus Thorarchaeota archaeon | reverse complement strand
ATGTTTGAGAATGCAGAGAGGGCTGTTGAGCTAGGAGCAAATGGACTGATGATCAACTTTCTTGCTGTTGGATACTCTGCTTTTCGTCACGTCAGTGAGAATTTGGCTCCTAAAGTGCCTCTACTGGCACATATGGATGTAACAGGGGCTATGACCTACTCCCCAATAGTAGGCATTGCATCGAACATTGTTACCGGAAAACTACCTCGAATCTGTGGATCTGATATCACTGTTTTCCCAGCACCATATGGAAAAGCACCAGTTCTAAAAGAACGATACCTAAACGTCGCTCACGATATGGTCATGCCACTTCACAACATTGGTCCCACAGCACCCATGCCAAGTGGGGGAATCAGTCAAGGACATGTTGAAGAGGTCATGGATGATCTAGGTCCAGATATCGTGATTGGCACGGGAGCAGGTATCCATGCCCATCCAATGGGACCACGTGCAGGGGCTATCGCATTTCGACAGGCGATTGATGCAAAGATGCAGGGTATTCCTGTGAGCAGATACTCAAAGGAAGAAGGTCACGAGGAACTCAAGGTTGCAATGGAATCTTGGGGAACCGGAAGGACAGGGGCGGACTTCTAGATTCGCAAGGAAAGAATGTACAATGGTCGACCTGACAGAACCAATTGAATTTGCTGGACTGACCGTCAAGAATCGATTTGTGATGCCGCCTATGGTGAGGAATCTAGCAACCAAAGAAGGAATCGTCACAGATGCTGTTGTCAAACACTATGAGGAACGCAGCAAGGGTCAGGTTGGTCTCATTATAGTCGAAGCTGCTGCGATAGCTTGGCCGCACCGTATCATGACGAAGAACATCGGAATCCATGATGACAATATGGTTCCTGGGCTCGCGAAACTTGCCAGTGGAATAAAGAAACATGGTGCAGCAGCCTTCATTCAGATTAACCACTCAGGACCAAAGACACACTTCAAAACAAGATATGTCGGTCCGTCAGAAGTTTTTGTGGTCAGGAACAAGATACCAGAGCCACTCAAAGTCGATGAGATAAATGAGATCACACAGTGGTTTGCTGATGCAGCAAGAAGAGCCAAGGAAGCAGGCTTTGATGGGGTGGAGATACACGGAGCCCACTTCTACCTCCTGAGCGCCTTTCTATCAGGATACACAAACCGGAGGAACGATGAATATGGAGGATCGATTAAGAACAAGGCTCGTTTCTCTGTAGAGGTCATAAGAGCCATTCGTGAAGAGATTGGTCATTTTCCATTAATCTTCAGAATGAACGGATTCGAGAATGTTGTTGGCGGTATAAGCATGGAGGAGGGAATCGAGATTGCGAAGATTGTGGAGAAAGCTGGTGTTGATGTAGTCCATGTATCGTGCGTAGTTGATGCAACTTACAATCCGGCAATACCTCATGTGTTCGACAAATCAAATCAACCAGACTTTCTCAAAGACTATCCATACGACTCCTGCATCCCAGTAGCTGGAAAAATCAAACCTCATGTCACTGTTCCAGTGATTGGAGTCGGAGAGGTACGTGATGAACATCTCGTAAGGAAAGTTATGGAAGATGATATGTGTGACATGTTAGGAATAGGTAGAGGTCTCCTTGCTGATCCCTACTTTGTCCAGAAGATTCTAGAGGGACGTGGGAGTGAAATCATTCCATGGAAAGACTGATAGAATTTGATTGTCAGTGAATAGCCATGAGTTGGGAGGAAATCATACAGCAGGATACCGTAGATTGGCTCTTGGGTCCAGAAGATCCAAGTGTCAGATATTGGGCGCTTCAACAACTTGAGGACAGACCCAACACAGATTCTGATGTGATAGAAACCCAAGATGCAATCATGGTATCATCTTGTGTTCAGAACATCTTAGGAGCGCAGAAGGGGGAGGGACATTGGGAGCAGTATGCCAACATGTACGAACCAAAATACAGGGCAACCACTCACAATCTACTCATCCTGGCAGAGTTAGGTGCAAAGAGAACAAAGGAGATTGAAGCTGCTATCGAATATCTCTACCTTTTTCAAAGGGATTCGGGCCACTTCTTGATTGAGATGCCAAAAACTGACAAGGGCAGGGCAAGTGTTGTAAAAGATGGTTGCTGTCTGGATGGGAATATCCTCTTCTACCTCATTCATTTTGGGTATCTTGATGATGTACGCACAGAGAAGCTGATAGATTTCCAAGTGGAATACCATGCAGATGATGTAGGAGGGTGGAAGTGCAGAGCATTTCCAATTGATAGAAGCAAGGTGTTCCCTGAGAACTGCTTCATGGGGGCTGTGAAACTACTGAGGGGGCTCGCCCAGATTCCAAAGGAACAGAGATCAGTTGATCTTGATAGAATCATTAAGCAGGAAACCGAGGTAATTTTTGAGAATGAGATTTACAGATACCTCAAGAATCCGGATGGCTCTCGAAAAGAGAAGGCGGGTTGGAAGAGATTTGGATTCCCCCTGTTCTACCAATCAGATGTGCTTGAAGTACTGGACGTGTTGACTGCACTCGGTGTGAGTGATGATAGGATGCAGGATTCAATAGACCTTGTTCTTAAATCACGGAATAGTGAAGGAACCTGGGATCTCAAGGACACTTTCAATGGCAAGATGTTCTGTGAAATAGACGAAAAGAACAAACCATCTAAATGGATCACTCTACGTGCACTACGTGTGCTCAGGAGATACTTTAGTTGAATCCGACTACAAACTGCCAGCCTGTTGGTTTGTTGAGATAACCGCTATAGAGAATTCCTGCTTTGGGTGATGTGTGCACTGTAGTTTTGATATCAAGGGGCCACGTGTTTTCTGCCCAATATGAACCAGTATTGAGATTGATCTCTTCGATTGTACTATCACTGAATTGGACGAGGAAGTAGGCTGTATAAGCTGCATCAGCAAGAGGATAGGGGTAGGTCCAATACAGGAAGGTGAAATTCACTTCTTGAAACAACACTGAATAAGATACATTGTCGTTTGGATAATAGGTTTCACTCACGTGACTAAGACCTCCGATTTCTGTAATCATTCCTATTCCTAGAAAGCGAGGATCCATGGTTACAAATGCTATCAAACCTATAATGATGATTGTAGTCAGAAGAATGCCTATAGCAATCTGCCGCTTTCGTTTCAATGACGAACACCTGCCTATCTTCGAGTCTTTGGAATAATCACCTTGTATCCTGCGTTTGTATGGTCACCTCTGAGTTCCATTAGACCGATGCCCAATCCATAGCAGAACACGGTTGGTTCGGGTGTAATCTTGATGTATACATATTCAATCCCGATAGATTCGGTATCTGTCTGCAGATTCATTCTACCAATTCGTGTCTGACTCATTGCCCAGTAGCCATGTGGATTATCACCTGGAAGAATCTCTGCAGTTCCTCTGAACATCACGTAGCTGGCTGGTGCAAATCGAATCCAGTAGTGGGGGAACGTAACGACTAAGGACACATTGGGATTTCGTCTGATGTTACGGACCTTTGCATAATTGGTTCCAGATACGCTGTAGAGAGCAAATGGCTTGTCTTGATGTCCTGTTGCATAGATAATCCCTGTACTATGTGGTCGTCCTTTGGTATCGATCGTCGTCAAAACACCAAAGGTCTTCTTTCTCACTTCCTTCTCTACACTTTCAAACGTGGATCTATTCTCTGTCATTTCTCATTCAACCTGCGACTCATTTCCTTGTTATTCTTGTAGATGTTGATGAACTCATTGAACAGAGTGTCGTAGAGCTTTCGATTGTCAGGATTGGGTATGAATGTCTTTGAGTACTGCACAAGTTTGGGAATGTCATCAAAACTACATAGGCCAAGCCCTACAGCAGCGATGAATGCAGCACCCCGAGCGTTTGCCATGATGGGATCCTTCACCTTTCTGACGGTTCTGTTCAGTACATCAGCATAGATCTGGCACCAGATATCAGACTGGGCCCCTCCTCCAATGAGGTTCACGGGATCCATCTTCCGCTTGATGAACTTCTCAATAAGCTCAAACAACCAGCGAGAGTTGTATGCAACACCCTCAAAGATGGAACGAATGAGGTCCTGTTTTCGTACATGTAGAGACATGTTGTGAAAGCCACCTCTGATTGTATGGTCCTCGACGGGAGTTCGTTCGCCATACAACCAAGGAGTAAAGATCAGTCCTTGACTGCCAGGAGGTGCCCTCTCAGCAATTCTATCAAACTCCTCATAGACTTCAGGATTCTCCACTTTAGTTGGATCGTTAATGTGTAGAATCTGATCTCTGACCCATTTTAGACATCCACCCGCCATTTCCTGCTCGTTTGCTATGAAGTATCTACCAGGGATTGAAGAGGGAACCGATGCAAAGTTGTGAGAAATGCTAGTCTTCTTGTATGGAACGTGGCATGTAACCCAGCTGCTGGTGCCGATGTAGATGTGGCCTTCATAATCCAAGACAGCTCCGGAACCAACCACTGCTGTCTGCAAATCCGGAGAACCTACTATGACCTTTGTGTCTTCCTTCAGCCCAATCTCAGCAGCCACTTCACTCTTCAATGGACCAAGAAT
>JBHLRZ010000077.1:0-5067 GCA_048882045.1 Candidatus Thorarchaeota archaeon | reverse complement strand
GTCGTCAAAGAACTGATACGAATTGGAGCAGGTCCTGCAATGCTGTATCTGATTGCAGGTAGTGATAGAGCATTGAAGATCAGACGAGACGATGTCAAACGTCTAGAGGTTGATTCCGGTAAGCGCATCGAAGAGATGTATGAAACTGAACTCACAGGAGTGATGGAACGTCTCGGGATACAGGCACTGTCCCTCAATGAGGATGAGGGGCAGATTGTCAGATTGGCGTCGAAGTATGTTTTAGCGGGCTATTTCTTGTTAACTGAAAACGAGTAATCAGCCTAGGAAAATGAGTAGATACTTATCGTAGTGATGTTACCTACTTCGATGGGAGTGGATGGAAATTAAGCCGCAATTAATCTTGCGAGTTCTTGCGTGTTTTATAATAATGATTCTAGTGCTTTCTAATGGAAACATGGTAAATGGGATTCCAACTGAAACAGAAAATCCTTGTGCTGGCGCTTATCTTGATCAGATCATATACACAGAAATGACTAGTGAGAGCCAGAGGATAACAGCGCTTATGAGTGCAGATGCTGATCTACTTCAAGACGCTGTGGATACCTCATATCTGAGTACATTGGAACTGGAATCGGATATTGATGTTCATTCTTTGCTAGAGAATGGGATGAGATACATTGACATCAATTGTGGGAAGTATCCACTGAATATCACAGGTTTCAGAAGAGCCTTGGCATACGCATTCAACAAGACCAAGGTCGTATCAGATGTCATGGATGATCATGCAATTGTTCACGATTCAATAGTTTCATCCAAGGAAGACTGGTGCATTGAGGAAGAGCTTCCTTGGCACTACTACTCAGACCAGACAGCTCTGGGTAATCAAATCCTTGATGGACTCAATTTCGTTCGTGATGGAGTAACAGGATTTAGAAATGCACCTGATGGATCTCCGTTTTCGGTTTACGTGGCATATTTAGTATTTGATGATAAGTCACAGGGTATTGCGCAAAGAGCCGTGGATGCATTACGAGCAATGGATGTAAACGCTGAAACATATGCTGATGACCATACAGTTTTTGGAAATGTAGTGAATCATGGAGACTATGACATGTATGTCTACAAGCAGATTAACAGGGATCTTGCGTGGATATTAGACAACTACTACTCGTTGTATTCCTCGATAGCCTACACGAATCCGTCAAACTACGAGAATGCTACTTTCGACTCATTACGTGAACTTCTGATCAATGCACCGAATTACGAAGACTTCTTTGAGGTAGTATCCGATATTCAAAAACACATTCACGAGAATGTTCCAGTATTAGTCGCATGTCATGAGATTGACTATCAAGCTTTCAGGAATACAGACTTCACCGGACATGTAGAAGATGAATATTGGGGAGTTTCCGGTCCTTGGACGAACGTGAAGGTGCACAACCTGGCGGGGAATCCTTTTGGAGGGGTCTTTGATATCGCAATCTATCAAATACCATTCACGTTCAACATGTTTCTTACAGACTTACCCAACCTTCATAGCATTCTGAGTAACCTATATTCAGGAGCATACAAGATGGGACCAGATGGAGCGTTATATCTCGACCTTGCTGAAGAAGTACTCGTTGAAACCCATTCAACAAACGCTGCGATACCAACGGGACAGACATGGGTAACTGTTGAAGTCAGAGATGGAGTCACCTGGTCAGACGGAGCTCAACTCGATGCTGAAGATGTGGCATTTACATTTACATATCTCTATGAAAGTGGACTCCTTGGAAATCCATCGGGTAATGCTAGGCTGTTTGATGATTTTCTCGTTTCTGAAACATTGTCACCAAATACTGCCAGACTCAAGTTTAGTAAGAGTTCCTACTACACTACACTATCCATTGAGCAACTATTACTATCGAAGATTATTCCTGAGCACATTTTCAATGAAGCGACTGGGATAGGATATGCTGGCTGGTCGAGTTGGAATCCCGTTTTGACTACTGATCCGTTCATCACTTGTGGACCATTCTATGTTTCTGACTACGATTCTCTTTCCCTCGAACTTAGTAGAAACTTGGATTATCATTGGCCTTCAGGATTAGCTCCCCAGATTCTTTCAGCGAACGATGTTACTTATGTTCAGGGCTCTACTGGAAATCAGATTGTTTGGGAGGTGACGGATGAAGACCCAGATGAGTATACGATTTTCAGGGATGGCAGTCAAGTAACAACCAATGACTGGAATGGATCAGATATAATCCACAATGTCGATGGACTGTCTGTTGGTGAATATAACTACACATTGGTGTTGACTGATTTATCTGGACACATTGTTACTGACATGGTATGGGTGACAGTAACAGGCGCTCCTGGTGGAATACCTGACCTGTTGACTACTGGAGTGATTGCTGGGTCAATAGTGGTCATTCTGATTGTTGGAGTGGCATTCTACAAGAAACGTTGAAACCGAGTCCATAGATTCCAGATTCTGCATAGAATCTTTGACTAGTGGATTTTCTACAAGACACTTGATTTCAAAGGGTTAATCTTCTTTTGGAGATACATGAATACAATTCGTGAGTGAAGGTTATTATGAGTAAGCGAATAGTGAGTCGAGTCGTTCGGGATTCAGAGCGTGGAACTGAACTAATTGTGAAGGCTGATCCATATGCCACGATTCGTGAAACTCTCGAAGATGACTGGCCTTTTAAGAAGAAGAAATCCAGTCGATGGTATCTTTTAGATGAGCGAGGAAATGATGTAACAGATAGACCAATCTCAGATTGGGATGGCATTGCAGTCATTTATTTCGAGGAGTAGGATATTACTTCTTGATGACCAAATTCGGTCCATCAATCCTGACTGCGGTTTCTGGTGGTAGGTCCAAGAGCCAGTCCTCTAGTTCTTCGAGCCTCGAGAACCTCAAAATTGTTGCAAGACGATCCATTGGGAGGGTTTCATAACGGGTCATTATCTTTTTCAGCTGGACCATCCTGAAGGCTGCAAGTTCAGCTGCTTCTTCTTCCTCTCGTTCTCGAGTTTTGTCAATCCATGGACTATCTCTCTCAAAGTCCCAAATTTCAACCAGACCTTCCACAGATCCGGTAATGATATGACTTCCATCTGGCGAAACAACCATTGAATGCACATTCTCTGTGTGTCGCAGGCTGTGTAGGAGGACTCCACCTCTGAGAATCCAAACTCGAACTGTTCCATCATTAGAACCCGTGATGACGTGTTGTCCATCTGAGGTGATGTGGATTAATAGTATTGATCCATTATGTCCAGTCATAGTCTTCAATTGTGTTCCCGTTTCAAGATCCCATAGATAGACTACTCCGTCTTGCCCGCCAGAAAGGATGTACTTTGAATCTGCAGACATGGCGAGTGCAGTGACATGACCCTTATGTCCCCCAAGAGTCTTGAGAAGAATACCAAGTTCGAAATCCCAAACTGAAACCACCCCAGGTTTTGGAGAGAGTGGTTCATGCTTGCTTCCACACAACAAGTATCGATTATCAGGGCTGATTAAGAGAGAATAGATGCTGTGTGGATGTTCAAGAGTTCTAAGGTTGACTCCTCTGTCAACATCCCAGAACCTCGTGATTCCATCATTTCCACCAGTGACGATGTAACGCTGGTCGTGACTCACTGCTACAGCATTGACATGCGCTGAGTTGGGAGCGAGAGAGCTAATTAGTACCTTATTTTCAATGTCCCACACTTTCACTGCGAGGTCCTTGTCAGCAATAGAAACTAATCGGTTGCCATCAGGCATTAGTTCGAGACCATATACTGGTCCTTCATGGCCTGTGAATTTGTGGATTTCTTTCTCTTCATTGATGTCCCAGAGTCGAATCGTCGCATCCTGACCACCTGAGAGGATCTTCTTACCATCAGGTGTAATTGCTACAGACCAAACAGTGAACTCATGGCCTTCTAACTTGCTGTTAGGAATAAGGTCGCCTTCCAAATCGTACATCTCCTCTCTTACCAATGTGCTAGTGTCTGCAGTCAAAAGGTAGTGTATTATTTTGTCAAAAGGTTGTCGTTTTCGAAAAAGAGTGTAAAGGGTGGCACCTAAGTGCCACCACTTTTTAGTAAATCCTATTGGATAGCATCCACAGATTCTGTAGCTGATAAGGTAACAGATTCAGTACCGAAGTCAGCAGGCTTGGTGCTCTTTCGGATGGCCCAGACTGTCATTACGAACAGAAGGAACAGTGCTGCAACCAAAACAATGTTCGTCATTAAATCTGCTCCGAATTGGAACTGAACCAAGAGTGGAGCAAGAATCAATGAGATCAGATTTACAACCTTGATCATTGGATTGAGTGCTGGGCCAGCTGTGTCTTTCAATGGGTCACCGATTGTATCACCGACAACTCCACATTTGTGACGTTCTGAGCCCTTACCTGTATTGTTAGCAGGATCGCTTGGCTCATCCTCAATAGCCTTCTTGGCATTGTCCCATGCTCCACCAGTGTTGGACATAAACACAGCCAAGAGCTGACCGGACACGATAATACCGCCTAGGAATCCTCCGAGTGCAGTCACACCAAATAGAATACCGACCATTATAGGAATGGATACAGTTAGTGCTGCTAGAGAGATTAGTTCTTTCTGTGCAGCAGTAGTGGAAATACCAACAGCCCTATCATAGTCTGGTTTCACGGTTCCTTCTAGGATACCTGGTATCTTGAACTGTCTACGCACTTCCATGACCATCTCGCCAGCTGCTCGAGTGACAGCCTTGATGTTCAATGCTGAGAACAACCAAGGTAGTGCAGCTCCCAGAAGCAGTCCCGAGAATACAATGGGGTCATCCATGAAGATGTGCTCCATTCCAGCCACGACTACATAGCTGTCAAACAGGCTTACTGCAGCGATAACAGCTGAAGCAATAGCTACTCCCTTGGTGATGGCTTTGGTTGTGTTGCCCACTGCATCAAGCTCAGCCATGGTCTTCATCGCTGTTTCATCAAAGTCGCCTGGTGAGAGCTCTCCAATACCTGCGGCGTTGTCACTTATAGGGCCATAAGAGTCCATAGCGACGTTGTTGCCGGTGTGTGATAGCATTCCAATACCAATCAGTGCGATACCGTAGAGAGTCCA
>JBHLRZ010000076.1:0-5508 GCA_048882045.1 Candidatus Thorarchaeota archaeon | reverse complement strand
ATCTTCACTACCAGGAAACTCGAACTTGAATACCGTTACTCCCAATTTTGTTTCCTCCAGATAATTAGTCAATGATTCCATTGATGAGTTTTACGACAGTAAGTGGAAAGACAGAAAAGATATGGTGGGCCCGGCGTTGATGGTCCATCTATAGAAAATTGATGTTTATTAGGGGGATTGGGATTCATTATAAATGAGGATATGTAATGATTAGTAGCAAAAAGAGATGCTATAGGTTATTGTGTATTATTGCTATAACATCAATACTTGTGTTTAGCCTGGGATTTTCACTAACTGGAACTCAAGTGAATGAAATGAAACCATCTTTAACACCTGAGAGTCAGTTCCTTACTGGCTCTGAACAGGTCTTCTATGACTCTTGTGATGATGCAAGTGGATGGATTCAAGTTCATTCTGAGACTGAATGGGGAGGAGACATATTCTGTAGCAACGGAGGTCTTCAAACTAATATCGATCTTCTTGAGAGTATCAATCCAACTGGAAGACTAGAATGTGCATATATACCATATATTTCAGGGCCTTACAATCATGGACCGATGTGGTATAAATCGTTGGACACATTAGCACAAATTGAACAAGGACTGGAACTTTCTGTAAATCTGGAACAGAACTACATTCCATCAAGAATGGGACATGTGTATGTAGCACTCTTTGACCAGAATCGAGAGGCAATGTTTGTATGCAATGTTCGTGACTCTTGGTATGGATCAAGAGTTGATTTCAGAGCTTGGTACAATAAATTGGACTCTGAAGGAGGAGGAATTTCATCAATCAATACATTCACAACGTCACTCAGTTGCTCATACAATATCAAAGTCTGGTATGACGAGTCGAGCGATACTATCAAGAGTACAATCGGTAGTCAATCAATTAATTTGCTTCACCAACCTTCCTTTGCCGAAAAAGATCGCGTTGCGACAGAGATTGTAATCAGTTATTCAGCTATAACAAACTTTCAGTTTCAAGGGCAAAGAATCAATACAATCACGGTTAATTCGGAAGATGTGTTACCAGAGTGCAATATGGATGTTTTAATTGTATATGATGACACAGCCTATGCATATTATTGTTTGATGGGATATAATCCCCAGTCTCAAATGGTTACTGATGTCCATTTTGGCTTACATGAATTTTACAATCGAGTTTGGCCAAACATGAATTTTCACGTAACAGAAGAGTGGATGATACATGATGCCAATGCATTAGATGGTTATGATGGAGGTTCTGAACCAGATTATTACAACCTTTGGTTAAATGAACTTGGATGGCCAATAAGAGGAGAAACATCCGATGGTACTCATTTTGGACCTTTAGGAACTCAATATCCAATGCTAGACACGACGAATCTACACGGTTTACGATTTGATTATCTAGTAATGCTTACTTACGCAGACTGCAATACATCCTCTGGCGCTGGTGGAATAAATGCTGGTAAACACAATGCTATGATGGTCGATCTAAAAGACAGAACACTAGACACATGGTCTTACACAGACATATTTGGAATCCCACGTAGAGGGATTTGGTCAGATATTGCTCATGAATCAGGTCATGGTTACGGTATTGGAAATCATGACCCAAACCCCTCAGCTGATATAATGTCGGGTGGGCAAGATTTTCCAGAAAGTTTTACTTTTAGTGTCGGCACTAGCAGCAGTAATCACGAAATCGTTGAGAACCATCTAAACATCCATGATGAATCATTCTGGTATCTCGATGAGTGGTCGCCAGAAGTTTCCGTAGCTGGAATGTATGTTGAGGGATATGCAATTGATGGCGGATATTCAGTAAACACAATCGACTATTGGCAGGATATGTCATATCTATTCTACGGGAGGTTCACTAAGTTTGTGAAAGCAGATTCGAATGGTATGATAAGTGGGGAGGGATATTATTCACAATATGATACGTTCAATGAGTACTTACGACCCAATCGTAGGTGGGTTTGGGCATATGTTACTGAGTATCCTGGCGGACCTGTGGTGAGGTCATATAATATATTATCCTATGAGGATGAAGTGAATATTTTCCACTATCGCGAGTTCCAAATCGTTGGACTTACACCTGGTAACTTGTACTATATCTCATTTGGTAGACCTGATTCATGGAGAGATCAATATTTCCTAAAAGCTGAATGGAAACACGTCCTTCTCTTTAACGAAATAATGTGGTGAAGATAACATAGTCTTGAACTACTCTCAAATCTATCTTAGACTGGAACACTGGGAGTAGTTCCTTTTCTTTTTCAAACGACCCATAAATCTTGCCAGTGATTGTACCAAATAATATAATGCTCAGCAAAAACGTTTTTATCCAGACCGCTCCAGCAACTGAACACTCATGGGCCCGTGGCATAGCCTGGAGAAACCACAAAGTTTCGGGCAATTATTGCGCCGCTCTGATAAGGCGGATGTCGCGAGTTCAAAAGCCTTGGTGATTTCATTTGGGCTGAAAGTCTCGCCGGGCCCACCATTTATCTCCATATCAAGACATAATTGACTTAAAGTATTTCAGATAGTATCCAGACAACTTCTCCTTTAAACCAGAGGAGTTCAAAAGGCTGGGTCAACACCTAAACGGAACAACAGAAGCGAAATTCCTTGATCATTATTCTTCAGCTCTTTCTGAGCCTATGTGATAAAAGATAATTGAGGAGTATTCGCATACAACCACAGCATTTTCAGGCAAATCCATTCCATTCTCACCATTTCCAAATCGTACAATACTCCTACCTTCGACATCTGTTTCTACTATGAAATGTGTATCATCTGATTTGCTTTGAACGAGTGTTGGCCTTTGCTTCCATCTGACTCCATTCACTGTAACAGTTAGAGAATCGGTTTCAACCCTATCAGGCAGTTTACAAGACGTTCCCACTGCACTCCTTTCGTAAAAGAACTCACCACCAGCACCTGTTTCTACGAATTTGAAACTTACCGAATCCTCCTGTTCTAGTTTATATTCTAACTTACTGATATGTGAATACAGGTCCACGACTTCATCACGAAAGGTGAAAGTAGTTGCATCAAGATTGAAGGGATTTTGCATTTTGCTAACAACAACAAACTTTGGACCTTCCTCCTCCCATTCCGCACCAATTCTTTTCAGGTTCCACAAAATGTGCAGAATTGGCCACATCTTCTTTTCATCATCGTCAAAAGAGTCAGTCAGATGTTTTAGTGTAGCACTGGACTCCAAATCTTCAATTTCTAAATCATCCGTAATTTCTGGAGATGGTTTGGAACGCAGCAGGTCCTCAAAATCAGGTAGAAGATCTGATTCATCTTGAGAGAGGAGATAGAAGTATCCGAAATATATCCACATGAGTGGAATTCTAAGAAATTGAAAAAAGTTTGACAGATAAGCAACGAACAAGGAGAAAAGTAACAAGAACCAATACAGAAACCACCTATGCTTCATTTTGGTTCCCAAACGCAATGAATGCCAAGGATTGTCCAATAAGAAACTAACTCTTCGATTGTTAATCTTATATGAATCAGGTATTTCTTCAGCTTTCTTCATTCTGGCTTTGTAATGCCATTCATCCCAGCATACTTTGTTCAAAATCCATTCCTTTTTTTTCTTAATTATATACACAAATATTGGAATGTAGTCCATAGGATGACCAAACCGAAGAATACGAAATCTACCTAGTTTGTCTTCAAACAAGTCCAGCAGCCATACTGCAAGGAAAAAGATACTCCATAGAAGAAGAAAGTTTACTAGTAAACTTGTGTCGAAGAAGCCAGTGAATAAAATCAGCCAAAAAATTGCAAGAGAGGTGGCGGGATGAATACGAGTTTTGTTTGTCGGATCTGTCAAGTGAGTTGCCAAACTTGTGAATGGTAAAACGACTGTCGCTGCTATGATTATACCAACATCAAAAGCTCCACTCGAGAGAGTGATACTTACTGCAAGGGCCATAATCAGTGGGAATATCACCCACCAAACAATTGAAATCGAGCTATGTTGACGTGTATAAACAAAGACATATTGAAGACACCTTTCCTTAGGGTTCTTTTTATTCTCTAAGGCTCTTACAAAGACGCCTCCCCATGAGGATAAACTTCCTGCTAGTAAAAGCTCGATTTTCTGATCTGTTCCTTTGACAAGAATCCGTGGCATGAATTGTAGTAATTGTAACCGAGCTTTATCTGTCACAGATTTATGTTGTGAGGACCAAGTAACTTTCGGTTTACCTTCCTCATCTTTCATCAAATTGTGCTTTCTCAAGGCAATTTCCATAGCACGAGACGACCACCGATTTCCAAGCGGGATATTAAATCGTTCATGTCTGGAAGCCATCCAGAAGAAAATAATCAATAAACTAGTGAGTGGGAGAAAAATTGCGAGCCAAAATAAGGAATTATTCATAGTTGCATCATATAAAGGACCTAACGAGTATCCTGGATATAAGATGAGTAATGGCGGGAAGAAGATAACATACATAATTATTTGGCCCACAAGGACTACTGTGATTATCTTTCCTCTCTCCTGAATGAATGATTGGAGCATTGATTCATCCTTTACAGAGTCATTAGGTAATCCCATCCTTTCAGAATCGTTCATGGATGATATCACTCCATCCAACACCAATTATTTACACTTTGTAATAAGTTCAACAGCAAATTTCTGTTCAGGTTCTAGTCTTGTGTCGATTTTTGACACCTACTCTACGATGAGATGAGGGGCTATGCAGCTTTGTAGCAACTACTGCATATGAAGGAAAAATTCCTAGAGGAACTAGACCTACTATGAGATATGGCATGGTAATGATATCAGTAAACAAATAGAGGGCAGATCCTATGATTATGACAATGATTGTGCTCAGGATTGTAGACTTGGTCCAAAAAGCTGTCTTCTCTTGAGATGACTGGTGAGTTGCTTTGTGTTCTGTAATCGTTTCTAACACCATAC
This sequence comes from Candidatus Thorarchaeota archaeon, assembly GCA_048882045.1. Classification (GTDB taxonomy): domain Archaea; phylum Asgardarchaeota; class Thorarchaeia; order Thorarchaeales; family Thorarchaeaceae; genus SMTZ1-45. The sequence continues at coordinate 570 of JBHLRZ010000076.1, read as the reverse complement.
CACCTTCTAAATTATGACTATGTCTTACATCCCGATCTGTCCGAAATGGTTTCTGACACTCTTGATCATCAGATCCGACCTGAAGTGGATCTGAATCCTCGTTCATTTTAAAGAAGCAGATTATCTTATGAGTTGGTTTTGTCAGACAAAGGACATGAACAGGCAGGTCTGCGCCATCGGAATGGTTGTTATTCTTGTTGTTGCTGTAGGGGTGCTCTTCATATTGGGGCAGGAACCAATCAATCCTCCATTTGACAATGAAGGTAGATACGATTCGACAATCCTCAATAACATGGGCGTTATCTATAGCAACCAGTCACATATCGAACATTGGAATAATGGATATAGTGAAAGCGATGCTTGTCCTTGGGGAGCTGCACATAATGGATTGGACTATATGTTCAGCAACAACTCACCTGTGATTGCAGCAGCCCCCGGACTAGTCATTGGAGTAGAAATCGACTATCTACCAAACAGCATAGTCTACAAGGTGGGTGTGCATATTCAATTCAACGACTCTGTCTGGTTAGAATATGGGTTCGAAGGAAATGCCAATGAAACATTGAGAGC
>JBHLRZ010000075.1:0-5995 GCA_048882045.1 Candidatus Thorarchaeota archaeon | reverse complement strand
GCTGATCTGACAGCGGGAGAACTCACGTTCTCACTAGCTATGAGATTCAGGGTGTTTGACATCCAGTTGTCATGTTTTTCCAATAAGTCGAACACAGAATCATAGAGTTTTTTGTGGTCACTCAATCCTAGAGCCTCCTGAAGACGTTGGCCGCAAGACAGCTCCTTGTTATATGACTTACGACCTGACAATCGCTAGATTCTTTTAATCTGGTCCTTATTACTATTACAAAAAATCCTGATGAAATCGATTCGAGGGGTTGAATGTGACAGGATTGAAAATTGATAGAAGAACTTTGGCCAAGACATTCTCTTGGCGGTTTGTTGCAACAGCTACTACTATTTTCGTTGCATTTCTATTAACCGGTTCATTACTTATTAGTCTTGAAATCGGGTCTTTGGAAGTTATTCTAAAGACCATCTTCTACTATCTCCATGAAAAGACTTGGGATAAAATCGACTTTGGAAGAGAAGTCGATAATCAAGTCTGAAGTCTGTTCTCTGCAATACGTGAGAATGTTTCTTCCATGGTTTCAGGTGGTACAGTTTCTTTGTAAAGCTTAAGGAGCTTCATTGCTCCTTCTGGGCAATTAGCAACACAAACTCCACATCCTATACATCTATTCAAGTCAATTGCCAAGCCATCATCTTTGAAACTCAAAGCTCTCATCTGACAGAGGTCCACACACACCCCACATGATGTGCAAAGGTCGTGATCAACTACAGAGTGATAGTTCGTTGAAAAGAAATCAACAGGCCTGGGCATTGCCCCCTTTCCACGGAGAAGACCACAACAACAGCCACAACATGAACAAATAAACTCAGGTTTCTGTGAATTACTAGGCTGCAGGACCAAGCCCTCCCGTTCATTCATTTCGATTATTTCAAGCAGTTCATCCCTACTTATCTCACGACCCCATCCTTGGTCAATATACATCTGAGCAAAGACTCCAAATGAAATACAGGTTTCTTCTCTCTCTGTCACCTTACATGGGGAGCCAGCCAAGTCTTTCCTTTGGCGGCAGATACAGCTTGTTACCATGAATGGTCCGTCGATTGTGGATAGCATCGTACGAAAATCATCATAGCTTGCAACCCCATCTTCCTGTTTGATGCTTTTACCAATGGGGATGACTCTCAGTTGAGTTGGTCTAGCACTGAGCAAGTTCATCCCAAAAGCCTCATTGTTATACTGATGGACATAATCTGAAAGTTCCTTTGTCAGTTTATTCACTTGGAACTCATAGATTCCCACAACCCACTGAGCACCACTATAGAACTTCTGACCCGCTTCTGACTTGGAGTGAATCAGTCCCTTGCTTGCCATTGTGCTAAGTTTCTCTTCTAGTTCCTCCTTGGAAATACCAGTTTCCTCCAAGCGATTATAGATACTCTCAAAGGACTCATTCGGATACGTGGAATATTTCAGGTGCGTAGCCAATTTTGCCTCCTCTGGTGTGAAAAGCTGTTTTAGAATTCTGATTTCGACACCAGATTTAGTAGCAGGAAAACCCGCTGGCATACTGTCAAGATGTATCTGGAGTGCTCTATAGACATCAGCGCTCATTTCAATTTCTCCAATAACAATCTTCAGTCATGTGTTTAACTACCTTAAAAATTCCATCTGAAAACATCCTCACTCTAATTTCTAGATCCAAGTCAGGTTATTGCCAAGTAGTTCTTTTCTTCCTGGCCCTCATCTTATCTTGAAGAATCCTAATTTTGACACCAGACCCAGTAATGATGAAGGGCCAACATAGAAACGCATCATGAAAAGACATATATTCAATTAACTATTGTGAATTTATTATCCTGTCCAAAACTGGATGACATTCGGATCGTTCCCATAATGCTTGGAAGACGACTGGTAAAGTGGTTCTATGAATTTGGCTATAGACACAAGCTCGTGCCTTGGGATATTGGCCCCCGTTCTGAATTGGTAGAGTTGGTAGAAGGTGGTCAAATAACTCCCGGTCGAGCAATTGACTTAGGAAGTGGGACGGCAAGTAACTGCATCTTCTTGGCACAACATGGTTTCGATGTGACAGGAGTGGATTACGCAGAATCCGCTATCAAGTTAGGTCGCATTAGGGCACGTAAAGCTGGTGTTTCTGTAACTTTCATATTGGATGATCTAACCGATTTACGTCACGTCACTGGAACCTTTGATTTGCTAGTAGACTATGGCACGCTTGATGATCTACCTCCGAGCGAACGCAGCCTGTACACTAAGAATATTTTGCCCTTAACTCATCCCAACACACTTTTTCTATTATTCTGCTTCGAATGGTCTCCTCGCTGGTGGGAAAGACCCATTTTTGACAGGATGGCGATGAAACCTGGCGAGGTTGAGTTCCGTTTTGGAAACTATTTTGAGATTGAGCGAATCTCTGGTCGCAAGACACCTGATTTCTCGAAATTTCCCCCGGGATATGGAGTTTATTTGATGAAGCGAAATGGACGGTCGCAATTTTAGTCCTTCAACACTCGTTCACGAAATGAGCCATCCTGTTTTGTAATATCTGTCTTTGAAGAATCATCCGAATGCTCTACAAATCAAAAGAGAGCAGCGTATCACTTCTGTCCAATCAGTTCGATTCAAAAGTCATGAAGATACTAGTGTTTCATATACTTCATTGTATTTTCATTGAACCTCTTGTTCATTGAACTCTCTATCTTTTCCTTCTACGCGTCACAGTTTCTCTATGGGAGAATGGATAGATGGTTCTCATGACTGGTTCATGCTTCTTGCTTTCAAGGAAACACTCCAGCAGGATATATCCACGCCGATAATTATATAAATATCTCTACATAGATATATCTTACATGATATAATTTCGGGTCATAACGAAGGAAGAATCATCAATCATGACGAAGATAAGAAATGCGTTACTGAACATCATTTGGGGTCTAGGTTACATAGTCCTTGGTGAAAGAGTCTTAGGAATCGGTCTATTGATCTCACTACCCTTTTTACACTGGCCACTACTAGTTGGGAATTTATCACTCTACTTCACATACCCATTTGCTTTAGTCCTAGTCGGTCACCTGATCCTGACCGTAGTGTTTGTAGCAGACGCATATTCTCGAACAATTGATGAATGAATGTTATACAGGAGGACAAACAATATTGAGGTGCGGACCTAAGAAAACAAGACGAAGCAGACAGTCCGCTCGGAAACAATCTTATGATGATTCTGTCACAACAGACAGACAAACAATTGTGATGCCAAGAATACCCGAAAAGTGTTTCAATTGTGGTGCTAGCATTCGACCAGAGAAGGTGGACTGGATCGGTCCAAATAGTATAGAGTGTCCATTCTGTGGACAAGCCCTGACAGTTCCTTTTGAAAAGATCGTGTGAAAGACAGACTAGTGAGGTTATAACAAATGCTTGAGGTACTATTCTATATTGTCCTGTTCTCAGATCTCTTACTAATTCTGGGTGTTGCTTTCAGTGTGACTTTTCCAAAATATCGTATCTGGCCTCCACCAAGTAAATCATCTTGGCAGTATTGGGTATCGTGGCTCTTCATCATAATATCTTCGGTAGGCGTTCCAGTCATTGGAATCTTGGACCTCGGCTCCCTTTGGCCAATTCATTGGCTATGGTTTGTTATTGCTGGGATCTTAATTCTGATATCCGCAGCCCTCGTGTTCTGGGGAATCCGAACACTCAGCCTTCATCAGAGTCTCGGTCTCGAAGGGAAACTCATCACCACAGGTCCCTACAAGTATTCACGCAACCCTCAGTATGTTGCTCTAATCCTATTCTACTTCTCAGTTATTTTAATCGCGGGATCCTATTTCACTCTGATTACAGGTAGTTTCTTGATTCTGATGTATGCGATTACTCCCTATAGCGAGGAACCATGGCTTGTGGAGCAATTTGGAAAAGAATATTCACAATATCTTTGTGAAGTGCCTCGATTTGTGGGAATCCGATCATTCAGTAATTAAGAGTCAGAACTCATAATCTGGATGAAGTGAGGGAGAATTTCCTTATTTTGAATAAACTCGCTAGCCAAAATATCGTCTTTCTGACATCAGACATAGTGAGGTACAAAGATTAAGACCAAGACTAACTATAGCTGGTATTGAACTAAAATGAACAACAGAGAGATGAAAGAACGGTTCTCAAGACTCTCAACTCCTCTAATTGCAGATGCCTGCGTACGGTTGAAGGTTTCATTCAATGTAGCTCCTCCTGGAATTCATCCAGTGTTATTAGACAGTCGTCTTGGAGGCAGAGCCTTTCCTGTACGCCACTTTGGAAGTGTTGATGTTTTTCTGGAGGCGATGAATCTAGCTGAGGAAGGTGATGTTCTTGTAGTGGACAACAGTGACAGACGCGATGAGGGTTGTATAGGAGACCTCATCGTTATCGAGGCTATGACGTGTGGACTTGGAGGAATTGTCATCTGGGGTTCTCACAGGGATACGCCTGAACTCAGGAAACTTGAGTTTCCAATGTTCAGCTATGGGACCTGGTCTGTGGGACCTCTTAGGGTTGACGAACGGAGTCCTGACACCTTCGAGTCTGCTCTTTTTGGGGAATTCATGGTCACTCGAGATGATATGGTCTTTGGCGACCAAGATGGTGTTCTCTTTGGTCCTCTCAAGAGGGTGAAGGACATTCTAGAAATGGCTGAATCGCTCTCTGAAACAGAGCAATCTCAGGCAGAATCTGTGAGAAAGGGAACGACACTGAGGGAGCAATTGAAATTTGATGAGTATTTGATCAAGAGAAAATCAGACCCTGAATATGACTTCCGTAAGCATCTTCGCGAGATTGGTGGAGCTATAGAGGAATAGAGACTATGTTGCAATTGAATTTTGATTCGTTGCTTCTTGCTAAGTCTGGTTATTCTTCGCACGTGTAAGATATGCTCTCGCACCACCTTTGTGAATCCTCGACTCAAAAATTGTGTCACGGATGTATTCGACTGAAAAATCCGGTTCCAGAGTCCTTCTAATCTCTTCCTTGGAAACCCTTCTTGGACCAAGACCTGGTGGCTCTTTGTCTGAGAAACAGAGCATGTAGTAGATTCCTCCCCGCCTGAGTACACGTCTGATTTGCTGGACAAACTGATGCAAGTCCTCAGAATGAATCGAATGAAACAAGCCAGAATCAATGACATGGTCGAAGATGTTTGCCTCGAAGAACTGCTCCAGATAAAGAACATTCCCAAGCAGGAACTCCACATCGACTCCATGTTGTTCCGCTCGATTTTGGGCTATCTCAACGGCCTCCGGAGTGAAATCAATACCCACTGCTGAGAACCCATGTTTCGCAAGGAATATTGTGTTCTCTCCAGGACCTGATCCAATATCGAGAATTCTGGATGGTGTCAGCTCTCCACTCTCAACCAGCTTCACAAAAGCTTGCTGAGGATGACCAACATCCCATGGAGGGATGGAAGAATATGAAGCACTCCATGTACTCAATGGCATGACCATGATATTATTGCATAACAATAGTTAACAATCATGTGCTAGATGCAAACTGAGTGCGGTACCAGTTCAATAACAAAAGTCATGCTGTTCCTGATCGGGCGCAATGAAGAAGCTAGAACCCTCAATGTTTTCTTAGCATGAGCACTACAGCCGCTATTATGAGTACACAGCCACCAATAAAGAGGAAATACTTCATCTGTATCAACCAATATGAGGTTGGGACTGCGCCCATCGTAGAACCTCCAAATATCAATAATATGATTCCAAGTGAAAGCAGACTACCTGCTGAAATAGAGTCCTGCTCCACTGCGACCACCTATGTAGAGGAGACAGTCCAGTTTTAATAAATCGAGATATCAAGTGTGAAATTGATCCTACATCATGTCAGTGCCTAGTTGTACTACACAGTCCTCGTTAGTACCGCAATCTCTATAAACTTACAACAGGCAAAGGGCGGTCTGTGGGCCAGTGGCTAAGCCAGGTATAGCGACAGTACACGCAGAACTTCTCTCGTGTGTTGAAGCTCTTAACTTGTTGGT
>JBHLRZ010000074.1:0-6083 GCA_048882045.1 Candidatus Thorarchaeota archaeon | reverse complement strand
GTTCTAGGAATAGACGCAGCAGCTAGTGGATTCTTCAAGAACGGTAAGTATGACATCGATGGAAAGTCGATTGATTCTTCCGACCTACTTGAGATGTACATTGATCTTGAGAAGACGTTCCCTCTCATGACGGTTGAAGACCCATTTGAGGAAGAGGCTTTTGGCGACTTTGCAGAGTACATGAAGAAGACCAAGATACAGGTTGTCACTGATGACCTCACAGTTTCCAACCCAGAGATTGTAAGAAGAGCCATCGATGAAAAGGCTGGTAACGCACTTCTACTAAAGGTGAACCAGATTGGATCAGTGACTGAAGCCATAGAGGCAGCCAGAATCGCGAACGAAGCTGACTGGGGTGTCGTTGTGAGCCACCGTAGCGGCGAGACCGGTGATACTTTCATATCTGACCTCTGTGTTGCTCTGGGGACAGGTCAGCTGAAAACTGGAGGCCCAGCACGAAGCGACAGAGTAGAGAAGTACAACCGACTCCTTGAAATCCATTACGTGTTAGACGGTAACTGTGGATACCCGGGTTCTGAGTTCAGAACAGCCTGGAGGAACTATTGAAAGATGACTGACAAGAAGACCGCTGTCTTTGTTGTGATGGATGGATTGGGGGATAGACCTCTCAAGGAGTTGGGAGGAAAGACTCCTCTTCAGGCTGCAAAGACACCGGTCCTTGACCGACTTGCCTCAGAGGGTCAGAATGCCTTGATGAACGTGATAGGACCAGGCATCACTCCAGGATCGGATACGGCACATCTTGCTTTGTTCGGTTACGATCCAATAGCCGATTACCCAGGGAGAGGCCCACTAGAGGCATTTGGAGCAGGGCTTGCCACCAAACCAGGTGATGTCGCATTCCGATCAAACTTTGCTACCGTCGACAACAAGATGGTTGTTATAGACAGAAGAGCAGGAAGGACATTCACTAGAACTGAACAAGATGAACTACAAGAAGCTCTTGACGGACTCAAGATTGATGATGTGACTGTCCGTTTCATCGCAACTGTGGAACACAGAGGAGCACTTGTTCTCGAGGGAGAAGGACTATACGCTGACATCAGTGATGTCGATCCTCACGAAACTGGTAAGAAGATACTGACAGTCCGTGCTCTAAAACCCGAAGCTGAGAAGACCGCAGACATTGTAAACAAGCTAATGAAAGTTGCCCACGAACGCATGAAAAGTCTCGAAACCAACAAGGAGCGTGCAAAGAAGGGAATCCCGCTGGCCAATGCCATCCTTCTTAGAGGTCCTGGTCGTCATAGCGATGTTCCACCACTTCCTGACCGATATGGGATAAAGGCCGCAGTGATTGCAGGTGGAGCACTCTATATCGGAACTGCAATGTATGTTGGAATGGAGCACATTCTGGTCGAAGGCCAGACAGGGACAATTGACACAAACTTTGACAACATCGCTGCAAAGACGATTGAAAATATCAAGTCAGACTTCAACTATGTCTTTGTTCACATCAAGGCAACAGACAACGCGAGTCATGACGGGAACGCCAAGGAGAAGATTCTGGCAATCGAACGAACTGATGCGATGGTCGGAGAGATAGTGGAATCTACCGGTGATGAGATAGTCCTAGCAGTTACTGGGGATCACTCAACCCCGGTCAGTATCGAGGAACACTCATGCGACCCTGTACCTATCCTGTTCTGGTCTAAGTTTATCCGTCCAGACTCTGTGAAGAAGTTCTCTGAGATTGATGCTGCGAAGGGAGCACTCCATACACTCCGTGGAATCGATGTGATGCCTCTACTCCTTGGCTATTCGGGCTACATTGAGAAGTTCGGGGCTTGATCGAGATTCAACCACGAAGGCCGACCTTACCAACTGCTCGATACTCGAAGTCGTGAGGACTAACAACATCCTCGTCGAAGACATTCCGCCCATCCACAAGAGTCCGGGTCCTCATAATGCTGCCAAGCTCTGAAAAGTCTAGGTCAAAGTAGTCCCTGTGCCTCGTGACAAGTGCAAGACAGTCCGAGTTCTTTGCTGCTACTTTGAGGTCCCTCTCAATCTCATGTGGACCTAGATCCCAGTCCCTGACGTAGGGATCATGAAGAATGACCTTTGCACCCTTCTCTTCCAGTATCCTAATCAGGGCGGCAGCGGGCGTGTTTCTCGTGTCATCTGCATTTTCGAGGTACGCGATTCCCAGTATCGTTATTGTCGCACCCTTGAGCATTGTTCCTTTTGCTTTCAATGCATCTTCAATGAGTTGAGTCATGTGTACTGGCATGAAATTATTGATTTCTCTCGCCAGCGTGATGAATCTTGGCTCGAGTTTACTCGAACCATACTCATTGAGACCATGACGCAGTAACCAGGTGTCTTTTGGCAAGCAGTGTCCTCCCACACCGGCACCAGGGATGTGCATCATCCTACTGGGAAGCTCGTTCACGAGTTCGATTATCTCATATACATTGACTCCCAGACTCTCTGAAACCAAAGCCATCTCGTTGGCAAATGCAATATTCACATCTCTGTAGGCATTTTCAATAGTCTTTGAAACTTCAGCAGTGAGGACATCTGTTTTGTGAACCTTTGCTTTAACAATCTTGGAGTACATTTCGACAGCTCGTTCAGCACTCTGTGGAGTTATTCCGCCCACAATCCTGGGGAGATGTACTATATTCCTGATCAGCTTCCCAGGCATCACTCTTTCATATGCAAAAGCAAGGTCGAAGTCTTCACCGCCTTTCAAACCTGAGTGTTCTTCAATGATTTTCTGTATTATATTCTGAGTGGTTCCTGGAGCAACCGTTGATTCAACCACCACCATAGTTCCCTTCTTGATACGTTCTCCAATCTGCTTGCTTACCTCTCTCAGGGAGTCGTATTGTGGGACATGGTTCTCATCTGTTGGTGTTTGTACATCAACAAGAATGATGTTGGAGTCCTTCAGTATATCCACATCATCGGTCACTCTGAAGGTTCCTTTGGCCACGACCTTGGCTATGAGTTCATCAAGACCTGGTTCATCACCTTCAAAGGGTGACTTCCCAGCATTGAGCTGTTCAATCTTCCAACCAGACCTCTTCGACCGCCTTTGAAGTCCAGTCACTTGAAAACCATCAACATCAGCCAGCAATGCTGCACAGGGAATGCCAACATAGCCCATTCCAATTACTGTAATTTTAGTGACCATAAGACAGCCTCCATTGAGTATCTTGATTGTGGAGCCAAACCAACTAGCGTAAAAACATTGTCAATTAGTGTGGACTCTTTCTAACTCTAATCTTTATATAGCATGCAAAACAGTGCATCTGATACTGGAGCGGCATAGAGAATGGAGGCTCTGAAGTCTTTTCTTGATAGGATTGTTACTCTGACTAGAAGCAATCTTCTCTTTATTATTGCGTTCATCATGGTCATTTTATCACTCTCTCCATTCTTTGTTTTGGGTCAAGACGTCTACATTGGGATCCATGATAATTTTGATTCATACTTCATCTGGTACAAAGTTTTGGCAGATAGTAGAATGTGGTTCGCAGGTCAAAACGAAATTGTACCAATAATAATGGACGGACAACCTAGAATTGTTTATGGGTCTGAGTTAAACGTACAAGTTTGGTTCTATGCCTTCACCGATCCCTTCTCTGCATATGTTCTCAATCTTCTCGCAATGCGTGTCGTCGGTTTTGTTGGAATGTATCTCCTTCTAAAGAATCACTTTCTTCCAAAAGAGAAATACGATATCCTGACCCTGGGAGTGGCTGTCTGTTTTGCCATACTTCCTATCTATCCCCCTGGCGGACTATCTATACCCAGCCTACCTCTTGCATTGTATGTGTTTCTTAATATCAAAGCCAACAAAGCAACAAAGCTGGATTGGCTAATACTAATTCTAATCCCATTTTATTCCTCGATAATCTTCTCATACTTATTCTTTCTCACAATGATGGGACTACTCTGGTTATGGAACGTTCTCCGAAATCGTGATTGGGGTCTGAAACTCTTCGGTGCAACAGCACTCATGACTATTGAGTTCATGATTGTCGAGTACAGACTGCTCCTTGGAGTGTTTTTCGAGGGATTTGTTTCTCATAGGACGGAGTTCGAAATCGTTGATACCGATCTACTTCAATCATTCACAAATGGTCTTGATAATTTCATCCGAGGACAATATCATGCTCCCTCTCTTCATGGAGTAATGATCTTCTTCGCAATTGCTCTTGCTGTGATTCTAATTTTGTTTTCTCAGATCGACCAAGCAAAGATTCCTCTTGTTGCTCTCGGATTGATTGGAACTGCAGGTATCCTTGTTGGCATTTTTCTGTTTGGTTATAATTCCATTGTAAGAGTTTTGAGAAACATCGCATCATTTGCTTTACTAGGGCCTCTCTATCCTCTCTCTGTGATTGCATTTCCTGCTCTTCTGGGGCTCCTAATTCTGTTTCTTTATCTCTTAGCGAAACGGTATGATGTAATTCGGACTCCTATTCGTGAGAACTTTGATACATTGAAAATGCTCGCTCTTTTACTAGGTATGGCTGCGATATTCTCACTATGGTTTGGATTGTGGTCATCCGAGTTCTGGACACCATTGAAAGAGCAATTCTTCATTCTAAGAACGATTCAGCTCTCGAGAGTAAATTGGCTACATCCACTACTTTGGTACTTGCTGTTCGCAATATCGCTCAATGTTATCAGTAAAGGGTTGAATTTCAGAGGAATCGAGTATGGGAAGATTATTGCTCTTGTTTTGATTTTTCTTCAATTATTCGTGCTGCTCTCGACAAGCTGGGAAGTTACCTCCACACGTGTGGCTGATCATCAGAGCATCACGTATCGAGAGTTTCATGCAGTAGATTTGTTCCAACAGATTGCGGATGATATAGGGTTGCCACAGGAGTCCTATAGAATCATCAACATTGGCTTTCATCCGTCGGTTTCACAGTTCAATGGATTCTATACTCTCGACGGGTACTTGAATAACTATCCCCTCGAATACAAGCATCGGTTTCGAAATATAATTGGCTATGAACTCGCCAAAGATCCGTATATTCGAAACTATTTTGATAATTTTGGGAGTCGATGTTATGTTCTGACAGCTGAACTAGGATTGAATTTCCATTGCACAAAAGATAGTGGTCTGGTCATTAACAATCTGGATCTGAATACGACTGCGATGAATGAGATGAATGTATCATATGTCTTCTCTGCTGTTAGCATCACAAACTACGCAGCTAACAATCTTCAATTCAATGGGCTCTATCAAGACATAAACTCTGCTTGGGATATCTATCTCTATGAAGTACTTTGAACATTCTCTGTCTTCGTTGCAACAATGTAGTGTTTCAAAGCCAGATTGTCTAGAATAGTCCCTCTTAATGAGCTCTCAAGTAGCCTCCAGATTCCCCGGTCAAAAGGCATGAAATCGATATCTACGGTGTTGATCGAGAATCCCTCCAGTCTTATGGTTTTCATCAGGGCTCTGTGGTAGATGTAGGTGTGTGGTCCTTCTGGTGCTTTGTATTTCACCTTCTCAGCTACAAACTGAATAGGTGCCCAGAATGGATTTGGATTGGTTACAATGATCTTTCCATCTGGCTTTAAGACCCTGTTGACCTCTCTGAGGACAAGTGTAGGATTTTGGACGTGCTCCAAAACTTCCGAAACCAAAGCCACATCTACCATGTTGCTTCTAAGGGGAATGTTATGCACATCACTCAGAACTAAAAGATGGTCTCCTTTCATTCTGGACAACTTTTCTTTTGCAAGACTCAACATACCCGTAGATATGTCGATATTGATATACGTGCCACCCATCTGTTTTATTGTCTGACCAATGTAGCCTGTACCCCCTGCAACATCCAGAACTGTCTTCTTACCTAAGTCCACATGAGAAAGTATCTTTCTGAGTCGTTTACCTATGGTCGGATCTTGTGACTCGTAGTCCTCACTTATGGTATCGTAGTGATCTCTGACCTGTTTCGTTTTGACCATAGGATTTCACATACCAAATCCGTATAGACTTGAGGTAGGGAATCCGCATATCACTCTTTTCTCTGCTGCTTTGATTTTCTGAAGATTGCGAGCTTAGACATTGTAAAAGTGAAGACGAA
>JBHLRZ010000073.1:0-6377 GCA_048882045.1 Candidatus Thorarchaeota archaeon | reverse complement strand
GAACGAAGGACTGTATGCAGAGCATATGTCAGTCCCCAAACCGAATAAGCAAGAACAAGAACTGAAAGTGAAATATTGGCGTAGGGATAGGTTGAATACGAAATACCAAACAAAGACGTAAGCACTAGATTTGAATTCATTGAAATAATGATGGAAAATGGAATTAGTAGAATGAGAATATATCTCACAAGAATTGAAACAGCCCATGAGATTTCATCTCTGAAATCTCCATCATGAGCAGTTTTCAAGCGAATCCTAGTCAGGATCGGGTAGATTGACGTAGCTAGTGCAAGAGAAAGGAAAATCATAAGGAAGAGAAGGCCAACTATTACATCATAAACTCCTAATGCTTCGAGATTGGTTAGAATAAGCAGGATTATCCTATCTGTATTCTGAATTGTTACATCCACTGTTTGGAAGAGGAGACTGGGAATAGCAAAAACTAAGATCGGTTTCATATCGATTGGTGATTTTTGCCTTGGGAGGTCACTTTTTGCAGCAGTGTAAAAGACGAGAACTACAATCACCTCTGCCGCTAGCCATCCATAGACAACACCTACGACACCAAGTCCAATTATCACAAGAATGACAGTAGATAATATCCTCGTTAATTCAAATACAATTCTCCCAATTGCCAGTCTTACTACTCGAAACCTGGCCAACAAGAAAGAGTCGAGAAAAACCTCCAATGCGGAAAATGGAATGATGAATATAATGACCCTTAGCATCTCATCAGAAAGCAGCCCGGTGTATAGGATGCTTGGCAATATCATTGACAATAGCAACATAATAGTAATCGATGCTATTGTGATGAGAAGGAGGGCTCTTGTCAGAAAACCATGGATTTTTCTGTAGTGTCCATTTTTCTCCTCCTCAGGTACAATTAGAGGGGCTGCATGGTTTAATCCAAGAGCAGCTAGAAATTGAGTGAATCCGTAGATTACCGCTAAAAGTGCAATCTGCCCCATTTCTGCCTGTAGTAAAAGACGTGCAAGTATAATCACATTTGCAATCCGAAAGACACCACTGATTATTGACTGACCCAAAAGTAGAGATACACCTCTTGACGCTTGGGTAGATAATCCAGGCACATCATCACAACCGATTTTCTATAGATTGACAAGGCAATTCTTGCATTTTATAAACACGATGCAAATCTATCTGGTTTGGATACAACCAAAAAGGCTTTTGAACTGAAACTTGAATCTATCACGAGATTCATGTTCAACATTGTTATGATTTCACCACTTCCTCCAGAGCGCGCTGGCGAATCAATATACACTGCTACACTCATAACTGAAATGGCAAATAATGAAAATGTAAGGATAATTGCAATCGCTGGTCCGGATGCTTTCGAATTACCTAATAGATCTGGTCGAGTTACAACTTTGAATATATGGCGTTCACAAAGCCTTTTCTACCCACTCAAATTGATCAAGGTGATTGCAAAACTACAACCACACATAGTACATGTTCAATTTGGTCCGGATGGAACCGTGTATGGTGGTTTATTTGGCGAACCTATGATTGTATTGCTCAATCTGTTACGGCTCATTGGGATTAATACAACGATTACTCTGCATAGCACCTGGATGACAGATCAGGTTGAAAATAGGATTTCTACATATCCCAGAATTGGTAAGATATCTTTTCTAGCAAAAGCAATATTCAGATTATTCATGAAATTTATTCTCTTGGGCGTAACGAAGATACAACTTAGTACAACGAAATTTGATTCTCTACTCAAACGAAAATTCATTGATGAATTTCATTTATCTGAAGGTGACGTATATGAGATTCCTCATCCTTGTGCTCTAGTCAAGAATCACTATGATTCTTCTGATGCTAAACACCAGCTACGTTTAGATGGCAGATTTATAATACTGATATTCGGGTTCATCCGAAGGGGAAAGGGTTTAGAAATCGCACTAGAAGCTTTGGACAAAGTGAAACACAAGATCCCTAATGTGTTACTTCTAATAGCAGGAAGTGCACGAGATTCAGATAGCAGATCATATTTGATGCAACTGAAAAATAAGACTAAGAAACTCGGACTAGAGGAGTTTGTCAGATTTGATTCACAATACATTCCGGATGGTATGGTGCCTACTTATTTCTCTGCTGCAGGTATAATTCTGCTTCCATATACTGAAAGCGTAGGTGCAAGTGGACTGATCCATAATTACGCTGACTATGCCAAGCCGATCATTGTTGCTGACACAGGTTATCATATGAAGGAAGCTCTTGATGGGACATTGACACTCTTTAAAAATCGCGACTCTGAGGACTTAGCAAACAAAGTCATTGCATTAATTAATGATAATCAGCGTCGAAAAGAACTTGGAAACAGACAAAGAGCATATGCTGCAAACGAGTCTTGGAATGTTGCTGCAAAACGAACAATGCAAAATTACAAGCGGATTATTTTCTAAGAAACAAGACTCTCACATTCATCTAACAGTTTTCTTGCCAATGTCGCCCAAGAGTAATTCTCTTCGACAAGTTTTCTTCCGTTTAGCCCGAGAGTTTTTCGTAGTTCCATATCATGACTAAGATTAAGGACAGCATCGCAGATCTCTTTCACATTCCCCGGGGCAACAAGTATTCCACTGGCAGAATCCAATACTTCCGCTGTACCTGAAACACGCGTAGCGACAACAGCTTTTCCTGAGGAAAGATATTCAAAGAGTTTGAGAGGTGATGCGGCATGTGCAGCCAGAGTATTTGGAAATAGACACAATGCGACATCTGAAGCCGCGGTGAAAGATGGCATCTCACGGTATAAGTGGAGTCCAGCATGAGTCACTACATGTTCCAGGTTGGATTGAATTAGCCGATCAAGGAGTTTTGTGAGGGATGCTCCTGCTCCTACAAGTAATATTGTTGAGTTCGGAACTCTCTCATTGAGACACTTCGCTAGATCATAGATGAGATCAATTCCTGCCCAATCTTCCAAATGACCAGAAAAAAGTACAACAAATTGATTCACGATTCCGTATCTTTTCCTAATTTCAGAAGCATCTACATCAGGATTGAATGAGGTTATATCTACGCCATTTGGAATGACCACGACTTTTTTTGGATTTAGCTTGTGTGAAAGTAACAGGTTTTTGAGAAACTCTGTAACTACAAATATGCGGTTTGCCCATCGATATAGACTGAACTCAACCATTTGAATAATGACTGCACTAAAACTATTCATTGGTTTCTTTGTTAATTCAGCAACATATGCTGCAATCCAATCTGGACATCCGAGGAGAAATGGTCTTTTTGTGAATTTTGATGATAGAAATGCCACCATACCAACAATTGGAGATGCATGAGCGGCTATAACCACATTGGGTTTGAATCTCGTTATTGTTCTAGTTGACTTTATCATGAATAAAAAAATCGTAATCAAATATGCCAAAGGTTGAAACCTTTGCCATAATGCAATCAATCGTTGTTCCAAAAGGAGGTATTCTGCGTTGATATTCTTATGTACTTTCGATGGAGATTTTGACCAGTTTTTAGTATATTCCCAATCAGGGCTTCTCTGACCAATAAGATATCTTAATGGTTGGGTGACGATGAAATGAATTTGAACACCTGTATCAGCAATACGTTTTGCATACTCATACACAGAACGATCCGAACCAAGAAATGGAGGAAAATGTTCGACAAAAATCGTTAAACGTTTGATATGGTTAGAACCTAACATCGATACGCTTTGGCTTGCTTTTGATTTATAATTTGTTGTTGATTTTTCTGGGCAATGGCTAGTTTTTCTCCTCTCTCGAATTCAAGGTAAAGAATTGTAAATGCTGCCAATACGATTGCGAAGAGCAATGGTATAGTTAGAAAATATATTGGTTTGAATGTTCCACTATTAGTAGTGTAAAAGAAATCGACCGTGTAATAAGATTGGACAATCTCTACAGGGAAGATAGTCAAATTTAGACTTGTTATAGTTCCATCTTTAGTAGTTGAATCCAAATTACTGAAAGCATACTTCCAAAGAACATAGGTCAAATTTGTAAACACACTTGTCCTAGGGATTATACTTCCTTTGATGGGTTCGTTATTCGCATCAACTCCTTCAATTGTCAGCGACAAGTCTGCATAACGACCTAATGGCGGATCCCATGAAGCCCTAATCCTTGATGCAAACTCTGTTGTTTCATCGAATCTGAAGTCAACCACCTTTGTAAAGCTAATAGTGACATTACTCAGATACGAAATGTCTGTTATGTTTCTTGTATCAAACCAGAATTGCCCATTCATTCCATCTGAATTAACATGTGATTTGACTTGACTGATGTTCACATTATTCCCTTGAATGCCTATATGGGTCGACCATCCTTCAACGGTTTGAAACTCATCTTGCCACTGTCGAGTTTCTTCGAATCCTAAACTGGCAAAATTATCATAGGTATAGTTTGGATAGACAAGAAGTAGACCCAGAATTATGGTTAAAGCCAAGCGGCGATCACGCAATAAAAGGAAAAATGGAATTGACCACAACAAATACCAGCCATAGAAGAAATTTCGTACCATTGCAATAAGAAGTAGGGCAGTGGCTCCAATAAGAGCTAGCAGGGATTTTTGAGAAACATTTCTTCTCAGCCCAACAATCCAATCCCGTTTTGTATTAATTAGGATTAACAAACCAAGGCAAATGGTCATTATGCTGCGAACTATACTAACATCAACAGGATATCTCCAATATACTTCCGTTGAAAATGGTAGAAGATGATAGAAACCCGCAGTAAATCCTATACCGACAAGTATGACGCCAAGTGCTAATGATATATGCTGGTATAGTCTTGCATTTATTGTCGGATCATCTTTATTGGCTTGCCTCATCAGATAAAGTACGCCAAGAACGAGGGCAAATGATACTCCAATAGCGATTATATCTGATGGAAATGGAAGTGTAAGTAGAAATCCAAAGAGTGATTCGAATAAACCCACTGCACCATTACTCTGGGATCCACTGCTTGTTCCATTTGGGTTCATCGTCCAAGCTAATAGGGGAAATGGAACGAAAGTAAGAAGGGCTGATAGAATCGCACTAATGGTAAACCACAATCTTTTCTTCGAATCTTTAATGTATGTGAACAGAATTGGAAATACAACTAACGGGTAAATCTTCGTTGCGGCAGCAAGACCAATGAATACACCGCTAATTGCATATTTCCGCTGTAGCAAGAACCACACTGCAAGGAGAAGGAGTAAATTGGCCAATGGTTCGAAATGACCATTCCAGCCAGATTCTATTACCGAAATTGGAAGGAACGCGTATGCAATGGCAGCACTCGATGCCCACTTGGGTCCAAATTCTTGGTGGACTAGTTTCCAAAGTACAACGAGTACAGCGACATCCATCATGATAGCAAAGAGTCGGAAGCCCTCAACGCCTTGGAAAATCGCAGTGATCACATATATGAAATACGCAAACACAGGAGGGTATGGAAAATAGAATCCAGTATATGGTATCACCCCGTTATGCATTAATTTACCAAAATCGAAATACCATAAAGTATCGAGGGAGATATGATGAGTCATTCCAATGAATATTAACCGGATTACAATAGCTAGAACCGCGGCACCAACAAGATGTGACTTTTTCCGAATAAGTGGTTTTTCAACAGTCTTCTCTCTTCTAATCAATGTTGTAATGAATAATACATAGAATGCAATCCATAAATAAACGAGAAAGAAGAAAGGATACATTTGCGAGCCAAAAACACTTAGAGTAAGAGCAATTAGTATATTCGCAACTGCTGACAGGACTATCAGTTTGTCTTCATGTTTCATTCGACCTTCAGTTGAATCAGGAGTGTGTAATCTTGACATCACAACACCTCCTGCTGTTTCCAACCTTCCAAAAGATTTCGACGAAGTAGAAGTTTAATAATTAGAATCACAAACTGGATAATGGTCTTTGCACCAAGCTTGCTTCTTCCATGAATTCGATCAAGAAACACTATTGGTACATCTTTCACTCTAATATTGGAATTTTTAACTAAGATTTCTAATAGAAACTTGAAACCATCATTTTGAAATCCGGTCATTAATAACTGAGCTGACTTACATCCAACCAATCCACTCATAGGATCTTTGGTTTTAACCCGGAATAATATTGAAACAAGACGAGTTGCTATCACGCTCAACATAATTCTATATCCAGGCCAACCGATAATTCTTCCACCTTCTGAATATCGGGACCCAACTACTACATCATAACCTGCATCCAGCTTTTCGAACATGGTGGGAAGATAACGAGGGTGGTGTGAAAAATCTGCATCCATTACAATAATTGGCCCCGACTTGATATGGGAAGCGCCTTCACGAACCGCACCTCCCAATCCCTTCTCATTAATTCTTACAATCAT
>JBHLRZ010000072.1:0-6801 GCA_048882045.1 Candidatus Thorarchaeota archaeon | reverse complement strand
CCTCCTCCTATGCGGCAAGATTCCTTGCTAGGTCCAAATAGTGTGGTCTCTCCCTGGCATATTCGTATGCCTTCTCCATTGAATCGATAATATAACGAACCTCCTCCTCGCCAATTATGAGGGGAGGTAGGAACTGAAGTACTGAGCGATCATTGTCTGCGTAAACAGCAAATACCCCTGAATTGTAGGATGCAATACTCATGAGAGGTCCGTATCCAATGTCACTCATCTTGAGTCCCATGAATAGTCCTTTCCGTCTTATTTCAAGAAGAATATCCGAATACGAGTTTCTTATCTCTTCAAACCCCTTAGTGAGACTGTCACTGATTTGATTGACATGTTTCAAGAACGACGATTGTGAAGTGATATCAAGAACCTTTGCTGCCACTGGACAGCCAACCTCAGCTCCCCCAAAAGTGGACACATGGATGAACGGATGTTCGTTCATGAAGTAATCTAGGTCCTCTCTGTAGCATGTCGCAGTTATTGGAAACACTCCACCCGAGAAACCTTTACCAATCGTCAAGATGTCGGGGACAATCCCATAGTGTTCAAAGCACCACAGTTTGCCAGTCCTACCAAGTCCTGTCTGAATTTCATCTAGAATGAGAAGAACATCTTTCTCATCGCATATTTCTCGAACTTCCTGATAGAAGCCTTCAGGCGGCAAGGGCATCCCAAGTGTTGCTGGAATTGTTTCGAAAATCACTGCTGCTGTTTCATTGTCTACTGCTGCTGCCACTGCACTAACATCACCAAAGGGCACACCTACAAATCCTGGGGCCAGTGGTTCAAATGGGGCTTTGAAATGGTCATCACCTGCAGCGAGTGCTAAGCCTGTGTGTCCATGATACGCAGATGTAGCATGGATGATCTTGTGTTTCTTTGTATGTCCTCTAGCGAGCTTTATTGCCAAATCAACTGCTTCTCCTCCTCCTACGCCAAAGACAGTCCTTGTAATCTCAGAGGGTGTATTCTCAGCCAGTTTCTCGCCAAGGATGGCGCGTTGCTCACTCATTAGGTGATGATTCCCTATGTCCAACTCCTCCAATGATTTTCTCAAAACATCTAGAATCTCTGGGTTTCGATGTCCTAGGTTGAACACGCCTCCATTACAGTGGCAGTTGAGGAGCTTGATGTCTTCTGATACATCCCACATCCAAGATCCCTCTCTCCTGCCCAACACAAATTCAATTTCGACCATCTGGTAGAACTCAGC
This sequence comes from Candidatus Thorarchaeota archaeon, assembly GCA_048882045.1. Taxonomy (GTDB): domain Archaea; phylum Asgardarchaeota; class Thorarchaeia; order Thorarchaeales; family Thorarchaeaceae; genus SMTZ1-45. The sequence goes on along the minus strand of JBHLRZ010000072.1, from coordinate 5,582 downwards.
CTTGCCAGAGGATACATGCGCTGCGAAGAGATCGATGATGTCTGTCTTGGGTTTCATCCCTGTGTAGACCACAACTGAACCTCCTTGAGTATGATGAACAAACGATGTAACGTGTGCCACGTGGCGTATCTTTCTTTCTGTTTTCTGGATTGGAATTCGGTATCTATATACCTCAGAGATGTAATTTACCGATAAACTTGAAGTGGAGGCACCGGATTGTCAGAGATTGAATCGATCAAGAAGCATGTGAAGCACCTCTCTGTCACGATTGGCCCAAGAGGGTCGACCACCTATGGTGAGAAACGGTCTGCTGAATACGCTGAACAAGTCTACAGATATCTTGGACTGTCGCCCATCGTCGAGCATTTTAGGAGTGCAAAATCAGCATGGCTACCATTTGCTCTAGCAACAGCATTGGTTCTCGTAGGGGAAATTCTCTTCCTCCTAGGTGGATACTACGGTCGTTTGCTGGCAATCATAATTTGCTTATTCGCTCTTGCCTCGCTCGTTCTCGAACTCATGTTCAAATCAAATCCCTTCCGATGGATATTGCCGAAGGGAGATAGTCAGAATGTCAGTGTGAAGATCCCACCGGAAGGCTCCAAGAAAGACACAGTCATACTCATCGGACATCTAGATACCCATAGGATGCCGATTGTCTACAAATCTCAATGGTGGGTCAGATTCTTTAGATCATTGACCACGACCACCTTTGTCTGCGCGATATTACTTCTTGTGCTATACGCTTTGACTTTATTCTTTGATTGGATCTTATTTCCACTCCTCTCACTAGTTTTCAGTATCCCAATCACAATCCTCTGTATAATTGCAGTTTCTGCAGACAGAACAGATTATACTCCTGGTGCAAACGATAATGCAACTGGTACGGCAATCGTGATGGGGCTTGCGGAACGTGCGTTGAAGGCTCCCTTACAAAACATCGAATTGTGGGCAATAAATTCTGGATGCGAAGAAGTAGGTGCATATGGGGCCGAAGCTTGGATAAATCAACATATCCACGAGGTTGAAAGAGCAATATTCCTGACGATTGACAATGTTGGTGGTAGGGGGACAAGTCCCTGTTATCTTACCAAAGAAACCCTGATCTTCCCCTTCGAGAGTGATTCAACGCTCCTCGCCTTGGCTGACCTGATTGCATCTGAGAATCCAGAGTTAGCAGCATGCAGCCATGAAATGAAGGCTGCATATACTGAGGGGGCCATTGGCATCAAGGCTGGACTTCGATGTCTAACATTTGTCAACTACACTCCAGAGGGAACAATCCCTGATTGGCACCAACCCAGTGATTTGTTTGAGAATGTTGATTGGGACGTCGTGCAAAGAACAGAGGAATTTGTATGGAGATTAATCCAAAAGGTTGACTCAGACATCTGATCGCATTCTGGAGTCTATTCACAACTACATCCCCTCGTGATTTTCCAAGAACAGGTGCGAAACTTATTATGACCTGACCTCATTCGACCATGGGTTTCATCATGCGATTATATCGATCTCTACCAACTCAGAAATTGAGCATTGACGATGCAACCGACGAAGACGATTTTGTTGCTATCGAAACAGCCCTCGAGGTCCGCTTGAACAAAGAATTCCTCGCAACCTTTGTGTGTAGCCCGGGTTTTGAAAAAGAACTAGCAATTGGTCATCTCCTTTCTACAGGCATTGTTGCATCATATAGCGACATCACTGAAGTAAGATATTCTGCTCATAGATGTCAGATAAGGGTCAGAGATGATGTGACTCCTGAGGTCGATAGAGGGTTCTCCCAGATTCGAAGATTCATCGGGACTGAGTGCAATGCTCCAGAAGTACTAAGAGAGCTCAGGACTGCAGATGGAATTCCAGCAATCAAAAAGGATGTCGAGGTAGATATCAATCTGATTTTTGATGCGGTGGCATTACTACGAAAGTCACAGACAGGACGTACTAAAACAGGTGCTCTTCACGGAGCGCTAATTCACAGTCTGACAGATGGAAAATATGTTACTGCAGAAGATCTGGGACGTCATAATGCGGTCGATAAGACAATAGGATTGGCTGTGCAACAGAATATGGATCTGGCAACATCCTTCATAGTCAGTTCAGGGCGTCTTACAGCAGACATTGTCAGCAAATGTGCATGGACTTCAATCCCCCTGCTCGTATCATTTGCGGTATCCACTGACGCAGGTGTCAAATTTGCTCAAAAAGCCAACCTCACACTAGTAGGGGCTCTAAAGGGCAAAAGAATGAGAGTCTATAATCATGGTGCTTGCAATATAGTCAGATAGTCTGATTTCAGATCTGGTGGGCAGTTTAATCTCATTCAGACGCAGGGATTCTGAAATGGAGAAGACTTCTAAAGCGTTCATGACTAATTCCTATTGACAACTGGATTAGGGAGTCTGGTCAATCTGTTCAAAACAAGAATGAAAGGTGTAGAGATTGACTTACTGATTAAGGCTATTGAGGAAAGAAAACTAGTAATCTGGCAAAAGACTTGGGACTCCGTGTATCATCTCATAGGAGTCTTCATCCTTTCTCCCATTGGTGCATTGGGGGCTCTGTGTGCCAATATAATTATTGAGTTCAATAAGGAGACTCGGGACTGCAGTTTGTTGGTAATCAGTCTTGGTGAAGGAGGAACGAAAGGACAACTCGTGAACAACGTCGAGGAATGGATCAAGAGTGACTTATTGGAACTAGCTCAGAAGAATGAATGGGGATGGAGAGAGGTCAATATTGAAACTACAATTATCCAGTGTCCTCATTGTCTGTATATGCATTCTCCCTTCGATTTGACGATTGATGAATACGAGACTACTGTTTGTCGAAATTGTGGTCGGGATTTTAATCTTGATGATAAAGTGGAAATCGATGAAGGGGACTACTCGAGGATTGAGTGTCCTACATGCGGCAGTGTTGAGGACTATATGGACTATCATGTGAGTTGGGACCGAAAGGTAAGTTGTCTCAATTGCGGGAAAACAATTGTGCTTGAAGAAGCAACTCACCATCCTTTTCAACCTGAAAAGGCATATTTTGATGACTGGTAGGTTCCTCCGACTTGAAATGTCTGCAACAGCAAGAGTGATGAAGTAGGAAGGGTATCAACCTAGTTGCAATGAACTGAACTGTGGAGATGAATCATGTTGGAAGCCCCCACCTTCGAAGACGTAGTGGCCGCTCAAAAACGCATTAGCCCCTATCTAAAAGCCACACCGCTCATCAGCTATACAGCCATCAATGACCTTATCGGAACTGAGGTCTTTATCAAACACGAAAACTGTCAGCCTATTGGTGCCTTCAAAGTCAGAGGTGGGATCAACCTAGTGTCTCAGCTCTCCGATGAAGAGAAGGAGACAGGAGTTATCGGTGCCTCTACTGGGAACCACGGACAGTCCATCGCATATGCATCAAGGATATTCGGTGTGAAAGCAACTATCGTGATGCCCGAGGAATCCAACCCTGGCAAGGTTGCTTCTATGAAATCATTGGGTGCTAAGATTGTGTTTCATGGATCTACATTCGATGATGCAAGACTGCACTGCGAGCACTTGGCAAGAGAACATGGCTACCGCTACATCCATTCAGGTGATGAACCACACCTGATTGCTGGTGTAGCCACAGAAACCCTTGAGATGCTTCAGGAGGAACCCTCTATTGAAACAATCATTGTCCCAGTAGGAGGAGGTAGTGGTGCTGCGGGTTCATGTATTGTAGCCAAATCAACCAATCCCAATATCGAGGTCGTTGCAGTCCAGTCTAATGCTGCTCCTGCAGCTTACGACTCTTGGAAACAAGGGAAACTTGTTGAACGACCTAATCGAACCTCAGTCGAGGGGCTCTCAACTGGAACTGCCTTTGAACTTCCTCAACAGATCTTGAGAGAGCACCTAGATGACTTTATCCTTGTAAGTGAACAAGAAATCATGAGAGCCACTGTTTGGATGATAGAATATGCACACACACTTGCAGAAGGGGCTGGAGCTGCACCTCTCGCAGCAGCCTATAATATTCGCGAGCTTCTGAAGGAACGGAAAGTTGGACTCATCTGTTCTGGTGGAAATCTATCACTAGAGAAACTGCGCAGAGCCCTTGATTTCGATTTGAAAGAAAGACAGAGAGGGTGACCCCCTCTCTCACTAGGAGCTCTTTCGAGTTTGGAGGAATGAATAGAACCCGACAATCAGAGCGACAATTGCAACTCCCAAGCCTGCAGTCGAAATTATGAACTCGGTTCCAGCAGTCCCTGTTTCAGAACCACTCACCGTAACTGTCAGAGTTGCGGTCACATAGTTCCCTGATGGATCATAGGCTGTAACGGTGATTGGGTATGTCCCCACTCCAAGATTTTCAATACCTATCATTGTCAGAATAGCTGTTTCACCAAATGATGCAGAGATAAGACTAAAGTCCCCAGAGTCGCTAATTTCCCATCTGTCTATCCCTGCAAGGTCCCAAGCCATAAACTGTATCTCGATATCTTCGCCTTGGCTGAACGTCTTATCTTGAATCTGTGAGATCCAGATTGGGCTCACAGAGTCTTCCACGGTCAGCGTAAAGATCCCTTCTAGGGTGAGAGCATAAGTATTCGTTGCTAGGATTTCTATCACATAGCTCCCCACATCGAGAATGTCAATGTCCCTTATTGTTCCTGTTTCATCTATCACAAAATGAATTGTGTTGTTGATCTCCCATTCTTTAATGGGTATAGGAGATGGCTGTATAAGAGCTTCTAGGTTATAGCTGAACTCATCGCCAAGCTCAATAACCTGACCAACAGGAGGGGAGCTCCACTGTGGATATGCTGGTGGGAGGATTAGAGGGTGCTGGTCTTCACATCCCTCTGTACCTGGTATTGGAATTGGAAAGTCTCCAACTTTGTCACCATCTACATCAGAACCATAATAATACCCGTAGTAGTTGTAGTCGAACTTGTTCACACTTCCGTCGCTGAGAGCAAACCCATAGGAATTGTTCAGAAAGACGTTCCATCTGAATAGATTTCTAGTACCATAATAGTTCAAGATTCCTCTTTCCACATTATCTAGAAATTCACAGAATTCTATCACCATCCCAGCTGAAGAGGAAAAATCTTCAAACACAAGCCCATTTGTGTTCTTTTCCAGTGTACAGTCCTTGATTGAGCTATCTTGTGCATAATAGAGTCTTATTCCGTCGCCACACCTACTGAAGGTGTTTCTTATGATGGTATTATTGTTCGAAAGGAGGATATAGAGCCCATACAAAGTTCCATTTATCAACTGGTTATCAGCGATGGTGAGATAATCGGAATTTTGGACATTCATTAACGCTTCACTCGAATCTGTAATGGTGTTGTTGCTAATTTCACAATGTCCGGGACCCTGAAAGATGAGACCGGTATAACCTCCATGAATCGTGTTCTTAGATATGATTGAATTCTCCATAGAAACCATCATACCATAACTCATTACAGAAAGAACCTCGTTGTTCGTAATTGTGCTATTATAGGCTCTAATATGCATTCCACCATAAAGGTCGTAGAACATGCAATCAGAAATCTCACTGTTCGTCACATTGTAGAGATAGATCCCAACTTC
>JBHLRZ010000071.1:0-7122 GCA_048882045.1 Candidatus Thorarchaeota archaeon | reverse complement strand
AAGAAAACCAACTATCTAAATATCCGCAATGTCACGCAGTAAGACATGTCGCGAATTACTGTCTTGGGCGGCTGTGGTGTAGTTGGTACTGTCGCTGTCAAAACCCTAGTCGCTGCTGGTGATTTCTCAGAGATAGTCGTCGGAGATATCAATATTGAGAAGGCTAATGAGTGTGTGGAGGCCATTGGTGATGAATGTTTGTCATCATTTCAGGTCGACGCAAGTGATCCTACTGCAATCAAAGAAGCAATCAAAGGATCAGATATTGTCCTGAACTGCTGCGGACCATTCTACAAGTTGGGTCCCATTGTACTGAAGGCAGTAATAGAGTCAAAGATTGACTACGTTGATGTCTGCGATGACTACGATGCAACAAATCTGCTTCTCAAAATGGATGGTGCAGCAAAGAAGGCAGGAATCACTGCCCTTACAGGCATGGGTAGTTCTCCAGGCGTAGCAAACGTCCTAGTAAAGTTCTGTGCAAATCATATGCTCGATGAAGTAGATTCAATCGACATCCTTCATGCACATGGGGGCGAACCAGTCGAGGGCGCTGCTGTTGTGGCACATCGTATCCATAGTATGACCTCTCCCATTCCTATGTACCTCGACGGTAAGTTCACGACTGTAGACTATTTTGGAGAGAATGGAAAAGCGTTAGAAGCTGACTATGATTTCCACAAGGTTGGGACATACAGATGCTATCCCTATCCTCATCCTGAAACCATTACTTTACCCAACTATATCAAGTGCAAACGTGTGACCAATCTTGGCTGCGTAATTCCTGTTGAATACTACAGAATGATCCAAGACATTGCACGAATTGGGATGATTGGTGAGGAACCAATCATGGTAAACGGTCAAGAGGTGATCCCACTCGATTTTGCCATTGCATACATACTTGAACAGAGAGTTGGGATTCTCAAGAAGACTAACTTTGGAGAACAACGCGGATGCCTCAAGATTGTCATGAAGGGGATTGAAGACGGACATCCCCAAGAATACCACTTCTCAATGGCATCCGTTGGTCAGTCCATGGGTGAAGGGACAGGCATTCCTGCTGCTCTGGGAGCAGTCCTCATGAAGAGAGGTAAGATATCTGGAAAGGGTGTGCTACCACCAGAGGCTTGCATCAATCCCTTGGACTTTTTGGGGATAATGCAAGAGTATCTGAAGCTCGATAATGTAAGCAGCGGTGAATCTCCATTAATCATTGAATCCATTGACGCTGATGGCAAAGCCACAAGACTGGAAATCTGACTCAATCAATCCAACGGAAGCCATTGCATATATACCGGTTTTCACTATGCATGACTGTGGGTTCGCACGATGCCAGTTGAGAAGAAGTACATCCTCGCGGTTGACCATGGAACCTCTGCAATGAAAGTTGCGATTGCAGATACTTGTGGAGAGGTGCTTGCTTGGGAATATGAGGACACACCACTGTATCTGTTTCCCGGAGGAGGAGCTGAGCAAGATCCTGATGAATGGTGGGATGCCTTCATCAAGAGTTCAAAACGAATCATCGAGAAAAACATCGTTCCAGTCGAAGAAATTGTTGCAGTATGCGTATCCAGTCAATGGTCTGGAACGGTCGCAGTTGACGAGAGGGGAGATCATCTCTTCAATGCAGTCATCTGGATGGATTCTCGGGGTGAACCCTATATCAGGCAGAAAAATAGAGGAATCATTAACATCTCTGGGTATGGAATTATGAACATCTTCCGTTCATTGAGAATCTCGGGAGGAGCTCCCGCTGGCGCTGGGAAAGATCCAATTGCTCATATTCTGTTTCTGAAAAATGAACATCCAGACATCTATAATGCGACTTACAAGTTTCTAGAACCAAAGGACTACCTCAATGTTAAACTCACCGGGGAGTTTGCAGCGTCATATGACTCAATCATGCTCCACTGGGTGACTGACATTAGAGACATAAACAATGTTCACTACTCGCCATACTTGATCAAGAAGATGGGTATTGACAAAGACAAATTGCCCAAACTGATGAGTTCGGTTGATATTCTTGGTCCATTGAAGAGTGAAGTGGCTGCTGAGATTGGGCTGAAGGAAGACACAAAGGTCATAGTAGGTTCTCCTGATTTGCAGACAGCAGTGATTGGTTCCGGAGCAGTCTTGGATTATGAAGGCCACATCTACATCGGCACCAGCAGTTGGGTTACATGCCACGTTCCATTCAAGAAGACTGACATCTCCCACAACATGGCATCGGTTCCTTCTTCAATCCCTGGTAGATACTTCATAGCAAACGAGCAGGAAACAGCGGGTGGATGCCTCAAATGGGTCAGAGACCAGATTCTACACATTAATGATCCAACTAAAGTGGAGAATCCCGATGTCTATCAGGAGTTTGATAGAATGGCAGAGAGGGCTCCTCCCGGTAGTCAAGGACTGATCTTTACTCCTTGGTTGTATGGTGAACGAACTCCCATCGAGGACCATACAATCAGAGGTGGTTTTCACAACATGTCTCTCCATGTTCGAAAACAGGACCTCATTCGTGCCATCTTTGAAGGTGTAGCATACAACTCTCGCTGGTTGTTCGAGCTTATTGAGAAGTTTATCAAACGAAAGATGGATCCCGTGAACCTCATTGGAGGAGGAGCCCAGTCTGACATCTGGTGTCAGATCTATGCAGATGTACTGAACAGAACCGTCAGAAAGGTGAAGGATCCAATCATGGCAAACGCTCGGGGCGCTGCATTCATCGCTGCTGTAGGGCTTGGCCTATGCAGTTTCGAAGACATCCCAAAACTTGTGCAATTCTCAAAGACATTCATCCCTAATCCTGACAATCGAAAGCTCTACGACACCTTGTTCAAAGAGTTCATCAACATCTACAAAAATAACAAGGAAATGAGTCGTAGGTTGAATGAGAAATGACAGAGAGTAGATTCACGTTTGAATGTGTAGAGAAGGAAGTGAGAAAGAAGACCTTTGGTGTGTTGACGACGATTGATACCAAAGGACGACCACATAGTACAGGGATTATCTATGCAACAGGACATCAAGACAAGCCTTTTACTCTTTACAGCATATCTGGAGCCAATTATGCAAAGGTCCGAAACATCAGACGAAATCCCAATGTGTCCTTGGTCGTGACGTTCCCCCACTACTGGATTCGATTCGCACCAGCCAGCTATGTAATGTTCAGAGGGACTGCAGTGATACTCTCCGGAGATGACTCAGATGGCCACTGGGCAATGAGTCAGACACGAATTGGTAGAATGAATCTGCAGACAGTTGCTGAATCTATCGGGACTGAATATGCATACATCAAGATCACACCCGAACCAACCGTGTTCTGCTATGGACTAGGCATTGGTCTAATGGAACTCAGAGGCGACCATACAAACGCAGGATATAAGGTGATTATCCCAAAAACCCGAAGATAGGCAGGTGTACGTCCTTGAAACGAAAGCGGCAGATGGTTATAGTCGTTCTTCTGACTACAATCATCATTATTGGTTTGATAGCATTCGTAGTCATGGATCCTCGCTTTCTAGGAATAGGAATGATTACAGAAATCGGAGGCCTTAGTCACGTGAGTGAAGTCTATTATCCAAACGATAACGTATCCTATTCAGTGGTGTTTCAAGAAGTGAATTTCACCTTCCTGTATTGGACCTACCCCTATCCTCTTGCTGATGCAGATTACACAGCATACTTCCTTGTCCAATTCAGTGACAGTACAGTCGAAGAGATAAGTTTCAAAACTGGTTCATATTGGGCCGAAAACACATGGCCCCTTGCTCTCAAAACTACAGTGCATACATCACCCAAGGCGGGAATTCTCTATAGCGGTTACCTCAACAAACCAACAGGCTGGCAGTTTGTAGTCGGATTCAACTAAAGTATCTCCTGAGCACACGTAGCGCACGTAGAGTGATCCATTTTGATGGTTTGTTCTTGTCATCTATAACACAAAACATCTTCCCATTGTAGGTGTTTTTGAGAAGCCATTTTCCATCCTTTCCCTGGTTCTTCAAAACCAAATCAATGGCCTCTTGCATTCTGTCATCTTTCACACCTAGTTGTGTAAGGACATCAAGAACCTCCAGTACATCCGACTGATAGAATAGTGGGAACCCAAATCGCTTCCAACCAGCCTTCTCTTTTCGTGAGCCATCAGGATTCTTGAGGTATCTGTAAATCTCATTCTCTAAAATCACCTCGGTTTCATGCTTGATGATTCTATCAAGATCAGCTGATCTCTGTTCCTTTGGAATCTGAGCGAGCCCCCTCAGTAGTTTCACAGCCCCCATGTAGCAGTTCTCAGGGAACACCTTGTTTCTATCTATTGGAAATGCTCTGCACTTCCACCCTCCCACATCACCTGCGTGATACTCCACTTGGAAATCAATCAGCTTCTCAGTGCGTAGGTCATCAAGATACCCAAAATGTACGAGGTAGAAGAGGATATTTCCATCCAGACAGCAACCATCTTTTACCACGCTTGCCCTACCCTTGTCAGTCTTTGGCATCTCAATCAAGAAGTGGCCCGAATCCCTTTGGAAAAGATAGAGATATCGGATAGCCGCCTCAATCTGCTTTGTTCTCTTTGCGCCTAACTCTGCCAGGATGAGTAGATTGTGAGTTGTTGCCCTGTACTTCGGTTCGTACATGTTGGCATACTGTTCCCAATGTCCTTCTCCCTTTTGTTCTCTCAGGATGCTCTGAACACACTGTGAAACCATGATTGCATCCTGGACTTCCATAACATCAGGATCTGTCAGTGGTTTGTCCTCTAGGTGTTGAAGTGTCCAAAATCTGACACTAGGATTCTCGGGTCCTAATAACCAAGCGATAACATCCTGACTAGCAAACTCAGTCCACGCCATAGGATACTACGATGAAAAGACGCATATTAGACCTTGCCTTAATTAGCTACAGAGGTTTTGAGCCCGAAGTATAGTGAAAGAGATCCAGGTGTTATGGAATTGAAACGTAGAAGATTGATTGTTGTTGCGTCTATTGTTATCATTCTAATCTCTTCATTAGTCGGATTTGTAGGGTTCAACTCTTTCATTATGGACACTCGATATGGGGGACAAGGCTATGTCGAAGAAACTGGCGGACTCAGTTATGTGAGTGAAATCTATTACCCAGAAAATAATGCATCTTACACTGTTAATTTTCATGATGTGAATTTCACATTCTTGTATTGGACCTATCCATCTGGAAACAATTACACAGTTTATGATGCTCCCTACACAGCATATTTTCTAATCACGTTTCATGTGGATACACAATCAAATCTTGATGTTGTCTTTGAGGTCCTCACACTCTCTACTGGATCTTGGTGGACTGTCAGTGGATATCTAAAACGTCCTTTGACTGCAGTAACCACAGAGCATGACAATCCTAAAGCTGGAGTTCTGTATGGATCATATCTAGACAATCCAGTTGGTTGGCAATTTGTTCTGAGCATGGACTAGCTTTCACTCTTTCCATGGAATGATTTCTTCACCACGCCCCTCCAGAACCTTCTGGACAAAGTACGGATCGGCAAGGAGTCCTCTCCCGATTCCTAGCATGTCACACATATTATCTTCCATAACTTTCCGTACGAGATGTTCATCACGAACCTCTCCGACTCCAATCACTGGAACAGTGACATGAGGTTTGATTTTTCCAGCCACTGGGATGCAGGAATCGTATGGATAGTCCTTGAGAAAGTCTGGCTGATTTGATTTATCGAACACATGAGGTATTGCCGGATTGTAAGTCGCATCAATTACGCACGATACATGGACTACATCAACACCAGCTTTCTCCACAATCTTCGCAATCTCAATTCCCTCTTCCATGCTTATGCCACCAACGACATTCTCGAATCCGTTCATTCTGAAGATTAGTGGAAAATCACCAAGCTCTTCACGAATCGATTTTATGACCTCTGCAGAGAATCGCGCTTTGCTTCTAATCGGCCCTCCATATTCATCGTCCCTCCTGTTGGTGTATCCGGAAAGAAAGGCGCTTAGGAGGTAAAAGTGGGCTCCGTGTATCTCCACCCCATCAAAGCCTGCTTCCTTGGCTCTTCTTGCTGCATCAACAAACCACTGTGTAATCTCTTTTATCTCATCGACTTTGAGTGGTTCTGGTATCTTGTTTCTTACCACAAAGACATCTGATGGACCGACATATCTTGTTTTGAAGTGTGCCTTTGGTCCCGAGTGGTTGATCTGAATGAAGGCTGCTGCACCATGTTTCTTTATTCCACTGGCAAGTTTCTCAAGACCCGGAATCATCTTGTCATCATGGATTCCGATGTTCTTCGTCATGATACGGTGCGGCCACGCTATGGCAGCTGCTTCAACTATGATGAGTCCAACCTGACCCTTGCTACGTTCCTCATAGTGTTTGACAACAGCATCTGTGACAATCCCTTCTTTGGTTGCTAGATTCCTCACCATAGGCGGCATTACAAATCGATTCTTTATAGTCAATCCAGCAAATTCAATCGGTTCTGTTAGGTCGACCATCGTACTTCCTATCCCAGCGAATCTAGAAGTCCGCCCCTGTTCTTCCGGTTCCCCAAGATTCCATTGCGACCTTGAGTTCCTCGTGACCTTCTTCCTTTGAGTATCTACTCACAGGAATACCCTGCATTTTTGCATCAATCGCCTGTCGAAATGCGATAGCCCCTGCACGTGGTCCCATTGGATGGGCATGGATACCTGCTCCAGTGCCAATCACGATATCTGGACCTAGATCATCCATGACCTCTTCAACATGTCCTTGACTGATTCCTCCACTTGGCATGGGTGCTGTAGGACCAATGTTGTGAAGTGGCATGACCATGTCGTGAGCAACGTTTAGGTATCGTTCTTTGAGAACTGGTGCCTTTCCATATGGTGCTGGGAATACCGTGATATCAGATCCACAGATTCGAGGTAGTTTCCCTGTAACAATGTTCGATGCAATGCCTACTATTGGGGAGTAGCTCATAGCCCCTGTTACGTCCATATGTGCCAGTAGAGGCACTTTAGGAGCCAGATTCTCGCTGACGTGACGGAAAGCGGAGTATCCAACAGCAAGAAAGTTGATCATCAGTCCATTTGCTCCTAGCTCAACAGCCCTCTCTGCATTCTCAAACAT
>JBHLRZ010000070.1:5519-7361 GCA_048882045.1 Candidatus Thorarchaeota archaeon | reverse complement strand
CATCTTCTCCAGAGCTGTTTGCATCATAGCAATGGATGAACAATATCCATGAGTATGTCCGGTCTTGTCAATCTTGATGAATCCATCCTTCTCCAGTTTTGAAAGGCTCCGATAGATCAAACTATCTTTACCCTTTCTGGAACCTTCATCTTTGGCAAGCTGCTCTCTTAGAGTTTCAAAATCCACATAATCGGATGGGCTCTTCTGAGCCTTGAGTAGTGCCCCAAGCACAACCATGTCCTTTCTGGTCACATCCAATTCGAGAATCTGAAGGATTTCCTCTAGGTCGAATGTGGACAAAGCCCTCACCCCTGCTCATCTCTAGAGAAAGCCCGGGTAATTAATCCATCGGGCGTTGCACCAGAGGCTATGAAGTCCTCGGGCTTCATCTCCAGTATCGACTTGGCTCTCTTCCATTCCTTGTCAAAGGTCTTGACAGCGTTGTCTATGAGGTCAGGATTAAAGTCACGTGTGATCCATGTCGCAGTCAATGGGTCTTCTGTGATAATCAGAGTCATATTCTCCCTGTTGAAACTCACCTGAAAGTAGGTTCTGGGACCATCGTAGATTCGAAAATCGAACTTCAGACCTTGCTGCTTCAGCTCCATAAGATTCTGGATAAAGCCCATTATAATCTTAATATCGAACTGAAGTTCGGTGAATTCTTCTATTCTGAGTATATCTGAAGACATCATGTATCTGATTTCCGCGCCTCGCTTTGCGGCTTCCAGAAATCTCTGAGTACGTTCCACTGTCCCTGGGTCTAAGAAAGGACCAACCCATAGCATAGTTGCTCGAATCGTGTCACCCTTCTTAGCCACATCCAGCATGTTGTATCGGAGGACTCTGTGCAGCTCTTCCACACCCTTCACAATCCGGGAGCTGATCTTCTGTTGGGTCCCAGTCACATTCGTGATGAGCTGTTGCGCAAGTTGGCCACAGTCAAGCTCTGTTATCTCTTCCATCTGCTTGTCAATCTCGCCCTTCTGTAATTCAAGCTCTGTGATCCTCTCAGTCTTCAACTGCTCAAGTCCCGCCATAACAGTGTTGACATCAGCAATGTACCTCTTGCGATGGGCTACAGGATTTTCTATACGTATGAGCTGAGAGTTGACCAATGACTTAAGCACCCTATGGACCCATGCTTTGGTCAATTTGGTTTCTGGTTCTTCCCTCTGCACTTGTTCATAGATCTCTCCAAAGGTCAGCGGAATGGGTGGGTCTGTTTGAATTCTCAGAATGGTCCCTAAGAGGGTCATCACTCGGGACTCCTGTCCAGTGCCAGTCGAGAATCCGATTAGTTCAAGTGCTTCTGAGATATCAATCTCTTTCGACATAGGACATTCCCTTTCTACTCATTCGTGAGTAACAAGCAAAAAACACTAAGTTACTAACTTTATGACTGTATACTTCAGACATATTTATATATTCTCTTCCCCATGATTGTTTTTGACAACGATGTCCGTTGTTGTCAAACTCCGGTGGTGGCCATTATGGTTACTCCACACGGCGTGTTACAGGGCATGCCGGTATAACCGGTCCACACGAAGCAGGTGGGCGCGGGGGGGTGTCCCCCTGCTTCTCCTCCTTTCTCTCTCACTTTTTTCAAAGACCGCTCACAGCGATTGCTTTCATGTAACCAATGCCTATCTTCATGACCATGGGGAGGAATTCAGAGAGTAGTGTCATATACGTACCAATCCCAGCATGACCCTGAATCAAATCATTGAGTATCTGTGCATCCAGCTTCCCACCAAGTACGAGTTCTGCTGCTGCGATAGGATCATTGTGCATGCTGAATTTGGAAACTGCCCACATGCCTTTACCCGTGTTAGTGATGTT
>JBHLRZ010000070.1:0-5419 GCA_048882045.1 Candidatus Thorarchaeota archaeon | reverse complement strand
CCAAGACCAACATCCTTGCCCACATAGAAATACGCCACATCGGGATCGATGCCCTTGCAGCCTGTAAGCTTGAATCTGTACCCGTAACTGAGTAACCATTTTGGATGGGTGAAACCTGCAGTTTCTGAAACCCTACTGAACGAACCGTCTGCGCCAACAGTCAAACTGGCTCGCTCTTCTTCCGATTGGTTGTACTTCACACCCACTACGGATATGTCCTCTTTGACAACAGAGCCGACTCGTGCTTTGTATCGGAACTCAGCACCGTCTGAGAGTGCACGGTCTCTCATGAGCTCCTGGCACAAATCCTCGTCGAATAGATAGGAGTTGCCAAGATGAGTTCTGTCCACTACGATATTTGCTCCAGTGTCCAGGCTCTCTCCCACAATTGAGGTGTATTTGTTACCAATATACTCTGAGTTCGGTTTTACACGGAGAAAGTTGAGTGCCTTGTCTGTTACGAGCTCGCCCATGAGTGAGTCTGTGACCTTCTCTCGCTTTTCCAGGACCAGTGTCTTCAATCCATACTTCGCGCACTGCTCAGCAGTCATGAGTCCTGCAGGTCCTGTGCCAGCGATTATCACATCGTGAGTCATGGCTCTAGCATCCCAAAGTCATGTGGTATGAGAAGCAAAACCCGAGTGAATCATTCAAAACTCTTTCTGAAGTGTCAGTTTGGATGACACAAAACCAAATCTATTTCATGCAATATCTGATTCACAGAAGTGCTGATGATCAAGCTAAGTGCCTTACATTACTCTGTGTACGCAGTAATTTGGTGTTGAATATGAGACTCTTGATGTTTCATGCTGAGAGCTTTTGGTACAGACCAAACGAGTCCCCCTCTGACAAACCAACAGAGATTGGTGAATCACTCCATGTCTGGATTCATTCTGAGGAACACGACCAAGAGAATGAAACAAGCGTTCTCAGGAAGATGGTGAAGAACATACGATGGTTAGCGCAGAAGAATGAATGTACTGCGGTCACACTCCATTCCTTTGCTCACTTGGACAACAGCAAATCAGATTCCAATTTCGCAGAAAAGCTGATCGAAGATGTGGCTTCAAGGTTGATTGAACGCGAATTCAAAGTCCATATAGTTCCATTTGGAGAGTTCTATGAGTTCGATATACATGTCAAAGGCCCCTCCCTCGCCAAAGTATTCAAACAGTTCTGACTCTTCAGATGAGTTCATAACGTCTCACTCAGACAGGGTTTAGAGATGACGAAACCCAAGTATACCCCCAGAGGCTACCAGACACACATTCTCGACCGAGTGAGTGAGATGACTGGAACCCCTCTGCTTGTGGAGCTTGATTGTGGCTTGGGAAAACGGTTCATCACTCATCAACTCGTTGCAGAGAAGTTTCCTAAATCAAAGATCATCATTGTAGTCCATTCCTCTTCATCCCTCGCAGAAACCGTTGACTATCTCAAAGGAGAATATGGCGGTCTCGAAGATGACTTGGGTGAACTCTCTTCGAGAGTGCCTTCTGGGAAACGTCCCTATATTCTAAGAGAGAAACGAGTCATTGTAGCCACACCGCAAGTCCTTGCTGGGATGTACAAGAAAGACCCATCGCTGTTAGAACCATTCAAGATGGTTCTCATCAACGAAGTCGACACACTTGTACGAAGGTCAGGTGGAAGGACCACGATTGTGTTCCCATGGCCAACACTACTCATGTATCTAAAGGACAAATGGCTCATTGGAATGAGTGGAACTCTTCGTGATGACCATGCAGTATTCAACCAAGAACAGATCGAGATAAGAAGAGAGCTGGACACACTTCGCCAGCACTTTCTAGGTGCAGAGGTTCTCACAATGGAGGACCTCTACGACACAGATGTGGAAGACTATCTGGAACCCACATTTCTCAAGGTGAGCAAGGTCAATGATACAGGAATCCGGTCAATCTCGAAGGTCATTGATGAGTTAATCCGAAACACACGCTCAGACATCATGCATGAGTTGGCTGAGGATAACAATCTTCAACTTGTGGATGGTGACGCCCGTCGTGTTCACCTCATGATTGAACGCTTACCTATCACTGAGGAGTTGAAGGGTCGTTACACTGGATTACTAATGCTCAGAAAGTACGTATACGCCATGCCCCCAAAGCGCTTCTTACGTATGTTCCACACAGACTATCTGAAGCACTACTTCAACGTGAGTAAGCTTAGGAGGAACTTACCCACAGTATCCGCCAAGGTGACCAGTGTTCTTAGGATTGTGGTCCAACATAGGAAATCAGTTGTCCTCACTTCGTATCTTGAGATGGTTTCACAGGTAGAAGATGTCCTCTCAAAGTCAGGACTAAAGGTCTTGAGGATTACCGGGGAAACCCGTGACAAAGGTGAGGTACTCAAGAACTTCCGGGAGGATGACGATGCCCAGGTCCTCGTGATGTCCCCAGTTGGAGAACGAGACCTCGACCTCCCTCAGGCCGATGTAATGATAATATGCGACACGATCAACACCAGCAAGACAATGTACCAGAAGTTCAAACGTACTAGAGGAGGCCTCGTGATTCTGTTGGCGTACTCTGGAACATCAGAGGTCCTAAAGGTCCAACGGCTGATGAACAGGATTCTGGAACGTTATCCATGGTCCACGGCAGTTCTTGAAACCCAAACAGAGAAACTTGGTTGAAGCGTCATTATGATTATAAGAAACACCGACCCATTCGAGGCAGAAGAACATTGCCGGAAGACAGAGCTGAAGACATTAGAATCGGAACTGACATTATTGAGATACAGAGGTTTCGAGACCTCGATTCAGATTCAGCATTCTACAAGAAAGTATTCACAGAGAAAGAGAGGGAGTACTGTGACGGATTCTCGGAACCTGCTTCTCACTATGCAACCACTTTTGCAGGAAAGGAAGCTGTAATCAAGGCAATTAGATCATTCTGCAATCTCACTATTGGCGCGATTGAGATTCTTCGAGACGCGAGTGGAGCTCCATATGTTAAGCTTCAACAGGACTGCCGGTATTCAATCAGGTTGAGCCTGTCCCACTCGTTGAACTATGCAGTGGCAGTTGCAATCGCATTCGTACAATCTGTCACCGACCAAAAGCATATTCAAGGATTACTTGACGACACTATCCAACAACTACTCCCAGGTGGCGAGAGGTCATGAACAATGCCATAGACGATATCCTGCAACCGGTCAGAGAAGATCCATCATACATTAATCTCTGGAGTGCCTACAAGAAGATACAGAGCCTGGACCTCTCGGATACCAATGAAAAGGATTCTCTGAACCTTGCAGTGGTTGGTTCATCTACTCTAGAACCACTGGCAGCATGTATTGACATTAAACTGCGACTAGAAGGTTTCACTCCCAGGACCTTTGTGGGGGGATTCAACACCTATCGTCAGGAATCAATGGATACCAACTCTCTTCTATACCAGGCTGAACCTGATGTGATTGTGCTTGCTGTTGATGCATGGTCTGTTTTGGATCAGATGTTTTTGAGCACCTTTGCTAGGACCTCTGACAAGGACCGTCAAGAACTGCAAAAGCAGCTAGTGAAGGATGTCGCATCAGTGGCTCAGATTCTTGAAAAGAAGACTTCAGCTATCATCCTTCTAAATAACTTCATCCTCCCAGTGTTTTCTCCACTCGGAATTGTGGATAACAAGCAGAAGACAGGGCTCAGGAGCTTTTTTGAGGAAGCAAACGCTCAGCTCGTTGAAACCTTTGCTGACAGTAGTAGAGTGTTTGTTGTAGACCTGGATTCAGTTGCCAGCGAGTTTGGCAAGTCCCGCATTATCAATTGGAACACTTGGTACCGAGGATCTGTTCCGTTCAGTGAAGAATTCACCCCATTCTTGGCTGACACATACCTTCGATATGTTCGTGCTTTGAAGTCGCGGACGAAGAAGTGTATAGTACTAGACCTTGACAATACACTTTGGGGCGGCATCATCGGCGAGGACGGTATTGAGGGTATCAAACTTGGCAATGCAGCTCCAGGAATAGAGTATCTGGACTTCCAGAGAAGTCTACTCAGTCTGTATAACAGAGGCATCATCCTCGCAATTTGTAGCAAGAACAACTATGATGACGCAATCAAGGTGTTCCAAGAACATCCTTTCCAAATCTTAAAGGAGGAGCACTTTGCAGCCATGCGTATCAACTGGCAGAACAAGGCAACAAACATCGCCGAACTCGCCAAGGAAATCAACATAGGTCTTGACAGCATGGTGTTCTTTGATGATAATCCTGTGGAACGCTCAATAGTTTCACAGGCTCATCCTGAGGTTCTTGTTGTTGACCTGCCAAAGAATCCTCGACTCTACCGAGAAACCCTTGAGAACCTCGATGTCTTCGATGTTCTCTCTCTCACAAAGGAAGATATGGTTCGTGGAGAGATGTATGCAGGCAAACGCAAACGGGCTGAATTGGAAACAAGCATGGAGTCAATTGAAGACTTTCTCAGGACTCTGGAGATGAAGGTCCGAATCAAACCGGTGGACGACTTCGACACACCACGAGTTGTGCAACTCATTGGGAAGACGAACCAGTTCAATCTCACAACCAGAAGATACACAGATGCTGAGGTCCAGAAATTCCGAGAGGAGGATTCCTCAATAGTGTACAGCATGGCAGTGACAGACAAGTTCGGAGACGAAGGTGTTGTAGGTGTTGCCATCGTGAAGAAGAAGGATACGGACTGGTGGATTGATACACTTCTCATGAGCTGTCGTGTGATCGGTCGTTCTGTTGAAACAGCATTCCTTGCAAAGATAGTCAAAGATGCACGAGCTGATGGAGCATCACGTATAATTGGAGAATACATTCCGACAAAGAAGAACCCTCCAGCCGCTAAAGTCTATGAAACCCATGGATTTGGTATGCCAGCTCAGACCGAAGAGAATGGCACCACGTGGATTCTCAATCTTGAATCTGACACAGTTGATGTTCCTGAATGGATTGAACTCAAAGAGGACTAGAATATGACTGATTTCGAAGACAAACTTCTGGATATCCTTTCGAAAGTCTTCCTGCTCGATAAGGATAAAATTACAGATGATCTCAGGCGCAAAGACTTCGAGCCGTGGGACTCCATGAACCACCTTATTCTTGTAAGTGAGATTGAGAATGAGTTCGAGATATTCTTTGAAGATGAAGAAGTTGTTGACATGTGGACTGTGGGCGACATCAAGGAAATTCTAGGAACCAAACTATCATCATAATCCCTATTTACTCAGGAATCTCGACTGCTTATAGTATGTCAGGAACGATACTTCTTGAATACAATAAAGACCACTAATGCGACTAATGAGACGATAATTAGTACAGAAGGCAGAAAAGCCCATAGTGATGTTGCGTTGTCAGGTCCTGGAAAACCCGAACCCTCTTTTACATATTCAATCTTCCCTCCAACCATCGTCAGCAATACCTC
>JBHLRZ010000069.1:0-7718 GCA_048882045.1 Candidatus Thorarchaeota archaeon | reverse complement strand
GGTCCTAACACTTCAGGTATACTAGGGGAGTATCATGCTCGAGGCTCGAAGTCTGACATTTTCGTACGAACCTGGCAAAAAAGTGTTGAATCTATTGGATTTTCGAGCCAAACCAAGAGAAATCGTTGTGATTACTGGTCCGACTGGTTCTGGTAAGTCGACCTTGGCGAAGTGTCTGACCGGTTTCATACCAAACAGCATTCCTGGCGAATTCTCTGGTTCAGTCATCATTGACGATGCTGAGATATCCGAACTCCAGCTTGCGGAGGTTGCGAAACAGGTAGCACTCGTCCAACAGGATCCAGAGAGTCAAATCTGTACCCTGCAAGTGTCTGATGAGGTGGCCTTTGGACCAGAGAACTATGGTCGTGACCCAGTAGAAATCCAGTCAATTGTAGATCAATCCCTGAATGCTGTTGGTTCTGACCATCTGACTAAACGAAGAACGTTCGAGCTCTCAGGGGGTGAAAAACAACGCTTGATAATCGCCTCCATGATTGCAAGTCAGCCTAAGTATTTAGTCCTTGATGAACCAACTTCAAGTTTAGATCCGACAGGTGTATTACAACTAAGAACAATTCTTGAGGAACTGAAGCATCAGAACAAAGGAATAGTTCTCATTGAACACAATCTGTCTGCTGTCCAAGCAATTGCTGACAGAGTATTGGTGGTTGACGGAGGGAAGACTCATACATTTGAAGCAAAATCAACCAAAAGAACTGCTAAATCACTGAAATCTGTGGAAATCGGGGACCAAATCATTTCAACACAGAGACTTTCATTCTCCTATGAGAACCGACGAATACTCAAAGACCTGAACTTGAGCGTTCATAATGGTGAAATCATTGGTCTGATGGGCAGCAATGGATCTGGAAAGACGACACTTTTGGGGCTGCTTGGAGGACTACTAACTCCTGAAACCGGGAGTATCCATCTCAAGGACTCATCACTCGAATCCATGAATGTAAAGAATATCGCTCGTTTCACAGCTATAGTGTTTCAGAATCCAAATCATCAAATCTTCGAAAAGACAGTATGGAGAGAACAGAATCTAGTCCTAGAATCGCTAGATCTAATCAGTTCTGACACACTTCAACAATCTGAAATTCTCTTGAAGAAAGCGGGTATTGAAGAGATGAAGGAGAAGAACCCGTTTTCCCTGAGCCATGGTCAAAAGAGACGACTCAATGTGAGTTCGTCAATCGTTCACGAACCAAAACTTCTGCTCATGGATGAACCATTCATTGGACAAGATTGGGAAGGATGCGAGTTCATCATTGAGACTGTGTCAAAGACCATTACTGATGGTGGTGCTGCAATCATAGTCACTCACGACCCAGTTTTTGTCAAGGAATATTGTAGTCGAGTAGTTTTCATGCAAGACGGAGGGATTCTCCTTGATGGAAAACCTTCAGTCGTCTTAGAGCGTCTTGAGAGTTTGGGACATCAAGAATATTCAATGGAGGTGAAGCTCAGATGACTCGATTTGGGTATGTTCAGAATGACAGCATCCTCCATCGACTGAACCCGACGTTGAAGCTTTTTTCGTTGATTATTTTGATGATTGGAATAGTCGTGTATCCAATTTGGCGACTGAGTGGTCTACTTCTTGTTGGAGTTTTCATTGGATTCAAAATTGCAGGAGTGAATTTGCGGCTCACAAAAGGAAGGACAAAGTTCGTCGTCCTGTTTTCGATCCTTCTCTTCCTAGTACAAATACTTGTTACAACCAATGGGGTCCTCCTGGGATACATTATTCCTCAGATTGGCCCTATTGGCCCATTGTTCTCTGTGACCGACTTTGGGATAGAACGAGGACTTGCTTTATCCATTAGATTTCTACTCCTGATCTTTTCAAGTATGTTGTTCGTGTCCGTGACCGACCCCACACTTTTGGCCCATTCCCTCACAAGACTGAGAATTCCATACAGGTACAGTTTTTCTCTCGTTATAGCACTGAGATTTCTTCCACTCTTCGACCTTGAGAACCACGCAGTTCGAATGGCTCAGAAATCCCGAGGTATCACTCCTGAAGTCACAGGACTCAACAAAATCATCCGCACAATACAATTCACCTTCTTCCCCTTACTAGTTTCAGCTCTATCACGAGTAGATTCACTGTCAATGTCCATGGATGGCCGGGGTTTCGGATATAGCGGAAATCGATCATATCTCCGAAAATCAGAATGGAAAGGAAGGGATACTATATTCTTCATTTTGACGGTTGGTTTTCTGTTACTTTGTGTGTTTCTTGCTATGGGCTATTTGCCTGAAATCTCTAGTTTCCTCTGACTTGTACAAAAGAAAGTAAGTCTGGAGGAAGTCTAACTGTGCACTCTCTATTCTTTGGAACATAGCTTGGATAGGGAATTCTTCTCAGGTACTGCGATGAACCAACACCATTACACTGCCTGGTTTTTGAATCATAGTATCTACATTCACAGCAAGAGAGTGATGTATCAGGGGGATACTGCACTGGAACATCTACAAAATCTCCTTTCATCTTGTCCCAGGTTCGAAGCATCCTTCTAGTTCTCATAAAACTAAGTCTGTTAGTAATGCTATAAACTCCCCAACAAATCATCAAGATCTTCAAGGGCATCTTCTGGACCCACAATTTTTCCATTCTGAGTCACCATAGGGTGGTGCTTCGAGTACAATTCCAGAGATTTTCCAAGAATCATTGCAAAGGTGTCCTCGTGGGAAGGTGTCTCTCCCTCTTTCTCAAGTTGTCTAATCATCATCAATACAGACTGACCGACTGAACCCTTGATCGATTTCCAAGTTCGTCTGGTTGGTTCAGCCACTTGCTTTCTGCATACAAGAATCATATCATACACAATATTATCCAAATCATGGAGATGAGTAGAGGCTTTCATTTCACTCCTGACAGGATAGGTCGTGACTATATAGAATCCTGAATCCAAAACAGTCCGGAGTAATGCACCCCAAGCCTCCTTTCTTTTGTGATGGAACGTGAAGACCATTATACCTTCATCTGAAAGAATCCTTTTACTCTCAGTGAACACTTTTGTCAGTCCAGTGACAAACTCTTCCGTCCCTTTTCCTTGGTATCGGTTCTCAATCACCTCTTCTTCGTGTGGAACAAGCTCGGTATCAAATGACCTGTATCGATCTTTCAGTGAAAGGCGCAACCACACATAGAAGAAGTTCGATAGTTCCGAATACATCACATTTCCGTAGTATGGTGGATCGGTGACAACAACATCTGCAACTCCAGCTGGTACTTCGATACGTTCTGATGACCCACATCTGAGAAGAACATCTCCTTTCTTCATCAATTCTTGATGATTTTCTACAATTTTCCATGGTTTTTGACGAGAAAGTTGGATCTTCTTCATTGAAGAACCATCATATACTCGTTCGAAAGGGTTTCTACAGTATTCTTTGCCCTCAATTACTAGATTTACAAACGCTGTGAAGGCACCTCTTCCTTTCTGAGTGTCGTAACAGTTTGCTTCAACGGGAGACATTGAGGGAGAAAATGAGTGGGTTCGAAAAATGTCGGTAATAAACCCCCTTGTCGCATTGTATTTTGCGAACATATTGTTGTATTTGAGACTGTTTGAGAATGCCAAGAGGAGGAATTCCTTGAGATTCCAGTCTTCGATCTGCATGATCCAGCGATGGATTTTCCCCAGATTCAGAAGTTGTCTAGGATTGAACATGTCCCTGAATTTCGTGTATCCGTGATTCAGAGCACGTTTGGTTTCTACTCCGAATGGAATCGAAGTATTTGGAATCGGTAGTTCATGACATTTGCTCTGATATTCGTTGATAGCTTTCTCGAGCAATTTTCTGTCTAGTTCGTCTGCTGCCTTGTAACCTCTACCTCTAGCCAGTTTCTTATTACCTGAAACATCACAGTTCTTACAATAGAACTCAATCGCATACATTTTCTCTCTGAATCTGCCAGACTCACCTACAGAATGAACTATCTTCTCACTATGACCGCATCTCGGGTCAATACATTGGTATCTACGACCTTTTGAGAAAGAAACCTTCGTTGGAACAAATCTGTAATCGCATTTCGTGCATTTGGACGATTTTCGGGCACTTTTGGTTTCAAAAACATTCCAACATCGTGGGCATACTACAAAATCCCCCGTCCTTATTGGGCTCTTTGCGAGGAAGAAATTGCGCATTAAGGGTATGTCCTTTGCGCATTCTGAGCATACGCCTACTTTGTGATAGAAGTAGTAAATGGCTTCAGCAGTTTTTCCACACTCTGGACAGGATGTTTCGTAGTATTTCCGTAGTTCAGGACCAAGGTCCTTCTCTATTTCTGCCAACGAGTTTCTGAGAAGCTCTGGGTCGATGTCCTCTACTTGTTTCTTTACAATGAACCATGAAACTGGATTGAGGTCTCCCCCTATCACCTTGCATCCAAGTCTGAGCGCCTCGATTACAGTTGTTCCTCCTCCCATCATAGGATCAAGTACAACCTTTCCTTGAAAGTCCACCTCTCTTGAGAAAGATTTCCAAGGATCATTCAAGTTTTTGCCTACAGAAAGAGAATAGAGAAGGATGGTTCGAAAGACTGACCCGAGTCGTCGTGCCCACCACTTATGCATGACATAGACAGGTCGATAGTGTCTTCTTCCAAATCCGGTCGATTCCTTCTCAGCAATCTTGTTGACCTGGGCAATTGGAAATGTTGACTCTATCGGACGCTTCAGTTGAACTGACCTCCAATTGTACCAGATGTAATACAGCCCTTTCAACGTTACTGAATATTGTCTGCTGAGTAATCCTTTTATTGCTACCAGAGATGCAAACGACTTTACTTTCATTCTCTGTAGAATCAGGAGGACCACATGTCACAAAAAGTGAGAACTCATCTGATGATTTATGGAAGCCCAGACTATCATTTGCATATTCTTCTCTTTTCAGGGTATCCCAATACATTTTGGAATACATCCTATGTATTCAGTGCTTGGAGAATTAGAAACCAATTCTGGTAGGCGGTATGCTGATTCTCTCAAACGACGACGTACGATGACCCCGCTGGCGATAATCAATGCAATGGCTACAAACAGTCCTATTGTTGACAAGATCAAAGGATCAGTCAGCCCAGTCCATAGTCTTGTCCCTAGAGTATTTCCATGCGTAGTGCGGATGATTGTTCCACCGTGTCCCACTGCCCATCCATGGGTCACATTTATGAAATCTACAGCCATCAGTCGGTCCAATGACGCAAATTGTGATGTCTGGTCATACCAATCAATGCCTCCGTTTGGAGTGTACATCACACCCGTTTCGGTTCCTACGATCCATCCATTGTTGTGGTCTAGAAATTGAACATCTGTGAGATAGGGTGAGAGGGGTGGTGGGACAAGTGACCTTCTCGGTATCGGTAGTTCACTCCAACTCTGACCATCTGTCATGTGAGCCAACATCTCATCAGCCACAGCCCATCCTTCTAGCTCATTTACGAAGGTGAGCGCCCATCCACCACGACTGAACTTCTGTTCCCATGTCACACAACCATCTGATGAATAATAGATTCCATAATATCCAATGGCCCAGGCCTCCGAGGAGGAAAGGAAATGCATGTCTCTCGGATGGTCATCACTGAAGGTCCATCCTGGAACACTCTGCCAGCTCTGTCCCCTGTCTTCTGTGTGATAGAGAATACCCATGGTTGCAGTCCACCCATGAGAGTCATTGAGGAAGGCAACAAAGCTCATACCTGAGTTCTCCTCGACTACAACACTCTCATTCCAGCTTTCTCCTCCGTTCAATGAGTAGAAAAGACCACCTAGACCTGTTATCCAGATACTTCCATCATCAGTGATTGCAACCTGACGAAAGATTTGAGATGTATTGTACATTTGCAGGACCCACGATTCTCCTCCATTCCTTGTATGGAGGACTATTCCACCATACATTCCAGTGCCATTATTACCCACAACCCATCCATGAGTTGAGTTGACGAATTCTATATCTCTGAATTCTGCGCTATAGCCATGGTCAAGTTCTTCCCAGATAATGTCTGTAATTTCACCATTGATTCCATTAGCTGGCAATGACATGCTAGCAATACCCATGAGAGCTAAAATCCATAGTGCAAGGTAAATCCTGCGGCTGGGAAAACCTGGATACATTGTCGAATCTCTCATTTCCTACTCTCTTTCTATTGTCGGAGGTTGCACAATACTCTCTTACTCTGTTTATTTTGCATTTTGGGTTGGGTAATCTCACTTCAAGGAATAGATCAGGCCGGTTCAAATCCGACCAATCCAAAGGAACCATCAGGCGTATGATTGAATTCAATCAAGGTCAGAAATAGTGGTCGGGACGGCCGGATTTTTCGGCACACTGTTCGCACGTAACAATGCTGAACCGGCAACCGATGGATATCTCCAGACAACGACCGAAGCAGTTGCCTACTACAGTCCATTGCTCTGCCAGATTTCCCAGAGCTCGTCGAAACGACACTCTCTTGAGCTACGTCCCGATTCCGGCATGGTGTCTTTAGTAACTGGTTAAAAGGATTGCTGATTGGGTCCTAGCATGAATGGATATTAACAACCGTCCCGACCACTATTTCTCTACATCATTTAGACATGAACAGACTCACCCCACGGTTTATTAACCATTGTTAATAGTATTTTATATGTTGATGGTTTGATAAAAACAGGACGAGTGAAGTTGGAGTGACAACCAATAAGAGTAACCAGTTTGATGTCGCTATTATAGGTGGAGGTCCCGCAGGGCTATCTGCAGGGATAATATCTGCATACAAGGGTCTCAGGACAGCTATATTTGAAGGCGGCACCTGGGGAGGTCTCCTTTCAACGATTTATCCATACAAGCATGTATTCAATTATCCAGGTACTCCGAAAATCATGGCCTCTCACTTGGTCGCTGAGTGGGTTCGTCAGGCTGCAGACTTGGGAGTTCGTTTGATCAAGGAACGAGTCACCAAAATAACAAATGAAAGAAACATCATTACTACTGAAGATGAATACAAATCTCAAGTTGTCATAATTGCGACAGGAATGCGTCCCAATACACTCGGAATACCTGGTGAGCTCGAATTTTCAAGGAGCAATCGTGGTGTCTTTCCATATGTGACCGATCCAGAACTGTTTCGTGACAAGAAAGTTCTGGTGGTGGGAGGAGGTGACACTGCAGTCGATGCAGTGATTGATGCACATAATGTGACTCACAAGATTTGGATTGCCCACAGAAAGGATGAATTCAGGGCTGCGGAAACAAGAGTAGATTCGCTTGTCAATGAAAAGATGGCTGAAATTCTCTATAATACAGAACTTGTTGAAATAAGAGGGAATTCAGAGGTCGAAGAAGTCACGCTTCGAAACAATCAGACCAATGAAACATTGAATTTGGCAGTTGAGCGTGTCATTATTGCAGTGGGACTGGTCCCCAATGATGAGGTCTTCAACCACTTGGGTCTCAAAATGAATGGACGATTCATTGTTGTGGACCACGAGATGAGGACCAACATCGAAGGAATCTTTGCTGCTGGAGATATTATATCCGTGTATCAGTTGGCTTCTGTTGCTGCAGCCCAAGGAGCACTTGCTGCACATAATGCCTACAAATACATCAGGAAACCATATTGGGCCTAATCAAGGGCTCATCATATACCGAAGATCTGTCAGTATCTAGTCTGATGGATTTAGTTGGTTTCATGAAAATCACAGACAGAATCTCAATGAATTCAAACC
>JBHLRZ010000068.1:0-8987 GCA_048882045.1 Candidatus Thorarchaeota archaeon | reverse complement strand
CGGAACTCTTTGGCGAAGCATGCTGAGGAATATCCTGATGTGTGGTATGGAACTTGGAGTGGACCAGATGTGTACAACTCAGAGTTTTCAAGCAGACCGGGGCAGACAATTGTTGTAGAGGCAAGAGGAGGAGTAAGAGATGCTCTTGAAGAGGAGCAGGAGGAAGAACAGGGATTCATGGGTGTGGGATGGACCGACTTTCCAGTGATGAATATGCATCCACATGCATGGCCAATCTATTCGGCTGCAAAGCTGTTGGGAATCGAGTTTACAAACAAAGGTGTTGATTTCTCCCCTGCATTACCTCATGACACCTATAGATTCTCATCACCATTAATTGAGCTAGAGAAGTCTGAGAACGGCTATTCTGGTCGATACTCTCCATCTGCTTCAGGGACATGGACCGTGAGAATACGGCTCAAAGATACCGAGCTTGATAAGATTTCGAAGATATTTGTGAATGATGAGGTACACGAATTGGTAAGAGAGAAAGATCAGCTTGTTATCACGGGAAAGTGCACTCCGGAAGAACCACTCATATGGAAGATTGAGTACTGAGAAATGGGATTGGTATGAACTCGAGGGACCTCACACTTACTGCCATCGATGGTGTTCCAGAGAGAGTCCCGTTCAACCCCTTCATAATGCACTTGGCCGCGACTATCGATGACATTGATTACTCGAATGTCTATTGTCAAGATGCTCAAGTATTGGCCGAGTCTCAAATCAGGCTCGCTAAAGCTTTCGGAATAGACCATGTGCATGTTTCGACGGATGCATATAGAGAGGCTAGTGCATGGGGTGTCGAGGTGGACTTTTCAAGCCACACACCAATAGCAAAAGCCCACCTATCTGTAGAGAATTTTGACTCGACCGAAGACCCAGATCTCAATTCATCAACAAGGGTTCAAGACCGAATAGAAGCTGTGAAATTACTAAGTGAGCAAGTCGGAAAAGAGCAATGTGTAGTAGGATGGATTGAGGCCCCATTTGCTGAGGTTTGTTGTCTCTTTGGGTTGATGGACGTCATGAAGATGGCACGCCATTCGGATTGGAGTGATCGTATCAGAAAGATTATCGACCGTGTCTTACCAGTTCAACTTGATTTTGCAAAGATGCAGATTGAAGCTGGAGCGGACATCATTGGAGCAGGCGACTCTGCAGTTTCCCAGATTGGTCCAAAACGCTATGAATCCGCATGTTTCACACAGACACAAGACCTCTTTGGAAGCATCTCATTACAAGCACCAGTTCTCTATCATGTCTGTGGAAATAGTTCTGTTATCGATGGAGATGGGAGGGATTTGTTAAAGCTCGTTGCGAGTTCTGGTGCATCCATTCTCGATGTAGATTGTCAAGTTGACATGAAACAAGCAAAGAAGAAAGTTGGTGAGAAAGTGTGTTTACGTGGGAACACAGATACGACACTTCTTGGGAGTGTTACATTTGCTCAAGAAGAGATAGAGAAGAACGTCGCACAGGTCATAAAAGATGGTAAACCAGGAGGGAGGTACATGTATTCTGGAGGATGTGAGTGGCCCTGGCAGCCTTTGGACCTCGTCAAGCGAAATCTGAGAACTACCAAATCAATTGTAGAAAAGCTGGGAAGTTACTGACATGAGGTCACGAGAACGGGTCATGGTAGCATTCGACAATAAAGAACCAGACATGGTTCCACTTGATCTTGGAGGAAACCAATCAGGTATACATATTGTTGCATACAAAAATCTTCTCAAGTTCCTAGATATTGAAGACAAGTCGGTCAGTTACAGTGATTTTGTTCAGCAAGTAGCAAAACCTTGTGAGGAATTACTCAAGAGGTTTGAAATAGACATTAGATGGTTACATCCACCTTCTGCGATTCTCCCAGAATCTTTTACTCCTGAAGTGGTGGGGAGGTATCAAGGAATCTGGGATCAGTTTGGAGTATTCTGGGGAAACAATGCGGAAAAAGATCTGACTGAAATACTGTACTATGATCCAGTGATACATCCTCTCTCTGATGTAACTTCTGTGAAGGAGATAAGGGAATATGATTGGCCTGATGGATCTGACCGGTCATCACTGAAGGGTCTGAGAGAAAAAGCGAAGAAACTGAGAGAAACAACGGACTTTGCAATAGCCACCCCACCACTCGGTTGTATCTATGAGTATACGACCTTCCTCTTTGGATTCACGACTGCAATGAAGCACCTGCAGAAAAGACCTGAACTCATTATAGCCACAATGGAAGAGTTGGAAAAATACTGGACTGAGTATGCTAGGACCTTCTTGAATGAGATCAAATTTGGAGATGAATTCTACGTTGATATTGTTGCGAATAATGGAGATCTTGCACAACAAGCTGGACCGATAATGAGTCCTGAAAGAATCTACGAACCTACGATAAAACCCATAGAGAAACGATTCTCAGAAAACCTCCATCGAATGGCTGATGTGAGAATCAACTATCATTGTTGTGGAGCAGTTTCACAATTCATTCCTCATTTCGCTGAAATCGGTTATGATGCAATAAATCCAGTTCAGGTTGGGGCATCCGATATGGACCCATGCAGTCTCAAGAAACGATTTGGAAAGATGATCACATTTTGGGGAGGGCTCTGCGACACTCAGAGTACCTTGCCTTTTGGAACTCCTGAGAGAATCAGAAAAGAAGTCCAACACAATATGGCATGCCTCATGCCAAGCGGGGGTTACATTGCATCGAATATACATAACATAACTGCAGAAGTTCCACCTGAGAATATCGTAGCTATGTTTGATGCAGCGATAGGATTCAGGAAATATTAGATAGTTCAGCGAGTTGTCAGTTCAAATCACACCCGCGGCACCATTCATACTGCTTTTGATTAATAATCAACAGCCAAGTCATAGAGCTGTTTGTATACCAGTCAGTAGCAAGACGAGCAATGCGATGATGAATCCAATCTTCGCTGAATTCATCTGAATCTTCTGTAATTGTGCTAGTTCTGGAGATGGTCCCTGAGCGGCAAGTTTGGCAACCTTAGGCGCCAGTACTTCAAAGCCATATATTGTAGCTATGACTGCAAACGCAATTAGTGTATGTTTGACCAGTAAGACGATTGACCATTCACTCGAGAGTGAAAGGTAGGCAGGATTCATCAGGACAGTGATGATCGCGCCAGTTGTGATAAGAATCAGAATGCTGACATAAACCAGTGGCCTAAACTTCTTCATGTAATTGCTCATGAGTTTTCCTGCCGCTGGAGGTTCTAACGAAGCTCCGATTGATGGCATGAGAACCAAGATATTGGTCGTTATACCACCAAACCAAGTTACAGTTGCTATAAGATGGAACCAATTCAAGACTCCAAGAAGTATTTGTATTGAAGTTGCCATTTGATTCACCTGTCATGTGAAGAATTCAGTTTTATCAGATTTTAACCTCTTATTCCTTTTGGTTTATAAAATGTAACTCATCAGTTGATCGAATTCGGTCGGTGGCACCATTTCTTCTCAGAAAGTCCTCAGTCATACGGTTTCAGAAAGTAGAGAATTAAATATCAAAAGAAGCTAATTCATTTTGATGGTTATGAGTAAGAGAGAGCGACTACATGTAAGGGATCATGAGCCAACAGAGAAACAGATTCTGGAGTACATAGGAGCAAAAGCTAGGAAAACATGGACCTCTCTTCATGACTTCTTAGCTGAAAACTACGACTTCCGACCAGAGTTGAGCTATTGGGGTGAAAAGTACGGTTGGACAATTCGATATCGCAAGAGTGGAAAAACCCTGACGGCATTCTATCCAGAAAAGGGTGGCTTTACAGTGCAGGTGATTCTTGGAAAGAAAGAAGTCGATAAATTTCAGAGTATG
Source organism: Candidatus Thorarchaeota archaeon (assembly GCA_048882045.1). Lineage (GTDB taxonomy): Archaea > Asgardarchaeota > Thorarchaeia > Thorarchaeales > Thorarchaeaceae > SMTZ1-45. Next base: position 5,149 of record JBHLRZ010000068.1, on the reverse strand, counting down.
AGAGAAGAGTTCAGTAGAGATATTGTAGAGTTGTTTGATGAAACCAAACAGTTGCATGATGGTCGATGGTTATGGATCAAACAACCAGAGAATGGTACTATTGATGACATCAAGAAACTCATTCAATTGAAGAGGAAACCGAAAGAGCAGAGTTCAAAATGATTCAAATCACACCTGCAGCACCATTCACTCTTTTCCCTGAGTTGGAGTAGTAGCTATAGCTTCTTTTGTTGATTTATCAGAGTTTATGGAACTGACCACATTTCGTTTTCTCCAGTAGAAAACAAAAGCAATTGCCAAGTATCCTACATAGGCTGCAACTTCGAGCGCTGATGGATTCCCATTGTACCCAAACAGTGCTTTTGCCATTGAGCCTATAGCACCCCTTTCATGAAGTAGGGGATAACTTCCATCTGCCAGTTGTGGTGGATTGATGTTCCAAATCTCAATTGGTCCAATTAGAAGGAGTCCGGCTTCTTGTAGCTCATGAATCCCATATGCTATCATCCCAGCAGCGAACAGAATGAGAAAGATCGATGTCCACTTGAATAGCGCCTTCATACTGATTCGAAGAGATCCCTTGTAGATACCGATTCCAAGCACCACAGCAATCAACAGACCAAGAGCGATTCCAACATAACTTACCAATCCTTCTTGAATGACTAGAGCCATACTGAAGAGAGAGAGTTCTACTCCCTCCCTCATCACAAGTGAAAAAGCAAGTAAAGCTAGACCAATCCCACTCTGCTGAAGCACAGACATCTGCATGGATTCCTCGATTTCCTGAGTCACTCTAGCGCCAGCATTCCACATCCAGACTATCATTGTTGTAAGGAGAGCTGCAGCAATGAGGACAACTGTACCCTCAAAGATTGACAACATTGGGCCTTCAAATATCCCCCAAAGAAGTCCGACAACGACAGCCACACCGATGCTTGATATAACGGCAGCTATTGATCCATAGAAGACATACTTTCTGAGACTGGTTTGATTAGTCCTTCTCAGATAAGAGAGCATGATTGCGATTACTAACGCGGCCTCTATGCCTTCTCTTAATGATATGATAGTCGGGGAAATAATCATCGGATTTCGAGATATATTCTTTTAACTATAGTTAATAAACTTACTATGCGTACCTTAACGATGTAAAGACAACTGTGATTGACCACCGACTTATATCCACTTGACAGTTCAAAAATGGATGAGTAAGATGACACACTATAGGATCATACCAAGTGCATAACAAACGTATAGTCTGTGTCAGGTCTCTTGTTTTGCTGATAATCGAAGGCCAGTGGTCTAGCGTATGACATCTCTCTGATATGGAGAAGATCGAAGGTTCCAGTCCTTCCTGGCCTACCAATGGGATGTTGGTCTAGCTTGGTCAATGACATTGCTCTTATATGGCGAAGATCGGCGGTTCGAATCCGCCACATCCCACCATCTATGGCTCCTTCATCTTCACCTTGGTTCCAATGATTTTGAGAACAACACCAGCAGAGGTCGGGTCTGGACAACGTACAAATTCAGTTGAGACTCCTCCCTTGTTGATAATTTTTTCATAGGGAGTGCCCTTGTATGACCAGCCAAGTTTCCCGTCATGCCTAAGCACCTTAATCATTGGAGTTGCACTTTCAACCAACCATGTGCACATCTTTCCAATATCTTCAGGATACTTATACTTCTCACCTACCTTGTGTGCAGAACAACCACTCTCGAATATCTCAAGTTCAATCTCTCTCATGAGGTTTCAACCCATCGCGAGATATTGACTGCCTCCTTTAGAGAATTCTGTCTACGCAAGTATTACAATGTACAAAGAGTAGATAACATGAGCTTGTCAAACTAGAATCATGGGAATTGGCGAGCTATCTAGATGGTTGGTGGAAAACGCAGGCCCAGTCATAAAATATCGAACTTTGCGAGAAATAATTCAAGAACAGGATATTGGAATTATCAGTAATTCCTTGAAAGGACTATTCTCTAGTCCCATAGTCCAGAAGTGGCTTGTGAGATTGAAACCTAATCTTGGATTTCATCATGTTCACTCAAGCTCACCAGGGGCGTTTGAGAATGTAGTTGGTAAGCTTGTTCAACTTGGGCTACATGCAGGACTCCAGCAGTTTGATAGTTTGACTCTACCCTTTCGGGCTTGGTTGTCAGACAGGATGAATGAGGATACGCCAGAAGGTGTTGGTCCATGGGAAGGCTTCTCTGAACTTCTCCTAGCAGGATTCTTGGCCTATGCGGGTTATTCAGACATCACACCTGTGAAGGCGATGGTAATCGAACGCCTCAGGAAAGCACACTGGTTCGTGGACAACATAGATTTCGAGGACTTCTATGTCAAACAGAGTAGGAAAGAGTGGCTCGTTAAACCTCAGTTCTATCAAGAAGTAGAGTACTGTTTACCCCTTGTCCATGATCTTAGAGGATTTGCTAGTTCGCCATGGATCTTTGAGGACAAGAAGTATAATAAAATGGTTGATGAGATTCTAGAAATGATCCTGAGCTCTGAATATCAGAACCTCAAGAATGGCTATGGCTATATGGAGTACAAACACAGATACTATGTCATTGGTTGGAGTATCCATCTACCAAACTATCTCACACCAGCCACAGACAATGAGATGTCAAGACTAATACTAAATCTTGAACTGCTTGCACCATTTGAAACTGCACGAAACAGTACTTGGTTCGAAGAATCTCTTGGTCTTCTTGAAAGTCAACAGACTCGGGAGGGATTTTACAGATTTCCACGGAATTGGCTCCCCGAAAGACCATCAGGATACTGGGTCGGAGGACATTACATGGCACTCGATGAGGATAGAAGAAAACAGAGTGCAATAGATTATGAGTCAACATTTCGCATCTTGAAGATAAAGCGACTCGCTGAATTCGTCTGATAGATGACAAGTTCATTCATAACAATATTCTTCTCAGGTCGAACAAGGAGTTTCAAGATGAGCGAAGGTCTGGGACTACTACCTCTTGGGATGGATGAAAGTGACCTGATGATGCTCGTAGTGGCATTGTTCATCCTATCCGTACTTGTGATAGCTATGTTCATTGTGCTTCCTTTGTTCTATGCCTTCCTTGGAACACTCTTCATTATATTCGGCATTCTGTATGGTGTCAGAGTAATGAAGAAGAATGAAGAAAAAGGAGAGATGTGAGGGAATTTAACCCTCACAAATTCATGGTCTATTCTGACTCGTCAGGTTCATAGTATCCATCATGGTATGTGGTTTGGTTCTGAGATGATCTCGGCCTGCTGCGGAATCGCCTCCAGAAACGTCCTCTAGGATGACGCCTCTCTCCCCAGTTGCCTTGCCACCAGATTCCTTTGCCAGCTCGAAGGTACATGGTAATCTTCATAGTGCTGACAATGACTCTCCAGAAGGAGATAGCAACCAGCACGAACATGACGAACGCCCATATCCAACTGAAGCTGATGAAAGGTATGTTGTTGGTCTCGAAGAATGTAACGAGATCAAACAATACCCAACCACTTCCATCGTTGGAGTAGACATACTGGAGAGGCCAACCCACATTGATGAGTACAACAGCAAGAGCAACTCCCACTGCGCTGATGATGCCCTCAAAAGCCAGATTGAAGTTGTTCTCACCCCCAATGTAGAACAATGCCCCTCTGATAGCTCCAAGGAGGAGAAGCACTACTACATAGAGGGCAACTGACCGGAAGGCATCAGTGTAGAGTACAACTATTGATGGGTACATCACGACAAATGCAAATATGGCACCCATTACTAGGTCACCAAGAGCATCCACCTTGCCCTTAGGTTTGAATCCTTCAACACCAATACCCAATATACTCTCAAGGGTTGTCTTTTCAGTCAGGGGCTTATTTCGATCAAACATCGATATGATTCCGAAGATTAACACAATGATGATCACGTTCATCGCTATCATCAGCGGGATACTGAAAGGCCAGTTCTGGATATCAGCTCCAATCAGCTGGGTGAATGTGACTCCAATTAAGGAGGCTCCGACAATCAGTGCTGCAGCTACTCCTACCAGCACTATTGCCATCCGACTCACAGGCGTCACGTACTCAGCTGGAACGGGGCCAACCTTCTCACCAGAGCCCGCGTATTCGTGAGCGACACTCTTGGGATCACCCATTCTTTCTATAGCCATCATTGCAGAGCCAGCAGTCATTGTGCCTCCGCCGATTCTTTCAGCTTCCTCAATCAAGTGAGTCTGAAGTTCGACGATTGCATCCTCACTGTCAAGAGGAAGGTACACTCTAACACGATCAAGATACTGACCGATTAGTTCCAATGGATCATTACTACTCATTATTATTCAACCTCCATTATGACATCGCGTATCTCACGCGAGAGATCAGACCAGGCTTGCGTCATTGCTCCCAGTGCCATCAAGCCCTCTTTAGTGACTGTGTAGTACTTCTTGGGCTTTTGGGGATCATCATAATCCCACTCTGATGCTAGGAGCTCACGCTTCTCTAGTCTTCTCAGCAAAGGATAGACTGTGCCCTGTTCAAGAGCCAGGAAAGACATCCTTTCATCGAGCAGCTTGACGGCCTCGTATCCGTACGCCCTTCTCTTGCTGAGGAGAGCTAAGATTGCGAGAGTCACAGCTCCTCGCTTCACTTCCTTGGACCATCGGTCCAGTTCTTCCTGTGTCTTCTTTGACATTGACACTTTGTTTACCTCTGTTATATCATTGTATTCGTGTGTATTGTGTGTAACAATATACTGTACGATACTCAGTACTATGCATGATTTGTATATAAATGTTGCCAAGTAGGAAATATCATCGCCCACACCTATATCTGACTGGAGAGGAGTAGACAGACCATGACTGTGAAGGTGCGTGTCAAACGACTATCTCCTGATGCACAGATACCAAAAGCTGCTAAGGAAGGAGATGTCGCATTTGATCTCTGTTCTGTAATTGACTATGAACTCAGACCTGGAGAACGCTTCGCGGTGCCTACAGGGATAGCAGTTGAGATACCTCCAGGGTATGAGGGCCAGGTCAGGCCAAGGAGTGGTCTGGCACTGAAAGAAGGCATCACTGTCCTCAATACACCAGGCACAATTGACAGTGGATATCGAGGAGAGGTCAAGACCATCATGATAAACCACAATGATGAGGTGTT
>JBHLRZ010000067.1:0-9072 GCA_048882045.1 Candidatus Thorarchaeota archaeon | reverse complement strand
GTCCATCTCAAGTAGACGTTCGAAGTCCTTGAGCTTCTCCTCATCTCTTCGGAGTTTGAGGTTAGCGCGAATCAGATCTGTGTTTTCCCTGATGAAGCGGATGTCTAACATCTGATGTTCTCACCTGTCAAGTTATGTATGCGGATGGACTTTTGATACCAGATAAGTCGTTTCCTTAAGAAACCATCATCTCTTTTTGTTGGCGATAGCTCTGTCGTATACCTGTTCAATCTGGTGGATTTGGGTCTTCCAAGAATATTGATCTTCGACCTTCTTTCGACACTTTCTCCCCATTGCAAGTCTAAGCCTCTTGTTATCTCCTAGAACTCGCATTGCGTCAACAACATCGGGCACAGAGTGAGGTTTGACAAGAATGCCTTCGTTTTTTGCCAGAAGCCGAACTGTTTCGCCAATAGCTGTTGTAATCACTGGAAGTCCACAACTCATTGCTTCCATGACACTGAGACCTAGTCCTCCTATGTTCTGAGGTATGACAAACGCATCCATCCTTTTCAGAATCTCAGGGATCCTGTCATGTTTGATGTTTCCTATCCAAGTTATTGAATCATCATCTACGGTATCCTCGATCTGACCCTTGAGCATACCATCTCCGATTAATGTGAGTCTTGAATCTGGGTTTTCGTGATGATACTGACAGAATGCATCAAGTAGAATATTGACTCCTTTGTCATAGCTCAAGCGTCCAACATACACGAAATCAATGACGCCATCATCTTCTTTCTTTGATAAGGGACTGAACAGCTCTGTGTCTACTCCATTTCTTATGACTGTCAGTTTGTCCTCTGGGAAATCATATTCAAGAAAGTAGCGTTTCTGTGCAGGATCAACCAGAATGATTTCGCCATACTTTCTGGCTGCATAGAGAGAGCCTCTCCAAGCTATTGCAAAGATGGAAGTATAGAAGGATCTTCCGGCTGCATAAGCAAGATGAAAGGTCACTACGGTGGGTGGAAGAACACGGTTATAGAATGGTAGGAACATTTCACTTGTTCCTGAATTCATTTGAACATGAAGTACGTCGATTCCAATCCTCCTACAGATTCGAGCAATCGCCCCAGGAGAACTTAGTGAATCTATAGAATAGTGTTTGTTAAGCCAGATCGCTCTGAATCTATGAACCTGGTCTTCTGGAAGGCCATCAACAACTTTGGAGTGAGTTAGTGCATGGACTTCGTGTCCACGATTGACAAGACCCTTTATGACACTGTCAGCACGAACACAGAGACCGTCTGCGGCTCCAAATTTGCTCACAATGCCAATCTTCATCGTAGTTTCTCCATGGGACAGTGTGCTACGAATTCATGTCCCTTTAACATGTTTCGATGAGATTTCCTAGATTTCAGCTGAGGGACATAGCGAGTTGACACTACACTCGATGCATCTTGGCTTCTGCGACTTACAGACTCTTCTTCCGTGAGCCCCTATGAGCCTTGCATAGTCGTTCCATAGTTTCTTGGGAAGTAGGTCCATCAAGTCCTTCTCTATCTTGTCAGGTTTCTTATCATGTTCACTCAATCCAAGTCTAACACTCACCCTTCCCACGTGTGTGTCAACAACGATACCTTCGCTGAGATTGAATGCCACTGAGAGAATCACATTGGCAGTCTTTCGACTCACTCCCTTGAAAGTGACAAGATCATCCAACCTCGCAGGAACTTCCCCATCGAAATTTTCAATGAGGCCTCTTGCTGTTTCTGTAATGTACTCTGCTTTCTTGTTGTATGCACCCAACGGTCTGATGATTTCAGCGACATCCTCATGTTTTGCGTTTCCTAATCTTTCAGGGACTGGATAACGGGCAAAAAGAATCGGCGTCACCTTGTTCACTCCAGCATCGGTCGCGCGGGCTGAGAGGATTGTCGCAATTAGAAGTTCGTAGGGATTTTCATACATCAAATATGTTGAAGGTGCATCTGGATACGTTTTATCCAAGATATTTACAATCTTTTTGGCTCTCACTGACCTCTCCATCATTCTCACTACTTCATGAATTGTTTCTCTCTTTAACTAGCCCCTGTCTTGCAATCCATCCCAAAATGACTAAGTTGAGTAATAAGATGACTAGGAAGAGGTTTCCTTGGTAAAAGTATTGAAAGATTAGTCCTCCTACAAATGGACCAACCGAAGCGAACATCCAGATAATGAACCAGAATACACTGAGAATCTTTGCAGTGTCCTTCCTGGGGAGATTCTTCTGAATGATAATAAGGAGTAACAGGTACCACACAGAATCGTTAATTGACTTCAAAACTATGGCTAGAAATGGAGTTGAAAATATCGCTCCTAGTCCCACCATGAGCGATTCTGCTCTACTGATTACTGTATCCGGAGCCCAATATGGCATCGTCGGTGACATAACCAGCAATAGTGCACAGATTGGTACCATACTGTAGATAGCCAAGGCCAGTTTCTTCAGACTATACTGGTCCGACAACCTCCCTGCTCCTAACATCAACGGAACAGTAACTAAGATTGTCACTAGACTCATGATGATAATTCCGGGTATTTCAATTTCAACTTCTTCGTTGATGTAGATATACGATCCAAACTTGAACAATGAATCACTTAGAGAATCAATTATCACTACTGCAAGCATACCAGGAACAGTCGTAATCAATAAGCTGAAGGCTCTCTTGTTGTCTTGATAGAAAGCTCTTGGCAAGGAAACACCATTTCGTGTCAGCTCTGGAGGTTTCCCTTCGAGGAAGGCTGCACGGATAATTACTGTAACTGCTAAACACAACCCACCAATCAGGAACAACAAACGAAGACTGGCTCCAAATCCCATCACTGGTGTCAAAATGGCAAACAGAAATAGTATGACAATCCCAAACAATCTACCTATCTGAAAGAGTGACAATCCTAATCCACCGTGCCTCTTCGGGATGTTGTCCATAATGTACGCAGATGAACCCCCTTTGAAAGTCTCCATGACTGAGAAGAACAATAGAGCGATGAAAATCCAAGTAAGTTCAGTGGATAAACCAAGAATCAAATTGTAGATCGTGAGCATGAACATTGATAATACTGATAGATGCTTTCTATTCACAACATCTCCAATATACCCACCACCCAATCGCGACAATGAAGTGAATATGTTTGTGATTGCTAGGAGAGCACCCAGTATCACATACCCTCCAGGAACCAGCTCTGTAACAAAGTAGAGATTGAAGAATAGACTGAGGTAACTGAAAGCACTGTACACCCATCCGGTTGCGAGATAGACCGAGTAATTTCGCCAAGAGAAGATATTCTTGATTGAGTCTATCAATCCTGGATGACCATTTTTGATTTCATCGAGTTTCTCTTCGACTCTACCAAGTCTTTGTTTTATGTCATCAAGTTTTTCTTTCTCTTTCTCTATTTTTTCAAAATCTTCTTTCGCCCTCTCAGACTCAAAAATATCTTCCCAGGCAAGTAGATCTGGTTCAATCTTTGAGGGTCCATCATCCAAGTCGTGTTCGCTCCTTTCATCTGAATGGTAGATGAGCTTCACTATTAACTTGTCTCCAAACTGGTTGAAATGTGTAGTGCCGTTCTTTTGGACCCTTCCGAACACATGTTCGGATTTAATTTGAACAGCGCAAGAATAAGTACTGACTGAAACTATATAGACGCCTCGCCTTCCATACATACATACTGTAGGAAGTATATTTCACCGGGGTGACTCTTCTTTCTTGTCGTCCCCCGGAGATACTCCGGGTCCATTGCATTCACCAAGGTCACTATTCAAACACTAACACTTTGACGTCGCCGTCCGCAGTTGGGATGGCCATGAGTCTATGTGTGCAGATGTCCGCTGTGACCACAAGACATTCTGGTGGAGCATGTGCACTGATCAGATTCCGTACAGCTAGTTCGAGATTGATTGCTACTAGTCTGACAGTTTCTGAATCGGTGAATGGATCCACCTCACGCCCGTCATCTGGGTGTGTGAAGTCTCCGATTATTGGTTCGATTTTTTGTGTTCGTATCATTTTTTATTTTTCCTCCGATACGGCATTGCCGTGTTTTATTTTTCCATTAGAATGGTTCACTACTACCAGGTCCATTGTCATGAGGGCTCATTGTGGTTTTCTCCTCCATTATCAGTTTCATGATTGTTCTCTACTCCAAGCTAGGTTGGTTTGCTGGATTCCTCCAGCTCTGCTCCAAGCCTTTGGGGGGTTTGGTTTCATCGTCTAGCTTCTCTCAAGAAGCTCACACTGCAGAGTTGTTACAAGAATCCCCTACCAACCGTGTCCAGCAACGAAGTAAATCGACGCTGCGCACACCTTGCAGTCGAGTCCGAATACCTATTGTCCACTGAGTAGTATCAGTGAATCAGAATGGTGTCGGATCTTCGCATGGCGGCTGCACGACGGTCGAGATACCGCGTACAACACCGATTGATAACAACTCCAATGCAGCACGATTCTTAGTCATGCTCTCGTAAAGGGTTCTCATCCGGTCTGTTTTAATCGCTTTCACCTCCTTCGATTGCTGGAAGGTCGATCGGGGTCACACTGTGTAGATTTACTACCTACCAGTACACGGTCGAGTACCTGTCTCTCAATACAGGTACCTTCCCACGACTGACTAGGCGTAGGAATTAACCTACCTTTGAGCTCATTCTACAGTGTGAAACCAAGTTAACGAGCTCAACGTTGTATAATAAGGAAGTGCCGTATTCATCAAGTGTGGCAGAGAGCGTTTTAAGACCCAAATGACCCAATCTAGTGAAATCATCCGCGACATTCGATTATACACGCTTTTTTGTTTGACAAATGAGACAAGACATTAGATTGATATCTAAACATATGGCCATATTATCTGGATATTTGCTGGATATTGGTGTTCAATATGCGGTCTCTTGGTTATGGTGAGCTACGACTGTTGCGGCGGTTAGTGATTGATCCGTCGTTAAGACAGGCTGGTCTTGCTCAAGAACTAGATGTTACCAGATCTGCTATTAATCAAATCTGGCATAAACTTGAAACAGATTTTGACACAGCTGTTCGGAGCAATCTCGATTTCGGAAAGCTTGGACTTCAGCTTGTCTTTGGTTGGGCTTATGATAGAGAAGGTTCCGATGTATTATCAAAGTTCTCTCGATGGCTGCATTCAAATCGATTCGTTTGCCGACTCACTAAATCTGTAATGTCATCAACGATGGATGCTCGTATCTACTTTGAAGCAATAGTTCCGACTGATAAACAGTTTTCATGGTTTCAAAACCAAATGCAGCGATTCAGAAAGAAACCATATTCCCTCGATTTGAATTATGAAATTGTTACGAGTGTAGCCAATCATATGAATCTTGGACTGTTTAATGGCTCAGAGTGGGGTTTCAACAATGACTTTCGTCTTGAAGCATCAATCGGTGCTGCAAGAAACTATGTTGATGTACTTCCAGTTGTCGATACGATGGTTCAAAGTGAAACCAGAACCATTGACCTTCAAAATCTAGCAATTGCAGCGGGTCTGGAATCTAATTACCATATTACAGCAACAGAAATGAAAAAGAAACTTGAAGAACTGGGTATAGGTGGATTAGCTAGTAGAACACTACGTCGTAAGCTTGCTTCATTTCGGAAAACCTTAGCAAAACCCTATGTGGATATCACTAACATTGGCCTCAATAGAAAGTTAATGGTCTGTCTGAAAGACGAAAATCCGTCTGGCTCTACGATTACCAAACTACTGCATGCTCAAGCTAGTACTTTTCCAAAAGCACGAGTTATTTCGGGATCACATATGACAGTGATTGATCTTGAAACTCCTGAAACAGTGGATTGGGTCACCATGTCTCAAATTTTCGCTGGAATGACTGATAACACCTCTGAGATATGCACATTTATAGCCAACGACCATGAGATAGACAAAAGACTGGAGAGTATAGTACATAATATTGCATCACGCAACACCTCCCAGTGAAACGATAGTTGGCGATGAGAAGGTTGAACAAGACTGGTTCGAAACTTGAAAAAGTCTCAAATGATATTAGTCGAACCGAGAGTCTTGCATCCCAAATTCAAACTCCATTTGATGATATGATCCCTGCGTCTTCAGAACCTTCCGCACAATTCTATCTTGATGCGATGAGAATCTACCTTGGATTGTGCACTGGATCGTTGTCTATAGAGTCTGCTATGAAAGCATCAGAAATTCTTAAGGAGAACCCAGAATATACCACCTGTCCTACAAATCCAGCAATGATCCCCATCAATGAAAGATACAAATCAAGAATCCTAGACAACTTGAAAACTCTGAAGAAATTCAACTTAATTACACGCGACTCAATAAAGTCAGCATATAGCTTTGCCTTTCTGAGTGAGGAGGGTCCAATCAGCAAAACCGACTATGATGCGCTACTGCTTTTTACCAAGGAGCCTGAAATCACTCTTGTTGATGCTTCCAAAACACTGGGAATAACTCCTAGAACAATAGCCCGGTCAATTCAGAGACTGAAAGAACGATATGTTGTACGGTTCTCAGCTCTACTCGACTATACAGTATTCAACCTCCAGTCAGTAATGTTGTTCTTCGTACTCCGAGATGGAGCAAACTGGTCGGAGGTCGAGGACTGTGTAATCAAATACCCATTTACCAAAAGCATACTGAAAACCACAATGACAGATTTGGGCTATGTCACTTTTCTAATTCCGAACATCACTGAAACCCGCCAGGTCTTCCAAAGATCGATACGTGATGTGTCACAAGAATTCTTTGAGTATGCAAGTCTTCATTATCAAACAGGAGTTGGAACAACCTCCAATTTGTCATTACTGATCGATAATGTTTGGCAAATGCCTGATTTTCTTAAGAACAAATCTTCTGATTTAACATCGAGTTCGTATAATCTCCCTCCATTAATCGAATGCCAGGGTCCTAAAGAAGAGTACTCACAATCTGACTTGGCAATTGCTGCACAAATCCAGAGTGATTCTCGAGCAGGGCCGAGTAGAATAAGCTCAAATCTAAGAATGCGAGGGATAGATGTAGATGCAAGAAGAGTTACGAAAATTGATCGATCGCTTAGAAACAGTAATCTACTCAAGTCATATGTTCTCTTTGGTGGGTTGGGATTATCAACCAATTTCTGTTTTGAGATTATTTGTAATGAAAATTGGAAACAACGTATCCTCGCTATAGTGTCACAGTTTCCATGGGTGATGTATTATCTTTCAAACAGAGGGATAGTCTTGTGGACTATGACTCCTGGAAATCACCAGGTTGATTACTATCAACTATTCCGAACTCTTGAAGAGAATCCTGGAGTGGAGAAGGTTCATCCTATCATGACAATTGCACAAGGTGGTTCAAAGACAGTATTGGATTTGACAAGAAAATTAAGATTGGAATCTGGAAGGTGGAATATCAAGATTGATGATGTAGATCTAACATACTGTCTTCCTGAGATTGATTAAATCTGGATATTTGTCTTAACTGAAATAAGATTCTCAATACTCTTTTTCGACATGCCAACAGGTGGTCCCAAAACCACATTGGTATACCCAATCTCTTCAAGCTCTTTGATGTATCTATAAAGCTGTTTTGGACTACCACAGAAAGCGAACCGTTTCAGAATACGGTCGCCAATCGACCTAACAACCTCATCGTTAATCCCACCATGAATTTTCAATAGCTTTCTAGCATTTTTCAATTCATAATCGACTCCAAACAAATTTGTGACAGTTTTTCCTAGACCCAACGCTACCATCGCCGCTGAGTAACTTATTGCAGTATTGGTAATGAAGTTGTCACACGGTCCTATGTATGCAGGTGGAAAGATTCCTACCTGAAACCTCTTGCTAATGTTGTCACTGAGTTGGTTCATTGCCCATTTCGCCATCTCAAGGTCTGAATAGTTCAGAAGCACTCCATCAACTCCGCGAGAAATCTCAATCATCTTTGGTCCCTGCGCTCCTACTAACACCCTGGTGTCAAGATTCGCTTCAGTCAGTCCACTCTTAATTTCTGAAAGAGCCTTTTTCATCCTTTCAAGGATAGCTTTTGGTGAAACAACGACACCAACACTCTCTAGTGCATGTCGATCTCCAGGGCCAACAAGTAGATCAAACCTCTCACCGTGGCTCTTGATGAGAGTAGTCATGAACTGTACAATATGGGATGATGAGTAAAGTAGGGGACTCATTAGACCCACTCCAATCCTACAGTCAGTCGTCTTTTCAGCCACAGCTGTAGCAACTGTAGGAGCGTACCTTAGGGCTGGAAAATCCGTCACCCATATCTGATCCATCCCTCCCCTATCAGCAATTATCGATTTGTCAACAGTCTTTGATATAGTGTCTCTGACATTGAGTGCGATTCCCCACTTCATTCGTCATCCCTCCGTATTTTGACTTCCTCAAAGATCTCGGCTGTAGCCTCTCTCCAGTTTCCAGAGAATGGAGGTCCTATAACCACCTCTGTAGCCCCAATCTTCTCCAACGCCTCAAATCGATCAACCATGTGTTCCTTTGAACCACTTATCGAGAATACATCCAAGAGCTCATCGTCAACATATTGAACCCCCTCCTTTGGACCCGTTGCGGCAACGGCTTTGCGTATCTTTTCTACTCTCTCGATATCAACACTCAGCATATCTATGACAGCTTCTGGTGTATCGGCTATAACCAAAGCAACCACTCGTTTGGCAACCTTTTCCTGAATTCCCCTGAATGTGGGGATTGTAGGAACCCAGATTACTTTCTCTACCGCTCGGCTCTCCCTTCCGACTTCTTCAGCGGCATCGTCAACCATCTTGATTGCATTCTTCAGATAGTCAAAGGGCCCTGAAAGGATAGCACCATCAGCAATCTGACCTGTCAACCTTAGCATCTGAGGTCCTCTGACTCCTAGGAAAATTGGAATCTTAAGCTGCTCTTTATGATCCAGTCCGAAGTTCGTGATTGAGAACACTTCACTCTCTGCATCAACAATTTCTCCAGTCCACAAGCGTTTCAGAGTTTGGATTATCCTTCTAAGTTCAGTCACTGGTTTTCTAATCTTAATGCCATGCCTTTCCAGGTCTTGCATTCCTCCAATACCTAGTCCATATGCGAACCT
>JBHLRZ010000066.1:0-9390 GCA_048882045.1 Candidatus Thorarchaeota archaeon | reverse complement strand
GCAAATCAGGAAGTGATTCACAAGAAGAAATTGGAGCAAGCACTTGACGGTGGTGTGTGTGATACTTTCACCTGTAGTTCTGTTGAAGAGGTGGAGAAATTGGACTTGGATCAATACCTTGTCGATATTCCTCTCTCACCTTCATCAACACCTCAAGAAGTTCTGATTGTAGCCATCAAGAAGGAAGCAGCAGCAAACAGCTTTTACAAGGCACTTTCTGAGCTGACAGGTAATGCATCACACAGGTCAGTCTTTGAGGCGCTGGCCAAAGAAGAAGAAGTCCACAAGACAAGGCTTCAAGATTTGTATGACGACGTATTTCAGCCAGATATGTGAAAGAGTCCACCTATGGGCACTTCCACTACATATGTTTGTGAGAAGTTCAACGTTTGTGCAGTTTCTCTGCTGTGATGAATGTTAGGCCTCGCTTCGTTAGTTCTTCTGCTGTTCTATTGACCGCATAGTGTTTGTCAAGATAGTTCTGTGTGAGTAGCGGCATTTCTCCTTGCTCGTTGATCTCAGACTTCAATCTGAAGTAATCCAAGATGTCGCTTGGATGTTCTCGCTTGCTATCAATCTCAGGAACTCCTCCCTCATGTTTTGCACTGATATTCTTCACGTGGTCAGCAATCTCAAGAAGTTCAGGCAGTCGATCGTAGGGTTGTCTGACTATACTCTTGTAGGTTTCAGTAATATGATGTTCGAGTCTAACAACATCTTCGAACCCAAAATCTTCTCGAATATATGCAGCAAGTTCCAGAGTAGTATTGTCAACACTGTTTGATAAATTGAAACCTATAAGAGGACTAGTTCCATCATCTCGACTGAATAGTTTAGCTGTCATGAGTGTCCAAAGACACGCGAAGGGATTATCATTTCCCATGAAGACGGATATTTTGAACTCCATGTCGATACCTAGTTTGTGCATCATATATCCTACAAGCACACTTCCTGGATTGATGTTGAGTACTTGTTTCACGCCATATTTAGTGAAGTAGTTCAGATACTCATCAGCCCATTTTATCGGGAAATCATTAGGCATTCCAACTCCACCAAAGTAACCAGTGATTGTATCTGGACCTCCTAGGTGGATATTTACAGGTGCACCATCCGGACCAGGATATGTTCCCTTTGTATCGAGGGTTTCAACATAGGATGAACCAGTGATCTGCATACCAGCTGCAAAAGCAATGACCTGATCATCAGCGGTCTGTTCAGCCATGTTACGCACACGGATGAATCGCCCTGGCATGAGCTCACCCTTTTCAATGGATTGTTTTGCCTCTTCTATAAGCCATGGGAAGTATTGGCAAGCGCTGATTTCTAACGTAACGGCAAAACTTTCGTCAAATTTAGTAGAATCGACCGTATCACCGAGTATCTTTCTGCGATAGTCTGATATCGAGATGAATGCATAATTATCACGTTGTTCCTCAAGCCAGTGTAAATCCTTCACGTAGGGAGAGTGTTTTGTTTCGAGAAGCGCAATTAGGTTGTCAAGCTTAACAGCTTCAGCCGCCTGTTTGTTGATTTCCTTTACTCCTCCATATTTCTCAATGACATCTAAAATTCCATTCACAAGGGGATTGTCATCACGAAGGAGAAAATCATTTATCTCGTTCAATCTAGCCTGATCAATTCTCAATCTGTTCCTATCGGTCATAGCCGGTCCATCCTATCCAATGATGTTATGCTACCTCAGAAGTTGTGAGTATACTACATCCTAAAAATGATTCCGAGGGAAGCTAGGTTTCCAAAGGTTCTGGTTCTCCATAATTGAATGTTCGAAGATACGATCGGATTGTTGGCCCAATAAGGAGTGTCACCGTACCCCCTATAGCAACCTGTGATAGATTGACTGTCACCAATTCTCCTGTAGCAGCTGGAAGACCATACAGAAACACCTGAGCAATGAAATATCCTGATAACATGATGACGGCACCAACAATTACTCCGAGGACATCCATGCGATTGATTTTTGATAGTCCCCGTACGCGGGATCCGAAAAATCCAACAGCCATTCCCTCAAGACCCTTGACAACGAGGGTGATCGGAGCATAAAATGCCCATCCAGTAATCACATCAGCCAAGGCGGATCCCACACCTCCTGCGAAGAATCCTCCAATAGGACCGAGGAGTAGTCCACCTAGCATGACCATTGTATCTCCCAGGTTGAAATATCCACTAGTTCCGGGATAGGGAATCTGAATCACAATGGTCATTATTGTTGCTAACGCTGTCATGATGGCAAGTAGAGCTATATTAACAGCTGAGTTCTTCCCAGCTGGTCGAAAGTACTCCATCTCCATAATGTATCACCTTCCACTTCAGCGACATGGCTTCCGCAAAATAGCAAGTATTTAACCTTGAGCCTTGCAGTAGAAACGTACTAGTTATCAAAAAAGAACTGTCTTATCCGCACTTTTTTAACAAACCGAACAATAGACCTTAGAGTGCACAGTCTGAAATATCAGCTGCAGCATTTTGAATATATGAGGTTGTGAATGATGTCCAAGAAATGGATACAGACTGATGATTGGAAGAACGAGAAACATGTACCCGTAATCGATATCAAAAAAGTCGAGGAAGGTAAGGTCACTGTTGTGGTCACTGTTGGGAAAGAGATTGCTCATCCAAACACTACAGCTCATCACATCAAATGGGCGGACTTGTTCTTCTGGCCAGAGGGAGAGAAGTTTCCTATAGAGATTGGCTACTGTACTTTCGACCATCATGGTGAGTCAGCCGCAGGTCCAGATACAAGTGGAATCTTTAGTGAACCTGTTGCAAAGTTCGTTTTCAAAACTACAAAACCAGGCACGCTGATGGCCACGTCTTACTGTAATATACACGGTCTCTGGAAGAATGAGGCTGAACTCAAACTATAAGCATTCTAGTTGAAATGGACCTCCAGATGGTAGGTCCATCAACATTTCTTTTGCCATGAATCAATCGTCACACCGCATCTTGTCTGGTAGGAACGAATAATGCTTCTTTCTAACTGCCCGACTTCAGAATCCAGCTGACTAGCTCAGCTGTCATCAAATTTGCTTCCATGAATTCATTCCGATAATCCGAACTCTTGAATGCAATCATGACATTTCGCATTCCTAAATCAAAGCCCACAATCTCAACAGCTTTTGCGAGTGCATTTGGTTGAAATGCGACCACTGTCATCACCATCGCTACAACAAACAGTCCGATGAA
The DNA here is from genome assembly GCA_048882045.1 of Candidatus Thorarchaeota archaeon. Lineage (GTDB taxonomy): Archaea > Asgardarchaeota > Thorarchaeia > Thorarchaeales > Thorarchaeaceae > SMTZ1-45. The sequence goes on along the minus strand of JBHLRZ010000066.1, from coordinate 6,183 downwards.
CAAGACTGGCCAGAAGCTAATAGAACGACCCCTGGCAATACTGTCACCAACAAACAGTAGACCAAAGAATAGGAATCCTAGGAGAAGACCATCAACAATGATACAAAGCGATTGAATTCTGTCTGTCCCAGCATCGGGGTCAGCGTGGTCCTCACAAACCCAAATTGGAAGGGTTTTCGTTTCTGGTATGGGGGTTTCTTTTCCCCTGCGCACATATGGACTGTATATCGGATCCCTTCCTCTTCGGATGTACTTGTTCCCACTTGACGCGACCCTCATCTGAACAATACTGGTAGCTGGATTGCCACACACAGGGCAAGTTTTGGGAAAGCGAGCTTTTGCAGTTTCTACTCGAACTAATGGCTCATCGAAATACACTTTCCTTAGACTCATCTGATGGGGCTCCAGTTTCTATTTCGCCAACTGTGAAATAAAGAGTCTATCGAACTAGGCCATCCCAAGACATCTTTATCTTCAAAACCGCTCAATTCTGAACTATGTATTACGGAGAGAAGGTTAGGCTACGAGCGCTTGAGATGGATGACCTTGACATCATATTGAAGCACTTTAACAATTTCGAGATTCGCCAATACCTCAATAGCCAGATCCCTATGTCAAGACATGCAGAAAGAAGCTGGTTGGAGCGTGCAACTGTACAGGACCCTTGGAAAGATGGAGGAATGACTCTAGCAATCGAGGATAAAATAAGTGGAGAGTTCCTCGGAACAGTGAGTTTCTTTGATATTGACAAGCAACACAGGAAGGCAGAGTTTGGTATAGCAATCCACAAACCAGACAATCTTGGGAGAGGGTATGGGACTGATACAACGCGTGTGATGCTTTGGATTGGGTTCCACATTTTAGGACTCAATAGTATCCATTTGATAACGATTGGCTTTAATGAACGTGCACAGAAAGCCTACGAAAAAGCGGGATTCAAACGTGCAGGAGTATATAGGCAGGCTGCCTATGTCAATGGAACCTTCCACGATTTTATCATCATGGATGTGTTGAAGGAGGAGTTCTTCGAAAAGTATCCGCCTGGTACAACAGTGGGCGAAAGTCCTTGATTCGAAACGCAAGAATCAAAAAGAGGTCGATATGTCAAACCGACCAGTCACAGCATAATCTTGGTCTTCAAAGAGTCTGCTGTCTGGAAGGAGAAATCATCGATGTCGGATTCCAAACTTCAGGAGCTAGCAATCAATACTATCCGATTCCTATCGGCTGATGCTGTACAGCGTGCTAACTCAGGGCATCCTGGTATGCCAATGGGTGCCGCTGCAATGGCCTATGCGCTGTGGACAAAACACCTACGTTTCAATCCGAAGAATCCAGATTGGTGGGGTCGTGACAGATTCGTACTTTCTGGTGGCCATGGATCGATGCTTCTCTATTCTCTGCTTCATCTGACAGGGTATGACCTGAGCCTTGAAGACCTGAAGGACTTCCGTCAGTTGGGTTGTAGGACTCCAGGACATCCAGAGAATTTCTGTACACCAGGAGTAGAGGTAACTACAGGTCCGCTAGGTCAGGGACTCGGTAATGCTGTTGGAATGGCAATCGCTCATGCACATCTGGCAGCTACCTTTAACAAGCCCGATTTCAATCTCGTTGATCATTTCATATATGCAATCGTAACAGATGGAGACCTGATGGAGGGCCTCTCCTCCGAGGCGGCATCTCTTGCTGGACATCTCCGACTGGGAAAACTCATTCTACTCTATGATGACAACCTAATCTCGATTGATGGTAGTACTGATCTTACATTCACAGAAGACCGCATGGCTAGGTTTCAGGCATTTGGTTGGCATGTACAGAAGGTAGAAGATGGAAACGACGTGGATGCTGTTGACAAGGCCATACAAGAGGCGAAGAAAGATCCGCGACCGTCAATTATCTCTGTTCGAACACATATTGGGTTCGGCCTACCGACAAGACAAGACACAGCAAAGGCCCACGGAGAACCTGCTGGTGTTGACGAGTTAAAAGGTGCAAAGAAGAACTTAAACTGGCCCTTAGAACCAGACTTCTATATTCCCACGGAGGTTCTCAAGCACTTTCGTGAGATTGGAAATCAGGGAACCAAGCTGGAAGAAAAGTGGAATTCTCTTTTTGAGGAGTATACTGAGAAATATCCAGATTTGGCAGCAGAGTTTATTCGACGCATGAAGAGAGAGTTATCTCAGAGCTGGGATGCAGACCTTCCCTCATTCCAGCCTAGTGACGGACCCATGGCGACAAGAGCTGCTTCTGGTAAGACCATCAATGCATTAGCATCAAAACTACCAGAGATGTTTGGTGGTTCAGCAGATCTGACTCCATCAAACAAGACTTGGATTGATAGTAGTCCTTCCTTCCAAGCTAGTTCACCAGAGGGTCGTAACATTCACTATGGTGTACGCGAGCACGCGATGGCTGCAGCGGTGAATGGCATGGCTGCACACGGCGGGATTATTCCATTCTCGGGAACATTCCTCATGTTCTCTGATTATATGCGACCTTCAATACGACTATCTGCCCTTTCACGATATAGAAGCATCTGGGTGTTCACCCATGACAGCATTGGTGTAGGAGAGGATGGACCAACACACCAACCAGTCGAACAAATTGCTTCACTAAGGGCCATTCCAGGTCTGACTGTCATTCGTCCGGGAGATGCAAACGAAGTAGTTGAAGCGTGGAAGGTAGCAATCACACATACCGATAGGCCCACATTGATGGCATTAACAAGACAGAAAATTGCAATCCTAGACAGGGATAAGTATGCTCCTGCTTCTGGTCTTCAAAAGGGAGCTTACGTACTTGCGGATCTTGGAAAGGATCCTGAAATCATCTTGATGGCATCTGGTTCTGAGGTTCCACTTATTGTTGAGGTGGGAGAGAAGTTGTTCGCAGAGGGTATTAGCGTGCGACTTGTTTCATTTCCAAGTTGGGAACTGTTTGAGATGCAGAGTGAGGAATATCGCGAGTCTGTTTTTCCACCACGAATCAAGAAACGTCTGGCTGTTGAAGCGGGCGTGTTTCAGGGTTGGAGGAAATGGATTGGTGACGAGGGGGATATGCACTCGGTGGAGAAGTTTGGTAAATCTGCTCCAGTGAGTGTAGTCTTTGAAAACTATGGCTTCACTATCGACAACATCTTTGATAAAGCAAAAAAACTGATAGAAGGATAAAAAGCGTTCATAAACCTTTGATTTGGTTTTAGACTGCGGATAACACATTCTATTCCTTGTGCGTCCCATCTCTATCTAATACTCCCTATAAATACTAAATTCGAGTCACATCTTGGTGATTCAGTGGACGTTTACAAGAAAACTGCACTCGCACTCTTCGCCCTTGCTATGATGGGGCTAGGAGTGCCGCTTGCTGCGGCGCAGAGCAGCGGAATTCTGTACCAGTACTCTGCTGGTATGGTATCACTAGAAACTGATGACATTTCAATCAAGATAACTGGGAACGATCAGGCTCCACACTTTCACTGGTGGGATCCTAATAATCCGACTGTAGACTATCATGTCATGTTTGTCAGAATGTTTGAAGCGAATGACACCAACGCAAACGGTGTATTCGATAATGGCACTGACGCTATGATTGGAGCCCCATTTGTTCTGCCCACTGCAGGTTGGGACTTCAGTGATTTTGAAACAGTTGAGGAGGACGGTAACGTTACTGAGGTGCATTTCAACTTCACCACAGAAGTCACGTTTGATCCTCGTCCAGCTGGAGTCGACTTCGGTGGCATACCTCATCTACCATCATTTGATGTCAATGTGAGTATCAATGTACACATGTACTTGGAAAATCCAGGTGAGTTCAAGTTCGACCTTATTGTGGAAGGGTGGACCTGGACCTATGAAGACTCAATCCTAGTTCTCATGTTCACAGTGACTGAGAGCGCTCATGGACAGATTCAAGGTGATACCGATCCATCAGAATTCCACCAAGTTGAAACCAAGTTCCAGTTCGAGAACGGTTACTTCGAGTACGAGGAAACTGCTCTAGCAGCTAATAACACCCTGCAGGTCAGAGCTAGTTTTGGTGAAGCTCCAAGTAGTTATTCTGGTAATGCAGTCTATCTCGCGTTCGAGAACTTCGGAGAAGATACTCTCGAATACGACCCAATTCTTGGTGTTGATGCAGTCGAAGCTGGTCTGGTTCTCGATCCAATGACACTTGGCATTGTAACAGGAGCAGCGATTATCATAATACTGGTAGTAGTATTAATCAGGAGAAAGTAGTACACCAGAGGGAGGCAGAGGGTTCTGCCTCCTCGACTTTTCTTTTCTCAAACCATCTGTTCAAGATAGTTATATTAGAGTACTTTCTGAGCCAGACACGCGCAAGACCAGTCCTTCGATTTACCTAGATAATTACATAGACGAGGCATCGACGCACATGACACACGATTTTGAAGACATACGCTTACTAGATAATTTCTACCAGACGAGTAGTTTTTTCCCAATGCCAGTAGTGCTTGTGAGCACGCTGTCAGAAGAGGGATTGACAAATCTTGGACCGTATTCTTTGTGTTTTCCACATCTCATCGCTGAGAAGTATGCTATGATGTTAATCTGTAGAGAAGACAGCAACACAGCGAGGAACATCAGGCGAACAGGAGTTTGTGCCATCAACTTCATACCAGATGAAAAGAAGTTCATGGAGAACTGTGTAGAACTTGGATGGCCAGGAGACACAACTGAAGAGAAGATGAAGAGAAGTATCTTCAGCTTGATTCCATCCATGCGACCAGACAATGGCAATGGCAGCAACTATCCAGAGATTGTGAAAGAGTCTATTCAGATTTTTGAGTGCACATGGGATAGGACTGCTGAGAACAGACTCATCCCTGGTTGTGACAATTTCCTTCTGAATGTTGACAAGATAATTATGAAGACAAAGTACAAAGAAGCACTAGTTCGCGGGATGGATGAGAAGTCATTTCCTCCACTTCCAATTGACTGGGGATTCAGGGACAACATCTACTTCTGGTTTGCAGAACCGAAGAAGCCATACAAGATCAGAATTCCCGAAGACAGAGGTACAACTCTGAACACTGTCACCTATGCTGCAAAGAGATTTGATCCATCTGTAACTTGGGATGATGATGCCTGTGCTATGATCATGAATGTGCCCAGAGTGTTTCTAAATAGGGTCTTCAAAGGCGTTGTGGAACAAGCCAAAGCCGAGGGCATCACTCACATCACTCCAGAGTTCATGGCAAAAGTCAGAGACAAACGGAACGAGGAGAAGGAAAACTGAGTCGGAAACTTGTATTTCCTCTATAAAATGACTGAAAATTTCTGGATGGTCTTCTGTTCTACATACTTCTAGGCGATAGATTTCCATTACCGAAAGGTATATAGTTCGGAACCGTACTATTATGGTTCGGAACCGTACTATTTGAAGGGTTGAAGATGAAGAAGAAAGAACTTAGAGAGATGTGTCTGCATCTCTTGGAAACCGGATGGCCAGCCTATCTGTCTACAGTGGATGAGAGAGGATATCCACAAACCAGAGCCATGTTCAACCTGCGAAACAAGGAAAAGTTTCCAAAGTTGGTGGCCCTGTTCGACCAGCATAAAGAGGACTTCTTGATTGTCTTCACAACAAATACGAGTTCTACAAAAATGGCTGACATCAAAAAACGACCAAAGACCTCAGTCTATTTCTGTAATCCAGATGAGTGGAAAGGAGTCATGTTCGGTGGAAACATCGAGGTTGTAGACGATCCAGAATTAAAGAAAGCCCTATGGCATGATGGTTGGGAAAGGTACTATCCGTCAGGTTACGATGATCCGGATCATACGGTGCTACGGATTATTCCTGTTATTGCCAGAGGTTGGACCGGGAGTATGACATTCAAACTAGAACTAGGTGATATAAAATGATGTCACAAAGGTCAGGCGGGTTTCTAGTGACCAAGATTCATCATCTCGGAAGAAGAGTATTCTCAGAACTTTTGAAAGACCGTGGACTCGATATAGGTCCAGGACAGGGAAGGATCCTGTTTGCACTCTTGCAGGAAGATGGAGTTCCAATAAACCAATTGATCAAGAAGACATTACTTCGAAAATCAACACTTAGTGAATTACTAGACAATCTTGAAAACGCAGGTCATGTAAGACGCGTTCAATCCGAAGAAGATAGACGAAAAGTCCTGATTGAATTGACAGAGAAGAC
>JBHLRZ010000065.1:0-9422 GCA_048882045.1 Candidatus Thorarchaeota archaeon | reverse complement strand
ATTGCGATAGATGAAGAACCTGGCTGCAGAGCGAAACTGCAGTCCCCTGGTCCTCTTCTTTCTCCCATTGGTATCGAACTTTGGTGGAGGGTCTTGCTCAACAAGACCTTGCTCCTCTAGCTTCTGTAAGTGGTAGTAACACTGATAGTTTGTGACCTTGAGCTCTGGACATCCCTGCCCAAGTCTCTCTACTATTTCTGGAACTGCCATCCAATATCTCTGGATGGGCCGTTTCACCTCAATAGAACGAGTCAGACCTGTGCCGTCTTCGAGAGTTTGCACATCAGTTGTGATCTCGGTTTCATAGTCATCTATGCCCGCAGATAGAATCCGGAGGATCTGTCTCCTGATGGGGTGATGCAAAGACTCCTTCTGCTCTTGGTTCTCAATCACATGCAAAATCTTCAGACTACTCATGGTCTGGTCATTTTGAGCAGGGTTGTCCATGTCTGTTGTCACGAATACCACTCCAGCGCGTTGAACACTTGATGCCAAATGTTATTGTAACGAGTTGCAATAAAATTTTGATTATATTTAAGTTTATTGCAATAGTACTATCTAGTAATGTAGTTTGACACAATAAACAAGGTTTTTATTCTAGTTTACTACATTTTACAAGATAGCGTATCTGTTGACATTATCGTTGTCTACAGTCAGAATTGAGGACACTCCTACGATGGCAAGCGATGATTCCACCCTACCAGACCTCCCTGATACAGATCAGAGAGATTTCTTGGTCTTAGAAACTCGAGATCAGAAGGAGTCTCTCTATCATCCTATCCGTCTTGAAATTCTACGGGCATTGGATCAGGGTATCGAGGACTTCTCAACTAAGAAGGAGAAGACTGAGAGGCAGTTGGATGATGGAACGATGATCACTGAAGAGGTCACCATAAAGAAGCCGTCACGCAGGTTATGGATGAGTGTCGCGGAGGTTCTGGCTACCATAAAGGAGAACAAGCCGAAGCTCAAGATATCCAACTTCAATTGCTACTATCATCTCAGAAAACTGCAGGAACAGGGACTTGTTGAGCAATACCCACCTCCAAAGAAGGGCCAAAAGGGAGACTCGAAGAGAGTTCGTGGGATGTACTTTCGAACCACCGCCAAGTTCTTTGTTCCGACCACCTTTGAGATATCTCCTGACCTCGCGGAACGGGACGTTCTCCCTCCTGATGTTGAGGAAAGGGCTGTAGACATGGCACATAAAGTCAAAGAAACGGGTCTTGCTGATGCCTATGAGTATAGCCTGGAGATTGGTGACTCTACCTATTGGTTCTCAGTCACAATGAGTCTTCATGACGACGGAGAGAGTATCGTATCAGTCGTAAGAGACATAACTACCCAGAAACAGACTGAGGAGAAACTGCGAAGGAGCCAAGAAACACTCGAGCTGGCACTTCGCGGTGCTGATCTTGCAACATGGGAGTGGTATCACAAGACAGGAACGATCGTCTTCAGTGAGAGATACGCTGAGATGTTGGGATATACCCTCGATGAACTGAACACCTTTTCTACCACCTATGAGATACTAGTGCATCCTGATGACCTCGATCTTGTTATGAGTAAATGGGATGACCATCTTGAGAAGAAGACCCCGATGCATTCATCAGAACATCGTATGATTGCCAAGAATGGACGTGACGTGTGGGTCTTGGAACGTGGGCGTGTTGTTGAGTGGGATGAGGAGGGCAAACCTTTACGTTCAGCTGGTACTTTGCTTGATGTCACGCATGAGAAGCTTATGCTTGAGGCTCTTGACAGGAGTGAGGAACGATATCGTAGGCTGTTTGAGGAGTCTCGGCAGGGTATAGTAATTCTCGTCGGAGGAAAGATTGCCCTTGCCAACAAAGGATACGCAGAAACTGTTGGAAGGACTATCGGCGAATTGCTTGAGATGTCAGCTGAGGAGACCTGGAATTTAGTTCATCCCGAGGACAGAGATGAATTGGAAGAGAGGAACAAAAAAATCGCGTCCGGAGCGAAATCGCTTCCAAGAGTGAGGTTTCGTTATGTACGACCAGATGGCGAGGAAAGATGGGTAGACTCGTATGTAAAGGTCGTTAAACACGATGGTCAACAAGCTATGCAAGCTCTTGAGGTTGACATAACGGAGCAACAGATTGCCGACAGATCATTACGAGAGAGTGAGAAGAGGTTCAGAGGGATCTTTGAGTTCTCTCCTATTGGTATCATTCTGTTTGACGCAGAAGGGAAAGTCACTGAGGTCAATGAGGTTGCCAAGCAGATATTCGGTGTTTCAGAACCAAGTGATTACGAATCCTTTCGTCTGATGACTGACTCATTTGTTCCCGAGTCAGTCTTCAGCGACATCCAAAAAGGCCACACGAGGACCTTTGAGGTGAAATATGATCTCAAGGATGCACACTTTAAATCTTCAAGGAAAGGCATGATTCATTTGCAGGTGATTGCATCTGCCTTTAGAGAAGAAGATGGTACAATATCGACCTATATTGGACAGGTAATGGATGTCGCAGAGAATAGAACCTCTCCCAAAGCCGATGGAAACGACGAGGACTAGTACTGACTGTTTCTTGAGGCTTGCGATCAGTTCTATTGGATAAAAAAGAGTACTGAGAGAGGATGAACCTCTCTCCGTTCATTAGTCGATTCGTCTAGGCTGCTGCTTTTTGTTTCTCTGATTTTGAGAGGTTCTTTGGTTTGTAAATGATGACAACGAACACCACCAGAACCATCACTAGCATGCTGATGATGCTTGAGGTCACACTTGCAGCTTGGCCCACAGCAGCCGTGAACGTGTTGAAGGTTCCGTGCCAGATTGCAGTCATGAGAACACTCCCCTCAGTGTTGTTGTAAAGCCAGGTCAGGAGCACAGAGCCAAATATGAGTCCAATGACCCAAAATATAGTCCCGAATGGTCCCAACGCAATGAGGTTCTCATCGTACAGGAACATTGGAGCGTGCCAGGCTGCCCAGAAGAGGCTCACAATTAGGGCTGAAGTCAAGGCACTGTACCTAGCCTGAAAATAAGGTAGCAAGTAACCACGCCAACCTGTTTCCTCACCAATGCCATATGTAAAGATCCAAAGTGCCCATGATCCCAGAAAAGTCAGATAGGGGAGATACATGACCTGTCCAAATATGCTCAGGTCTGGCCAGGGTTGTCCAATGGCCAGCATCATGAGGGCTGATGCAATATAGAAGATCCACACAGTGAACAGTGCAGTGACGATCCAGACTGGTTTGATTCTCCACTTCGACATCCGACCCAGTAGTCCTCTAAGGGCCTCCTTTCCACCTCTCATCCAGGTCAGGATGAGTGCAGAGAGCATCGGACCATATGGCAGCAGATAGTGCAGACCAAACGGGATTCCAAGACTTATTACTCCATGATAGGAAAGAGCCAATAGGAGCGCGAGTGACCATGTGATTCCATAGGCAAGTAGTATGTATGATGCTACAACATTTCTCTGAATCCACTCTTTTACCATTCTAGATTACCTCCTTCAAGGTTGATTTCTCAACAAGCCTCTCAGGTGGGATAGTGACCTTATACCGTGCGGAGGTCGGGTCCTTCCTCATCTGGTTCATACCTATGCCAACACCATAGACATAGACGAACTTGCTTGGGCGTATCCTGATCACGACTGTCCCCTTAAAAGCCTCAGAATCAGCATCCAGTTTCCTCCCAATTTGAGCAAATGCGGCCTGAGCACCTGAGTCATCGATTCCTACTATGTCTGCAGTTCCTCTAAACATCACTGTACTGTCTGGGATAAACCGCAGATAGTAGTGTGGAAATGTGACTACTAGAGAAACATTGGGATTTCTCTTGATGTTCCTAGCCTTTGCTGACTTGGATTGAGTCAATACGTACAACATAAGTTCCTCTTCTGGCGGCGACATCACGAAGACGACTCCAGTTGAATGTGGGCGGTTCTTCGAATCAACCGTGCTAATGACGGCAAAACTCTTCCCGCGGACTTTCCTCTCGACTAGATCGAAACGTGATTCCTCCTGTTCTGGTTCAACCACGCCAGTAGCTGCACCTAGTATTGGCATCGCCATTACTCTTCACCCTCCCTTCGGATCAGATGGTTCCACTCGGTTTCGGAGATGTCCAATCTCAAGACACCCCTTGATCCCCTGAGTTCAAGCATTACACCTTCAACAAACTCCTTACTAATGAGTTCGCCAAGGGTTCCTTCTATGAGCACTGAGCCATCAACGTCCTTTGGCTGTTCTAGACTCAGAAATCTCTTAGATTCCAGTTCGATTGAGAACGCATGTTCATTTTCTTTGTGTTTCATAATCATTCACTATGACAGACATGGACACAAACAAAGAAAGAATCTTTTAACGTTCAATATTGAATTTTCATAATCGAGTATGAATTGGATACCCAGTTTTCATGAGGTGGGCATTCTAATGATGAACTTCGTTCCTCCCAATTCATTATCATCAACCAATTCGATTGAACCGCCATGAGACTCCAGAACGATTTTGCACAGATAGAGCCCGAGACCGCTCTCTTCTGACCCTGCTTCCGAGCCACGTCGAAATAGAAACTCCCTCTTTTCCTCGGGAATGCCGGGTCCATCGTCGCTGATCGTAATGATAAATGTGTCATCTCTGAGAGAGACATCGACATACACAGTTGGTTCTAGACCTGCATACTGGGCAGCGTTCCTGAATATGTTCTGCCAGACCATTGGAAGCAACCTGCTTGCAGAGAATGAGGTCTTCTTAACCTCGTTATCACTTGAAATCTCGATTTTCAGGTCTCTGTGTGTTTCCTGAGACTCCTTTGCAGCCTCCTCAATGTGCGCCACCAGATCTGTCCTCGGTTGCTCAAGTGGCATGGAGAAGACATGTAGCAGTTGAACCATTCTACTGCCCAGACTCATTGACTGAGTAAGATTCTCCTTAACCTTCTCTGAGTCCAAGTCAGCGAAGAGTTTAGCGAGTTCGATCGATCCTAGAACCGCTTGGAGGTCGTTGCGTAGGTCATGCCTCAATAACTGTGTATAGACTTCGAGCTCCCACTGGTTTCGGATCAATTCACCTGTTCTCTGTTCCAACTGGGCAACATATTGTTCCAAGATGTACGCTGCAACCAGAACGAAGAAGGTGACAACGCTGGCCGTACCAATTTGGTCGTCGAAATCCGTGATTGGAATTCCAAAAATGACAGCTATGATGAATGTCATAGTGGATATCATGGCGATTCCCTGAGCAAGAACAACAACAGTTTTGGTAAGTAGTGATCCTGCAATCAGAGCGACAAGAATCCACACCATCAAGCGAGGTAGATCGCGTGGCTCCCAGCTTGCTCCAAAGAGGAAGAGAATCATTGGCAACAGGGTGATTCCAGTGAGCGAAATAACCAAAACAGCATCATAGTACTTGGTCCTTGTTCCAAGATACAGGACAAAGACAAGGATTATTGCGCTGAGAAAGATAGGCGTGCTGAATAGCACAAGTTCACTAGTGAATTGAGAAACAACAAAGATTGGAATTGCAAGTAGAAGGAGGGATGATAGGAGACGGGACTGCTGGCGCTTTCTCTGTCCTTGGATTGACGGATGGGGCTCTATCAGGATGGAAAGCAGCTGTCTTCCTCTATCTAGGAAACCCTCTTTCATAGTAATTTGACACCACTGATTTCATTGTCATAATCTAGCGAAATATAAGGGATGTTCGTGTTGTTCTTGAGATTTAGTAATTCGAAAAATCATATCCTTCCCATCCGAGTATGGTTTTTATTCTTAGAAAGAGGATTGTTTGTGAATAAGGGCTCTCCCTACAGAGAGTGATTTCTATGAAGTCCAAGTCCACCATCACGATACTCCTTGTCATACTCATGACAAGTTCAATCTTAGTTGTCAGCACACTGCCAGCAACCACCACAGACGCCAATCCCCAAACTCTTGGCGCTCCGCAAGCACCTCAGACCATTGCAGAAGCACCCAGTATCTCTCCACCCCAGATTTTGGTCTATACTGAGTATGCCAACATGAGTGTTGGGAGGGAATACTACAACACAATGCAGGCCATCAACAACACCTATGGGACAGACTATCTACTGACCCAGCTTGTAAACTACACCCTGCTCGACAGTCTTCTGCCAGGTAAGGACATCCTCCTGATTCCCGAACAGGAGAATGCAACTGTCGCCAAGATGAAGAACGTTGGAACCGCGTGGGCTTCGACGCTCACAACATTCGTTGACAATGGTGGAGTCGTCGTAATGCTGGACTTTGGCAATGAGACGAATCCTGGACTCGGTCTGCACATCTACAATGAATCCAGCCTCATGAAGTTCGGTCCTGTTCTGGGCCAATATCCTAGCGCCGCACTCATGGAAATGAATCGTCTAGCCGCCTCATTTGGTGATGCACTGGGTAGAAAAGTCAAGTATAGATGGACCCCTCGCGATAACACCTTCGCAGTTACTACCACTGATGGGACCATTGTATTTTGCGACTATAACACAGACAGTCCAGTTGGTGTCCACAAGATAATTGGTCATGGACATGTTGTCTTTCTGGGGTTTGATCTTTCAGATCCTGGTCCTTACTATGAACAGATAGTGGGCAATGCAATCCGGTTGCCTAATCATGTAGTCTTTGATGCATCACAACAGTCGGAATACACTTGGACAAACGAACGAGTAGATCAATACTATACTGACGACCACCCTGCGATCGCATTTGTGGAAGATCTTGTGGATGCAGGATTTGCAGTGTCTCGAATGGATACTTTTGATGCTGCCTTCCTCAATGCAAGCGATGTGGTCGTGTGCCCCCGACCGTACCAGTATATTGACGATTATGACATTGGAGAGATAGCTATACTCGATGCCTATGTCGCAGACGGTGGATCGATATTCATCGTGTCTGATTGGAGCACTTTTGGGGACGATATTAGAGCTCTCGCGAACAACTTTGGATATGATTGGGCCCGAGATGATATTTGGGACACAGATGATGCTATGAATTGGTACTACGAGAGTCAGATTGCGTATACCGGTGACAACATCCTCTCTCATCCAATAACCTACAACGTATCCCGAGTAGAGTTCTATGCAAGTGATGGTTTCACAACACTCCCTGCCAATGCTGAGCGTATCATTGTGACAGACTGGGATAGGACAAACTGCTGGGGAGAGGGCGGCTGGTGGGACAACTGGCTAGGAGCAGATGGCATCACACTGATGGCAGTCTCAACATACGGCGCTGGAAAAGTATCAGTGGTCCTTGATGGCAACTTCATGGACAGCATCACCTATCCCCTTGATGAGGACCAAGACAATGATGGAGTCATTGATTACTTTGACAGTGATAACGATGTCCTTCTGTTAAACACGATCCACTGGTTAGCAGATAATATGCCAGACAACGATGCTCCACTCCTGTCAGGAATGGCTCATACTCCTGTTAATCCCGGCAATGGTGACTCGGTCAACGTTTCAGTCACTGCAACAGACAGTGATGGACTGGCCAACATAACCTGTTACTACCGTCTGAATGGTGGTGATTGGGTGAATGTCTCAATGACATACGAAGGTAGCAATCTCTATTCTGCTGAGATTGGGACCTTCTTTGACACTGATTTTCAGGACTACTACATCCGGGCGTTCGACAATTCAACTGACCATATCGAGTCGGTGTCCTCTGTCGTTCACTTGAACGGTATCAATTATCTTCCAACGACACCCATGCTGTACGATCCAGGAACCACTGATGATGACGGTGTATTCCTATTGAACTGGACTGCATCAACTGACACAGATGGCTACGTCGACCATTATGAGGTTCAGATGAGCGATACTAGTTGGTTCACGACAATTCTGGACGAGTTTATTGAGTATACTGATGACCATGATATGATAATGTTCGACAATGGCACCTACTACTTCAGAGTCCGTGCAGTTGATGACAATGGAACAGCGGGCTTCTGGTGCTTCCCCCAGAATATCCATTTGAACATCATTGAAGATCTGGTTGGTCCATCAATATCTGCACCAACTCTCACACCTGACCCGCCCAAGCATGGTGACGCTGTGACAATAACCGCAACCATCGCTGATCCCAGGGATGTCAAGAACGCCACCTGTTACTACAAGGCTAATGAAGGGTCTTGGCAAATCGTGACAATGAGTCTAGGAACTGGTGATGAGTACAGCTGCGATATTGGGACCTACTTCGTGGATGATGTCATCTATTACTACATTGAGGCGTATGACAACTCGACCAACCTCAACATGGCAAACACGAGCATCCTCTCATTCACTGTATTCAATCAACCACCGGAGGCTCCTATACTCATTGATCCGGGTACAATAATCTACGCTGATAACTTCGTGCTGAGCTGGACTGCCCCATTTGACCTTGAAGGCGCAATCGCACACTACATCGTTCAGATGGGTGCTAATGTAGAGTTCTCTCTTCTTCTGGGTGAATGGAATGTCACTCCAACGAATCGTGACTTCACCGGACTCTCCAATGGAGTGTACTACTTCCGAGTCCTTGCTGTTGATGACCATGGAGCATACAGTGTCTGGAGCAACGTCGAATCGATTGAGATACAGGTTGGGTCCACAAGCACAACCACGACCACCACCACTACTACAACCACCACCACCACATCTACTACAACAACGACCACTGATACTACTACAACGACAACTACCTCTGACACTTCGACTACAACGACAACGAATGGGGGGCTATTTGATCCCAACATCCTGAATCTGGTCTTCCTGGCTGTCAGCATGGGATCTATAGCTATCATCATAATAATCGTCATAGCGATAGTCAGACAGAGGTCTGCTACTCGAAGACAATATCAGTTCTAAAAGAAGTATGAAAGATGAATGAATTCAGAACCTATACCTCCTCCTCAAGGTTTGACCCTCCTGAAGAGGGTCTCATGCCTGGGGAGAGTATTGTGTGGACTCGACGGGCGGGTATTGGATTTTGGGTCATATTCTTTGGCTTTTTGGTCGTAATTGGTGGACCCGTTTTGCTGTTTGGCGGGTTTGAATTTAGTATATTAATTTCTACAGCCATTCTTATCCTGTTTGTAGTTGCACTGATTGCCTTGTGCACATCTCTTGTCCAAACGAAACGAACTCGGTACTATTTGACAAGTGAGAGGATTCTTGAAACAAGGGGTGGTCGAATTCTCAAAGAGATTCCACTCCATCATTTTGCTGGTAAGCCAATAGGGCAATTCCTTGAGTCACGGGTCACGCACAGGTCTAACAACCAACCAATCTATACGATTCGTATATACGATCCTATGTCCGATGATGTGTTTGAGATTAAGGGTCAGGATTACCATTCTACTATGGCATTCGAGAGGATTGGTGATGTTCTCGAGTGTCCATACTGCCACTTCGACAATACTGCACTCAGCTCAAAGTGTAAAAACTG
>JBHLRZ010000064.1:0-9822 GCA_048882045.1 Candidatus Thorarchaeota archaeon | reverse complement strand
TGATCATCTATGGTTCATTCTTGCTCTGCTAGTTTTTTCAGGATTCTTTGTTCTCTATAGAAAGATACGACCAATGTACATACCAGGTAGCGAGAAACCATTCCCTAAGGATAGAATGATTCTTACTAGTATTTTAGTAATTGCAGCAATCACTTTCGTTGTGAGAATTGTCAGTCCTGTCGATACAGTATATATCTTCAATTTCAAATTTGGTCACTTTACTTCCTATGTGTTCATGTTCTGGTTTGGTATCTTAGCCTACCATGGAAAATGGTTCGGCAAATTGCAGAGCGCTCAGGCTAGACGGTGGATAGGAATAGCAGTTTGTGTAGTGATTGCACTCCCAATTCTTCTAATACTAATGATTGATTCATCCTCCCCAGACATCACTCCTTTCATGGGGGGATTAACTCTAGAATCACTGATGTTTTCAATATGGGAGTCATCTGCACTTCTATCAATTACCATTGGTACCCTCTATATATTCAAAACTAGGTTGAATAGAAGTAATAGGATATTGAAGAATATAGGAGGTAGTGCCTACACTGCATACATCATTCACGTTATCATTATCATAGGATTCCAAATTCTATTACTACCCATTGTTATGCCGGCTTTCTTCAAAGCAGTAATTGTAGCAGTTGCTTCTATTCCCGTGATCTTTGGTCTCAGTGCAGCAATTCGAAAAATCCCTGGGTTCTCACGGATTCTAGGTTAGATTAACCAATGTGCATTGAAAGAGGAACTTTCACTTCTCCTAGCTTGCACTCACAGCCGCAAATCTCTTTTCTTTACAACGTTGGCTGATTCCCTCTTTCTGACCTACCCTGTTCATTTTGAAGTAGAATTTCTATTACTCATCCCATTTATTGAATCCCTAGGCTCCCACTACCTCATATGTAATCAAACCGATGATAATGTACCATTAAATCTGGTACAAAAAATGGAGTTGATAAGAAAAAATGTCTACTGAAACGTTACTTAAGAATATTGCAATTTACATTCGAGTTCTACTCTACGGACTCGCACTGGCAATGGGTGTTGCAACAACCGTGCTATCTATTCTTGGTCAGCCTGTTGATCAAATACTTGTCGGAATAGCCGTGGTTTGTTTAGGTATCGCTGGTCTTGACCAAGCTGATGGAGGGTCTTAGAGTAAATCTGCAATTGAAAGAAATTGAGAGATAAGAAAGTGATTAGGGATTTCTATGAACGCTTCTGATCTTAAAGAGGGGTACAGGCAAGCTCTTGCCTTTCCCCTAACCATTTCTAAATTCAGTGAAGTGAGTGAACAATTATTCGTTTTACATAAATCTAACTGGATTCGAATCTTATTAGTTCGAAGAGTAAATGACATTGGGAACACGATTGAAATCGAACTTGCCCTTCCGGACAACATCGATACTACACGCGATCAACTTGGTGAATCTATTATGACGTTGATTGAGTATCTGAATTATTTCCTAGAACTAGAACAGTTTGGTTTTCACTTGGATGTTATGGAGCAAGATTTTCTATGGACCGCAACGATTGATGTCAATGAACATTTTGATGATGAGTTGTTTGATGTACTTGTTCCCCCAGCAATCTAGGTTCATTTCAAGCAAGCTTAGTCTTTCTTCTTTCCATATCGATACGATTCTATTTGCCCGCTCTTTGAAAATGATATCCCAACGAAATGCATCCATGAATAGATGTAGAACTATTCCGACTGTACCATTTATGTATAGGAAATTCAAAGGTAAACTACTATACAGACTGGTGAATGTCATGGATGTGCTTGACAAGATGATTATATTGGACCTCGCACAAAACTGTAGACAGTCCTACCAGGCACTCGCACGGAAATATGATATCTCGCTTAATGCAATTAAGAACAGGATACAGAACCTATTAGATGAAGATGTTTTAGAATTCTGCATAGAACCTCAAGTAGCGATGTTTGATGGGAACTGGGCAATAGCTTTCATCACTACAACAGGTGAAGAAGACCAGAAATCATTCATCAAAGAACTTGGCGAGAATCGAATGGTCAACGAAGTTGGAACTCTTTCTGGCAATAATTACATTATCTATGCGGTATATTCGGGATTGGAAGGGTTTTTTGAATTCAATAAGTTCATTCGCTCTCTGGAACCAGTCAAGGACACTGAGGTTTATCAAATACTCATGAATCGAGGGGTTAAGGTTGAGATATCCAAGAAACAGTTAAGGATCCTTCATTGTCTTCTTGACGATCCTAGGATGCAATTGAGCAAGATTGCTGAGTGCAGCGGATATTCAGCAAAAACTGTACGTAGAGAATTGAATGAATTAATGGAAAGCGACGGACTGTTGTTTGGTGGGAGGATGCACCTCAATTCATCGGACAGCGTTGCATTTATAGTTCAAATCGAGTGGGACGAACAAGGTTCAGAATTACAGGACATTCTAAAATGGCTTAATACTGAATTCCCGAAAGAATATTGGGTTCCTTTAATCACAGTTTCTAGACCTATCATTTTTGCCATTTTCCTTGTTGAAAGTGTGAAAGAAATCAATCCAATAGTCGAGAAAATCAAGAAAGCGACTTTTGTCAAATCTGCAACTTCCATAATGGGAAATGAAAGTTATAGTTTTCATGACCTGCGTAGGTATTGGCTTGAAGAAAAGTTCATTGAAGCTGGGTTAAGCCCTCACTTGACTAGTTAGTACTACAAAATCCCTGTTTCTGACTTTCTATGGGTTAGATTAAACAATGTGCATCATCAGTATATGGATTAAGTAGAAACATCACCACATCAGGTGAGATTTCAGGTACCGGCGCTTTTCAACTCAAAAAATTCTATATGGCTGGGCAGTGTAATCCAGATTGTCTGAAATCGGGATGAGAAAAAATTAGTAACACCTAGCAGTTTGAACTACCATTAGGAAGAGAAAATGATTACTAAGATAATGATTCTTTGCATAAGTGGCGGAGATAATGAAGATAACAGTTATTGGAGTTCCATTTAATGGAGATGGAACCACACCAGAGATTGAAAATCCAGCTCAAGCGTTCAGAGATGAAGGATTGATATCTCTCCTCAAGGATGAAGGACATCAGGTATTAGATTTTGGAGATTTGTCCATCCCTTCATATACGAATACCAGAAATTCCACAACAAAAGTACTCAATTTTGATGCCTGGCGAAATATGTCTGTACGACTATCTAAGACACTGGATGATTTCATGGACAAAGATACTTTACCCATCGTGCTTGGTGGAGACTGCAGCATTCTTGTGGGAATTTTGGATGCTTACAAAGCAAGAAACCTCTCTCTGAATCTTTTCTTTCTTGATGGACACGCTGATTTTCACGATACTAATTCCTCACCAACAGGCGAACCTGCAGACATGGAACTAGCTGCTCTAACAGGATATTTGTCGAAGGAAATCGTTACAATGACTGGTAAAGGTCCATTGTTGGATAAGGGGAATGTAGTTGTATATGGTATAAATGAATACGACTTGATTGAGACATCGAATATTGATGTAATTGATCGAAAATTAATCTTTGAAAAAGGAATTGAATCCACTTTCTACTCCAGTCTTAGTTTATTACAAGATTCGAATTTGCCCCTATGGCTTCACTTTGACGTAGATGTATTGGATAAAGCGATAATGCCAGCCATTCACTATCCGGTTGAAGAAGGTCTTTCATTCAATGAAACTCTTGAGTTGTTCACTCTTTTAAAGAACACAAAGAAACTAGCTGGCATCAGTATCGCTTGTTACCATCCAAATCTCGATTTCGATAAGAAAGGAATGAAAACCCTCCTTTCCCTTCTTAGTGAACTCTTCAAAGAATAGGACTTTGATTAAGTACAATTTAGAGAAGTGGAAAAATCAGATTTAGAAAAACCGATTCAGAATGATACTGAGTGCTGAGAGATTAAGAGTGCCAGCCTTCACTTTTGGCCATCTTTAAATCACACCGATACATCCATTCATCTTGAGTGAATGGTTATGTTTATCGAAATCTCTGGTGTTCTCTTCTTGTTGATTATTGTAGTCTTGGTACTGGCAAGTTCGAGATATGGTTACGAAATATTCAGTGAACTTGATCCGGAAGCACAACTGCAAAAGATCAACGAGGATCCAAAGAAATTCAAAACAGGTACTATGTTGGTAGTCCTTGAACATTCGATAATTGTTGTTTTAGCTATTTCACTCTTCATTGCTTTCAGTTCCTATAACCTAATTCTTGGAGTTATGTGGCTCATCTCTCGAGGAACAGAAGGCTTGATTCAAATCTACAATAAGAGAGAATTTTTGGGTCTTCTCAATGTTGCAGAGCAGTACTCAATAGCCAGTACTACTGAAAAAGAAGCACTGAGTGATTCAGCTCTCACAATTCTCAAATCAAAGAACTTGACTTTCGCATCGGCGCAACTCCTATTCTCCATGGGTACGTTAGCATACTCAATCGTGTTTGCTATCAATGATATACTCCCAGGATTGGTGTATATTGGCTGGTTTGGTATTATAGCCAGCATCATCTACGGTCTTGGTAATGGTGTAAAACATGTGAGACCCAACTTCAATGCCTTATGGAACTTAGGTGGTCTTTTGATTTGGATCTTCGAGTTAATCTTGGGAGTTTGGTTGTTGATTCCCCCACCGCCTATCCCTATACCGGCATAATACGGGAGAGATTTTGATCTTGAAAGCGATAGTGATTTCGAAATATGGTGGACCAGAAGTGCTTGAATACAAGGATGTGGAAAAGCCATCTCCAACTGCTGACCAGGTTTTAGTGAAAGTCCAAGCGGCTTCTGTGAATGCATCCGACGTCGAAGTCATGAGAGGTTCGTGGGCATCCCGCCTTGGAGGTCCTCTTCGGACATCGCACAAGATTCTCGGTACTGACATAGCTGGGACAGTTGAAGCAGTTGGTAGTAATGTCAGGAAATTTCAACCAGGTGACGAGGTCCACGGTGACCTGCTGTACCCAAATGGCTATGGAGCCTTTGCTGAGTATGCATGCGCTCTTGAAAAAGTGTTAGCTCCTAAACCCTCGAGTATGACGTTTGAACAGGCATCCACCTACCCTGAAGCAGGCATCATAGCACTGCAGAGTCTACGTGGGAAAAAAGAGATTCAACCAGGACAAAAAGTGTTGATTAATGGCGCAGGGGGAGGAATGGGATCGTTTGGGATTCAGATTGCGAAACACTATGGAGCAGAGGTTACTGGTGTTGACAGCGCTTTAAAACTTGAAATGATGAAATCAATAGGTGCAGACCATGTTCTTGATTATAAAGTGACAGACTTCACAAGAACTGGGGAGCGCTATGATATTATTCTAGATACTGTAGCGCGTCGTTCTTTGGTTTCTTACAGACGAGCATTGAATCCCAACGGGATGTACATCATGGTCGGAGGATCTAGGTTAGCTCTCTTTCAAGGAATAGTTCTTGGTCCATTGGTTTCTAGGATGGGAGGTAAGAACTATGGAATCAATCCCATAAATAGAGACCCGATGGAAGACTATGAGTTCCTTGCAGAACTTTTTGAGACTGGTAAAGTGGTGCCAGTAATAGATAAAGTGTATTCTTTGAGTGAGGTGCCTGATGCTCTTCATTATCTTGAGGAAGGACTTGCCCTCGGAAAAGTTGTAATAACCATGGAGTGATTGAAAATGATCTGTCGTATATGGCACGGATGGACAAATCGAGATAACGCTGATGCATATGAAGAGTTGCTACGTAAGGAAATATTTACAGAAATTGAGAATCGTAACATCGAGGGATACAAAGGAATTCATCTACTTCGCCGGGATGACAAAAGTGAAGTTGAATTTGTGACGATGATGTGGTTTGATTCATTTGAAGCAGTTCAAAGTTTCGCAGGAAATGAATATGAATATGCAGTTGTGCCTCCTAAGGCAAGGCTACTCCTATCCAAGTTCGACGAATCATCTGCACAGTACCTAGTCCTCGTGGTTCCTGATTAAAATAAGTGACAAAGAGGACTTCGCAAAGCTATTTATAGCACCTCAGCTGAGTTATGTAGAAAAATAAACTATAGTTTATTTATCAATGTAAAGGAGAAAGCAAAATGAGAATTGATACAGCGCAGAGAATTTTGTGGTTTGCAATGGTCTTCATAGTCCTCATGGTGATAGTCCTTATTGGCGGTGCTATTGTTTTTACTTTAGCATTCACTTTTATCGACTTGGGGACTTTCATCAGTGAACCATCAACTTTAGCATTTTTGCAAGCCAATCCATTATTTATCCCAGCTATAATGTGGGCTATAGCAATCTTTGGAATTATCTATTTGATAGTCGTGTATCTATGGCGAAAAGACCCAATGGCGCACCGGACAGGGTTTACGATTCTTGGAATAATCCAACTAATCGTAGGCTTTAGTCTAGTTGGATTACTGCTCCTCCTGCCAGGACTTCTCTTGGAAGAGAATCAGTGATCAATCAAAAGGGAGACCGATTCACGGTCTTCCTTAATCTTTTTTAGAAAGACCAGACTTAACAGGCAATTCCATTTCAAAATGAGAGACTGATACTCAGGTGGTTACATAATGGAAGATGTGCAGTTGATTCTTGCAGCATTATGGACATCTCTTATGCTTTCTTACCTTTTGGGAGATAGTCTTCGGATTTTTGCCGGTGACTTTGTTGCAGGGGAGATGGATGGGAAAAAAGCAACTCAGGGTATGTGGATGATGGCTGCAATCATTATGCTGATTCCAATTGTCATGATTTCTTTGACACTCATCTTACCTAATCCAGTGATTGGTTGGTTAAACATTATATTTTCAGTCTTCCTTTTTCTGTTCAATCTCGCAGGGATTCGTGGATACCCTTCCTATTTCGACCAGTTTCTGATAGTTGTGGGACTTGTGTTCAATGTATTGATTGTATGGTATGCACTTAGTTGGATTGGACTAGTTTGATAGCTAAGTGATAATTATGAAAGCAATTATCTGTACTAAATACGGACCTCCCGAAGTACTTCAACTAGCTGAAGTACCAAAACCTGTACCCAAAAATAACGAGATTCTAATCAAGAATCATGCAACAACAGTAGTCTTAGGTGATTGCGAACTTCGAGGTTTTAATTTCCCGTATTATAGTTTCGCTTTCAAGCTTCTCATACGTATAGGATTTGGTATAAGGCGTCCAAGAAAGAGGATACTTGGTCAACAGCTATCTGGAGTCATAGAAGAGGTTGGCAAGGACGTCACGTTGTTCGAACCTGGTGACGAAATCTTTGCATGCACTGATCTAGGACTAGGGGCTTATGCAGAGTACAAATGCATGTCTGAAAAAGGAACAGTAACCAAAAAACCGACAAACATGAGTTTCGAAGAAGCATCCACTATTCCCATTGGCGGAAGTGAGGCGCTCCATTACATGAAATTCGCAAACATACAGAAAGGTCAGAGCGTACTCATCAATGGAGCTGGAGGAAGTATAGGTACTATTGCTCTACAGCTAGCTAAATCGAAAGGAGCCAAGGTGACTGCTGTAGACAGTGCGGGTAAATTCGACATGCTTCAATCATTGGGTGCGGATAACCTCATAGATTACAAACAGGAGCTCTTTACTGAGAGAGATGAAACCTATGATGTCATCTTCGATGTTGTGGGTGTAACAAAATTCCTAGGATGTATGAAATCACTAAATGAGAGTGGGATCTATCTCCAAGGAAATGGATCTGTTTCTAGAGGGGATAAGTCGAATGCAAGGAAGAATAAAATGACAGTTTATGATAAATACACAGACTATACGACTGAGCGCTTGGTCGAGCTTAGAGAGCTTATTGAGGCTGGGACAATCAAGACATTCATTGATAGGACATTTCCACTAGAACAGATGGTAGAGGTACACACAATTGTAGAGAAAGGTGGCAAACTGGGAAACATTGTTGTTACTATGGAATGAAAAGCTATGGATCTCTTTCTGATAATCATCTTTGGAATCCTGGGATTCCTCTTGTTTCTAATTTTCGGACTCTTGTTGTATAAGCAATATTTGAGATATTCAACAAGAATAGATACACCAAATGGGATTAGCTCATTGGAAAAGATTACACTCGGTGGTCTGAAACAATGGATTTTCATCAGAGGTATGGACCAAAATAACCCAGTCTTGATTTTCTTACACGGTGGTCCTGGTGAACCTTCGGTAGGAATGTCAAGTTCCCGAAGATTAGATGCAGAGTTGACAAAGCATTTCACAGTGGTTCATTGGGATCAACGAGGAGGAGGGAAGTCATATAGTCCAAGTATCCCAGTTGAATCAATGACTCTTGACAGACTAGTCGAGGATTGTAACGAATTGATAGACTATCTACGAAATCGGTTCGACAAACCCAAAGTCTTCATCGTCGCGCACTCATCAGGAACAGTGATCGGAATCAAAACAGCTCATAAATATCCAGAGAAAATTCATGCTTATGTTGGGGTATCTCAAATTATCAACGACTGCGAGCATGAAACAATAAACTATAATTTCATTGTTGAAGAGGCTAAAAGATTAGGGAATATAAAACATAAAGCGGCGATTGAAGCAATTGGACCTCCACCCTATGAAACTCCAAACAAGCTATGGGAAAAAGCCAACTATGTTGTTCGATATGGGGGTATGATGGCAGATTTCTCCATTGGACAAATGATTGGACTCGTTATACCCTATTTGACTTCACCTGAATATTCGCTAATGGAAGGAATTAGAACACTATTGGGAAAAGGACGGAATTTCACTACACATGCTTTGTGGAAGGAATTGACAGAGGTCAATTTTACAAGAGAGATAGTTTCGATGAAAGTTCCAATATTCTTCTTTGAAGGCAAACACGATATGATCACTCCTACAGTGGTTGTGGAGGAGTTCTTTGATCAATTAAAAGCTGAGGGAGGGAAAAGACTGGTCATATTCGAAGACTCAGCACACTATGCGATGCTGGAAGAAAAGGAGAAGTACCAGGACTTTTTGATTGATGTAGTTCTGAGAGAAAGCAAGAAACTTACCTAAGTGATGAGTTCTGATGAAGATACAAAGGGATTTGAAAAAAGCCCGATTGCACGAAAAAATTATGCGCCTATTTCAGAGGAAGGTTGTTTTCGCCGCAATCAACTCAAATGTTTATAATACACCTTCTATACCGAGGATGTAGATGCACCGTGACTGACAAGACAACCAGAGAAGGGGACAATGATGTTCACTATATCGACGTTGATATCAGTGATTACCATCGCAAACCAAGTGACCGGGTAAGATTCCACAGTGTCAGAACCATGGCTGAATTGCAAAGCACACAGACAGCATAGATCGACAACCTTGACAGACCACCCACCCCTGTGAGAATAGGTGTTCCCTCCAGCCTCATGACTCCGAAGATGTGCCAAAATGGGATGCATGAATACTATGCAAAGAATGTTGCTGTCATCGAGTATCATATAGCAAGGAAGGAGTACCTCAGAGCTTAGTTCAGTATACATCATCTCTTATTAGGAGCTTTCCTGATTGTGGAGAATGATGGGAGTTCAATCCTAAAACCACACCACCCTGCGGTCGAGGATATAGAAAGAGTCCAAGAGAGATATCGAGAACTGATTCGTTCTGAAATTTATGAAAAGACAAGACAGTGTGACGAGATTATGAAACTCTCTGAAGATGCACCAGAGAATGTTTACTCCCTAATCTATGAAGGGCTCTATGCAAATAGACCAATACTCATACCGTCTGATGAACCAGGTAGGTGTCTGAGGTTTCTTGAATTGGCATTCTCATTGATAGACTGCGGAGTCGTCTTGGCAATACTTGAGCCACCCTA
>JBHLRZ010000063.1:0-10273 GCA_048882045.1 Candidatus Thorarchaeota archaeon | reverse complement strand
GGTCTTTACGGGTCGAATATGCGTGTAATCGAGAGCAGCATCAGAACATTCGATGGAGTCATGAGGGCTCTTCAGTTTGTGAAGGCAGAGGCTTTGCAGAATAATTTTCATCGAGTTGGATTCGTCGGCCCTCCCTCTAACAATCTTCGAAAAATAGCACATGATCTCGGAGGTCAAGTTCTGGGACAGTGGAAACATCAGCTCCGTGTCCCAAATATTTTACGTCTACTTCAGAAAATCGCGCCAGTCCTTGAGAAACGACTTGTTGGATCAATGTTTGAAGGATTAACTCATGACCTTACTATCAACACTTTCCGAAACTGCTATCTTCTGAAGTTTGTGAGTGGAAAAATTGAGAGTATTGTTGATATTGGAATGCAAGAAGTAGATGAGCATCGTGGTTTTCGTGCTCCTCCAAGTGATTTAATCCGCTTGATTTTTGGAGTCTATGACATTGATGAACTCAAATACAACAATATCGACTTCATTGTCAACCGTGACCTCAAGTCCCTAGTTGCAACCCTCTTCCCAAAGGGTGAGAGCAATATCTACTACTATATGTGCTGAATCAAGTCATTCATCGAGATCGGGAATTGGTAGCTCCACATTGAATGTCGTTCCACAGGGGCAAGTAGCACTGATCGGATAGTTATCCGGTGTGTCTATACTGATTGAAGCGCCTTGCCTAGCTGCTTGATCTATCAAGGCCTGCATATGGTGGACCATATACTTGGCGAATCCATTCACAGTATCTGGGATAGACATGTCATCTATCCAGAAAACATACCGGTGGCAATTTGGACAATGACTGAGTAGAACATGGGTGCTGTCTCCGCAGCTCTTGCAAGTGAGCGATGCATGATGATAGTTAGGTGCGTTTGGTTTTGGTAGGTCATACTGGTTTTCCGTACCGCATCGATAGCAATGGTAAACGAAGTCGCTGCTCATTATCAATTACTTCCTTTCTACTGGTGACTTGTTCACTGTATGTGTACCTAATAAGGAAACAGATACACGATATTGAGGATGTGAAGTACAATGCTGATTCAACAACAGAACACGAAATTGATGTCACTGTTACTCGTGTTCCTCACTGAAAACTATTCTACAGAAATTCGGCCCTGCAATGTCTGTAGCTCTGACTCTCCACGCTTTGCAAGAACTTTCCTCATCAATGGAAGATGTGTATGCATTGATTGCGTTCTCGCTCGAATCGAAGGCATTCCTTTCCAATGCTGAATAGAAACCGAACATTGTAAAAGTGAGATGTGGAACCTGATTTTAGTCAGGTGGTTCCATTGAAGAAACGAATTCAACCTCACCTCAGAGTTGGCGAAGGCGATGTGGAGAAAATTGTTGTGATCACAGGAAATCCCGAGAGAGTGCCCGTGATTGCTGGAAGGATGAAGGATCCCGAGGAAGTAGCGCGGTATCGTGGCCTTGTCACTTATCGAGCCTACACACCAAAGGGGAATCCCATCACAATATCGGGAACTGGAATGGGAGTTGCGTCAACACACATCTGTGTGGAGGAACTCGCAAAACTAGATTGCAAAGTTATCCTTCGACTAGGTAGTTGTGGAGGTGTTGATCCAGCGGTTAAGACTGGTGATGTTGTCGTTCCTACTGCAGCAGTTCGAGATGAACGTGCAAGTCTTAACTATGCACCAATAGAGTATCCAGCAGTGGCTTCGCCCGAGTGGTATCTTGCCTTATACGATAGTATTTCCAAGTTGTTGCCTGCTCATCGCGTTCACTCAGGTATTAACTGGACCTCAGATATCTACTATGTGAATCCAGCCCATAATCATCTTGAAATCTGGACACGAGCTAGGGTAAAATGTGTCGAGATGGAAGCATCTCTTCTCTTTACGTTCGCACAGACTAAAGGTCTCGATACAGGAGCCATTCTATCATGTGATGGTAATCTTCATGGTGCTCAGAAGACTGAACAGAAATCTGAAGACGAAATGACAGGAGAGCAAGATCCTCTTCTTGTCGAAGCCATTGCAAAGTCTCTTGACGCTCTAGTCATGGCTGTAGACAAGTTAGCTGACAGGTATTAGCACGACAACGGGTAATTCTAGGAGAATCGTGATGCAAGAGCCAGGGGTAAGTACAGGCCAATTCAGTGATTCAACACCAAGAATCACCTTAGGACACTTTGACAAAGTCAGTAATCCCAAATCGATTCACGGCATCTATCCTTACAGAGGAAAGATGTCTGCTATCGATGCTGCTCATGTCATTTCGCAGCTTCCATCTGATACAACTCTTCTTGATCCATTCTGTGGTACAGGCACAATTATCTATGAAGCCCAAGCTCATGGAATGAAAGCCATTGGAGTCGACAACAATCCTCTGGCATGCATGATAGCCAGAGGCAAAATCGAACAGATTGAGGTTGATTTAGTCGATTCAATACTTGCTGATGTCGTCAAAAAAGCCCCATCATTGCGCAGCGTTCCAAAGATGCCTGACTCAGCCTCACGTTATTTCCATCCTACCACTGCTGATCAAATTATGAGAATGGTTGCTCTTTCCGAAGGATTTCCATTTTATCTGCTTGCAGCTCTCTACGGATCGATTTGTGTTGCCGCTAGAGCATGTAATGGTTGGCTTTGGACGTCTACATCAGTAGGACGAATTAATGAACCTCTGAGGAACATCGATTTCTATGCAACACTTCTCAGGAAAGTCCGTAAACACATTGGCTTTCTCAACTCAGGGTATGAAGCTAAGATTTACTGCCACGACACACGAAAAATTCACGAAATTGTGGACGACAAATCTGTTGATGTTGTATACACTAGTCCTCCATACTTTGATGCTCTTGATTATACAAGCTATTACTCCAAGATTGTGATGGAGATCATAGGCATGGACAGAGCAACTATCCGTGACGGGCTCATCCAGAAGTTCACCTCATATCGAGAAGACATGAAATCTGCACTAAAAGCAATTGACAAGGTGGTACATGATGAGTCTCTAATCATATTCGTAGTCGGAGATCGTATGGTCAAAAAGAAACTCATCAGAGGTGCTGACTTCTTCTCTGAGATCGCACCTTGGAATACTCCCTATGCAGTCGAACGTGATTATACTAACACCGCCAGCGGCCTCTGGGATAACATCAATTCAACAAACAGGAAAGAGCAGATTCTAGTCTGGGACCTGGCCACTGGGGGCCGAAAATAAGATGACCCATCACAAAGTTGTGATTAGTGACAGTGCAAACATGGACATGATAGATGACTCCTCTGTTCACCTCATAGTGACTTCTCCTCCATATTGGAAACTCAAAGACTATGGGGACGATAAAGGAATCAGCCAGACGTCTGAATCCTATGAAGACTATCTCGCCTCAATAAACAGTGTGTTTAATGAATGTGTGAAAAAACTGGTGCCAGATGGAAAATTGATCATCAACATCATGCCTATTCTACTCACTGGCAAGAACACTAAATTCAACCGTCGCGTCACAAAATCAGTTCTGACGGATTTGGAAGATTTTATGGTTTCTCTTGGAAACATGTATTTCCATTCTCTATTCATTTGGGACAAGAGGAAGGTTGTTCGGTTCAGTTCTTGGGGATCTTATCCTTATCCTCCCAACTTGATATCATCCTACCCCTATGAATGGATAATCGTCTTTGCAAAGAAGGGAAAGAGAAAGCCAGTAGATCCAGAAATCAAGGACGCATCTAAGATTACACACGATGAGTTCACCAACTGGGTACAAAATTCGATATGGGATTTCCAACCTGCATCTGCAAAACAAGAGAAACACCCTGCACCTTTTCCAGAAGAGCTTCCACGTAGATGCATTCGTCTATATTCGTTTGTAGGTGATACTGTTCTTGATCCCTTTGCTGGAAGTGGGACCACACTAAAAGTAGCTCGCGAACTGGGACGGAACTCGATTGGATACGAGATAAACCCCGCATTCGAGAGTCTAATTCGTCAGAAACTGGGAGTTGATGAAGCCGATACAGACGACACTTTCGAGTTCATTATTGCGGAAAGTTAAAGCTAATTAGTGCATCATGTAGAATGATTTTGTAGTTTCAAGAATTAGGTTTCAATTCCAGAGTAGGAGCGCAGAAGACTTGATCTATGATGTTATCGTGGTTGGAGCTGGTCCCGCAGGATCTACTGCAGCATATGATTGTGCTAGCATGGGCTTAAGCACGCTCCTTCTTGAAAAGGAGCGACTACCACGTGAGAAACCTTGTGGTGGAGCTGTGATGTATCGTGCGCTCAGATTGATCGGAGGTAAGGTGCCTAGAAACATTGTTGAGCAGAGAATCCACGGTCTCAGATTTCTCCTTCCAGGTGAGAAGGTAGCTGAATTTACCTCCGACAGACTGATGGGAATTACTGTATTTCGGCACAGGTTTGACGAGTTCCTCGCAAGAAGGGCTACCAAAGCGGGAGCTGAACTCATCGAAGACTCTCGTGTCAAGAATGCTTTAGTGACTGATCAATCGGCTATAGTGGAACTCGCAGATGGAAGGGAATATAGAGGTAAGTATCTCCTTGGAGCAGACGGAGTGAATTCCGTTGTAAGCAGAGCTCTAGGACTTCGTCCAAAAAGAAAGGACCTGCTCAAGGTAGGTCTTGGTATGGAGTCTGATTTCTATGTGGGAGAAGAGGGAGTTCAGAATGCAACAGATGGAAATCCGACAATCCTTGAGATTTGCCCAGCTGAAAACCAAATCAGCTATGGATGGGTATTTCCCAAGAAGGAACATCTTGCAATAGGGGTAGCTGGATCAGGAGTTCATATGCGAGACCTAAGACAGAAATTTGACGATTTCTGTAGAAAGACTGAGGAACGATTAGGGGTTCCTCTCAATCTGGACAAGAGGCGGACCTTTTTCATTGGCGGTGATGGTCTACGAAGCAAGAACGTGACTAATCGTGCCATATTAATCGGTGATGCTGCGGGATTTGTTGATCCAATGATGGGGGAAGGAATTGCATACGCAATGCAGTCTGGTGTGTGTGCCGCCTCAGTACTCTCCAAAGCAATCGATGAAGAACGATATGACGAAGAAATACTGTCCGAGTACCAACAGATGTGTCAAGACCGCTTCTCTGCAAACTTCTCATTCGCTGGACGAGTTGGATCTGGAGGCACTCCACTCGCTGAAATCATACTTCCCAGAGTTAGTGGTCACAGACTTGCCAACTCAATCATGGCAAAGGTTGCACGTGGAGAGATTGGCTATTCTGATATACCCTATACTGTGTTGAAGAGTCTACCAAGGGAGTTGCCCACTATCATCAAACAAGTGGTCCATTCACGAATTAACAATTCAAGCTGAAAAACTTCTTAGGGTCCTTCTCAGGGGATTGTATTGCGATGAGAGAGTTCTGGACTGCTTCTATTATACTGCTGCTTGTTGTTTCAGTGAGTTCAATTGGCCCTCATCAGATTACTCATGTCCCCAGCTTCAATGGTACCAATGCCTATCAGTATCTAATTGACCAGTGTGACTTTGGCCCTCGTCCTCCAGGTTCAGGAAATCTCACCCGTAGTAGAGCATACATTGCCGAAACAATCGAATCTTTCGGATGGAACGTGACGTTGCAAGATTTCACTTACATGGAGGTTGAATGTGTCAACATCATCGCAACATGGGAATCTTCGCAAACTTCCCCAATAATCCTCGGAGCTCACTACGACACGCGGCCCCGAGCGACATCCGACCCATACATTGAGAACCGAACAAAACCGGTGCTCGGAGCCAATGATGGTGCAAGTGGTGTTGCTGTTCTCATGGAACTTGCTCGTTCATTACCTGAAACTGTACGATCGACTGTAGAACTGGTTCTCTTTGACGCTGAGGACTCTGGGCAGATTGACGGTTGGGACTGGATACAGGGTGCCACCTATTATGTATCACAACTCAGTTCGGTACGGATTAGCTCCATTCAAGCAATGATTCTAGCTGATATGGTGGGAGACGAAAACTTGCGTTTGCCACGTGAGAGTAGTTCCACAACATCCCTTCAGAACACAATCTGGAGCATCGCCCATCAACTAGGTCACAATGATACCTTTCTTGAAACCGGTGGAGCTTCAATCACTGATGATCATCGGCCTTTTCTAAATGTTGGAATACCATCTGTGGATCTGATTCACTACCCATTTCCTTGGTATTGGCACACCGTTGAGGACACCCCTGAAAAGTGTAGTGCTGAAAGTCTACAGACTGTGGGTGAAGTGTTAGAGGTCTTTGTCGTTGAATATGCCAACAGTGGTACATCATTTCCAGTTGACAATCCTACTCTTCTATGGGTTGCTGCAGGAGCAATCATTGTGGTCCCTGTGATCATTTTCATGTTCAGACGCAGATGATATGTTACACACTTTTAACTGAATTTTCCTTGACCATCATTTGATGCTTGTTTCATGGTGATATAGATTGGAAAAGACCATCCTTTTTCGACCAACTGGTGGAGTATCTCCCTCACTGACAAGCATCGCAATAGCTCCTAAAGGACGGCTACTTGTTAGTGGGTCTTCCGATGGCTCAATCATACTGATAGATTCCAAGACTGGAAAAACAAAACGAGGGCTAAAAGGCCACGATGGAGCAGTAGCTGCTGTTGCCTTCACAAGTAGTTCAACATCAGTGGTTTCTTGCAGTCGAGACAAGACAACAAGACTCTGGAACACAAAATCCAGAGAAGATCCAATTGTACTGAAGCATGCTTCCGAGGTCCGAGCTCTTACAACCTCCCCCTCTTCGGGAAAAGGCGCTTCAGGAGCTCGTGACGGTGAAATCAAGCTTTTCTCCCTCAAAAGCCTGAAATGTACAAAGAATCTACAGGCACACAAATCAGACATATCTGGAATTATCTTGCTGGAGGGGGAGAAGAGGATGTTGACCTCTTCGTATGATGGAGAATGTAAACTCTGGGATTTATCTAACTATGAACTAATCAAGACATTACGAAAGAAGGGACCTCGCCTTAGGTCAATGACCTCTACTCCAGATGGGTCATCCGTGTTTCTCGGACAAAATGGTGGTACCATTCTGAGAATCAATATCGAAAACAGCGATGACAGATTGAAGATGTCTGGACACTCAGACATAGTTAGTTCGATGGCTGTAGATCCTTCTGGAATGTTTCTTGCATCTGGAAGTTGGGACCGAACACTACGAATCTGGTCTGTTGAGGATGGTAAAGAAGTCGCATCAGGAAAACTTGTGACAGGAATCACATCACTGACTTGGTCTAACACGAAAGATGTCGTGTATACAGGTGATCCTTCTGGATCAATCGTATCATGGGTTGTCTGAGATAATTGCTCGAATATCTATATCTGCGAATCCCTCTTTGTTCCAAGTGATACGTATTCGACCATATTTTCGATTGATTTCACCAGATTTCTCTCCTCTCAATATTGACTGAATCTTCTCAACCAACCGATTTCTACTCCTTTTGTCAAAAGGTATGGCCAATTTAGTACCATCTGGAATTGAGAGCGTCACAGCCTTCTCGCTTAGTCTGAGAAGGGGTTGTGAGAGAATCATCCTGCCCGGTTTAAAGAAGGGTGTCTTGTCCCTCATACTCCGAACAGTTTTCGCCAACTTCCGGTGGTTCGATATCTCAACTCTTGCGGTTTTCACAACATCCTGAAAGTACTGATCACGTTTGTCGAATTGTTCTGTGAATGAATCTCTAAGAACATCCATCGTCTTTACTGGTGCTGTGAGATGCTGTTTCAGAATCTGCTTGATAGTCCAATTAGTGGCTTTACCATACTTCCCAAGCTCCTTCTCTAGAATGTCCTGTTTTTCTCTTGTCAAAGTAACACTCAAGAGCTTCAATATCTGAACAGCAGTCATCGTAACCACTGAATATGGGATTTTCAAATTATCCTAATCAATCTAACCTAGAATCGTTGAGCGATGAACTCTGTTTCGCTGATAATTCGTGTAATTTCCTTTGGAAGGATATCATAAGCTCCGTGTTCCATGAGTATCTCTTCGTAAAACACTGGTTCGCTCTCACCAAGCTGATCCATAAAAGCGCCATCAATGAAACTTGAAAACTCCTTGAGAGTGATGAGCGCGCGTCCCAAAGAACACGCTGCTTGCCGCATCTCCAGAACTGCAAGTTCGTAGTCGCCATTGTAAGTAAGACGTAGTGATCCTTGATACTCTCTCTGAGCTTGTGAAAGCAGCTCAGTGGCAAGGATGGCTTGTTCATCTGTTGTGACTGTATTAATTTTGGCTTCTGCTATTTCCAACCACTGTCGCATGTCTTCTAGAACCTTGAGGAGCTTTGGTTCATACATGCCTTTGAGTTTGTATGCTCTTAGAAACAAAGAATACGCAATTGGATCGAGCATTCTGACTTCGGTCAACACCTCAGCAGGTTTGAGTATTTGGAAAATGTTGTTTATCATGATGATGACTCGACCGATATTGAAGAGACCCTCTCTCAGTTCGAAAATTGCACTGGGTCCCTCATCCTCTTGCGCAAACTTTCTTGCTCTCTTCAAGTGCTCCATTGCTATATTTTTGACCTGTGTGATAGCCTCCTCCGACCAAGTGTAATTCACAGTTTTTTCCTGCCAACTCTTAACGAGTCCATCTGTGTCGTGGACCACCTTAGAGTTTCTCAGTCGGTTGATGACCTCTGATATTTTAGTCACTTCTTTAGTAGTCCCATTAAAAACACCCTCAACATCACTCACAGTCATGAAGACCATGTCGACAGGGACTTCCTTGTGTGTTGACATGAGCCTTACTGGAGCATCATCTGCACCCCAGATGATGCCGATGTCAAGGTCTGAGTTTGCGGTAACTGTACCTCTCACATAAGAACCATATGCAAAAATCCCCTTCACCTCTTTATGGTCCCTCCACTCATTCACAGTGTCACGAAGGGCATCGTCAAATCTTTTGTGAAGGTCTTTCAATTTTTGCTCTCTCCTCGTGTTCTCTACCAAAGACTCCAAGCTTCATCAGGTGTAGGAACCTCAATAAAACTATCTCCTACATTCCCCGACAGTGATTAATAGTCGATTTCTTAGTCAAAATATGGGTTCATCACTATGCCAAGAGCTGATGGTAGAGCGAACGACGAACTTCGTCCTGTCGAATTTGTCAGAAACTTTCTCAAACACCCCGAAGGATCCGTCCTAGTGTCAACGGGTGAAACCAAGGTCATATGTACTGCTACAGTGGAAGAGGTAGTCCCCGGCTGGCTGAATGGAAGAGGCCAGGGGTGGGTGACTGCTGAGTATGGTATGCTACCCCGTTCAACTGATGATCGAATGAACCGATACAAGATGAGTGGTCGAGCTCAGGAGATTCAACGGTTGATAGGTCGTTCTCTAAGAGCTGCTGTCGACATGGACAGATTAGGCGATAACACAATCCGCATAGACTGTGATGTCATCCAAGCTGACGGAGGAACAAGGACTGCATCAATCACCGGCGCCTATATAGCTCTTTGTGACGCACTCCAATACATGGTCGACATGGATTTGATATCTGAACGTCCGTTAAACGGAAATGTTGCCGCTGTTAGCGTGGGTCTGATTGACGGAGATGCCCTTCTAGACCTCTGTTATGTAGAGGATGCGACTGCAGATGTTGATATGAATATTGTAATGTTGGACAATCAGTTCGTAGAGGTACAGGGTACTGCAGAAGGTGCAAGGTTTGGTCGAGCTGCACTCAATGAGATGCTTGATCTTGCTACCAAGGGAATCTCAGATCTTATTGAGGCTCAGAACAAGGCACTATCTCTGAAATAGAGCTCAAAATACAGCCTCTGTCAAAAGCTTTATACGCAAATTCTGATGGGAAAGATGTGCTCTCGTCGAAGAGAAGGTCTTATGCGACGTAAACGTCGTGAGGCTGTTCTGGTGGCACTGGTGACGGTTTTCACCCTCGACGCATAGCAAGCTTTAAATCGCCAACCAATTAGGCTGGCGGAGCGCTCACTGAAAACGTGATGTGCTAGCGTTAGGTCCGGAGTTCAGACGTCTTGAACACTGAACAAAGGTCCATCGGGACCAGGCCATGAGATTGGTGCCATTCCCGGTGGAGGACCGTCAACGTCGATGACTCGGTGAAATGTGTCATGGAGAGTCTGACGCGTGGACTGCAGAGGATGGAGGTACACTGATTCAAATTGTAGGGAACCTACGATTATGTAGGAATTAAGTTACTACAACAACTCCTTGGCATGATTAGAGATAATCATGTTCACATTGAGTGGACAACAGGTAATACTGTGT
>JBHLRZ010000062.1:0-10434 GCA_048882045.1 Candidatus Thorarchaeota archaeon | reverse complement strand
GTGTTTGGTAAGTCATTTCTTCTGGAGGTGACCAGGGGATGTGGACACTCCTGTCGATTCTGCCTTGTCGGTCATGTCTGTCGTCCGAGGAGAACACGATCCTTGAAGCGCCTCAAGGAGATAGTAACAGTGGGGAGAGAGGACACTCCTACAAACAAAGTTTCGATGATTGGATCCTCACTAGGCGACCTCGACGGTCTAGAAGAACTTGTGTGTTGGACTGTGGACCAAGGTTTGGAAGTTTCAGTTCCGTCTCTCCGAGCAGACTCTGTCACCAAGCCTCTTCTTGATTGTCTTGCAAAGAGCGGACAGAGGACCCTGACGATAGCTCCAGAATCAGGCTCTGCTCGATTGAGGAAAGAGATGGGAAAAGGACTGGATGAATCAGACATTGAGAATGCTGTAGAACTTGCCAAGAAAGCTGGATATGGATCTCTGAAGCTCTACTTCATAGTTGGACTCCCAGGGGAAACCGATGAAGACATTGAGGATACGGTGTCAATGATAGGAAAACTTGCGAAGACCTCTGGACTTAGGGTGACAGCCAGTGTGAATCCTTTCATTCCAAAGGCACAAACAAGATGGGAACGGGAACCGCAGCTGCAAATTGAGGAGGTCCGAAGGCGGGTACACTTTGTAGAGAAAGGTGTCAGGGAATCCTCACGAGCAGCCATAGAAATACTCGACCCGAGAAACGCCCGTATTCAGGCGGCCCTATCTCTTGGAGACCGATACCTGGGACCTGTCATTCGTAAAGCGTCGGAGTATGGAGGGTTTGGAGGATGGAGAAGGGCTGAGAAGGAAACAGGAATACCCTTCTTTTCGGTTGCAAATGATGCTGAGAGACTGCAAGAAAGTCTTCCTTGGTCATTCTTGAGCAATTCGTGATATGTCGTACGCCGTCTTGGCAAAGCTCTTAAGTCAATTCTTGGAAGTCTCTCGAGAGAACACCATGACCTCTGGTTATGGTTGTTGGTGATTACGTATGTCAGAAGATGGAGAATTTCGAGCGGCGTTCCCTGCATTGAGTAAGGAGCTCGAGGAGGAATCCACAAAAACATACAGAATAGATGGTGTCCGAACAATGTCGGAAGAGACAGAGCCAAACCAAAGTGGAAGAACATCCTTCGAACCGGATGTCGTGGACTATATTCGTCGGTGTGATACAATGTCACAGGCAATGGAAATTGTAGAATTTCTGTTGAAGCAGAGCGAGATTACTTCGGCTCAGGCGAGAGAGATCAAGAGCCAGCTCAAGACTGATGGTCTCAGAAGCTTTGGTTCGAAAAAAGAGAAGGACCACTATCTACACCATGGTATTGGAGAGGACTAAGGAAGCCCCCTTCTAAATTTCCACTAGTTTTACAGGCTTATTAGAGCTAGCCAGGCTACTCACTGATACTAAGGGCATTTCCTTTCATAGGAGGGGAGCAGTTTGAGTAAGAAATCAAAACTTAGCAGGAAACTATCGAAGTTGGTTCGTGATGCGGTATCTGAGGATCTTGGGGCTTATAATATGCACAAATGGAAATTGGCTTGCAAGGGATTTGGTCCAATAAATTATGAAACTAGTACAAGAAAACAGTGGTTCGAAAAGAATCGATACAGAATTGAAGGAGCAAGAGAGATAGTTGATTTTGTGAATAAGTGGGTGAGCCATTTCCGTTGCAGAACGGAGTTCGAGAAATATACTGTTGCATCAATAGGACAAGATGTGATTCTTGTTGTCAGGAGAGCCCAACACAAAATCAAGACTGAGAAAGGGATTCTAAATAGCGTGAAGCTGAGTGGTTTCAAGACACTCATTAAATGGGCTGATAATCCAAAGGAGCTCAAGAAAGAACCCTACAAAGGTCGCAAGAAATTGCCTTAAAATCAGGGTTGATCTATGAGAGTCCACCTAACTGATGAACTAACTTCTTGAGGTGATGAGGGTCTTTCCATTTTTCAATCTCGTTTCTTGGAACAGGGGTTTGTAGGGCGTGGCTAACCAAGATCCTGAGTAGGTCGCCTTTGAATCCCACGACTCCATGTACCTTATGTCCACGTTTTGAAAAAGCCCGCACTGTCTGAGCAGAGCAGGGCAATCGAATAAGGTAATCAGACTCTTGTCCATCAAAAGCAATTGTGAGCACTTTCATCTTTGAAAGAGTATCCTTTCCCAGGGCGGCCAAGTACCGTTTGCCGAGGGCAAGATAGACGAGGTCAAATCCTTTGTCAACCATATTGAAAATTGAGGCTTGTAACTCCTGTTCTTGGGATCGTTTCCTAACTTCTTTCATTGACATGCTTGAGAAACTACAGTCATACGGAGGAATCAACTCTTTTTCCTGCAGTATTCCGAATCCTGCTGATACAATGATATACTGAACCTCAATATTGGCAATGGTTCTGAGAAGGTCAACAGCCTTGACGAGTTCAGTGTTCTGAGGACCTGTGTACATGTCCCGTGCAGGCAAACAGAAGTCTAGTAACCTCTTCTTCCAGAAGATAATGTCCCGTTTTGTGTCTATATCATGACAAGAAGGTTGTTCATGTTCATTGTAGAGTTTCTTCTTCCCACAACTTCCAACAACCAAGACCCTCAAAATGCCTTCCTCAAACTATAGAGAAGGGCTACTGTTCTTAAACACCGAGAACAAGCACTAGGATGGTTTGTAGACTCCTTTATCTCGTGCCCAGGAGATTGTTTCAGGATCACAGCGTTTGAGCTCTCGTTCTGGAAAGTCACTGAGTAGGTTCCAGCCAATGTCGAGAGTCTGCTCAAATGAGCGGTCCTCGAACTCATCCTGATTGATGAACTCTGCTTCAAATTTGTCTGCAAACTTGAGATATTTCTGGTCTCTGTCTGTCAGAGCTTCAGTACCTACCACCGCAACTAGATCTCTCAGGTCTCGACCTTCAGAGTAGGCGTAGTAGAGCTGAGCTTGGATTTCCTTGTGGTCAAAGCGAGTCATCCCCTCACCAATCCCCTCTTTCATTAGTCGACTGAGGGATGGACCTGGATCAATTGGTGGGAAGATACCTCTCCTGTGTAGACCTCTTCCGACGATGATCTGACCTTCAGTGATATAGCCTGTAAGATCGGGTATCGGATGGGTCATATCATCCTGAGGCATGGATAAGATTGGCATCTGTGTGATTGTGCCGTTCCTCCCATGAATTCGACCAGCTCGCTCATAGATGAGGCTTAGGTCAGTGTAGAGATATCCAGGGTAGCCACGACGACCTGGTACTTCAGAGCGTGCAGCACTGATCTCTCTGAGAGCTTCAGCATAGTTGGTCATGTCTGTGAGGATGACGAGGACGTGCATATCTGCGGTATATGCAAGATATTCAGCTGCGGTGAGTGCGGCACGAGGTGTAATTATACGTTCAATGGCTGGGTCATTTGCTAGATTGAGAAACAGGGTTGTGTGTTCAAGGGCTCCGGTTTCCTCGAAAGACTGCATAAAGTATTGAGCCTCTGTCGCAGTGATGCCCATCGCTGCGAAAACGATAGCAAAGTCACTCTCCTCCCCAGGAATCTTGGCCTGTCTCACAATCTGGGCAGCAAGCCTGTTGTGAGGAAGACCTGATCCCGAAAAGATTGGTAGTTTCTGGCCACGAACAAGTGTGTTCAGTCCGTCAATAGCAGACACGCCAGTCTGGATGGGCTGTCTTGGATATTGTCGGGCATACGGGTTGATTGGTGAACCATAGATGTCCCAGTGATCTTCGGCTGTCAGCTTAGGGCCTTTATCCAATGGGTTTCCTGCCCCATCAAGAACTCTTCCGAGAATCTCGGACGACACAGGGAGATGCAGTGTGTCCCCAGTGAATCTTGCAGCAGTCACATCAGTATCAAGACCACTGGTACCTTCGAAGACTTGTATGACCGCTCTTCCTTTACCGGTTTCAAGAACTGTTCCGGTAAGGAGTTCACCATTGGGTGCTCTTATTTTTACAACTTCGTTGAATGCTACATTGTGGGTATTCTCAACTACGAGTAAAGGACCACTGACATCGGACACTGTCCGATAGACTATCGAAGACTCTTTGGACATCCTAAGAAACCGCCTTTGCCTTTCTGATAATGCAACGCTGTTCAACTCCGAGTTTTAAGAGTTACGAAGAGTCTGTTATAGCCATGCAACGATATGAAAGAACGCTAGAACAGGTGCGAACATCAATGCTCTGACCATGAGCGACTTACCTCTAGACTCTAGGTCTTTGGCAGAAGGCGTGAAATAGAGTACAGCACCTGCAAGAAGGCAAAGTGATGCGATGGCGTCACCCAACCAGACAAGTACTGCGATCAGCTCGGCATCTGTCATCCCAACTATCCGTAACCAAACAATTGTTGCACTTTCAAGAGTTATTGTTTCTACACCACTGAATTGAGCAAAAAGATTGACAATGAATGGTCCTGCAAAGTACAGCACGACTCCAAAAGCCACTAAACCCTTGGACAGCCCGTCACTGAATCCAGTCGCAAAGATCATCAATCCGATCAGTACAAAAATCAGATATCCACGGATGGTCAGTACGTAGGCTACGTTGAGAATATCTCCGATTATCGCAAACCACTCTGAGGGCACATCAAACGGCGATTGGAGGAGTAATAGCGATAACGAATCAACCATCTAGTTCACACGAGGGAGTCAGTATGATTGAATATAATGACCACTCAATGTATCTCCTGTTTCAGTATTTTGAAATCATCCCTCATTAGTGACTTGACCTTTGGAAACCGCAGTGCCGCTGCAGGATGGTATGTCATAAAGTATGTTTGAGATTCATTCTCATAGAATCGCCCATGCGACTCTGAAACCTTCCATGGACCAATTAGCGATGAGATTGCTACTCCCCCGAGAAGCACTATGATCCGGGGTTTAATCAATTCAATCTGTTGTTCGAGGTATGGTCTACAAATATTCACCTCAAACTGTGTGGGAGCTCTATTCTTAGGAGGTCTAGACTTGAGGATTGATGTGATGAAGACTTCCTCCCGAGAAAAGCCAATTTCCTCAAGCAATGTGGTAAGAAATTGGCCTGACCTTCCAACAAATGGTCGTCCAGTTTCATCTTCTTTTGCACCAGGAGCTTCTCCGACAAGCATCAGAGATGCATCACAAGGCCCCTCTCCAGGGACTGCATTATTTCGAGTTTCATGAAGTGGGCAGAGGGTACAATTTCTGATGGCATCATGTAATTTCTCAAGTCGTTTGCAGTCGGACATGTCTATTGATAGGATAGATTCCCTACCGATAAACACCACTATGCAGATTCTGGATACAGCCCAGACTGAGAAAGCTCTTGGAAGAGAGTCTGGAACTCTCCCTCCATTTTCTTCTCGATTGCATCCATTGTTTCATCGTAGGACTCCCAAGGTGATATCTTCATTCGAGCGATATTGTCTAGGACACTAAGTTCCAAGATTCTACGTACATGGACGCCTAACTGTACTGCTTCGGTCATTTTCTTTGAGAACTCGATGATGAGTTTGAGCATTCTGTAGGTTTTTCCAATTGGACAGTAAGTGTCAATCTCATGTAGTGCACTCTGTGTGAGGAAGTCTTCCTTTATCATTCGTGCAGCTTCCAGAATGGCACGTTCAGATTCAGGGAGAGCATCCGGACCTACAAGTTGAACAATCTCTCTCAGCTCTTGATCCTTCTGTAGTAGCGCAAGTGCCTCTTTCACAAGATTAGGCCAGTCTTGACCCATGTTCTCTCTTTGCCACTTTTCTAGCGTGTTGAAGTAGAGAGAGTAACTCGTGAGTGTGTTGATTGCTGGGAAGAATCTTCGTGCTGCAAGGTCCTTGTCAAGAGCCCAGAACACCTTAACAATTCTCAGAGTTGCCTGTGTCACAGGTTCCGAAAAGTCACCGCCAGGTGGAGAAACTGCTCCACAAAGTGTGATTGACCCGAGTTGGTTTTCATCGCTCCCCAATGTTTTGACACGACCGCCCCTCTCATAGAATTGAGCAAGACGTGAACCAAGATATGCAGGATACCCCTCCTCAGATGGTAACTGCCCTAGCCTTCCAGAAATCTCACGAAGAGCCTCGGCCCACCGTGAGGTCGAGTCAGCCATCAGTGCGACGTCATAGCCCTGGTCTCTGAAGTACTCTGCCATTGTCACAGCAACGTAGATTGATGCTTCACGTGCTGCAACCGGCATGTTCGATGTGTTGGCAATCAAAACAGTGCGCTCCATGAGTGGACGACCGGACTTTGGGTCTTTCAGGTGTGGCCATTCCTCGAGAGCCTCAGTCATCTCATTTCCTCGTTCACCACATCCAACATACACAACTACTTGTGCATCAGCCCACTTCGCGAACTGGTGGAGAGTAACTGTCTTTCCAGTACCAAATCCCCCTGGGATTGCTCCTGTACCCCCTTTTGCTTGGGGCATGAATGTATCAATTACTCGCTGACCGGTGAGAAGTGGAGTATCCATTCCGACACGCTCCTTGAATGGTCTACCAATTCTGACGGGGGTTCTCTGCATCATCATGACATCATGGATATCGCCATGTTGATCCTTGACTTTACAGATCGTTTCGTCAACTGTGTACTCACCCTTCCCTACTATCTCCGTTATTTCTCCCTGGACACCAAGTGGAATGAGAATCTTGGAAGTAATAATACCGGTTTCAGGAACTTCACCTATGATGTCCCCTGGTAAGACTTTGTCACCTTTCTTCTTGGATGGGGTGAATTCCCACTTCTTCTCCTTGTTGAGACCCTCGACACTTAAACCTCTAGAGATGAAGTCACCCGACATCTCCCTCAGGTCAGGAAGTGGTCTCTGAATACCATCATAGATTGAACCAAGGAGTCCTGGGCCTAGTTCAACTGACAGGGAATCTCCTGTTGCTACAACTGGTTCACCCGGAGCAAGACCAGAAGTTTCTTCGTATACCTGCGCTGTGAATTCTGTTTCTCCAACCTCGATGACTTCTCCAATCAGCTGCTGGTTGCCCACCCTTACTACCTCATACATTCTTACTCCTTCTATGCCCGAGCACTGGACAACTGGACCCGCAATACTTTCAATTCGCCCTGTCGTTTCTGTCAAAGTTCACAACTCCATGTCTATCATTGTTAGATATTGATCTCGATTCCAACAGCTCTACGTATCAGCTCTTTCAGAACAGTTTCATATGCACCAGTTGTCCCATCTCTGTCGGGTATCAACAAGATTACTGGTACTGGTGATTGCGAGAGCTCAACAATGGTGTCTTCCACCTCTGCAGCGAGAGGTTCTGTAATCATGACCAGACCCATTGATGGGTCTCGGAAATAGTGATAGAGCGAGTTACGAGTTTCTTCTGGTGACCGTGGGATAGTACACTCACTGACTCCAACTAACCGGAATCCGGTGACCGTATCCCTGTCGCCTATGACTGCAATCTTATCACTAGACATTGAAGATTACCACTTACGTCGGACTTAGACTCTGGGTTTTATGTCCACTAAAAAAGCATTTGGAATAGAGGCTCAACCTGTGAATTGAGCGATGATGTCTTGTT
This sequence comes from Candidatus Thorarchaeota archaeon, assembly GCA_048882045.1. Lineage (GTDB taxonomy): Archaea > Asgardarchaeota > Thorarchaeia > Thorarchaeales > Thorarchaeaceae > SMTZ1-45. The sequence goes on along the minus strand of JBHLRZ010000062.1, from coordinate 2,915 downwards.
CTTCTACCAAAGTCCAGCAGTATAAGCATTTCAGCTGGATGGGTTTCCGTGAAATGACCTCATACTTGCTTTGAATTGGTTCACGCTCTTTGTTTGTGACGCATCTTTGGTTTGTGCACTCGATAACATCAGTGATGGTGTCTGGGAGTTCAACACGAGTCTTCTTTATGATCTTGAAGTCCTCAATCAAATTGATTGTTGCTTCTGGAGCGACAAGTGCGATACGTGCGACTTCTTCCTCTTCAAGGAATCGATGTTCCACTTTTACTATGTCCTTCTTGTCAATCTTTGAACTGCTAATATTCATCGCGAGAGTCACAACGTTGCCATATTCACCAGTAATCCCCAAGATCTTTAATACTTCGAGAGCTTTTCCTGCTCTGATATGATCTATTACTGTACCGTCGTGAATCTTTACAATTCGTATATTCTCATCTCCAACCTTCTCGGACATATGTAATCACACGGGAGCGTTCTAAATGCAACTCGGATTTAGACCTTCCCATAGTATGAATACTTGACTCAAAGGCGAAGTGTCGTATTGCGATATAGGGACCTTGATAGGTCTGATTTATTTATTCTAGCTTTGAATCAACTTGTACTAATTGAGATTTTCTCAATTTTCTGCGATACGAGAGAATGCCTCCTACAACGACAATCGATCCTACTGAAATACTCATAGCTGTTATGATAAGTGGATCGAGAGATCCGGAATAGAGAATAGGTCCTAGTGTATCACCTTCATTCGTCCTTAGGATAACACCACCATAGCCAACAGCCCAACCGAGAGTATGGTTATGAAAGTCTAATGCTAGTATACGATCATTGACCTCTTCCGGAACAGTTTGCTCATACCACGAGTCACCACCATTGGATGTGTGCATTATCGGAATCTCATCACCTACTATCCATACGCGATCTTCTAGTGTAAGAATTTCACTGAGGTAAGGTGGATTGATTCTTGGAAGAAGAGAACGTCCGGGGATAGGTATAGATTCCCAATTATTGTCATCAACAGTATGTAACAGAATATTGTCACCTACAGCCCATCCTTCCATAGTGTCTACCATTGACAAAGAACGACCACCGATGTCTGAAACGATAGACCAAGTATCTGCTCCATCATCACTGTAGTATATCCCTCGAAAACCAATAGCATATACTTCTGTGGACGATACAAAATTCAGAGTTAGTGGGTTATCCTGAACTGCCCATCCATGAACAGAGGTCCATGTAAGACCTCCATCAGTGGTTTTGTAAAGAACTCTACTTGTCGCAGTCCAGCCATTGTCTTCATCAATGAACTTCACTGTGCTCATCAAGGACTTTGAGCTGACAACTTTTGATTCAATCCAAGACTGTCCACCGTCTGATGTGTAGTAGAGTGAGCCGTATCCAGTCACCCAGATCGAATTCCAATCATAGATGTCTATCTTGTCATACTCTTGTTCAGACCCATTGTGTAACTGTGTTTGCCAAGTATCTCCACCATCATCTGTGTACAAGACTACACCATTTCCAGAACTTCCCCCAGTCCATTGACCAACTACCCATCCATGTGTTGCATTGTAGAATGCAACATCACGGTATACTGCCCCAGGATAATCACTTTCAAGAGATTCCCAGATAGCTGATTCTTCTGTAACAGAATTGGGAATGAAACCAAAGGCTGAAGTTTGAGAGATCATGATTGATGACAGTAGAATATGGATGAGAGCTAAACAGAGCTTCGTATTTTTTCTGGTACAATATGCTCTCATCATTGTAATACCCCAACGAAGATATCCAGTTGATTCTATCATTCGATTGGTGGACCACCACCTCCACCCGGTATTGCGACAATTTGTGTATCGCATCCCAGATAGATGTCCCATGGGTTATATGCTTCAACCTTCACCTGCATTTGAACATATCCTTGTTGAAGACTCCACGACACATAGTAGTCTCCAGAGTAATATGGTGTATAGTCGATGCCAACATAATTGTAGGGTTTCCAAACTCCTGTACTCGTCATGTAACGGACATAGACCTTCACATAGTCCATTGCAGCATAGTGATTTGCACGGACATATCCGGTAGTACCTCCAATCTGCCAAGCACTGTATGTTAGATGGTCTGCATCTATTGGATCATCCGTATCAAGAGGATTGTATCCCCAAGCAATCTCCTGTCCGTCACTGAGAATATCTCCGTCTGTACTCCAAGCTGTTGGAAGTGTGTTATAGGTGTGAACCTCCCATCCGTCGAGTAATCCATCTGAATCCGAATCTGGGTCATTTGGGTCAGAACCTTCTTGGAATTCATCATAATCAGAAAGTGTGTCATCGTCACTATCGGGATCTAAGGGATTAGATCCTTGAACTATCTCATCGTAGTCAGATAGATTGTCATCATCAGAGTCCCAATCATTTGGATTGGTACCATGTATGTAAGTTTCCATACTATCTTTCAATCCATCACCATCTGAGTCAGTGTCATAGGTCAACCACGAAAACACATCATCATATGATGTTCGATAGTCGGGATCATTGGCAATTTGACCATGGGAAATTCCATTATAAGTTGGAGATGAAAGTGCAAATGATAATTTTGCTCTACTGTCACCGACCAATCCATCGTTTGGCTCACCATGCATGGAGAGGAGAAAATATCCCCAAGGATCAACAGCTGAGGCAGTATACCACCTAATTCCTTCTGAATAGCTCATTGGATCAGAGTTCAAGTTGAGGATTTGTGGATGGAGTGGATAGAGAGAATAAAAGACAGGACTTGCCCAGATTTCTCCCGACCCTATGAAATAAGCTCCAATCCCCATTGCGAATAAAAGATTGGTTGGATCTGTACTTTCAATTGATTTAGGGATTAGCAAGGCGGCTTGTTCAGTCCTTCTAACTCAGAAAGGATACAGATATGTT
>JBHLRZ010000061.1:0-10602 GCA_048882045.1 Candidatus Thorarchaeota archaeon | reverse complement strand
ATAGACTATCATGCAGGAGAAGATCAGCCCGGGGGTGGTCCACATCGAATCCCCTTGGAACCCGTTTGTAATTTGCTCCTTTTACCTCGAATCCTTTCTGACCTCTAATGTCCTCAACAATCTTAGCCAACATCTTTCCTGAGTTCTCATTGTCTACTGCGTTTCTATATCTATCAAGAGTGTGTTTGGCAAACTTGTAGATTCCACCAAGAAGGTGACCCCCTGTTTCATCCAGACCAAAGAAGAAACCAGGGTATTCTCCCTTTTCGGGAGTACCTTCTCCGAATCTGAACCTAAGTCTTGTATTGTAGGGAGTTTTGTCCTTGCTGAAACGAATATCTCGGTAGATCTTCAATATGGATCCTCTTCCGTTTGTGCGAGTGTCGTAAGTAAAGCCATCAGAGATTGTCTTTAGCCTCTCGCCAAACGCTACAACGAAAGACTGAGCTGGTTTCAGGACGTACTCCTCATAGTAGTCCTTTCTCTCATTGAACCATTTTTTGAAGTTGTTCTCCTTCAGTTCTGCATAGAAGCTGAGGGTTTCCTTCGGAAATCCAGTGAATTGAGGTAGGTCTTCCATCTTTCTTTCCTCTCTATTATGTAATTCACTATTGTTAAATCAAGTATTTAATCTTCAGGTCTGTGGAATCGAGTGAATACGAATGAATTACTTCAACTCGTATTGATGATTGCAGCAATCATCTCCCTCCATCAGAGTCTTAGTACGAGTGAACCGAATATGGGGATTGAAGCCTTCAACTATGTGCTCATCCTCATTGCAGAAGAATTGAACTCCCAGTGCAGTTTTCCCAATTGATTTGAATGCATCGAACATGGGACATTTTGTGACATAGACCTGTACACCATCTGGAATCTTCTCGATTGTAAAATCTCCCTCATCCCATGTTTTCCAAAGGGTGCGAACTAAGTCATCCAAGGTCTTTCCCTCTCGTAAGGACATGTCACTCCAGTAATTTCGTGATGCCTTTCCTATCATCTCATCAACAAGGTCTTGGTGTTCAGGACCAAAGTCCTCCTCCCACTTCTCCACTAGTAGTTTGAGCTGCTCAGGATCCTTGTAACATCCTCTGACTTCCTGTAGTCTCTTCCAAAGTGTCGCTCGAAATTCGGTTTCCTCATTCATAGGACTAACTGGGACTGTAGATGATAAACAATTTGCGATATTAGAAAGGAAAATGAGTCACTGGGGTCTTGAACAATGGTTAGATTGGACCACAAACCAGAAATCAGAAATAAGCATCTAGATTCTGACTCTTTCTAGGAGGTTGAAGACGTGCCAATACGTTTCATTTCGAGAATATCTGAGTTTGATAAGAAGCATCTTGGATTCTATGTACCTAAGTATGTAACGGATTTCTATCAACTGAAACCAGGACGTTACAAAGGAGGAGTGAGTCTTTCATTTGGAGATGTCACGAGCTGCCCAATTAATCTCAGTAAGTATAGACATACTCTTCGGGGTCGGTTACCTCCAAATATTGGAAAAAAGGGCAGTATCTCAGAAGTATGGATCTATCGCGACACTTGGCTGGCTCCTAAGGAAAAGTAAACAGCAAAAAAACAGGAAGAGAGAGGCCGAACGTGACCTCTCTTCAACTTTAACTACTTAATTCGCTCTCTGACCAGGGTTTCAACGACTGTTGGGTCTGCTAGGGTAGTGACATCACCAAGGTCATCAATCTGACCAGCAGCAATGCGCTTCAGAATTCGGCGCATGATCTTGCCTGAGCGGGTCTTTGGCAGTGCGTCAGCCCACTGAATCTTCTCAGGAGTAGCGATGGGACCTACATCAGAACGAACATGGTTCCTGAGTTCGGTCTTGAGCTCATCGGTCTTCTCAATACCCATCTTCAGAGTGACGAAGACATAGATTGACTCACCTTTGATTTCGTGGGGGAACCCTACGACAGCGCACTCAGCCACTGCAGGATGTTTGACTAGAGAGGACTCAATCTCAGCAGTACCAAGTCTGTGGCCGGACACCTTGAGAACGTCGTCAAGTCGTCCCATCACGAAGTAGTAACCATCATCGTTGAATCGGGAACCATCACCAGTGTAGTACATTGGCTCGCCGTTGTCAGGGTTCTTGAATTGGACCCAGTAGGTATCCATGAATCTCTTGTGGTCACCATAGACTGTTCTCATAAGACCAGGCCAGGGTTTCTTCATGCAAAGATAACCACCCTCGTTTGCGTTCACTGGAACTCCATCCTCGGCTACGATTACTGGATCTACACCAAAGTACGGAAAAGTTGCACTCCCAGGTATAGTAGGAGTGGCACCGGGTAGTGGAGTGAGAATCACGCCACCTGTTTCAGTCTGCCAGTAAGTGTCAACAATCGGACATTTCTTCTTACCAATCATCTCGTGGTACCAAATCCAAGCCTCAGGATTGATGGGTTCACCGACAGTACCTAGCAAATTCAGAGATGATAGGTCATGCTTTAGCACTGGATCGTCACCAAACCGCATTAACGCACGGATAGCTGTTGGAGCAGTGTAGAACTGGTTGACTTTCCACCTTTCAACCTCAAGCCAAAAGCGGTCGTTGTCTGGATATGTTGGAACAGACTCGAACATCAGTGAAGTGGCACCAGCTGATAGAGGACCATATACGATGTAAGAGTGTCCTGTGATCCAACCAATGTCTGCTGTACACCAGTATACATCACCCTCATGCCAATCAAAGATGTGCTTGAAGGTGTGGGTTGTATAGGTCATGTATCCTCCAGTAGTGTGGAGTACTCCTTTTGGTTTACCAGTCGAACCAGAGGTGTAGAGAATGAATAGTGGGTCTTCAGCACCAACCCACTCAGGGTCGCATTTGTCGTTGACCTTCTCATATTCCTCATGGTACCAAACGTCTCTGCCCTCTGTCCATGGAACATCAATTCCTACTCTCTTAACAACAAGAACCTTCTCGACCATATCGAGACCTTCGACAGCGGCGTCAGCACCCTTCTTTTGAGGAATGGTCTTTCCAGCACGGTAGTAACCGTCAGCTGTAACGAGAATTTTACCTTCACAATCAATGATTCTGTCCTTGACAGAGTCGGAACTGAAGCCTCCGAAGACAATGCTGTGTACTGCTCCGATTCTGACACACGCAAGCATGATGATTGCGAGTTCAGGAATCATGGGAAGGTACATAGTAATCCTGTCGCCCTTCTTTATACCGAGGTTTTTCAAGACATTAGCTGCCTTATTGACCTCACTGAGGAGCTCGCTGTAAGTATAGGTCTTTGACTCTTCAAGAGGTTCACCCTGCCAGATCAAAGCAATTTGGTCACCCTTTCCTGCCTCGACATGCTTGTCAAGACAGTTGTAGGCCATGTTGGTTACACCATCTTTGAACCAAGTGAAGCGAATTTTATCGATGTCTTCCCATTCAAATCCTTTAGTTGGCTCTTTCTTCCAGTAACAAAGTTCTTTGGCTGCTCTAAGCCAGAATTCATCGGGGTTTTCGACAGACTCCGTCCAAATCTTCATTCGTTCATCTTGGCTCTTTACATAGGCCTTGTCGACGAAGCTCTTTGGGGGGTCGAAGCGCCTTTCTTCCTGGCTATAAACTGTAATCTTCTTTTCTTCTGACAAGTATGTCACCTAATACCGTCAATTCGATGGCCGACGAGCAAAAGCTTGAGTATATGAAGCTTGTCTAATAATACGTAAAATTGAGAGAAATTAGCACACTGTCGAAGAATTTTGCATTCGCAAAGAAATCAATGTAAAAAAGATAGGATTGAGGTAAAGGAGTAGTCCTCGACCTCGTTTTTCGAACATCTATGCTCTTCGCTTGGACTTCAAGAGTAGCGTAAACAATATTGCTATGATAGCGAGCACACCAGTTACGATGAAGGCCATGAAGTAGGATCCTGTGGCGTCAACAATTGGGCCTGCAACAAGAGCTCCGGTAATTCCAGCAATTCCATAGGCGGTGAACATCACTCCATAGTTCTTACCAACGTTCTTGCTTCCAAAGAAGTCTGCTGTGGCTGAGGGGAATAGTGCAAAGTTACCTCCGAAGCAGAAGCCTATGAGGGAGGCAATTCCCATCACCGCAATCCAGCTAATGGAGGTGGTTGACATCCATGCGAAGGTGAACATACCGATAGCTAGGAACAGGAACATCAAGATCATTGTATTCTCACGACCTAACCTGTCAGAGGTTGCACCCCAAACAATTCGACCAGCAGCGTTGAGGAGACTCATAACTCCGACAATCACAACAGCATCCGTGAGTGGGTCGATTGCTAATGAGGCACTCTTGACATTGCCCAGTGTCATCAGACCAGCTGTTGCTGCAAAGACAAACATCAACCAGAGCAACCAGAATGTGGAGGTTCGAATCATCTCACCAGGCATCACTCCAGTACCTGCACCATCTGCGGTTGTTGCGGGTGGTGTGTATCCCTCTGGAAGCCAGCCCTCTGGAGGATTTGTGAGAAGTTGCGAACCAAGTACAACAAGAAACAGATAGATTACACCTAAGATCAGCATTGGAGTACCAATAGCAGCTACGACTGGAACATCAAACAATGTAAGCAAGAACTGCTCGACATATCCAAACACCAGAGCACCAGCACCGAAGCCAGCTACTGCAATACCAGTTATTGCACCTTTCTTATCTGGGAACCACTTCACTAGAGCAGCGATTGGACAGACATAGGCAAAGCCAATTCCTGCACCACCAATTATTCCATAGGTGATGATGAGATAGATTGTGCCTAGAATAGCGTCAGATCCTGCAACTGCATCAACGAAGTATGCAAGAATATAGCCAGCACCAAGAAGGACACCACCCACAGAAGCTACCATCTTTGGACCGACGCGATCTTGCCATCTTCCAGCGAATATCATGAACAGAGCGAACGATGCCAGACCAGCAGCAAATGGCAGTTGTGTTAGGAGTGAGTCCCATCCATACGCGCCTCCTCTCAGAGCAGTCTGAAAGAAAGACCATGCGTATATTGAACCCAAACACAACTGGACGATGAGTGCACCAAGAATGACAAGGTTCCTATTACCAATTTTTTGATCAGACATTATGAAATTCACCTGTCAGAGTGTCAGGTATTATGCCGCTGGCGGAAATAACCCCACTAAAAGCCTTCCCGTAGTGGAATGGTCTAAAATGTAGTTAATTGCAAATCCCTAAATACAACAGACTAGCGGAAAAAAACGTTGTAGCGAGGTGCTCTGAGATGAGCGAACCAGACTGGACTAAGACATTCAAGAACAAGATTGTCAATGCTTCTAAAGCCATTGGAAAGGTCAAGCGAGGGGAAAGAATCTTTCTAGGAACCGGCTGTGGAGTTCCATATCACTTGGTTCAGGAACTCGCTGCAAACGCGGGACATATGGCTGATAATGAGATTGTGCATCTTCTCACCCTTGGAGACACACCTTCTGCAAATAGTAAGTTTCAGAACCAGTTCAGACACAACACTTTCTTTGTAAGTGCTAATATTCGTGATGCTGTTTCAGAAGGTCGTGCGGACTATACTCCAATTATGCTTTCAGACATTCCTCGGCTTTTCAGAAATAGAAGAATGCCTTTAGATGTGGCAATGATACAGATCAGTCCTCCTGACCGCAATGGATACAGTTCTTTGGGTATCTCCGTGGACATCACCAAATCAGCCGCAGAAAGTGCAGACTTGGTTATTGCGCAGGTCAATGACCGTATGCCCATCACACACGGAGATTCTTTCATTGATGTACGAGATATTGACTATCTAGTTCCATACAATGAGCCGCTGAGAGAGTTTCATGGTGATGAGGTCACCGAAACGATAGACAAGATTGGGGGTTACGTCGCTAGATTAGTCGAGAATGACTCTACGCTTGAACTGGGTATTGGAGCGTTACCTCAATCGGTCTGCAGCAATCTACTGGATACCGGTGTTCGAGACCTCGGGATACACACAGAGATGTTCAGTGACAGCCTAATTCCTCTCATTGAACAGGGGGTAGTAACGAACAAGAAGAAGAACTTCCAACGTGGAAAGGTGATTGCAAGCTTTGCAATGGGTACAGAAAAACTGTATAATTACATAAACGACAATCCAATGTTTCATTTCCATGACACTGAATATGTGAATGATCCCTTTGTTATTGGACAAAATGATAAGATGATTGCAATCAACTCAGCTCTTGAAGTGGACCTAACAGGACAGGTCTGCGCAGATTCAATTGGACATAGATTCTATAGTGGCATCGGAGGACAGGTAGACTTTATCCGTGGTGCAAAGAGGTCAAAAGGAGGGAAGGCTATAATCTGCCTGCTCTCTACAGCCATGGATGGTCAAGTTTCAAGAATAGTACCCCGCCTGAGCGAAGGTGCTGGAGTAGTGACTACCCGTGGAGATGTTGATGTTGTCATTACCGAATACGGTCTTGCAAACTTGCACGGTAAAACAATCAGAGAACGAGTGCTCTCATTGATTGCAATAGCACATCCCAAATTCAGGAATGAGTTGCTTGAGGCTGCAAAGAAAATGCACTATGTATTCGAAGACCAGGTTCCGTTCCTTGTACAGGGGACCTATTTCGCATCAGAGTACGAGATGCAGGAAACCTTCAAGACAAAGGAAGGACCGATTGAGGTTCAATTCAGACTGATAAGACCTGATGATACAGACCGAATCAAAGAGTTGTTCTACGGACTAAGTGAAGAAAGTATCTACTTCAGGTTCCTGACACCTCTGAAATCACTGCAAAGACAGACACTACAAGACTTCTACAATGTGGACCAATCCAGTGACATCAGTGTTGTAGCGGTTGTGAAATCAGATGTCGAAGGGGAAACTGAACGCATCATTGGTGCAGGAAGATATCTCTTGAACAGAAGCACAAACAAAGCAGAATTTGCTCTACTCGTTAAGGATGAATATCAGGGAATTGGAATTGGTACATATATTCTCAATCACCTTATGAGGATTGCAAAGAGTAAGGGTGTTGACGCCTTCATCGCATTTGTGCATCCACAGAACCAACCGATGATTCGATTCATCCATAGGACTGGCAAAGTTGTGGAGAGCAAGCTCTCGCTTGAGGATGAAGAGTACCTCTTCACACTCAAACTATAGAGGGGTATTTCCCATTACACTCAAAGGGTGGTTTCCCTAGAATTGAGGTGGAGTGCGAAGCATGAGCGATCTTCTGATCAGGACTGGATTACTGATAGTTGGTAATGGTGAAACACTCGAGAACGCTTCAGTCTTATTACAAGATGGAAAAATCACAGAGGTAGGACAGGATGTCAAAGCAACATCAGAGGCTGAAGTTCTAGACTACTCTGACCGCGTTGTGATGCCTGGTTTGATTGATCCTCATGTCCATGTTTGTTATGATGGTTCTTCAGATCCCGCTGAAGTCGGAAAACTCTCAGATGAACTTCTGGCAATACGTGGAGCACAACTCGTTGAGAAACTGCTTGATTATGGAGTTACTACTGCAGGTGATGCAGCTGGGAGAGGAAATGTACCGTACGCTGTTAAAGAGGCTATTGAAAGGGGGCTGGTTAATGGTCCGCGCTTGCTTCCGTGTGGAAGAATGATAACTATCAGTGGCGGAAGAGATTCAATGGGGGAATCTAATGAAGCAAACGGACCTGATGACGTTCGACGTGCAGTCAGAGAAGAGATTGGTAGAGGAGCACGATTCATCAAACTGGCCGCAACTGGAGCCATTTCATCGGAGCACACAGAGAGTTTCAACACACAGTTTGACCTTGACGAACTCAAGGCAGCAGCAAATGAAGCTCGTAAGGTTCAACTGAAGTCTCATGCTCATGCCTACGGCGATGAGGGAATCAGGAACACGATTCTCGCCGGAGTCGATGTCCTGGTTCACGGTCATCCAATGAACAAAGATAACCTCGATTTGATGTTGAAGCATAACACTATGTACATGCCTACAATAGTGACATACTATGAATCGCAGCTCCATCATGACGACGGAGACCTTCCTGAATACATGGTCAGAAAGGAAAAGGAAATTTTCCCACTCATAGAAGAAGGAGTGAAGAATGCTACAAAAGCTGGGGTGGAACTGGTAGTAGGTACAGATTCAGGAATGCCATACACTCCATATGGAAAGTCCACTGTTGAAGAGATGGAACTGATGGTCAGACTTGGGGGAGCATCTGAGATGACTGCAATTGTGGCAGGAACTCTGAATGCTGCGAAATCATTGAACATAGAATCCAAGATCGGAACAATAGAATCAGGCAAGTCAGCAGACCTACTTGTTCTTGCACACGGTAAGAATCCACTGGAAGACATTACCGTTCTTCAAAATCCGGAGTCCATTGAAAGAGTCATCCTCATGGGTAAGACGGTGATCAAACATTGAATCACATGTAACTGTGGCGGATTTGTCCGGGTCGACCATCTACATGAATGGTTTCTAGAAAGGCAGTAATGAAGTCATTTGGAAACTCATACCCTTCAGCCAGAATCATCTCCCTGAGATTCTTGAGAACGACTCCGACGGTTTCAACGGAAGGATTGTCTATTGCATCGCAGAACAGATTGTAGGTTTCATCTGTCATTCCCATTTTCTTTGCATGTGGAGTCCACCACTTCAGGGGCGGTGTCCAAGACTTCTTTATTGTAAACCAGAGATTGACTGCTGCAACAATAGAGCGGTAGAGATTCAGCTTGGAATCATGAGTGAACTCGCGCTCATGGTCTATTCGACCAGCTCCAAAGGCACCTACAGCCAAAGCAAACTTGTTCTTTAGACGTTCCTCATGCTCCTCTTCTGGGTATCTGGCAAGCTTCTGTCGCCATTCTTCAAGCTTTCCCGAGGGGTCATGAATCACAACTCCCTCTGCATATGGTGAGTGGTCGATGTCCAATGGTGAGTCCATCTGTTGTCTAAACCAAGAGTCAGCAACAGGAGAAAAGTCAATGACGAGCTTTTTTGGCTCTACTGACTCATCAAACTCTAGCCAGATTGTATCCTTCATGTCGAGAGTGTCGTAGTACTCTTCTGTCACATAGATCAAAGCATCCCAGTCAGTGGTCGGAGCACCAAATCCTGTAGCTCTACTACCCCAAAGCATCACACCAAGAACATGTGGTTCTTTAATGAGACCTTCGAGGCGTTCACGAGCCATGGGGACATCTATCTCCTCAATGCTCTTCACAATAGGAATCTCGTCGTAGGTCAACAGCTTTCGCCTCGAGTCCGAGCAGGATGGTTCCCACATTAAAGCATGATTGTCTGCGCTAAAAGAAAACAGAGTGGGTGTGTGAACATATCCCCTCCTACCATTAAACTAAGTATGAATTGATTGCATTAGGTTTGGCCCAAGTACTTTCTTAGAATGGCTCATCAAGTGGATGACTTGGTGGATGCATGTCCCTTCTTCACCCCCAGAAGATAATGATCATCAATAGGATTTAAGGACCGAAAAGTGAAGGCGCCACACCGCCGGGAAAGCGGGGGAACGATAGACACGCAGTACGTGTGGGGGCCGTGGCGCCCATCATATCTGAGTACTGAGATTGTCTAATAACCTCCTAGAAATTGGTGAGGTTATATTCAACTCAGCTGACAGGAGGATATGACAGACACAGTACTATCCTCTCTAGTTCGTAGTCTGACAAAGGACCAGCTTGAAGCAGTGGAATCAGTTCTCAGTATCTTTGATACAGATGAGTATCGTGACTACCATGATCAGTACGGCGTTTGTAACGCTCCAGACTTCATCGAGCTTGTGAGGAGAGAAATAAGGCATATACTGAGTAAGGGATTCTGAGTTCCCTCTATGTACCTACAAATCCAGGTGGAAACAGAATAAAGTACTCGATGACCACAGAGAGGATGATACCACTTGCAACAAGTCCCTTTCCCCTCTTTGGATTCACATCCGTAAACCAGAGGATAGCACCAATCAGAACTACCATGATTCCTGATATCTGGCCCAAGAAGATTAGAAAATCCCAGATTTCTGCTAGGTACGCACCTATCATCTCAGCAAAGTTTGTTAGTGGTGATTGGAGAAGGACAAGATTCATGCTCTGGACCCATTTCTGAGTAGCGGCCTTGTGATATAAGGTCCTAGAGATTCAAAGCTGAGCAACATCAATATAGTTTGCAAAGTAACTCTGCAAAGTAGCCAATTCTGAATATCAATAGTAAGTGCTGTGTTCTACTTTTCAAACCAGTTGTCATAGGAAACTTGTAGATGTTCTAGTAATTTCACCATGTCTTTCCAACCGTTCCGTCGCGGAAGTGCTCCCGATACTGCATCTGACCGGAGGTCTTGCTTAAACCGCTTCAGAGCAAACATCTTGACATAACCTCTTGCCAGCACTTCAGTTGATAGCCCCAACACGGATCCAATTTCGAACTCAATTATTATTGGAGCTGTAAGAACTCCCATGCCTCTCTGAATCTTCAGAAACATACCTCGACTAGGTTCTCTGACTTCGTATCGATTGCCTTCAACTGTGGAAGTCATCCATGATCTGACTGCTGCAATAAACTGATCTTCACTACCAGGAAACTCGAACTTGAATACCGTTACTCCCAATTTTGTTTCCTCCAGATAATTAGTCAATGATT
>JBHLRZ010000060.1:0-10916 GCA_048882045.1 Candidatus Thorarchaeota archaeon | reverse complement strand
TGAATTCCTCCAGCCCCAAGCATGAACAGACCCTTCATAGCTGCTTCGATAGATGGTGCTTCGATAATTGAAACAAAGTCATATCGACCCATCGTGTAGTATACGCTCTTGATCTCCGCTCCTACAGATTTAGCGATCTTTTGAGCGGCTTTGTATCGTTCTGGAGCATCCTTGATTTCCTGGACTCCTTTGGTTGTGTATTTTGCCAAAACTATGAAGATAGGCATCTAAACACCTCTTTCAACAAAAGGAATCTATTGCTGAGCTTTCATTTAATCCTTTTCAAAGATGGTCTTTCCAAGTCTACATGTCCCTCTTGATTTTCAGGGCAAACTCTTCTGCGTTTATGAGGTCTTCAGCATTGGGTCTACCCTTATCCATCCCACCGAAGTACTTCAGGAAGCTATTGGTGTTGAAACCATGACAATTGAATTCTCCAACAATGCGGAATACACAGTCGACTCATGATACACGTAGCCTACACATCTTAATCTCCCTTCCATCAAAGGTGAGATTCATACCTTGATCTGAGATTGGGAGTTTTGTGATGACAGCTCCGTCAAGTTTCACCTCTGAAGCTGCTTTGATATATTCTGCAAGCTTGACTTGAGTTTCAACTTGCTTGTTCTCTAGGTTATAGAGAGTAACTAGAATAGAGTCTTCACGCATTCTCATCGACGAGATTCTAATTGCCGAAGTATCTAGCTGCAAAATAGGGTCGAAGAGGTTCTGTGGAGGTTCAGCATGGTCCAACGCAACTACGGTAGGTTGACTATGAAAAACATCCGCATGTTCTACACTGACAGAAATTGGATCATTACGAGAATGAACAAGGAATCCATAGTTGAATTCATACTCGACATCCATTTCTTGAGCACCGGGTGTCTCTTCTCCAGGGCCAGCATGCATGGGCCTCTCGGGATAATCAGAGCGAGAAAGCCATCCAACACAACGTAGAAGAGTAAGGGCTATTCGATGACCATCCACTAATTCAACCTCAGGTAGTCCTCTATTTAGTACAGTGAATCCATCTGTTCCACCATTGACACGAATGAAACCCTTCTGGGGCTGAATACCGGATGGTCTTTCAGGATAGTCTGACATAGTCTTCTCTAGACTCTGAGCATCAGGCACAGACTCAGCCTTCCCTGACCGCTCCACACACCCGAAGTGAGTTTCAGTGATAGTTGTTTGAGAATTGAATGGGAAGTCAAAACATATCCTAAGCCGATGGTCTTTGGCTGTGTTTGTGAGTTTGGTTGTCACCTCAATCCGCGGCGTGTCCCTAAAGAATCTGAAAACAGATTCAACTGGAATTATTGTCTTACCAACCCGCTTCTCTCTGGAGGGATCAAGTGACTGATAGAGCTCCAATGCTAGTTTCTCTTTTATCTCTGCAACTATCGGTCCTTTGCTAATGATAGTCCGTTTAACATGCTTCACACGAGCTCTCTCTGGTTCGAGTCTTCCGAAAGTGTACTCGTCACCACGATCACCATAATCCTCGAATAGGTGAAGTCGTTGATATTGCACTCCATTATTCTTATTGGTGAGAGTCAAAGTCCCATCTTTGTTGAACGAAACCGAGTAGAATCTATTTTCTATTTGATTCGAGCTCACCTCAAGAATATCTTCTTGTGTGTTTGTTGTGTAGTCCCTGACCGGGATAAGTTTCGAGAATGCCCACGGATCCAGAGGGATGACCGCAGCATATACACTCTGAGTTGGGCGAGCAGCCACAAGATGGATCTTCTTGTATTTCTTACTACCAATAACCTTGTCAGCTTCGCGACCGAAACTCTCCATGTCAAACTCACCAACAGGATGTCTGTCTGCAATGAATCTGAGTTCAAGCACCCCAGGTTCAACTCCATCGAAATACTCAACATCATTTATGTAAAAGTCCATCAACTTTCTACCAGGAAGAAGTTTCATTCCCATCTTAGCGGTTCTCATACCAACAGTCGTATCCATGAAGATGTCTTCCCTAGATTTGAGCAATTGGGCATCGTAGATCTTACCATCCTCCGAACGAAGCCCCTTTACAACATCCTTTCCAGGACTTGAGAACTCAAAATAGACTGGTGCCTTTGTACTACCACCTGCATTGTAGACAATAACCGATGATTCATCGGACTTCTCTGCAATCCTGTGAATTGACTTTTCAGCGTCTGTGAGGACCCCCTCACAAATTGACTCTGCCCAAGAGAAACGTGTCTTCATCTCATCATGTGTCTGATCGACTGAGCAACCGCAGATTGAGTCATGCGGTTGATTCTTGAGCAACCACTTCCATGATGTTCTCAAGAAACCACCAGGGTATTGAAGACCAAATGCTGTAGTCATGTAGGTTGAAATTGGTTCGACACTCCTAGTGAGAGTATCCTCAACTTTTTGGTTCCATTGTTTTATCCACATACGTGCGGAGTATGTATCTTGTAGAAGATGTGCTCTTGCTGGAGACCTGAATTCTCCATTGTATGTTGGACGAACATATTCAACCTTCAAAAGGGCACTGTCTAGATTAACAATATAGTCTTTCAAATGTGATACTGAAACATTGAGACCTTCTTTGGAAAGTTTCTTTGCGAATTCCACAGTAAATGGCTGTGGGAAGCGATGATCGGACCCGTTCATCAGGAGATATACTGGTACTGGAGAGAAGGGCTCCAATTCAGTAACCTTATCCTTGACATTGTTTGCAAACTCGTCGTAATCCGTTGGAAGCATTGACGCATTTCCATACCCAAATGGGAGATAATTTCCGTTAATCGACGTGGACGAGGTTTCATGAGATTTCCATATGAATGGCACAGCAGTGATACTCGGAGGGACTCCACGCCAAAGCACAGCTGTTTTTAGATTCGTCAGGTCTCCAAGAAGTTGAGGCATTCCACTCGTGTGCCCAAACTGATCAGGAAGGTATGCAATATCCATGAGGGGTATGTTGAGCTCTTTAGCAAGGTCATGGCTAGACTCAAGGTTTCGGATGAGACTCTCTCCTCCAACTAGCCACTCATCAGGAAGTAGATACCACGGTCCTGCGACAATCTTACCCTCACGAATACGTTGCATCAACTCATCTTTTTTCTCAGGACATATCTCTAGGTAGTCCTCAAGGAGAATGGTCTGCCCATCAAACATGAAGACAAAGTCTTGTTTCTGTAGTATACCTAAAAGCTCATCAATCATTTTGACGAGTGTGTATCTGAATCTCTGGAATGGTAGATACCACTCTCTATCCCAGTGGCTATGTGGTACAATGAAGATTTTCTCATTCATTTTTATCTCTCCAAATCACTCTCCCTCTTCTTGTGACTCACTGTGAAGTCTTTGATAAACTTTGGATATCTTTCCTTCCCTTCGAAGACTTTCGACATATTCCCTTTCCTTTTTCATGTGAATCTTGGCTAGCTCTGCTTTCTTCGCTATCCACTCTTTACCATCGAGGCTGTACCATTTCCAGAAAGCAAAAGCACTGATCAAGAAGAAGACACCAGGAAAGAATGCATACCCAAATTGTATCCCTAGAATAGCAGATTCAGGTTGTACACTTAGAGTGTTGTCAAATCCAAAACTGCTTATGACCAACAAGAACAATGCAGTTCCAACGGACAAAGCTGGTTTTGTTATCAGTGCGTTCATGCCTGCATAGGTTGTTTCTCGTCTCTTGCCCGTCTTGATTTCATCGTAATCTATAACATCGGCAAGCAAGGGATTCCACACCAGTGTTACAGGAGCAAGGCCGATTCCTATCAACAACATACTCAATATCGCTCCAAACAAAAGGTTTCCAGACAAGAAAAGCAGGATAAGACTAACGCCTGTTAGCACAAGGCCGATGGTATAGACTTGTTTCAACCCCCGTTTCTTGACCATTCTGTCAGCAGCGAAACTGAAGGTTAACATCAGCACAAACAGGGCAAACAGTGGGAGTGATGCAACAACTCCCTGTAAACGCAAAACATATTGAACGAAGTATATCATAGAACCAATTACTATTGTAAAAGCCATCTCATGGAAGAAATTCATTACTTCGAAAGCTAAAAACTCTCTATTCCTCAGAGCTTGTATCATTGATTCAATAAAACCAAATGTTTCCTCAGTTCTTGCATACTCATTCTCAGTCAAGGCATAACTCGAAGTGAATATGATTATTCCAGCTGTAATCGCAACAAGGAGCATCACTGGCTGGAAAAGAGGATTTAGCGTTGTTGTTGTTTCATCAGTAAGAAGAACCAATGGAAGCACCATTGCTATCAGTCCACCCAAAGATCCGAGAATCACATTATACAATGCGAGATTGGACCTTGCCTCTTGAGTAATGCACATCTCTGCTGGTAGTGCGGTTATCACGAGGCCAACCATAGTGAACATAGAATCGAACAGGAATAGGACCAGCAACAAGTTCCAGAATAGTGCAATCTGTGTATTCCCCAAAAATGGAAACCAGCATATTATGAAGGTAACAGTGTAGAAGGGTGCGCCGTATCTTAGTACAGGGATACGCCGCCCCATATCAGTGTCAATTCTTTCTTGGAGGATACCAAAGAGAGGATCATTGATAGCATTCCATATAGCAAAGATGAGCCAGGCAAGAGATATCCACTCCTCACTTAGACCCAGCTTGATATTGTAATAGAATGTGATTGCAGAGCCAAGTGCAATGACACTGAGAAGGTTGATTGATGCCTGGGAGAGTCCGAAGGCTAACTTTGATCTACCAGGTAAGCGTTCATCGAAATCAGTTTTTGGTTCTGTGTCAAGGGAATCATCTATGCTTGTCATCGTAAATTGGAGTGATTATCAAAGATAAAAATGAACTGAGAAAATGACTTTGAATAAATTGAAATATCAATTATCACCAATAGGGTATGTGGGCGACAATCTTAGGCTTTGGACCATGCAACCTCTGATAACTGATAGGAGACACTTTTTCTTGCTAGAGGGAAGTAATGTCCCTCTACAACTCATTGTTGAACGCATTTGTGATAGTGGTTATCGTAAGATTCAAACAGATGAGAATGATGGAATTACGAATCTCATAAAGCGTAAAGGAATTGTTTCATTATACGCAACCCAAGAAGCGGGAGTCTACGGACAAGTTGGGGGAACAATTACACCAGGTACTAAGAAATTAGAACAAGCCCGAAAAGTCCAACGTGTGATCACAGTTCTTGGATTTTTATTCATCTTTTATTGCATCTTTATCCTTGCATTATACATACTACCCATTGTAGCATCCATAATCGGATGGTTGGATTTCATAGAGCTCGTTAGCCCAATAACCCCATTTCTGAGTATAGGTTTCATTGTATTCTCAGCCATTTTAGTAGTTCCAATATCCTATTCGTATTGGTTTTTACCAGTTCAAAACCGGAAGGTTGCAGAGGATATTCTGCGAGAGATTGTACCGATTATCAAAGAAACTTGTCCGGGCCTAATTCTTCAATCAACACAAATTGAAAGACAAAACTGGCCGGACTTTGGAATTAGTCACGGAATACCAGAGGAGATGCAACAGAAGATTCAGACAATCGAAAGTACATTTCCTGAATTTGGCAATCTCGAAACACAGATAGATTCTCTGAAAACTCAATTATGATACGACCATTCTCGTTCATCTTGAGGATAAAAAAGGACCAGACAATTCTAACTTCCAAATAGATAGTCAGAATTGTCTAACCAACGAAGGTTTGTTAGGTCAACTGGCTTATTGCTTCGAGTAGTGAACCACACGGAGTGCCATTTGCATCCCAGTAATCTGTCCAGCCTATGGCCCCGACATTGAACAATGCTATCCCCAAGCTAGCTGCTATTCTAATCCATAGAGCTGCAGTAGCAGTTAACACTATCACCGCAATCTCAACAGCTGTGAGAGCTATCCATATCATCCACTCAAAGATGTTCATGCTGTTTACTGCTATGTTTATGAAAGTGACAAATGTTGGTCCCAGTTGAGTTGCAAACGCAAATACGCCACCGAAGAGGATATTGATGCCGGTCATGACTGATCCAACACCCCCATGCGTTGCAAAGTAAATTACAAGTCGCTTAATTGCAGCTTTCACTCCTGTAGCTGCGGTATTTGCTGCTGCAGCTGCAGCAAGTGAAAATCTTTGTGCCAGAGCTGAGAAAACGATCGGGCCGAGAATCGCAATTCCAATACTTAGCAACAAGGCACCAAGAAAGTGATCTCTTTCAGCATTGCTGAAATAAGCCAATGGAAGTATTGGTATCTGTCCACTAATCTTGCCTCTTGCAATTTCTAAGAATTGATCGAAGATTGACTCTACTTTTTCTACCATATGAAAATCAACAGCTATTCTTAATGCAACAACCAGTGCTCCCATATCAGCGTCAATCACTTGACCGAATCCAACAATATTCCGCGAAAGTTCGATATTCGCAATCTCATTTGAACCGCATGATAGTAGATAGGTATATGGAGCAGGACTAGTCTTGATATCCAGGATTATCTGGCGAGCATCTGCATTGCCAATGCTATCTCCTGTTCCATGACCAACATATACCATCGGACCGAAACATCTTCCCTTTATCAAATAGTAATCCAAGCTGCCGTACTGTACTGTGATTGCGTCGGGATATTCAGTCTGTAGTACTTCAATTGATGCAATTTCGGCTCTAGTATTACCAAAGGTAACTATAACCGGACTCACGATTGGTTGTGTAAATATTGCAATAAAATTCGTTGATGCAAAGATTATGCAAAAAAGAACAACAACCATCTGTTTCTTTTTATTCATCAAGGTCCCCCAGTTCTTTTCTCCCTCCTCACTACAGGTCCCGCAGACTGGTTAAAAAGACACCAAGTCAGATTTTGACGCAGCATGTATCCACCACAATTCATGCTTAGCATTTTGTAATGATTAGGTGATTAACATATCATTTGAGAGAATAAAATACTTCCGACTAGAATTGATAAAAATGAACTGAGATACCATTTTCCAGATACCTCAGTATAGAATACGCTTACGATTAGGAGTCACTTTTGAATTCCTTGTTCATCCACCAGAGGAATGCTAGGAAAATGGGAATACCGAAAATTATCAGATCCCACATTATTGCGGCTAGGAATGAATACACCCAGTCATTGAATGTCCATGAATTGAATGCCAGATTCCAACGATTGTCCAACCAAACGACGATGAGCCATGTTATTCCAACCAAGAAACCAAAAGCATCACCTTCTTCACGACGTCCACGTTTGGGTTTCATTTCTCTCTCTTCTTCAGGGAGTTTCATGTACCATCGAATTATGATAATGAGTACTACTACCAATACCCAACTTCCCACAAGAAGGAGTTCCCAGAAAATCAGGTGCAGAATGAACGTAATCATGTAACCAATAGACCATTCTCCAAGAGTAGAAGGTACAAGTGCTGTTGATTGAGCAAGAGCTACAAACCATGTGAACACGAAAAGTGCTACAACTATGGCTATGGCTCCTACAACAATCAATGGTAGAATCATCCTCCAATGTTTCTTCAAAAACCTCTTGTCTTCTTCATCCATAAATGATTCATCAGAACTCATCGAATCATCTCCTTTCGAAACTTAACGACGAGAGTAGTTCAATCTGCTTAATTAATCCTGTTGAGAAATGGGTGTGTATATAGAGCACTATAGATTAGGAAGTTAACCATTCTAATCTAATGTGTTTCTCAGTATACAATTAGAACTATATCCAAGGAGTTTGATAAGTCATCTAGAGGTTTGTGAGTTTCGGAGTTGAGGAATATGTCCGAGTACAGAGTTTTCTGTCTTGTTTCAATCATAATCATAGCATTGTTCTCAGTGCCGAATCCAATCTCCGCAGATCTTCCACCACCTATCGAAGTAGTGACCACAGATTCAGGAGGACTCTATACCATTGCGACCAACATCTCTATGCCTTATGCAGAGGTCAATGCATCAATTCATCTCTCTGGAGCTTGGTACTACAATATCAGTGTGTCTTGCGAATTCTATATTTTGAGCTTGGTCACACAGAATCTAACAACTGCTTTTGTCTATCCCTCAGTATGGTCAATTTGGACTGAAGAACCATCAGTTTGGACATATGAGGTTACTATCCTTGTAAACCAGTCATTAGTGAATCATACGATTCTCAGTTATGATGAGTATAGGACTCGTTATGATGCAAACCAAACGGACTGGGAGAAAGTTGATGACTGTGATTTTGCGACCTTTAATTTCACTATTGATTCTGGAGAACCTCTATTCATTGATGTCCTAGTCGAATTCACAACTTACTCGCCAGGTCATGTCTTTCAATTCGACTATATTGTAGATACAGCTAGAGGTTGGCAGGGAGACTCACATGAGATAGTCAACATCGATTTCAGTCGTGAAATAGACACTGAGATTGTCAAATACTGGTATTCTCCAAATGAATCACTGGTCTTCAGTGGGAGCAACTATACTGCAGACTTAACTTGGGACTTTCACATCTCTAGTTTTACACATGACAGAGTCGTATTCTGGGTTCAACAACAAGAGTATCCAGAATACACACATGTCATTCCTCCTATTCCATATCCCGTGATAGTGCCATTTCTACTAGCTACTACATTAGTCCTCATAGTGGTTGTACTCAGAATCAAGGGACGAATTTGAATCTCTGAGGTTTCAAACATTGGAACAGAACTAATTGAGAACACCACATTCTAAAGCCAGAACTATCCTTGCAATTAAGAGAGAAATGAAACTCCAGAAAATCGGAAGTCGAGGGCTTTTGTTCCCCTTCAAAGATCCGTTTCTTACAAATGTCTATGTCATCATTGGTACTGAGAGAGTCTTTGTGTTGGACACCTTCTTAGGTCCGGAATCAATGACTGTAGTAAAGGAAACACTGCATTCTGAAGGTCACAGTGACAAACCTGTTGTCGTGTTCAACTCTCATGGGGATTACGATCACTATTGGGGGAATGCAGCCTTCGAAGGTGCTCTCATCATCGGACATGAGGAATGTAGAACAAGAATCCTTGCTGAGAGTGATGAGGCTCTTCAGGCGAATGATGAACAGAAGAAGGGTGAAGTGATAGTAAAAGCACCCACACTGGTCTTCGCAAAGAAGCTGAGTTTTCCAATTGATGGTCTGACCTTCTATCACACTCCAGGACACACGACTGACTCAGCATCATGTTACGATGAGTTGGATAAAATCATATTCGTTGGAGATAATGTGGAAACCCCGCTACCTTACGTTTACAACACTGATGTGGGTCAGTTTCATGATACTTTGAAGTCCTATCTCGAAATTGATTGGGATGTGATGGTTGCTAGTCATGCTCCTCCCCTCTATGACCTGTCTTTGCTTGAAAGAAATATCGAGTATCTCAGAAGTCTGCGGAATTGAAGTGTAGATCCTTCAGAATTGGCCAAAGAAGAACTCCACTTTCATATTCACAACATCCAGTACCTAGAGGAGAACTTGGATAAGACAAGTTTGAATTCGAAGGCTAAACTACATTTCGAAGAGATGAAGAAAGTGAGGGATAATTGATCTACTTGCAAAATATAACACCCAGCTCTGATCAAGATTGGGAATGGATAATCCTCTCGTTACTTACTTCAACAGGCTAATAAAGTTAGATGAGTCTAAAATTTCTTGGAATTCCTAGGTTAGTACCCATCAGGAGTGGTATCCAAATGAGCATGAGTTTATTCTTCAGAATA
Organism: Candidatus Thorarchaeota archaeon; assembly: GCA_048882045.1. GTDB lineage: Archaea > Asgardarchaeota > Thorarchaeia > Thorarchaeales > Thorarchaeaceae > SMTZ1-45. The sequence continues at coordinate 1,214 of JBHLRZ010000060.1, read as the reverse complement.
TCATTTCTATTACTCTGGGCGATCTTTGGTTTGGTAAGGGGATATTATGGTCGAAAAACCAAGACGCACGATAGTCTTGCAGGAATCACAGAGAAACTGAAAACAGCGGAAAAGGAAATGGGTACAGGACTAAAAGTAATCACTGCAATCATCACAATCGTGGGAGCTATCGGTATCATCCTATACTTGATATCACCACCTTGGTGGACCTGGACTCGATTTCCATTTGAAGAGGTGTTTCAATGGACAGGAGTATTCATCGCGATACCTCCCATATTCTTCCTTGTCTGGGTCCATAGACATCTTGACACGCAATGGTCCATCGCACTTGAGCTACAAGAAGATCACAAGTTGATAACATCAGGTCCATACAAAAGTGTCCGTCATCCAATGTACTTGGGAATTTTTATCTATACACTCGGACTGGCTTTGGTTGCTTCAGATATCTTAGTCTTCATTTTCTTCATATTTTCAATCTGGGTGAACTACGAGAGAATTCCTGATGAAGAGCAAATGATGATCGATGAATTTGGAGAAGAATATCTGGAGTATATGAAGCAGACTGGCAAGCTTTTGCCCCGGTTCTGAAATCAAAATTCTTCTAGGTTGATTCACACAATTCAGGACACATTTCCTGATCCTTCAATGCTCTTCAACGTACCTTGTCTACCAACGTATCAGGAAAATAGAATGGAGCACAGGATAATGCATACACCCGTGCTCCTTTTTCGTCCACTGGGGAGCTTACATATCTATGTCTGGTATCGATTTTGAGGAGTTTTAATTTCGTATTGTGTCTATGAAGACTAATTACGAACTTTCACTTCGCCAAAGTAGTATGAAGTAGATCAACGCTATGACGAAGACAACCAAAAATCCTGACCAATCTATCATAAATATCAGCGGATCAGTCATTGTCAAATCCATGGCTCTTACTGCGAATAATCCGAAGGCCCAAATTATGAAGATGATGCTTGCAAGAGTAGCAAAACTTCCAATTGGCTCACGGAATAAGTAAACAGAATATCCCATTAACAGAAACGTGACTGTATACATAGCCATGGTAACATAGTTTCGTCCACCGCCGAAGAGTGGACCAATTGCCATGCCAATGACTTGCACGAGAACCCACATTATTGGTACTGTAAGTGGAATGTAGCTTTGGTGGTCACGGTATAGTCCAATGAATCCGACTCCAACAAGAACATATCCTC
>JBHLRZ010000059.1:0-11983 GCA_048882045.1 Candidatus Thorarchaeota archaeon | reverse complement strand
TTCTTCTCCCACCCATTGAATCGCTCATCCGGTTCGTAGCATGTCAGTGGAGCACCATGTTCAATAAACACACTATCTACATCATCGATTAGTTCTCGTGTCCTTTCATTGCCTATAGTGTTGATAGTCGAATCTGGGAATCCAATATTCGTTGTGAGGTTCAACATTCCTGAAGAGAGAAGTCCTGCACCTCCAAATCCAGCAACAACATTACACGGGTTGCATTGCCTACACCATAATGTCTGTTGTGAGGAGCAATCTCGATGGGCTGGCAATTTGCCTGCATCAAGGATAGTTACCTCTGCATGGCCAGCTAGTTTGTAAGCCGCAAAAAGGCCTGCTGGCCCTCCACCAATTATAACCACACGTTTCTTCGACAAATCATCTCATCTCTCTTTGGACCCGTTGATATATAGCAGACAGGAAGTTGGACCTCGTTCTCGATTTTTTTAATATACTCATTTGCAGCATCACTGAGTTCATCACCTTCAAACAAAGTGTCCCATCCATCTAGGCTCTGATAGATTGGCTTGCAATCAGTCAAACCCTGAATGGGAACGTCGAGAATTTCATGCTCACCATAGCGATAGGCCACACAGACTTTTAATTCTCCAAGACCCGTGAGGACATCCAGCTTCGTAAGAGCAAGACCTGTGAGCCCGTTTATTCGTTTTGAGTATCTGATGATATTGAAGTCAAGCCATCCGCATCGACGAGGCCTCCCAGTCACAGTACCATACTCATTTCCTGCTTTACGCAGTTTTTCTCCCGCCGTGTCATTATTCTCAGTTGGAAAGGGACCTTCACCAACTCTAGTGGAGTATGCTTTACAAACTCCCAAAACATGATTAATCATCGTTGGTCCAACTCCAGTTCCTGTACAAGCACCACCTGCTGTTGGATTCGATGAAGTCACGTATGGGTATGTGCCGTGATCAATGTCAAGCATTGTGCCTTGAGCGCCTTCAAATATGACTCTTTGTCCTGACTCTAGTGCTGAATTGACTGCCTTACTGACATCACCAACATACTTCCTCAAACGAGGTCCGAGCTCTGTGCAGATTTGAACTACCTCTTCAGGGTCAATCATTTTGTCATTGCTGACCATGGCCTGAAGGATTCTGTTTGCGATTTCGACGTTGGACCTGACTCTCTTCTCGAACCGGTTCTCCACTAGTTCTGAAAATCTTATTCCATGACGTTGCATCTTGTCAACATACGTTGGACCTATCCCTTTCTTTGTGGTTCCAATCTTCTTCTCTTCCCTCAATTGTTCCCAGCTGTTATCTAGAAGGTTATGATAGGGTAGAGTTACATGTGCATTACCAGAGATCAGGAGGTTGGCTGATATTCCTTGATTTTCAATGTTGTCAATTTCATCAATGAGGATTCGAGGGTCAACAACGACACCTCCGCCAATAAACACCCTTTTTCCAGTAAGGACTCCCGACGGGATGAGTTGAAGCTTCAAAACTAGTTTATCGGTAGCAATAGTATGTCCCGCATTTGCTCCTCCTTGATAACGTACTACACAGTCTGCATCCTGCGCGCAATAGTCGACTACCTTCCCCTTGCCTTCGTCACCCCATTGGGTTCCAACAATAACAACGGACGGCATTCAGCTTCAAACCTCTCTAAGATAGTCCTCCCAGACAGCACAAACTGACTCAGTAATCTCTGATGCTTGGCCAATGTAGTCATAAGAGTCCTTGATAGCGTGTTTCTTCTCCTTACTGACTGAATCTATGCTCCTGATAAGTGATTCATTTTGTTGAAGCATTTCTTTGAAGGAAAGGTCCCTCTGATGCGCCTCTCGAACAATGTTCCGTATAACACGATGGGCATCATCAACACCGCTCAAAGCAAGTAGAATATATGCAGGTTCTGCTAGTTCGAATGATCTATTCAAAGCGATGTTCTCTCTCATTCGCTCTTCATTCACCTCAATGTTCTGCAAGAGAAATTTTGCACGCCTGACACAGTAAAGAAATGTGTTCAGAATTTCTGCCAAAAGATAACGATTTGCAGCAGAATCTGTCAGATCTCTCTGGTGTTCAGAAATCAGGTTCATATATGATGTTACCAATTTTGGGACTATGGATTTGTAATGGGATACAATATTCTCCCATCCGATGGGATTTCTCTTCTGCGGCATTGTAGATGAGCCAACTTGAGTTTCCTCGGTTGCTTCAAACACTTCTGCAATCTCTGTTCTCTGTAACTGTCGGAAATCATTCGCCATATCTGCTATAGTTCCCAACACAAGGATAAGTTGACTGAAGAAGTTGGCAAGTTCCTCTTGATTTGCCAATTGAGAAGGTGCTTCTACTGACACCAGTCCAAGTTTGGCAAGTGTTTCAGCCTCAAGTTTCTGTGGGTCTGCAATCAACTTCAATCCAGCGCGAGTACCAACAGCTCCGCCGATTTTGCCTCTTAACCCTGCTTGAGCCTGCTTGATTCGGATAAGCCCTCTACCAATTCGTTCGATATAGTTTGCGAGAACAAAGCCGAATGTTGTTGGTTCTGCATGCTGACCATGAGTCCTCCCCATCTGCACGAGGCTACTGTGTTGTTTTGCTTTTTTGATGAGAATAGTAAGTAATTCTGTAAGAGATGGCTGAAGGAGATTAATACACACCTCCCGAATTAGCAGAGCGGTGGCGTTTGCAATGATGTCATTTGAAGTGAGTCCAAGATGGCAGTAAGGTCTTGCTGATGGTGATACTTGTTCCTTCATGGCTTCCACCATTGCCCTCACATCATGCTTGAGCTCAGACTCAAGTTGTGATACTCTTTCATGAGTTACTGCGCCTTCTGCTTTGGTATATTCCTCAAGCACAGATTGAGAACAAACATCAAGCTTTGCTAGTGCAGCAATATATGCTATCTCAACTCTGATCTGATATCGTAGCAACGCATTCGGGGAGAGATAATCCTCGAGAGCATCAACCTTGTATCTATAATCAGTAGGGTGAATCATATCTTAGTCCTCCTTCATTTTCTAACTGTGTATCCACAGTATTTTGTTTCTTTTGGCAATCGAGTCAAAAATCAATAACAGACAAGTCTGAACTACCCTCTTTATATTGCCAATACAACATGGCTTGATATCCATGACAAACCTGACTGATGGCGTATCTAGGATTGAGGTACCCACACCTTTTCCTGTTGGAAGCGTTAACTGTTATCTAATCGAAGATTCTCCCCTCACTCTGATTGATACTGGTCCAAAGACCTCCAAAAGTCTGTCCACGATGCAAGAATCTCTCCAGAACCTATCGTATGAGTTGTCTGACATCGAGCAGATTCTCATTACGCACGGTCATCTTGATCACATAGGCCTAGCTGCACAATTTGTTAGAGAACGAGAGCGTGTTCATGGAAGTTCTACAGAGGTGTGGATTCACGAAAGGGATGCTAATTCACTGGTTAGCTATGAAGAGCATGCGGAGATATACTTGAATTCCTTTGAGAAACTGATAGACACATCCGGTGTTCCAAATGATGAAATCCAAAAACTCAATCCAAAAAGGCTCATTGAATACTACATATCGATAAGAGAGCCAGTTCCAACAGCCCATACATTCAAGGATAACGCACGTTTCAAAACTGGCATCGGTGAAATCACAGCTATCTGGGTCCCAGGACATTCTTCAGGGTCCGTGTGTTACGTGTGTGATGAACAGCGGATTGTCTTTAGTGGTGATCATATCTTGGGAGATATCAGCTCAAACCCAAGCATATCATTCGACAGCACTGACAGAATTGGGATGCTGACCTACCTCGAGTCACTAGACTGTATCTCATCAAGAGAAACCTACATAGCTCTACCTGGCCACAGAGAGCCGATATTCGACATTAAATCAAGAATCGAAGCACTACGTGTTGAATATGAGAAGAAATTCAGAACAGCTGCAGAATCTTTGACAACTAATCCAAAGACAGTTTATGAGATATCAAGAATCATCTATGGGGATTATGACATTAATTCTCTTGTCTTGGCTTTAGCAGAAAGTCAGGATGTTCTTAGGATTCTTGAAAGCAGGAATCAAGCCAAGCTAATCACACAGAAAGGAGTGTTGCATGCAGTCAAATATGAGTAATAGAGAAAAGAGGCACAATACTAATGCCTACTGCCATCAACACCCAATGATGATACCAGACGATTATTTTAGGGCCCACTTGTGAAGAGGGTCAATTCCGCTTCGAGTTTGTATGTGTATATTATTTGTACTTCAAATGGTCCATCTGATCTCACCTGAACGATATTTGTCGAATGTTCTGCATTGAAGTTGTATCTTGCAGCGGTCGTTCTAAACGAAGCCAATAGAATAGTCTCTGTAGAAATCCACACACCCTCCTGACACAAAAATCGTATCTCAGCAGTCCTGTTACACAGTACGGTGACCCAGGTGATAGCTGGTCCTCCAAAACCCACCTCAAAATTATAATCCTGTGAAAAGGCATGCATCGTTGTTCTTTTAGTATCAAGCTCCTGTTTAGTAGGGATGGGACAGAATAGGATTGCTAGCATAAGACAAATGATTAGGAGGGAATCACTCCAACGTTGTTTCATTGTGGATATTCTCAATAGGTTTCAGGTATTTACTATTAAATGAAGCAAAATACTTGAACCTAACGATAACCAATAATTTACTCTGGAAGAACAGATAGTCAATCAAATTCCAAATCTTGGACCTGTTTCTTCACTTGGGATTCGATTTCATCAATTTTTGTCTTGATCTGCCTTATTTCTTCTAACTTCTTGTCGATTTCCGTCTTCTTTTGTTCATCGAGCTTGACATGCTCTTCATATGCATCAGCCCATTCTTGTCTGGTCTGACTTAATTGCTGACGAAGATGTTCGTACATGATCTTTTTGACATGCACAGTGTTTCTAAGAGTAAGAAGTTTGGTTTCAATTTCTAGTGAATAATCTCTGAGGTCTTGTTCAGCTCTCTTCTGTCTTGCGCGTAGTTCCACAAGTTCCGTCATATCCTGTCCAATTTGAGCCTCTTCAGCTGATATTGCACTCGCAGGCTGCTCACTGATTTCAGCATCGACCTGAACAGATGGGGCCGCTGAATATGACTCACCGACTATAGCTGTATCTGTTTCAGCTATCGGTTGCTCCTTTTCAGCCTCGACTGTCTTTGCAGAGCTTGGATCAATCATCACAGCGGTTAGTCTGTTGAATGCATCATCAATGTTCTCTCCAGTAAGAGCTGAGGTTTCAATGAAGATCGCTGGGGTATTCAATTCATCACTGATTTTCTTGGTGAACTCCTCTCCCTCATCATGTGAAATCAAATCCTCTTCTGGATAGTAATTCCGAAGGTCAATCTTGTTGGCAACAATGATGAGTGGCGGAAACTCCTCCATGAATCCATGCGCTTCTACTAACCATTTACTGGCATTATCAAAGGACTCTCTGTCCACAACTGAATAAACGAGAATGAGACCACTGCATCCTTCATAATATCTCCTACGAAGACTCTGAAACTGCGTCTGACCAGCTATGTCCCAAATCACCAGACGTGCATTGCCATCTTGAGTCTCTGTGTATTTTTGTGCAAAGTCAACCCCCAAGGTCGGAATGTAGTTGGACCTGAATCCCTCTCCTATGTACTTACGGCGAATGCTGGTCTTTCCGACATAACCGTCACCGATTAGGCAAACCTTGAATTGCCAGCTGAGAGACTCGGTCATCCAGTCTCAAACTCCATTTTTCTTTGGTGGTGACGCAATTTACCTATCTTTTTGTTACTTATAGTGATATTTCGGTTAGTCCTATAGAAATTCTGCCATACCATTTTGAACTACTATTTGATAATTGCACCACGATTGTTCTTTCAATATATTCACCACAATGAACTCATACTTTCGATAGAACACCTCTATTTATGAAGATGAAACTAATTCATAGAATCAGGCTGAGGAATTGTCGATGATGATTTTGGAAGGTAAGGTTGCGATTGTCACAGGAGCAGGCGCTGGTATTGGAGAAGCCACTGCAAAACTACTTGCTAGCAAAGGAGTGAAAGTAGTGTGCAACGACATCACAGAATCTGGACAGAGTGTTACTGATGATATCAAAGCAACTGGTGAAGAAGCAACTTTTGTCAGAGGTGACATTTCTGACGAAGGATTCGTCCAACAGATGGTTACCATCGCTACTGAGAACTACGACCAATTGGACATCCTTGTCAACAATGCAGGTATAGTCCTCCCTGGGAGGGTTGACAACACTAGTCTGGAAGATTGGGATCGAACTATGGCTGTTAACGTGAGGGGTGTCTATCTCGCATCAAAATTTGCCATCCCTCATCTTAGAAAAACTCAGGGTGTAATTATCAATGTGGCATCGGCAGTAGCTCTAATGGGTGCAAAGGACCGTGCTGCATATACAGCATCTAAAGGAGCACTCACCGCGCTTACTCGGGCTATGGCTGTCGATTATATGGAAGACAAGGTCAGAGTGAACTGTATCTGTCCTGGGACCACAGATACTCCCTCTCTTAAAGAACGATTGGCGAAATTCCCCGATCCAGATGCTGCTAGAAAACAGTTTATCGAACGTCAACCTCTCAGGCGATTCGGTCGTCCAGAAGAGATTGCAGAAGGCATCCTCTATCTGATTCAAGCCGAGTTCTGTACTGGATCTTGCCTATCTGTGGACGGTGGTATGGCGATATAGGCTTCTGATCGGACCGGAATCCTTTTTGAATCACGATTCAATACCAGCGAACATGCCCCGACGAAAACGACATAGGTTTGTCCATAGAGAACCCACAGTTTCAGTCTATAAACCAGCAGGCATTCCTGCAAAGGAACTTGAAGAGATACTTCTGACAGTAGATGAGTTAGAAGCAGTCCGTCTTGCTGATTATGAAGGTATGAACCAGAGAGAAGCCTGCACTATTATGAAAATAAGCCAACCCACATTTCATCGGGTACTTGCATCTGCACGAAATAAGATTGCGCAAGGCATTGTGGAAGGACAGGTCTTACGTATAGAAGGGGGCTGCTACGTATTGGGTGATGGTTCTGGTGGTCTTCAGTGTGCAGATTGTAGCTATAGACTTGATATGGACAAAGACCCACAAAATGCTTGTCCTAAATGTGGCTCTACAAAAATCCGATGGCAACGATGGGACTCTCCATAGTCATTGATTTGTCGTCACGTAGTTATCAATTCTACTCCACATTTGAACTAGCTGATCTACAATCTAATGTTGGTCCAGATGAAGTATCACAGATTTTTGTTACATTCCTCACCGAGTAATAATGAATCTATATTTAATATTACCAATGAATCACAGTTCATAAAATTCACCGATATATGACTACACTAAAATTAACATCGAACTAACCATTCTGTATGACTAAACAGGTGGATGGACTGTTTCTCTGTGAGGAGTGTCTCCTCTTGTACAAGGAAGAGAAACTGGCTAAAGAATGTGAGAAATGGTGCAAGGAAAAAAAGTCCTGCAATCTGGAAATCACAAAACATGCTGTGAACAAGTCTGAATTGTCTCTCTAGTTTCGGATTTTATGAATCACTACCATGATATAGGGGAATGTCTATGAATAGTGAGAATACCTTCAAAGATGATGGGAGATTGTCTGTTGAAAGAAACCTTTGAGTTCGGTGGAAAGATTGTCTGGGAACCATCACAAAAACATGTAGAAGAAGCCAATCTTACGAAATTCATGGAGCTCTACAAAATAGAAACTTTTGATCAACTTTTGCAACGTTCAACACAAGATGTAGCATGGTTCACAGATGCTGTTCTCAAATTTTTGGACATTCAATTTTACGAACCCTATTCTACAGTAGTTGATCTCTCTCAGGGTATTGCTTGGCCAATATGGTGTGTTGGCGCTAGGATGAACATCGTTCATAATTGCCTTGACAAGTATATTGGAACCTCTGTTGAGAATCAAAGGGCTCTGATTTGGGAAGGAGAGGATGGATCTACAAAATCTATGACCTATGGAGAGCTGTACAGAGAGGTCAACAAAGCCGCAAATGCGCTCCGCTCAATTGGTCTTGGGTTTGGTGACCCAATTGGAATCTATATGCCAATGATTCCTGAGATCACCATAGCTCTACTTGCTATTGCCAAGATAGGCGGGATCATCCTTCCTCTATTCTCGGGATTTGGAGTGAACGCAATCGTAGACAGATTGAGTGATGCAGATGCCAAAGCAATAATCACTGTTGATGGCTCTGTCCGTAGAGGCAAAATCAATCCCATGAAACCTGTTGCAGATGAAGCTGCAAGTAGAATCCCGTCATTGGAACACATGATTGTCCTAAATTTGGCTGGAGGATCAGTTGAAATGAAGCCTGGGAGGGACCACTGGTGGGATGAAATCATTCCAATCCAATCTGATTCTGCTGAAACTGAGATAACAGATGCAGAATCTCCAATGATGATTATCTACACATCGGGCACAACAGGACTAGCAAAGGGTGCTGTTCATACGCACTGTGGATTCCCAGTAAAATCTGCTCAAGACATGGCTTTTGGAACTGACCTACATTCAGGAGAAATCATCTACTGGATGACAGACATGGGCTGGATGATGGGTCCGTGGCTGGTTTTTGGAGCATTAATCTTGGGGGCAACTTTCTTCCTGTTTGATGGAGCTCCAGACTATCCCAGTCCTGGTCGATTATGGGAAATTGTTGAGAAGCATAAAATCTCGATCTTGGGTGTATCACCAACACTGATTCGACTCCTTATGACTCATGGTGAAGCCCCAATAAAACCACATGACCTGTCATCACTCCGTTATTTTGCATCCACTGGTGAACCTTGGAATCCCGATCCGTGGATGTGGCTCTTTGAGACGGTTGGGAAAAGGAGAATCCCAATCATCAATTATTCTGGTGGGACAGAGATTTCTGGAGGGATTGTAATGGGCAACCCATTGCTACCTCTCAAGGCATGTGCTTTCTCTGGCCCATGTCCAGGAATTGCTGCAGATGTCTTCGATGAGAATGGTAGACCTGTTCGCAATAAGGTGGGCGAGCTTGTCATAAAGTCCCCGTGGATTGGAATGACACGGGGGTTCTGGAAGAATCCTGAGCGATACGAAAACACATACTGGTCTCGATGGGAGAATGTTTGGGTTCACGGTGATTTTGCAGCAATAGATTCAGATGGACTGTGGTATATACTAGGACGTTCAGATGACATTATCAAAGTAGCAGGAAAACGTTTTGGACCCGCAGAGGCCGAATCAGTTTTAGTAGCACATCCTTCAGTTGCTGAGGCAGCAACAATTGGTGTTCCTCATAAGATTAAACTCAATGAACTTGTGGTGTTCTGTGTTTTGAATCCAGGAATTGAACCATCCGAGGAACTACGAGAGGAGCTAAAGCAGTCTGTTGTTGTTGCTATGGGTAAACCACTCACTCCTCGCGCAGTATTGTTCGTTTCTGATTTACCAAAAACCCGAAACGCAAAGGTCATGCGAAGGATGATTCGAGCTGCATATCTTGGAGACGATCCAGGCGATACAGCATCACTAGTCAATCCGGAAGCTGTTGAAGAGATTAAACGAGCAAGATAGTATCATCCGTCACAATCTTGGCATCCGGGATAGAGCACCTGAACTCCACCAAGACATCCATCACGAAAAACCGTCGTTCCTTTGAGTTGGAGCTGATCTGCTAGTAGGAATATACGTTCAACATCTTCGGTTGTAGCACTATTTGGCAGATTGACAGTCTTGCTTACTGCATTGTCAGTGTGTTTCTGAAACGCACTCTGCATTCGAATGTGCCACTCTGGATCAATTTCATGGGCTGCCTTGAAGATCTTCTTGATGTCCTCTGGAACCTCATCGATATGCTGTACGGAACCAGATTTTGCTACTGCATGCTCAATCTCATCACTCCAGAATCCCTCATCCATTGCTACTTTTTCAAAAAGTGGGTTCACCTCACTAAGGTTAATGCCTTCCGCTAACTTTCGGCTATGTGCGACTGCAAATAGAGGCTCTATACCACTGCTTGTCTGTGCAATCAGACTGATACTGCCTGTGGGTGCAACAGTGATGAGAGTCGCATTTCGTTTCCACTTATTTCGATCTTTTAGAAGAGCAAAGTTCTCGAAATTTCCCCGTATTTTGGCAAGTTCAGCTGAGGCCCTCTCAGCCTTCTGTCTGATGAAAGACATCACTTCCTCAGCCTTCTCAAGTCCCATCACGGAGTCATAGGGTATTCTCAGTTTGATGAGGAGCTCTGCAAAACCCATGATTCCCAGCCCAATCTTCCTGTTGGCTTTTGTCACCCGTTCAATTTCTTTCACAGGATAGACATTCAGATCGATGATATTGTCAAGAAATCGAACTGCGAGTTTCACGACCTCCTCGAGTCTTGACCAATTGATTTCGCCATCCGTGACCATCCTCGAGAGATTGATGCTTCCTAAAACACATGATTCGTAGGGAAGCAGAGGTTGTTCTCCGCAAGGATTGGTTGACTCGATTGGCGCTCCATTGAGTGGATGTGCATCATTGATACGATCGATAAAAATGAGCCCAGGATCTCCTGTACTCCATGCGTTATGTACGATAGCGTCGAAGATCACTCTGGCACTTACACTCTGTACTACTTCTTTGGTATGTGGAGCCACTAAATCGATTTCTTTCTCCTTCTTCAGAGCATCCATAAATGGTTCAGTGAGAGAAACTGAGATGTTGAAGTTCCTGAACGAAGTCTTATCTGACTTACAGGCAATGAACTCCATGATATCTGGATGGTCGCAACGAAGAATAGCCATGTTTGCTCCCCTTCGGCGTCCTCCTTGTTTGATGATTTCAGTCGCAGTATCGTATGCTTTCATGAAGCTTATTGGTCCGCTGGCAACTCCTCCTGTAGTACCTACAGTTGCTCCTTCCTGTCTTAGTCTTGAGAAGGAAAAACCAGTCCCTCCTCCAGACTTCTGAACGACTGCCATGTGATGAAGAGAACCAAATATCGAATCCATGTTGTCTTCAATTGGGAGAACGAAACATGCGCTGCATTGTCCTATCTCTGTACCCGCATTGAACAGAGTTGGGCTGTTTGGAAGAAACTCCAAGTTTGCCATCATGTAATAGAATAGATCGTCGTATTCCTTTTCATCCACATCCGCATCATACTTCTTCTCGATACTAGCAACAGCTCCAGACACTCGGCGGAACAGTTCTGATGGTGTTTCAATTGGATTTCCATCCTCTTCCTTCAGAAGATATCTCGAGAGAACAGTGGCAGCATTGGGACCAAACTTTAGGTCGTCTACTACTCCCATCATCTGGAGAATCTTGCGTGCTTCATGGTGTTTCTCACGATATTTCATGTATCGTCGGGCAATCTCAGTAAATCCCCGAAGCATGAGCGTATCTTCAACAATATCCTGTATCTCTTCGATGTGGACGACATCTCGCTCCTGTTCTTGGATGATCTGCACGACCTCCTTCGTCAGACCTCTTACAGGACCTGTATCTGCATTAATCGACTCGAAGGCTTTGGTTATGGCAGCCTCAATCTTTGAGTCGTCAAAATCCACTATTCTTTTGTCTCTCTTCTCAACCTTCAACTTTGTCCTCGCCGGCGAATTCTCTCTCATTTATTGATAGGACTAATAGGCTATAAGCCCCTCTATATGAATTTCACAGGATGAGATTATGGAGTATCCACCCTAAATATCTGGATACAAAGGGATTAGTTGCATTATGGAGAGAATCTTTGTTAGCTCAGAAAGTCCTTCAGGGCAAGACGAAAGGGTATAGACACCACCCTCAGCTGGATAGATTCAAGGAAACAGAAGATCCCGTGGCGGCTATTGGAATGTATCTCTATCATGTCCATCAAGAAAGCAAGGTAAGAGGTTACAATTTCCAGTTCTCAAAAATCGACATGATTCAAGAAGTTCCTAAAATCCTGATTTCAGGCGACCTACTGATATCGGAGTTTAAACATCTT
>JBHLRZ010000058.1:0-12778 GCA_048882045.1 Candidatus Thorarchaeota archaeon | reverse complement strand
GAGTGTGAAAACCATCCGAAAGTTTAGAACGGAATAATCCTCGCGAGAGTGTCAAGCAGTGACATCATCGTAGCCAATCTTTTAGGCCGCAGAATTTCCTCGCTCTTGCAGAAAGAAAGACTGTAATGCAACCTTTATCTTAGATAGCCCTCTGACCTATGTTGAGGTTTTGTCATGCGTATGCGATTGTTCGGACCGATTCATAAAGGACTTCGACACTTATTGAACACCAGAGTGTTGCAATTGGGCCAGCTAGATCTCCGTGTATTGGAAAATGTCAAATCTCAACGTGATGAAGTTAGACGATCTTTTGAGGTGCTACATGTTCATGCCGCAGCAGAAGAAGAGTTTGTGTTTCCCAATATTGAAGAAAAGAATCCAAACCTATTTGATCGGTTGAACCGTGACCACCAAACATTTACTCCTATAATGGATTCCATTGAACAGCAGGTGGAGGCTCTTATTGTTGATGAAGAGCGAATAATGAAAGGTAATGAAGTTGTGCAAGCCTTCAATGACTTCGTCGTCAAATACTCTGAACACATGCAGGTCGAAGAGAAGACAGCAATGCCAATTCTCTGGGAGGTGCTGAAGGATAATCAGATAGTTGAGATAATAGGGAAAATGTCAATGAAGCCAGCTCCAGAAGTTTCCCAGTATTTTCTACCATATCTGGTCCAAGCAACCAATCCTATGGAACGAGTCGGCATAATGTCCGGAATGAAATCCCTCATGCCAGCAACTGTGTTTAAGGAAGCAATCCAGATTGCCCAGAAGGCACTCTCCAACGAAGAATGGGATGCACTTCGACAAGCCCTAGAATAGCTGACTATCTGAATGCGGGTTGGAGGTCATCGATACCGTGAAGAAGATTCAGGATGAAGGATTAGGGGTTGGGCCCCTATCTTCATCCTTTTGCTTATGGACTTGGAATTTTGCCTCGAAGGACCACTAGGGCACTAATTATAGGGAAAATGGGCAGAGGGATTGATAACACGCTTGCTGTTGCGTCCAACTGGTATGAGAAGAAGCCGATCAGTAGAAGTACATGTACACACAAAGCAAGGCCAATTACGTAGAAGACATTCTTTCTTGACATTGAACCTTTCGTGTACAGCCATTGACTCATTATTATTGAAATATTGATTATCAAAGTCAGCACATTCAATAGAATTGCTGATGTGGGAGGAAGAATGAATACCATACTGTATGGGCCAGCGATAGTGGCGCCTGATTCATAGAATAGAGTCAGTAATACCAAGATCAAACTATACCTCGTAAAAGAACCGTCAGGGATCATTCGACCTGAGATTTCAAATGTGTGTGGAGCGATTAAAGCTGCCACAAGGATGAACAACAAGAATCTCCTCGCGCTCATTGTGTTTTGTGTCATCTTATTCACCAAAAGAAATTTCCAAAATGTTGAATTCGTTTACTCTTATCCCTTTTGCTCCATACTAACGCGAGCCACCACTTTTCGTCACCTCAGTCCATGATCTCTTCTCTCATCTCATCCATCACTGGAAACTCTTCTCCGTGATAGTGGAACTGAAAGTGCGGTCTTCCTCTGTCTGGCAACCCGCAACCAAGAAGTGTAATCATCATGATCGAGATGAAGACGATTATGGAAGGCAAGTCCATCACTGAGATAATGGGTGAGAATGTGAGGGGCCATAGAAAGATACCTGCAATCAGGCAAATGATCACAAAGCCGGTTACGTAAAACCCGTACGATCTTTCTGTGTTGACACCAGGCCGTCCCATGAAGCTCACCATCCATTACTATCCACAAAACATCGGATATAGACTTTGGTCTACGCTTTGGACCAGAAACAAAAAGAGCAAGAGAACGGGGTGTTGGGCAGCCTAGACTGCCCTCCCGTTTTTGTACTAAGTAACCTAGAAGTCGTATGCCTTCAGTGTCTTACGACCATTCTTCTTGCAGCGATCAGCTGCATCAGAAAGGGCGGCATTGACAGCAGCATTGACAGCATCATATGCGTCGCTACCGACCATCATTCCATTCTCCTTGGCAAAGTCTTGAATGGCTTTCTTCACAAAGAAGGTATACTTTGGAGCTTTCGCTTTCTTCTTAGACATTATTTGTTACCTCTACAATTACAAGTCACCAGGAGGATTATCTAGTGTTCCCCCTAGCGGCAGGTGCAAAATTAGTCAATTGACTAGTTAATAAGGATATGTTGTAGAAACGCGTTCTGTGTGGTCCAGAAGCCGGCAGCTCGATTTCATGCTTTTTTGACGCAAACTATGTACGCAGCCCAAAATGTAACTTACTACATCCCATACATTTATATGAAAACTGTACATTATTACAGTTGGCGAACAAATACAATGAGTGACGATATAGACAAAATTCGCAAAGAACTTGAAGAAGTCCGTAGGCTTAAGGAGGAGCTACGGCGAGAAGTCGACGATGTACGTCTTGAGAAAGAGGATGTACGTCGACGCAGAGAAGATGTACAACGCCTGAGAGAAGAGGCTCGTAGACGTAGGGCTGAGGTAAGACGTGCAGAGAGGGTAAAACCAGTCAAACCGATTAAACCCCCAAAGCCACCTAGAGCTCCACGAGTAGCTAGACTTGATTTTGATCTCGAAGACTTGACAGACTCCCTCGAGAACATGATGGATGGACTGGGTCAATCAATCGAAATGAGTCTCCGGAACATCGAAGGACTGAAGATTCCAGGAATTCGAATTCAAAAGGGTCGTCGTAGGACCAAGAAGAGAAAAGAACAGCAATCCATGATTGAGTCAATACCTCCTGAGAGAGTGGCACAAATTGTTGCTCCTCTAGGTAATGAGGAGCGTTTGAAGATTCTTGACTATCTCAAGACTGGTGGTAAGAGTTTCAATGAAATTGAGGAGTTCACTGGTAAGACAGGGAGTTCATTGACGCATCACCTCAATCCCTTGATTGATGCTGGGTATGTTGTAAAAGGCGAAGTCCGCGGAACCTACTATGTCACGGTGGAAGGACGGCTAGCCTACCGACTCTCCCAATGGTTGACTCACAGGGTTGAGAAACAACGAGAGCGAAGAGGGAACAATGGTGAGTCTGTTGATGTCGAGTTCGAAGATGCAGGACTAGACACTGACCTTGAGAAAGCTGAGGAACACCTCGCGTCTCTGGCTGAAGATTTGGAAGAAGCAGCCAATGAAGTCGAGTCACATCAGGACGAGCTCGAGGAAGCACGTGAAGCACTCGAAGAGGCTCAAGAGGCGGAGCTTGAGGAGGAAGAGGAGCTCGAAGATGAAATTGACGATCTAGATGCGCTAGATTGGGAAGACTAAGGAGGATTTGAGAATGACGCGATTTACACCTGATAGCAATGTGATGGTTACAACACAGGAGATTGAGATAATCTCCCATGAGAAAGCCTACGTGAGACTAGATTCAGGATGCATCTGGTCCTACCTACTTGAAGATGGAATCAGGATCGGAGTAGCATTCTCTGGTCCATCTCGGTTCGCAGTGGATGCCATTGCTGAGACTGAGATGGGAGCAATGGGCAAATCAGTATCTGGTGTCCTGAAGGGGGTCCAGCTATTCATAGGTCTAACTTCCTTAGAGAACATATCCAAGAAAGCTGATATTTCTGATCTTCAGAAACAAGATTACGGTGATTCGGACTCTTTCATCCGTTCAGTTGAGTCTACAATAGAGGACATGGTCCATGGAGAAGACTCTAAGACCCGCTTTGACAATAAGAAGGACAATTGGGTCTTCTTCGGGAAGGACAATTCCGAAACGAAGGTGTTGCTGGTCATGAGTGAGAAGAAAGGTCTTGTCTTCATCTATGGCAAGATGGTTCATGTTGTTGGTGAAGACAATCTCGTATCAGTGAGTGAATCCGGAGTTGTCATCTCAAACGCTGATGGCAAGCAGCTCATTGTCAACAAGGACGGCATCGCTGGTTTGGACCACTGTGTAGACATTGCACCGATAGTCACTAGATCTGTAGCTGGTGCTATGCGTGGTCTGAAAGGACTGAAGGGTCTCAAGTCCATCAAGACATGGCATCCTTACACTAGAGGAGTATACGATTCTGTTGATGACTTCGACTGGGAGGACTGAGTTGGGTGAACAGACACAAATCAGTCACAAGAACTGAAACGCAGACTGTTCACTATTTAATCAGAATCTCGTCTGAAAGCACTACCAAACATCATGGTGACATCAGTCTTCCTGACTGATTCACGAAACACTAGCAGAAAGCATGTTCCGGGGTCCCCCTCTCTTCTTCTGGGACCCCACCCTTCTTTTTAGGATGATGCCCTGATTGCTCTTGGTCTAATCTGGAGCTCATAGAGGGAATAGTACTTTCCTCTACGTTGCATGAGATCTGAGTGTCTTCCCATTTCTACAATTCTACCGTTTTCAATGACTATGATTCTATCCGCATTAACAATGGTAGACAGACGGTGTGCAATTACAATCGATGTCCTACCAGCGAGCAACGCTTTCATTCCTTTTTGGATTGCATGCTCTGTATAGACGTCAACTGAACTTGTAGCCTCGTCCAGAACGAGAATCTTCGGGTTTGCCAGAAGAGCTCTTGCAAAACTCACAAGCTGGCGTTCTCCCTCCGACAGTCGACTGCCTCTTTCTCCAACCTCAGTATCGAAACCATCTTGCAAATTTTCGAAAATCCTTCGAGCTCCGATTGCCTCAGTTGCTGTGATAATCTCCTCATCTGTGGCTTCAGGTCTACCATATCTGATGTTCTCTTTGATTGTCCCCATGAAGAGGAATGCGTCCTGAAGAACGAGTCCAATTTTCGCATTGAGTGATTTCTGAGTTACAGATCGGATGTCGATACCATCAATCTTGATTGCTCCATCGATCACTTCATAGAACCGATTCAGCAGACTCACAACTGTAGTTTTTCCAGCTCCAGTATCTCCAACAAGGGCGATAGTTTCACCCGGTCGTATCTCAAGATGCAAATTTTCCAACACAACAGGTCCATCACCGTAACGAAATTCATCAATGTCAAATTGAATCAGTCCTTGGATTTCGGGCATAGGTGAAGCATCCGGCCTGTCAACTACTGCGGGCTCGGTGTCAATAACAGTGAACACTCGTTCACCTCCTGCGAATGCACTCTGAACAGATGTGTAGAAGTTGGCTATGATTAGAATAGGCCTAAAAAATCGGTCATTGAACTGAAGAAACAGCACAATGGTTCCCAAAGTCATTGAGAGTGGATCTTGGATGTACAACAAACCACCCACAAGAAGCACAACAGCTATACCGAGACCGCTGATGAACCTGATAACAGGAAAGAAAGTGGCCTGTGCTTTCCCTGCATCCACATTCGCTGCATAATCTGTTTTGTTCACCTCATCAAATATCTCAGCACTTATCCTCTCTCTGGCAAAGCTCTTGGTTACTTTAGCTCCAGAGATACTCTCTGCGTAGTTAGCTGTAACCCCTGAGATGGTCTTTCTAGTCGTCCTATACGCTTCTCTAAGTCTTTTCCTGAAATAGATTGTAGTTATGAGAAGCACAGGTACGACCGAGAGAGATGCTATGGCCAGTCTTGTGTCGACAGTGAAGATGACCGCACCAATCGCGAATACAACAAAGATTTGAGCAAAAGTACTGATGAGCCCACCACTGAGTAACTCACTCATCCTATCAACATCGTTCGTTAGTCTGGAGATGACTCTTCCTGCTGAAGAGCGATCATGAAACTCCTCAGACATATCTTGGACATGAGTATAGAGATCCTGCCTGATGTCATACACAGCCTGCTGTCCCATCATGGCCATGAGATATTCTTGACCATACGCTGTAACCCATGCAAAAAACTGCAAAACAGTGTAGAACAAAGCTGTGAAGAGGATTGCCTGTAGATTTCCACTAGGAAAGTCCACGTCAATTGCCTGCCTCATGATAAATGGTGTCCATACGCTGATAATGATTCCAAATGCTGTTAGTATGACCACCGAGGCGAACAGCTTCCTATAAGCAAGGAGATACTTCACCATCCGCCAGAGTAGTGTACTATCGGAGTACTTGTATGTCCTTGCATCTGGATCGTCTTCTCTGTCCAGACTCATTGTCTGTCCCCTCCTCGGATACTGGCTTCTGCGCCTGACTCTTGTGAAATTACTGCAGCGAGCTCCATCTCAGTAAGAGTTTGGTAAATCCCGCTGTATAGACCATCTGCCTCTACTAACTCCTGATGGGATCCAATCTCTACGATTCGCCCTCTTTCAAGCATGACTATCAAATCAGCATTCCGTACTGTACTTAATCGGTGCGTTATGATGAAAGTTGTTCTATCTTTCATCAAGTTCTCTAGTGCTTTCTGGATAAGCATCTCAGTCTTTGCATCGACTGAGCTTGTTGAGTCATCGAGAATAAGGATGGCTGGGTCTGCCAGCAACGCACGGGCAATGGCAATTCTCTGCTTCTGTCCACCACTTAGTGTGACCCCTCTTTCTCCAATCTCTGTGTCATATCCATTCTCAAGAGTCATGATGAAATCATGAATCATTGATGCTTTTGCAGCTTCTTCGACCTCTTCCAATGTTGCATTCGGTCTTCCAAAGGCGATGTTCTCACGAATTGTTGCTGAGAACAGGAATGGATCTTGATGGACCATACCAATCCGCTTTCTAAGGTCCTCTACAGCATAGAGTCTAACATCTACACCGTTTACGCAGACTGTTCCTGGAGGTTCAATCCTTACCGATTCTCCCTCTATAACAATAACATCCCCGTCTGCAGTATACTCCTTCTCTCCAATCTTTACTGATTCCTCCCCATTTACACGATAAGTCTTCCCATTATAGGTCACTGTACCTTTGTTGTCAACATCGTAGAATCTCGGAATCAGATTAACTAGACTAGTTTTCCCCGAGCCTGTTCCGCCTAGCAATGCAACAATCTGTCCTGGTTTGACACTCATCGATATGTCACGTAGTATGAAATTGTCTTGTGAGTAACTGAAGAAGACATTATCAAAATCAACAGATCCCACAAAGTCTTTGACTGCGATGGGGCTTTCAGGATTCTTTACCGCCTCAGCAGCATCAAGAATGTAGAACGTTCGTTCTCCTGCAGCAGATGCTCGCTGGTACATCCCGACTCCCCAGCTGAGAAATCTTGCTGGTAACATCAGCATTCCCACGAGAGAAACAAATCCTACAAACTCTCCCAGTGTCAGAGGTGCAGGAACTTGGTTTACAAGATCTCCACCAATATAGATCAGGAATCCTATAACACCACCGAACAATGCTGGCAGCATAGGATGATAGAACGAAAGAAGTCTGCTCGCCTCCACTCGAAGCTCAAGGAATCCGCGATTCTCGGTTTCAACTCTCTCTGCTTCTTTTTCTTCCTGTGCGTATGATCTGACAACCTTGTGACCGTAGACGTTCTCCGCTAAGACTGAGCTCAGCATACCATACTGTTTCCTTGCCGCATAGAATACTGGTCTGACTTTCTTGGCAAATACATAGATGAACCCAATAATGACTGGGATGAGAACAAACATGTAGACTGTAAGGTCTGGGCTTACTGTGTACATCACAAAGAAAGTACCAATGAGCATCGCAAGTCCGATGAACATAACTCGAAGCCCCCAGTATAGAAACTCCCTCATTGTTGTGACATCAGTTGTTGCTCGGGCCAACAGCTGTCCTGTTTCATTCTGATCATAGAATGCTAAATCTTTCTCCATGAGACTCTCATAGATGTCCTTTCTGAGATCATAGATCACTCTCTGAGAGGAAATTGCTGCTCCATAGCGACCTATAGTGTCGAATATTGCGTAGAGGAGACCTAGAGATACATAGACCATAGTGTAAGGAAGAAGCTCGTCTAGATTGTCAAGAAGAATAACGTTGTCAATGATATGAATCAGTACGAGTGGAGCCATGAGATTGAACAATGTGCCAATTCCTGCACAGAGGAGGAAACCAAATAGAATCCTCTTATGCCTTAGTGAGTATCCAATCAGCCTTTTGATATGGCCCATTCATTCAACTCCATTCAGGTCGGAAAGCCAGAAGATGATAAGACTTTTGCAACACATCTAAACCGCTGTTTCTATTTCTTGCAATTCTCAACAAGAAGGATTCCTAGCTTTCTACATTCTTCGAGAATTGACTCACTCGGATAGTCCTTCGCCTTGATGGGATTCTCAATCACTAGGTTAGCACCCAGTTCCATCAACTTCCCCGCTATCTCATCTGGGGCTTCACCACTCCATCCATAGGAACCAAAGCTCGCTCCAGCAAGTCCCTGCAATGAGGGAAGCTCAGAGAGAGACCTCTTCACCATAGGGAGAACTTTTTTCATTCGTGTAGAACTACCCACGGCAATTGCACATGCATCTCCAACTCCAGAGAAATCCTTGGCGTCTACTAGAACTCCTTCGCCCCCTGCTGAGTTTACTCCTTCGCAAATTGCCTCAGCCATAGCTTTTGTACGGCCTCTAGTGCTTTCCCAAATGATCATGACTTTCATTGCGTTTCCCGATGTTGATTAATAGGTTCAAACAAAAGACTATCGAAAAGGGATGTTAGAACCACTTGGTAGATAAGGCATGATGTATTGATAGAGGATACGTATGAGTGACTCAGAAATCCCAGTCCAGATTCGATTGAAGGCCAAGAAAATCTGTAACATCCTAATTCGTTACTATGGAAAAGCAGTGAGTTCTAGAAAGCTCCTTCCCCTCGATGAGCTTGTTATGACCATTCTCAGTCAACATACAAATGATGTAAACATGCTTCGTGCCTTTGAGGCTCTCAAGGAGAGGTTTCCTACATGGGAGGAAGTACTTGATGCCCCATTAGAAGAAGTGGCACAATTCATCAAATCATCAGGAATGTATAATCTCAAAGCAAAACGTATCCAGACAGCCCTTAGGGAGATCCATGAACGAGTTGGAAAACTGGACCTTTCATTACTTGAAACAATGGAAATTGAAGAGGCGAAGAGATGGCTTACATCCCTTCATGGAGTTGGACCAAAGACCGCTGCGATTGTTTTACTCTTCTCCTTTGAGCGGCCAGTACTTCCAGTTGATACACATGTCTGGCGTGTCACTAAACGATTAGGATTAATTGGGATGAAGGTTTCGAGAGAGAAAGCTCATGTACTTCTGGAAAGATACATGCCACAAAGTTGCATCCCCTCGTTGAATAAGAATCTGGTCCGTCATGGACGAGAAGTATGCAAGGCTCAGAAACCAAAATGCGATGAATGCTTCTTAAGCCATCTCTGCGATTACTACTCCTCACTCAAATGAACTTTAGAGCGCTTAGAAAATCATTTCAAGATGGTCTCTAGCAATACCTTCAAATGCTTCTGTTTTTTCAATCGACAACCATCTATACAAACTATGGAGTCTATGTCTTTGGAGTACTTCCTGCTGACAATTGGAGCCGCATTAGTCTTGGCATACGTTGGAGCATGGTTACTCAAAAGACTCGGTATTCCTCAGACACTCGGATTCATGCTTGCAGGTGTAATCCTAGGACTCACGAACGTCATGACAGAACAGGGAATTCATGATCTCCGTTTCTTTGTAGCTTTGGCTCTGGGATTGATTGGATACAATATCGGGCATGAGTTGAGCAGTCCCAATCTTACAGGTGGTCGAATACGGAGGCTACTCCTCATAGTCCTCATCGAAGCTACAGCAGCCTTTGCAGTCGTGGCTTTTCTGATCTATTATCTCCTCTCATCTATCAGTTTTCCAAACCCTCTACCTACTGCTATCCTCTTTGGGGCTGTTGCAAGTGCTACTGCTCCTGCTGCAACTGCTGATGTGGTCTGGGAATGTGATTGTGAAGGACCTGTTACATCTTCTCTCATGTTCGTGCTCGCGGCTGATGATATAGCTGCGGTGATTCTCACGAACTCTGCCATTGCCTTTGCACTCTGGGTCTTTGTTCCTGGGACAATCAGCTTCGCAGCAGTCATGATTGAACCTGTGATAGGTATCATTGGGTCAGTAGTACTGGGTGCTGTTTTCGGTGTGATTTACTTGTATCCAGTGAACAGAGAGAAGGATCGTGGGAAGTTACTGGAGCTAGAGATTGGTATGGTTGTCCTTCTGATTGGCTTGATAGAAACTCTCAACGGATTTCTTGCCTCTCAGGGGTCTTTGATTCAAATCAGTGACATATTTGCAGCAATGGTGTTCGGGTACTTGGTGAGCTCCCGAATTGACCAAGATAAAGAACAGGTGCCTGAACTGCTAGAGCGAGTGATGTCTCCCATAGTAATGATCTTCTTTGTGATGGTAGGAGGACGAATGGCTCAGCTTCTGACTTCCTCTGAAACCCTTCTTTTGATAGGGATTATTGCTGCTCTTTATCTCATTGGAAGAACACTTGCCAAATACTTCGGTGCAAACTTAGGTGGGCGCATTGTTCATGAGGTACCAGCAATCCAGAAGTACCTAGGAGGATGTCTCCTGTGTCAAGCAGGAGTTGCCCTAGGTCTGTCCTTTATAATTGAAGAGACCTTTATTCAATTGACCGGGTCCCCTGATGCTCAAGCCATGGGTCTTCTGATTCTAGGAGTTGTTGCAGTTTCGACCATGATTCTAGAAATAATTGGACCTTTGTCTGTTAAGGTCAGTCTTCGTGCAGCAGGTGAATTACCAGAGGACCATGATGCTTTCGAACCTCACGTTGTGACATTGTCTGACCTAGCTGATAGAAATAATGACACAGTCAGCATTGACGAAGATGATTTAGAAGTCGAGAACGATGAAGAATTGGATCCCTGAATCCCAACAGCTTAAGAACTACTTCTACCTCTACTCGATAATATGACAAATGACAAATGCATCCGCAAAGAACCCTGGCAGATACTCTGCCGAGTCGTGAAACAAGAGGGAAAATGTGCCGCTGGTCACAAGGTGGGAGATGAGGTGCTATTCACTGGTGAAGAAGTCCAAGGCAAAATCTGTATCAGCGCTATGTATTCCTTGTTGCCAAAGGTCTATGCAATGATGTACAATGCTAGCTTCCCGTGGTTGGATGATCAGTGTGTAGCAACACACGCCTGTCCTGACGGGTTCAATCCTTTGATGTACGAACTACATCGTGTTCCTCGAGAATGAATCATGCATCCTCTATGATATCACCAAAGGGATCCTCATCGGGATCCATGAGAGGTGCAAAAGCTCCCTGTAGGTCCTCCAAAACTGCATCCTTTTGCGGTCGGTTTGACATGACAGGTGCTATTCGGCCATACCATCCACAGTCAATACAATAGAAAGCAGGTTGGAATGATCCAGGGAATATTCCAAGATCATGAGCAGATGTAAGATCTACCAATCTTGGGCTCTTGCAGACCGGACATATTGGAAGATCTGCTGAGATTCCTTTGCTCTTCAATCTATCAAGGGCTTCGCGGACTATCTTTAATCTCCGAAGTTCTCTCAGTTCCTTTTCCGTGAGTTGTCCAGTGAGAGTCTTAGACATTTTTCCACCACTATCTTTGGATATTCAGCTGTTATACTACTTTTGGAACGATACGAATTGCACTACTACTGGAGTTGAATTCATAAGTCTTGATGTTCCCGTACGGTCTGTGTGTTTCCATGACGCGCGCCAGAGACCGGATAAAACGACTGGATATCATTCTAGTCATAGTTTCTCTGGTGACTTTGTCATTCTCATTATGGATTTGGATATCTGCTCTGGATATTGCTCGTGAGATTGTCTTTCTTGCTGCGACTATTGCTCTTGTTATATCACTCGTTCTCATTGTCAATGTAGCAATTCTTGTCGTCATCAGACTTCAGAGGAGAGTTTCACAGCTTGAAGACATGATGACCACTGTCGACACTGATTCGTCGTTTCCTGAGAAAGTAGTTGTCGTCACTCTGACCAACACTGAGCGCAGAGTCATAAATCGACTCGAGGAAAATGGAGGTCAGATGACTCAAGATGAACTGCGTCGGGCAACAGGACTGAGCAAGTCCACCCTGAGTGTCACTCTCTCAACACTTGAAAGGAAGAGTCTAGTGAGCAGAGTCGAGAGTGGACGGACAAAAATCGTCGTCTTAGAACAGAAAGTGACACGTTGATAGACCGTATCGAACGGTCATATGCTGTCTTGATCACGTAAATCCAGAAATAAGGCCTCATAACGCTCTTTTCAATCAAAGATTGAACGGTTCACAGAAAACTGCTATTATACTATGTATCGCTGTCCTTTCCTATACTTTGAAGTTCGAGCTGATATTAGGATGAAAGGCAAAATAATTCAATTCGTTGTTATGGCGTTGCTGACCAGTCTGTTAATGACAGGAATCGGGATGCAACTCCCTCTTGTTCAAGGAAACTCATTCACGTCGAATCAGATTGTAACTCCTTTTAACGAGATGCAACCTGGAGTGTATGTTGCATGGGAATGGTGGAATCAGTCCGGAAGTGATTATTCAGTTCCAATAGATCCAGGATATTATACTGACACGAATATCACAGAGAGAGGAACCGAATTCCTCACTGTATACTATGTTGAAGACATCTTTGGAAATAACTATACCATATCTGAGAATAGTTATTACAACTGGTCCTCTTCTTGGGCCTTCTCTCATCTCCTCGTTGTTATCCTTCTCGATCCTGATGCTTCATACATGGCATGGATGGCTAGTCGGGGTGATATCAATGATCTATGGAGCATATATTGGATGCCCGAAGGAGGAGCACTCACTGGTGATGAGGTATTCATCTACTCCTCCTTCTACTATAACGAGTACAATGACAGTTCTTA
>JBHLRZ010000057.1:12137-13301 GCA_048882045.1 Candidatus Thorarchaeota archaeon | reverse complement strand
GGTCGAAAGTCCAAACTAGCACATACATTGGTGTCTAATAAAATGTGTGGAGCACAATAGTATAACCTCAACACAAGTTTTTAACCAGAAGTAAAGCAAACGATGGTAGGTGGTCAGGATATCAAAAGATCAACCCGAAGCCAAGGATTCTAACAAACCCACAGAAGAGAGAAAAGTCACGATACAAATTATAGATGATGAAAATCTTCGGAAGCATTTGACTGACCCACTTTTCAACACACTTGTCTTATCTTCCACGAACATTTACGGTGCAGATTTCTCAATCCTCAAGACATTTCCTAATTTGGAAACACTACTCATAAGTAATGCAATACTTCATTCATCACTTCTTCCACTTTTATCAAGTATCAAGAATCTGAAGAACCTCCGTTTAGGCGCATGTGACCTGACATCTTCCTCAGTCATCCAAGAAATAGCATCCAAAGAGGGTCTCCGTGAAATCAGTATTACTTCTTGTAAGGGTGTGATTCGTTCAGACCTCACTCCATTGGGAGAATCCCTCCTTCTCTGTAAGATCAGACTCTGGAATAACGGACTGACGAAACTCAGTCTTGATTTCGTGAAACCTTTGTCGGAGCTGAGATTCCTCAGTCTATCAAGCAATCCGATTCGTTCAATAGACCTTGATCCTCTTTCGTCTTGCACTGAACTAAGAGAGCTCGAACTAGATGAGATGCATATTTCTGAAATAGACCTGAGTCCACTAGCATCGTGCAAACGCATCGAATACCTGTCACTTGCGTCGAACAGACTCAGTGAGATTGACCTTATGCCACTCTCTGGTTCTGAAATTCAGGAAATCCATCTATATAACAATGAATTACGGACTGTGGACCTCTCACCTCTCTCTGAATGTCATCAACTGACACGGTTGCTGATAAGGAACAATAAAATGACTGAGATAGACCTTAGTCCGTTATCCGAATGTAGAAACCTCAGGTATCTCAATTTTGGGGGGAACAGATTAACCAATATAGATCTGTTTCCCCTCTCTAAATGTCTCTCCCTCGACCATTTGCTGCTGAGAGGCAACAGATTGACATCTGTGGACCTGTCTTCCCTCTCTCCCTGCAGAAATCTCGAACATCTTAATATCAGTGAGAACAGACTGACAACCGTGAACCTGACACCACTCGCTGAGTG
>JBHLRZ010000057.1:0-12037 GCA_048882045.1 Candidatus Thorarchaeota archaeon | reverse complement strand
GAGAAGCAAGAGGGTGTTGTGAAGGAGATGTGTTGTCTTCCATTTCAGCTCACTTGTGATGACCTTGTTCATGATTTGTGATATGACTGTCAGGTCTGGAATGAACAGAGGTGTGTCATATCGAATGGATAATGGCGTTTCACTGTATACTGACCAGAAGTTCTGCTCGCTGAACAGGGTTTCAATTAGCGGAATATAAGAGTCCACGAAGAAGTGCATCTCCCAGCTACTGCTACTCAGTCCGTCAGCCAGTCCCAGGGGAGTGAGGTCGAGTTTTCTGAGCTTATTGTTCTGGAGGTATATTTGCGTCAGATCCTGACACATGACCAAAGGCGAGAGGTCGAGCGTTGTGAGCCAGTTATTATTCAGGGCGAGTGCATCGAGACCTCTGCATGCACTCAGAGGACGGAGGTCAATACTCTCAAGCAAGTTACTGCTGAGATTCAGCTTTGAGAGGTTCGTGCAGGTGCCGAGAGGTGCCAGGTCGATTACTGATAATTGATTTGTGCTCACGTCTAGCCAGTTCAGATTAACACAGGTACGGAGGGGAGTTAGCTCAACCTCAGTCAGGTCATTTTGATAGAGCTGAAGTTCCTTGAATTTCATACAGGAACGTAGCGGGTCAAGGTCGATGCTCTTGAGTCCGTTATCAAAGAGATAAAGAACATCAAGCTCTCCAAAGTACCTCAGTGGTTCAAGATCAACATGCTTGAGCCTGTTTGCACCCAGACCCAACAGTTCAAGACCAGTACAGTTCCGAAGGGGACTCAAATCGACTTCTCTGAGAAAATTCCCCGTAATAGATAGTTCCCTTAAGTTATGACATAAGCTGAGTGGTGACAAGTCGATCGTTTCTAGTTCATTCTCCTTGAGCCATAGAAATTGCAGATTGGCACAAGATTTTAGGGGGGTCAGGTCGATACGCTCAATCGCGTTACTAATCAGACTAAGCTTCACCAACTCATCACATGAACTGAGTGGGGAAAGATCAATGCTGATGATATCGCAATATTCGAGATAGACTTCTGTTTGGTCATCATCAACCTCAAACTCTTCAATAGTTCCATCAGAGATCTCAGCATTAAGAATTATCACGACTATCTTCCTCTCCAGGAACTCCATCTAACTTATGAATCTGGTCTTCTGATTCATCTGCATTGAAATTGATAAATAGGCAGTGGAGTACATTGCTTGATAGTAGTTGAAGTAATGAATATGGGTAGGTCGAGTCACAATTCTAGAAAACCTTACCTTGAGAGGGGAATCATTGGAGGGTCTTGACTTCTCACCCCTGAGGCAACTGGAGAACCTGAAACATCTCTATCTTAGAGACTTCACACCACTCACTGCACTCCCCGATCTACTGGTCAATGTTCCAAGTTTGGAATACCTCGCCTTCAGTGATGTGGGTCCGTTCTCTACCAGATTGATGAAAGAGATAGCACGTCTTGAGATTTTACAGACTCTCTTCATTCAATATTGCAGCGGGTTTCAAGAAACGAGCCTATTGCCCCTTGGTAACTGTACCACTCTCGAAAGAATCAGTTTCATAGGGCTTGGAATGACCAGTATGGACTTTGAGTTTATGGCAGGATTGGCCAGTCTTGAGAAGATCATTTGTGATAACAATGAAATAACTGGCTGTGATCTAGGACCTTTGGCACAGAATAAGAGTCTACGTGAAGTATCGCTCAACGAGAATGGGATCGAAACACTGGACCTCACGCCTCTCTCATCTTGTAAGCGACTGAACGTTCTAAGTCTGAGGTCGAACAGGCTGCAAGAACTGGACCTGACGCCGCTTGCGCAGTGTGACATGACAATGTTGGTTGTTGCTAGAAACCAATTGCAGAGAATTAACCTCACACCTCTGGCCGAATGTACCAATCTAGACAAAATCATATTGTTTGAGAATCGACTGGAGGACATAGACCTCTCGCCATTGTCAAAGTGCAAGAATCTCACACATCTCGACCTGTCTGACAATAGACTGAGGTCCATGGACCTCACACCACTTTCTGAGTGTCGCAGACTCAATGTTCTGAGAATCGATGACAATCCGATCAGAGGACTGGACACAAGTCCCATCGACTCACTGGAGTCGCTCACTGATTTTCGCCCGCCCTAATGGTCTGCAGACCAGTCATCGAAATGCGTCGCATTTCCCTTCAGATAGAGACTGTTCAGACGAGGGCAAGAGTCAAGTGGCTTTAGATCAATTTTCTTAAGTCGATTGTAGTCTAGAAACAAGGTGAATAGCTCTTTGCAGAAACTGAGGGGAGCGAGATCTATGTTTTTCAGCTGGTTTCTTCTGAGAGAGAGTGATTTCAGGCGACTGCACGAGCTGAGAGGACCAAGGTCGATTTTTCGAAGAAGATTGTATCTCAGGTCCAGCGATTCTAGATCGGTACAGCTGCTCAACGGACCAAGGTTGATGTTTCGTAATCGATTTTCACCGAGAGAGAGAAGCCGCAGATGGACGCAGCCACTGAGTGGGCTCAAGTCAATGTGCTTGAGCTGATTCGAGTGAAGCCATAGGTTCTTCAGCTCGTGACAGGAGGCGAGGGGTGTGAGATCAATGCTCTGAAGCTGATTATGCCCTAGATAGATGGTTTTCAGGGCAGTACACGAACTGAGGGGGGTTAGGTCAATACTACTCAGTTGATTGGTGCCGAGCTCGAGGGACTGAAGCATAGTACAGGAGCTGAGTGGAGATAGGTCAAGAGCCTGAAGACGATTACCCGACAGGGTGAGATCTTGAAGAACAGTACACGAGGAGAGAGAGGTCAGGTCAATATGCTCGATTTTATTGAGGCGAAGGTCGACCTCTTCTATGATAGGGCACATGCTCAACTCAGAGATATTGATGGTCAAGACCTCTTGATTTCTTAGACGTACATCTGTCTGTGTGAACGCCTTCTGGGTATCGATGGTGATGGGTTGGTCCCTCTGTATGAGTACCCTGGGCTTGTCATTCTTGATTGTATACTCAATCGCGATATCCATATCCCATGCCACTCCGTCAAGTGTCCTTTATTCATTTGGTTCTTATATTATGTTCATTCGACAATGTTGCACGACCGTAGCTTTCGGTGTTAAGAAAATACAAGCAAGAGAAAGCGTGGATTGAATTGGAGGAGCTATACATGCTCAACCTAAACAAATGAACCAGGATCGAGTAGCTTCTCAATTATCTCTCTGGCAGTTACTTTCCAGCATCATGCTGAAGTTTCTTTCTCTCTTCGCCTCCAGCTTCAAGTGCTTTCTCTCTCATCTTAGCGAGTTTGTCAAACGATTCCTTTGGCATTGTGAGGTCCTCACATTACGTCACGTGGTCATAGAAGATAGTTTTGAATGTTCTGCTATTCCAACAATTCGATAGAAGAAACGACTTGTGGCTTGGCTCCGTATTAATAATTCCAGAATGCAGAACTATTATCCATAACCTCTCAGTCTTGCCTGAATGAGGGCTTCATTGATCTTCTCTTCGTCAATGACAACTGACAATTTTCGACCTGTTTCATTCATCACATATTGAAGAGCGTCATACAAATCGCCATAGTCATTTGGAGACATAGTTTCATCAATCTTGCATTCCAGATTGAACCCATCCTGAATGCGAATCCGTGAAAGCCAAGGATGTGTTTCAATACCGTTTACAAAAATAGTGAGCAGTGCTTCCGTGAGAGTTTGTTGTGATACAAGATTCTTGCACTGCGCTAAGAATCGATTAAGCATGGCTTCATGCCCTAGAATCAAATTGTGCTCTGGAGTTGATTTTTGAAGAAAACCTTGAGTGATCAGAGAGCCCAATTCAAACCGTATATTTTCTTCTTCCAAGTTCCAACGATTGAGAAGCTTCCCAAGTGGTTTTCGACCATTCAAACTGCCTACTATAAACAATGTATATCTTGATAGACCTAGAGGATTCCCATCAGAAAAAATCGTAGAAAGAGACTTCTCAGTTGGAGTTAAGATATCATCATCAGATGGAATATAGAGCATGTCGATGCCATTATGCCAATAAGCAAACATAACAATTTCTTTTGCCATCTCGAAAGAGATATCCTGGCGTTCAGCAAACTCTTCAAGAGATATTATTTTATCAAGCATTGAAAGCGAGGAGTGAACAACATATGACTGACTAAAACGAGCAAAAGGAAGGATTTCCTCGTTCGAATCCTCTTTCTTTCTTATACATGTTCTTGGTGTAATTTTCTCATCTGTGAAAACTCTCATGACAAACTCATCAAATGAATCAATTATCCCCCCTTCAAAACAAGGCACTTCCCGGTAAGCTTGAAATGTGTTCTCAAATTCAGCAACTATCAATCGAACCTTGTTGTGAAGAAGGCCATTGTCTTTTAAGACAACCAAGACCGCTGTTGTCCACTCTCCAGCTTCTACAATTAGAGTTGTTTCAGAACCGTATGTTGTCTTCCAGCCAGATTCTTTAGAACTAAGAGCTTCGCCAAGGAAACTTGTCATTGCACCAATAAATCCAGATAACAGTTGGGGATCCAATTCACCTCTTACAAACTCATGTGAATACAGAGCCATTCCAGAAAATCTGTGGATGATGAACAATCCTTTTTCATTCGTTATCATATCTCGACGCTCCAGATTCTTCATTTCTTGTGAAAGCAGTCAATCCTGAAACAAGAGTTTCCTTTCAAATGATTTAATTTTCAAAATGCACCCTCTACTATTTTCTCTTTCAAATCAATTTCACCTTGCGATTCTTTTTCAAACATTGAAGTAGTAGATTCAATAGCTACTCTGTTGTGTTCTAAAAAAGAGCAAACCTCATTCTTTAGTCTGGATAATAATTCAATGTGAACATTATCTTCGCTTTCATTCTGTTTTAGGTACAGCTTAATGTCCCGGCATATTCGTCCAACATCCCGAATGTACTTGTTTGTTCCAAGTGCAAGTAATCCATCTATACCCATGGCAAACTCATAGAGTATCTTCCTTCTTCCACGTCCCAGCGTTGAATCATCGGAATGTCTGATGAGGATACCTTCTGTTTCTAGCCGTGAGCATAAAACTGAAACTGAACTGAGGGATAGATTTGATTTTTCCACTATCTCCTTTATTGACATTGTGGGATTATTCTTCTGTTTCTCAAGATAAAGGATGACAAGAATTTCAGTTGCACTTCTTTGTATTCCTAGATGTTCGACGCTTGCGAAAAGGGCACGTCTTAGAAAGGGGAGAATGACATTCTTTTGTTTCATATTCACTAACTACTCCTGATCTTTGGTAACCATATTACAAACTCAACACCCTCGTTCGGTTTTCCGTGAACTCGATCACGTACAGTAATTTTCCCCCCGTATTTCTCGACAATTTGCAAAGAAAAGTGAATTCCGAGACCCCCAAACCTATGTTTAGGATCAAAGAGGATTTCTTTCATCACGTCCTCAATGCCTGGTCCGTTATCAGAAATTGAAATATCATATCCATCATTCGATGGACAAAGTCGCACCCAGATACTTCTCTGCTTTGAGGGATTGTGCTTTACCGCATTTGAAAGAATATTAGTGAGAAGATTCTCAAGATATTTGTCCGCCATGACTGCGGCTTCTGAATCCTCACACTCAATAATAAATACACAATCTGTATATTTCTCACCTATTGTTTCAACACACTCCAAAAGTGCTCGAGTCAGCGATCTTTCAACGAGAGGAACAAATGCAAGGTTTTCAGTTGATCTGGCTTTAGCAATGAATGTCATGCATCGGTTTACAGATTCAACTATCTGATGCACAAAACGTGGTATCATCTCTGATTCTTCTTTAATCAGCAATATTTCTTTAGCAAGTTCAGCGCTCCCCTGAATAACCTGTAATTCATTCGCCATGTCATGTGCCAATAGGTCAAGGTATAATCGTGCTCTTCTAGACTCTTTCGCAAGTTGACCTTCAACCCATTTCTGATCTGTCACATCGAAACCATATTTTATGATTTGAACTACTTCTCCAGAGGAGTCAAGAACAGGGTATCCATGAACCTCTATGACTCTAAGGTCTCTATTTTCATCGAAATGTACGTGTTCGAGAATAACAGGTTTTTTTGTCTTCTTGATGTAAATTAGAGGACAATCTTGACCTTTCTCCCAACACGGAACAGGACTCTTGTGAATTATCGAATGACATGTACTAGTTTCATCTAGCTGATCAATCATCGCAGCACGATTTGCCATCTTAATTTTGTAATCACTTACATCAATGATGTAAAAGGGATAAGTAAAGGAATCTAGAATACGAATCAGAAAATCTACAGATGGTTCTGCTTTCTCTATTCTAGACACAGGTGACCTTTCTTCTTCTGGTGCATTTGATGTTATGTTATATCGATTCGAATCATTATCAAAGAAGTAAATCTTGTCGATATTAATCAGAGTTAGTTCTTCATTCTTTTGAAAAGAATCTTTGTTAATGAAATCAAGTCCTGTAATTTCCACGAATTCCTCAATTGAAATATCACGATGTTTATGGTTCATCTTCAACATAAAGCGAGATATGCAGTCAAGGCAAGAGTATGTAGTCTGGTCCTCGTTACAATAAATCGAGTCCTGTTTAGATTCGATGTATTCTTCATATATCCAATAGAATTCTTTTCTAACACCCATCATATCATTCCTCCGCAGCATATAATGAATAATCCTGTACATCGGAAATTCAATCTTCGAGAATAGAACGAAGTTTCTTTGCGGCTCCTGCTAATCTTGATTCGATATTTTCGGGATTGAAACCTCTCCTGAAGAAACGCATTCTGCTCTCTGTATTTTCGGACAAAACAGCCCCTATCCGAAACCATCTATCTCGCACCATGAACTCTTGAATTGAAATTAGTACACCATATCCTTTGATAGATGAGGTCTTTGGATGTCCATATCCGAGATTCTCACTCACACGAATTGCAGTATCTGACATGAGAGAGATCATCGCAGCTAATATCTGGCTGGAAAAACCTTCGATTGATTCTCCAGCAACAACAAGACCCCTCTCATTCGTTACTACACAACTTGTGAAATTCTGATTGGGACCCACTAAGCTTTCCATTATTCTATCTAGTTTGTCAGTTTTTCCTTCTCTCAATTTCTTACCTCCTTCAAGTAACAGTATCCTCGTGAAGCTTGACATCCCAGAGTTTCACAATCTCGTTGATATCATTGCTAAGATTCTCAATTTCAAATGAAACAAGACCCAACTTCGCTGTACTCGGGAATATACAAGTCAACATAACATTCTCTGCAATTTGCTTCAATAATACAGAGAAACCAACATTTCCTGAATCATCATCTGCATCAACCAACACTTGTCTGAACAAAGAATTAGATGCAACAAGACGGATGAAGTCCTGAGAGATGGTTATCAATCCTGCTGACATACTGCTAACGATCATCTCCAAGTTCTCAGGCATACCATCATAAAACAGACGATGAGCCAGAATATATCCATCAACCGTGAAGACTGTAAGTCCCCAAACTGAAACTCGCATCTCAAAATCTGTAAGGAGTTCACGAATCTGTTGGATCGGAGCGATTTCATTTGCATCTGTAGTTGTTTCCTCAACTCCAGCCTTTTCGTGTGAATCATGTGAATTATCGATGGTTGAAGTATTTTCTTTCTCTAGATTTGTCTGCTCAACAACAGGCGGCTGAGGTGGTTTCCCCGAATCTGAAATATTGTCAGTTTGGATCTCTGATATATCGGGCGTAATCACATCAAGAGTTGATTCTCGCAAGTTATCATCAATAGATGTATGTGACGATTCTTTGCTTAGTTGCGGAACTTCCTTTTTGGTCTGAGGTTTACGTACTCTCTTTGGTTTCTCAGATACTGTTTGATCAGGAATTAGTTCACGTTGTTCGGTTTCACTTTTTGTATCGACTTGATCATGCTCCATTATTAACACCTCTCAAGATTACTGTGCTTGTGGAACTACCCCCACAACTTCATCTTTTGTTGAAGACGTTAGACAAATTTCCTCAACCATTCTCAAAAGAAGAACTAAAGCAGTCTTGGATGACTCACGATTCTTGGCGGACATCCCAATAACATCTGAAACGCCCAACCAAACACCCACCTCTTCTGGAGCGACAGCGTCAGCTCGGTCTTGTTTGTTAGCAATAGAAACAATCGGGGTGCCAGTAAATGCACCTTTTGTCTCTGCAAGTATAGCGCAGGCATCGCCAATCATTCCTGGATCTGAAGAATCCACAATCATAAGAACACCATCCGTGTTGGACCTCATAGTGTCTCTTACAAATTTGAAGTGCAGTTGGCCTGGTACGCCTCGAAGCTCAACCTCCTTGGCTATCCAGCCTTCATATTCCGCAATCTCAGTTTCATACTCTGATTTGGGTACAATTAGACCCATGTGAGATTCTTCTTTTCTGACCCATATTACTCGCCCAAGATCAAACCCAGTTGTTGTTGTACTCTTCTCACCTCGATATTCCTCTTTCATGTCACGTTCAATTGACATAGCATTGGGATCGAGTGTGTGAATAAGAGTCGTCTTTCCAGCCTGAAAGGGTCCAGTCACATAGACTTTGTAGTCATATGACCTCAGTTTTCGTATAGACAAGTTATCCAATCTCCTTAGTTCTTCTGTTTCCAACTCATGAAACCGTGGCAATATGCTGCAAGCTAAAGTGTTGAATCAACAGATGCTGCAGCTTTATCCATCTCGAAGTCAATCAAGCCAATCTTTGCATCCTTTGGAGCGGTGGCAATCATAGCGGCGCTCGATATTTTTCGAACGATGACTGTCTTCTTATCTCCTTCAATCACTATGTTCTTTGGATCTCCGGAAGCAAGAGCAGAACCCACACGACTTCCAATTGACACAAGTGCGGCTGCCATCGCAGATACTGCCTTGTCATCTACATCCTTGTGTAGTGCAGCAGCCATTAACTGACCCCTATCACTAACAAGTGCACAGCCATCGACTTCACTGTCAGCCTCGAGTTGCTTCAGAATTTCTTCAAGTTTCTTTATTTTCGCACTCATTTCTTTCACCTCTATTTTTCATAAAATTCACAGCTATCCTTCTCTTTTGCAGAGACGTAGATCTTTTTTTTATCACACCAGACCTGACCTGCGGAATTGGTATCACCTGCGAATTTGCAATCTGATCCCATTCTATTTTCACCCCAGTTCCACTGTGAAATCACTAGCATTCAAGTCCGGATTATACTGACAATTTGTTACAGTGCAATGTGTGCCAGTCTTTTCATTGAGAGCTGCATATAGAATAGCCATCATTGGGCAGGGTGGAATCATGTTCGTATCGCCGCCCCGAATGATAGCTGTCGCAGGCGCAAAAATGCACTCGCCAATATCCATCACGAGCTCTGTGTCTGTCAGACTCACAACATTGCATCGCTGAACAGCACCGGACTTCTTAATCTCGGCAACAAAAGATTCTACAACGGATTTCACGTCGTTTCCATCGATATTCAGACCCAATTGGCTTAACATGGGTTTTGCATTCCCTTGGAAAGCATTAGCCATCTGAGTCCAGATGAGTGGGATATCGAGACCCATGTTTACCATTGCTTCTGCGACAGCAACGACAACTGCGTTAGAAGTGTCTAAAAGACCTTTGTAATCCATTTTTGATATCTCCCGGGATCTGGGTTCATCCGCTGTTTTTTCGGATTAACCATACCCTTAGAGCCAGAATACTTTTTTCACATATATATCTTTTTGATATATCTAAAAGATTTGACTCTTATGATTATATTGAATAATTTCACTAGAATAACATACATGAATAAAGTATATTATAACGTAGTCCAAAATTCTAAAGAATAGAAAAGAAGGGACTCGGACCCCTTAGTGGAACCGCGTCCCAGGCTATATGACTCTAATTGCCCGATCTGCTGAGTCCAATCCTGCAAGAGAGGATTCATCGTTCATAGTCGGGACAACTGTTCTTCTCTGTTCCAGACACATAGATATTCTTCTTATTACACCAAATCTGACCAGCTGCGTTTCTTTCGCCCGCATGTTTGCAATCACTCATTGTTTTGTCACCTTGAAGAGCTAGATGTCGTGTAACATCCATCTGAAACATCATATACTTTCTAAATAATAAAAAGAAATTGTGGCAGCGCGGTTCCGCATAGCAGTTTCGCAATGCAAAGGTCATTTAGTATGTGAATCAAGACGAAAACTGTCATTCTCAAATGAAATCATGATTTTAGATTTTTTTAAGAACATTAAAAATCCAAGCCGGTGCACCAGCATAGTTGGACAATGTTATTCTTGCCCGTATTGAAATGGTATTGCTTTTCTTTGTGATCATGCTGAGCTCATGAATTCTTGATAGTTTCCCATCCCGATTACTTTCTGAAACAACTTTTTTGATAGGATCCCAATCACCAGATTTTATTAACTGAGATAGATCAACTCCAGTTATTTCATGTACCTCATAACCAAGCGCGTTCGAAAGAGATGCATTACAATAGACAATTCGATCAGCCTGGACTACAAATACCCCATCTTCAATGTTATCAACTATCAGCTGAAACATGTCTAGTAATGCTGACAGGTCGGCTTCTACCTGCTTTCTATCTGTAACATCCAGGTTGTATTCTATTACTTGTACAACGTTTTGCGAATGATCAAAAATAGGATGTGCATGGATTTCAACATGTCTTGTTTTGCCACTCACCTGATGGTGAACATGTTCTACTATTGCGGGTCTTTTGGTTTCAACAACTTGCTTCAGTGGACATGGATGAATATCACCTGAACAAGGTTTGTTTGATCGATGGGTGAGTTCATAGCAAGTAGAGTCATGAGTGAGTAGTCCCAAACGTGCTGCTTTATTTGCCATCTGTATTGTGAAATCCTTAACATTAATCACATAGAATGGATGAGCGACTGATTCCATCACAAGATTAAGAAAAGCATGTTGTCGTTGAATTTCTTTTTCAGACTGTTTTCGTCTTGTGCTATCTTCGAGTAAAATTGTAGATCCTGAACTTCCATCATCGAAAGTAGTTGGAACCAGTTTTACATCGAGATGCTTTGCTTTTCCTTGATTCTGCATGGTTGTTTCAAAATCTATTTGCTTTCCAGCTAGAGACTCTATGAACAGAGGTGTGATTCCTTCCTTTTCTAATCCGGGCAATTCCAATTGGTCTAATCTAGCACCAAGCAATTCATCGGGTTCAATACAGACGATTCTGGAAAAAGCGTCATTTACTCGAATCACTTTCAAATCGGAATCAAAGGTGAGTATACCATCCTCTGAGAGATTCAGCATCGCTTCAAGAGGGACTCTTTGTGACAGGAAATATAGCTTCGCAGGACCAACCTTTCGCATCTCAACATGTCCGGAGATTTGAAGCACATCAAGATATCTTGCTGTACTATTTCGGTTGACTTGTATTCGTGTTGCGATATCGGTTATTGTCAAACCTTTTGGATTCGTTCGTAGCTCTTCTCGAATTCGTTCAGGTATTTTGCTGTTCATATCCAACATCGAGAGCCCACCTGAGCATCCTAATTCCTTCTATACAACCATACTGCAGTTTAGCTATTGCAATTATCTAGATTCAGTCACTTTCTTGCCCAGGGCCAGATTCTTCTAACACCTTGGTTGATAATATCACTCTTGTGTATTCACGGAGCTGCTCTGAATTTCGTTTTGCTTCTCTCGTGAGTTTTGCTAGAGCTTCCACTGCGATTTTTTCATCTCTATCAGTTGATATCTGCATGGCATTAGTTTCATTGAGGATACCTTCTAATTCAACACCGAGTCTTCTAATTCCGAACATTATCAGTCCAGAGAGACCCTCACTAAGTGCATAAAGCGTAGGTCGTCGCCCACGTCCTTCCTGCTTAGTGTCAACTCGGGTTTCAATGAATCCGAGAGATCGTAATTGAGAAATAGCTACACTAATACTGCCACGAGAATAACCAGTTATACTCGCAAGTTCTTCAGGTGAAAGAGCTTCACTAGACCAATAGTATTCAGTGAGAAGTACTGAAAGAATATCTCTGGCAGC
>JBHLRZ010000056.1:0-14601 GCA_048882045.1 Candidatus Thorarchaeota archaeon | reverse complement strand
AATCATCGGATACCTAAAGCAGAGTGGATAGAATTGGAATAATCTATGAAGAGAGGAGGTAACGCTCCTCTTCTTCATTCTCTTATTACATCTGTTTCTCTTATCTGTAAGGCAGATAGTCAGGTCCGAATATCTCGCGTGCCATGACGAATGATTTTTGTTCAAGCAGAGTGTGAAGAAGGAGTGGTTGTGGTTAGGGTGGACTATATCCAGAGAATCAAGGATGACTTCAAGGACAAGCACATCTTTCCGGCTTGGAACATATTGAGCAGACGGATGAATACTGATGAATCCCGCACACTTGTACATCCGAGCAAGATGTCAAAGAAACAGATTGGTGAACTGATACCCTCAAGATTCAACGTGGACTACATCCTAGGCTTACTTCCTGCTAAACAGAAGGAGATTGCTGGACGTATAGACATCTCCCAACTCCCAAGAGATAGGCCACCCGGACTATTGGGGCAAGCTGCGTTGTTTGAGGTTCTAAAAGACAAGGGGTATGATTTCAAACACTATGTTGATGACTTCTATCGGAACTGGGACTATGGTGGTCCCAAGGCCAACGCTCTGATCTTCTTACTTGGCTACATCTATTACATCCGTAGGTTCTTTAGAGCTCCTGAACTTGATCTTGTCGAGTTCGTCCTCAGACCACAGAAGTTGCACCAGCTTGCACTCACATGGGATGAGAACTGGGTTGTCCGAATTTTCATGAACAGCACTATACACATTCCCAACAATCTGACCAACAAACACATTCACAGGATAGTGAGTGAGATGCTTGCCCTCCAAGACGGGAGAGGTATGACGGAGGCCCGTGCCATGAAGTGGACTGGACTTTCTCGTGCCAAGGTGTCACATCTGATGGACATCATTCGATCTTCCTGGGTTGAGCATCGATA
The DNA here is from genome assembly GCA_048882045.1 of Candidatus Thorarchaeota archaeon. Taxonomy (GTDB): domain Archaea; phylum Asgardarchaeota; class Thorarchaeia; order Thorarchaeales; family Thorarchaeaceae; genus SMTZ1-45. The sequence goes on along the minus strand of JBHLRZ010000056.1, from coordinate 13,696 downwards.
TCGTATCGTGTCCAAGAACACAGGTACAGTAAAGGTGCTGAAGAAGAGCAAGGCATCGAGTGCAGTCATGCCATCATTTCAATCATCGTGCACATCATATCTTGATAGTGAGGACTATTTCGTAACAATGAACGATGTGTTTCGAAAAGATGCTACTGGTAAGTTCCTTGAATTTGAGGCATGGAACACGAACATTGAGCGGTATGACCAAAGAGATGATACCTGGAAAATGAACCCCTCACGCTATTCCGTCAAAACATTGGAGGACATCTACGCTCTTCTCAAGACTGGCGACCATCTTCTTCCCGATAACAAGACACCTCCAACAAGACGTGACCTCCTCTTCATTGCCCTCCTTACAGGAATGGAAACATCACACCATCCTGGAAAGAAGCAAGAGATCCATAGGTGGTTCACGAAGGGGTATGGTGTTCCTAAGGAGGAGGTTGAATCGGGGATTAGGAATGTCCTTCGAAAGCATATGGTCCGAAATCAATATACTCACTATGGTATAGCAGGCAAGGATAGGGAGTTCTTCGCCATACTCTTTGATGACCAGAGTGGTAAGACTATTCCTTTCCTAGGCGAGGTCATCCCTAATCTTATGTGGTTCTGGCTCCAGACCAACATGGACATGAACTATGGTATGATCTTCTCCTCTCATCCGACCTACTTGTCACCAGATTTACGAAGTCTGATTGAATCGTCTATGCACGTGCATGATGTAAAGGGGGAGATTCTTCTGATACACTCTTGGGCTTATGGACAACCAGGTAGTATACTGCAACTCGTCCCGGATGAATAGCTAACAATTGCGCCTGAAACATCACATTCTATGTGGTATTGGGCCCTAATAGAGTCGGAAAAGCAATTTTTCGACTATATCTTTTATATAATCTTTTTGAAATAGAGCCTCATAAAGCCTCTTTTTTCAAAATTGTTATGTCATAACGAACTCAGATTGAGGGAGAAATCAGTTATTCTAGTTGGACATCCATAGTATTACCAGTATGTTCGATTTACATATTGGTATGGAGATGATTTGAAGAATGACTGAAATCAAAACCCTAACAAAGGTAGCACTATTCGCATATGGGATTGTCTGCTTGTTGTATGGCGTCCTAGGAATTTTCTTCACAAGTATGATGGAACCTATGCTGGGGCCTATGGATCCTTTCCAACCAAGACTGTTCGGTGGAGTATTGATTGTGATTGCGATCTATGCGTTCTTGATAATTTTCAAGAAAGACTGGGAGTGGGAGAATATCAAACTTGGATATCTGATCCTGTATTCGCTGCTCGTGAGTACCATTATCATGGAAGGTTCAGTGACAGCTCTCTTGTTATCTACCCTCTCTGCTGAAGCGGTTGGCATGCATGTCATGGATTTAATCATCATGCCCGTGCTTCTGATACTTGGTCTTTACTCGTACGTGAAACAGGGATGATAGAACAATAGAAAACTAGGAAGAGAGGAGGGATAAACTCCTCTCCTTCCGTTTCTTTTTTACATCTGTTTCTCTTGCCTGTAGGGCAGAAAGTCAGGTCCGAATATCTCACGAGCCATGACGATCAAATTCCAAAGGGCCTAAATACCACGACGGCAACAGCTTTGTATGGCCTGGCAAATGTACAGACGTTGGCTCATCTTGTGGGCTGTGATGACGCTCATTCTTACTTTTTTCCTTGTACTCTTTATTGGCCCTCTAGGGATTCCTACAGAATTTTACATTGTAAATGTTGGAATACTCTTCGCGATTGGAATGCTGATTGCATCCTGTCTATCTTGGAAACTTGAAGTGGCAATCGTGAAACGTGAGGATACCAGAAGGAAGATTGATGCTGGTATTCCCTATCTTGACCTCTCGCGAAAGAAATTGACTGAGATTGATCTTGGGAGTGTTGAGTTCCCTTTTAGGATGGAAGAACTGGACTTGAGTCAAAACCCACTCCATGAGATAGACCTTCGACCTCTTTCATCTATCTCAACTCTAAGAGTATTGATTCTCTATAACAACAAGCTCGATACTGTTGACCTCTCCCCGTTGAGTTCCTGTTCAGAATTGCGAAAGTTGATTCTCGCAGCCCATAATCTGAAAGAGATCGACCTCTCTCCCCTTAGTAGTTGTACAAAACTTGAATGGTTGGACATTAGCATGAATGATCTAGAAACTCTAGATCTGACACCACTTGGGGATTGCAATTCATTGAAACGACTGAATATCTCCTACAATAGGCTCAAAGAACTTGATGTTTCACCATTGGCCTCTTGTGCGGAATTGAAAGAGCTACATCTTGGATACAATGACATCAGACGACTAGACTTTCGTCCTCTTGAGAACAGTCTGAATCTTGACTACCTCAATATACAGGAATCCTGTTACGAACTAGTCTATAATTCTGTAGAGTGGTTTGAAACAATCAAAGACCTAGAGATGGAGTATTGGAGTCTATCGGTCGACAAAGAATAGGAAGAGAGGGGAAATCCCTCTCTCGGTCAAAACATGATACTACATCTGTTTCTCTTGTCTATAAGGCAGAAAGTCAGGTCCGAATATCTCACGTGCCATGACGATCTTCTGTACATGACTACCACCCTCAGCACCGACAGTGTAGGAACGAACACCCCTGTAGGACGCCTCGAGAGGACACTCCTTGGAATAGCCAAAGGCTCCGTGCCAGGTCATAGCACGAGTGATGATGTCAAGTGCGTCGTGAGGTGCCTTGTACTTGGCAGCAGCAGTGTACTTGGCTATGTCGAGTTTGGTGAAGTTCTTGTTGCCTTTGCCATAGAACTCGTCCATTATCCAAGCTGCATGGTAGGTGAGATGCCTGTCACCCTGAAGTGCCATCCATGAGTCAACAGCCTCGAACTGAATACCCTCAAAGGCTGCGAGTGGTCGACCGAACTGCTTGCGCTGCTTGACATAGTCAACACCGATGTCAAAACATCCCTGAGCAGCACCAAGACAGGTTGCAGCAATCAATACCCTTGCTGCTGAGAAACCCTCCATCGCGTGGTAGAATCCCTTGCCATGCTCACCGATCAAGTAGTGCTTGGGAATCTCCACATCCTCGATGTTGAAGCCACCGCATGAGACACCCATTCGTCCCATGTCTTCGAACAGAGTGGTCGTAATTCCAGGATGGAGACCGTCACCCATGTTCAGTGGGAGAATGAACGCATCGAACGCCTTGTGGTCACCCTTGGGATCTGATTTGGCTAGTGTCCAGTAGACACCACCGTACTTCTCAGACTCGTTGACGCCAGAGATATACACTTTTTCTCCGTTGATGACGAATCCGTCACCCTTTGGCTTGATAGTGGTCCTGGTGGAGTTGACGAGGTCTGAGCCGCCAGTTGGTTCGGTTGTCGCTATACCAAAGAACAGGTCCCCGCTGCAGACCTTTGGGAGGATTTCTTTCTTCGCCTCATCGGTTCCATACTTGTCAAAAACGAAGGCCCATGAAGCCTCGACAAGGTACATGACTGGAAGTGCAATGGAGAGGTCTGCCTTTGCGAGTTCCTCTGCGGCTATACATGCCATCACCCAAGAGAGTCCAGCGCCACCATTCTCTTCCGATACAGTGGGTGCCCAGAGCATCTGCTCAGCCATCTTCTTGATGAGACTCCGAGGAATCTCGTGAGTGTGTTCATCATACTCTTTCCACTCGGGAGCGACGTACTTCTGGGCGAAGTCACGTACTGCCTCGCGGAACATCTTTTCTTCATCCGACTCTTCAAAATGCATCGTAAACTACCTCTTGATTGCTAGAGTCTTGCCAGCGGGCGAGAGGGGATTGCGCCCTGCTTATAGTTCCTTCGACTGAGGCTTATCAGACACTCCTACATAACTTGCGTGTGCCATCGGAACTGAATAAATCCCTCCTGCAGATAATCCAGCAGGTTTCATCCATCGTTATCCTTATAGCATTCCATCTCAAAAAATGTTTGGGGAGTAAGGTTGAGCCCACAGAGCGAATTGGACTTCATCAGTTCGAGATTAGGTGTATTACTATTTTCTGGACAGCCCCGTGAGAGTCTTATTCTGAGTGCCTTTATCTGGAATCCCGTTCTGTTGATTGCTTTTTTCCTCATTAATGCTGAGTTAGGACTCCTGCAGTGGCTTGTCCTCACATTACTGGCAGGTTCAGGAATACAATTACTCATTTTTTTTCTGAAGATGAAACGGTTTCGCAGACCAGTAACAAATGCGGAGCTATTGGCACTATTTGGGGAGGTCAAAACGGATCTCGACAAGGACTTGGGAATTGAGCTCTGGTCTCGTAACATTGACAGATACATCGTTCAGTCCAATGCGAATATGCTTTTCAAGGCAATTCTACTCTCTGACAGTGCTATCGCTGACATTCTCAATCTGCGAGAGGAGGGAAAGGTGGTTCTTGCGAGAGAGGTGTTGACGATTGAGCATTCGCATACCATCCGTGAGTTTGCCACAGGACTTTTCATATTCATCTTCTGCGCATTTGGCACGACTTTCTTCACTTTTGATTTCATTCTCATACTCCCAATTGAGCTGATGGCGCTGCTTACAATCGCCGTGGTTGTGGGATTTGCCTTGGTCTTGGTCCTAGAACCAATACTTACTTCGCGCAAGGACAGCTACGTCAGGATGATCATACGCCAGGTATATGGTACATCGTCTGAATCGGCAAGTCTTCAAGTGCGCGTAGGATACCAGATTCCTGACTCTTCGACAAGACAAGAGGATACAGATGAGGTGGAGATGAGGCGGCGTACTCATGCTCGAGCGGTCATCTGGAGTTCAATTGCAGCACTGATCGGTTTTGCTATTTCTTTTGTTGCTTTCATTACTTACTTTCCAGATGCGAGTTCCTTCATTTTGGGTCCCATCGTGGTCTCTGCAATGGTTGGATTCTTTGCATTCTTTGGGGCTTTTACCAGCCTATCCCTATTCATGAAGCCACTGTTCATATCGTCCGTATTCAAGAAACCACTGGTCATACAGCATCCTCAAAGGAATGTGGAATGGGACATTTCACATCCACTTGCAGACACAGTACAGGAATTCCTCAACAAGAATGAGGGTTATGAAACAGTGACAGTAAGAGCAGTCAGAGGAGCTAAGTCACTATCCATAGAGGTATTCGGTTTTGTCGTTGAAAGGCTCAATTCCGACCAGGTCGAGGAAACGATATACGCAATGATGCCTCAAACGGTGAACGACCTTCAGGATGTTGACTTAGTAGGTCCTCTTATACTCTCGGAGATGCGGCGTAAAGACATTAAGAAACGACATGATCGATGGAGCGTCCGAAGCGCTATTATCTCTGTTCTGGTATTTGCTGCTCTGTTCATTAGCATCCTACCATCGCTTGCGGGTTTCTCAGATAGTGCATACCTAGGCATTTTGCGAGTGCTAGGCATCTTTCTTTTACTAACCGGTCCTCCTCTGTTCTTCCTGACATACTGGAAAAAAAGAGCTGAAACCAACTCAGATGTAAAAGTAGCAAAGGCATATCCAACATTGATAGAAGCCCTTCAGACTCTGATAGACAAATATTATACTCAGCCATACGGTATAACGTCGTATAAGACGCGGCTCGAACGCATCAAAGAGCATCTTCATCACTAAAGAAAGCAATTTTCATACTCTAGCCTTTTCGTATGAAAGGAAGAGAGTCTTGGTTTAGCTAGCAGATTGCAAGCCACTTGGAATCCAAAGAAAAGAGTCACAAGTCTTACTTCTCAAACCATCCTAAGGTATATCTAAGAGATGCGCCAATTGAATCTGAGTGGAGATACAAAGACTTCTGAAATCATTACCATTTTCTACGAGTTCTGCAGCTAGGTATCTAGCTCTCTGATTCACTATCGATTTGCGCAGATTCTTCTTTTACTTCACGAACCATGATTATGCTGGATATAATGAGCAGGAATCCGCAGAGAAAAGTGAAGACTGTAGTGAAGGCATCCTCAAAGTAGTATTCCCCAAAAACTATGAATGACAATGCAATTGGAAAGGAAATCATGACACCAGCAATGCCGCCAGCGTAAGGGTTTTCGTACAGTTTATCGATGATTTCAGGTTTCCTAAGCGCATACAAAAAATAGAGCGTTAATATCGATATTATGGCCAGAGATAGCAATAGAATCAGAAAGAAAATTAGCTGCCAATTATCTGTAAATTGGATCCCTGGAATCATGCTAGCTCCCTTGGCAGCGAATACTAGCATAGCAAGGATAGCACCCGCAAACCCGATTTTTACACCAAGTCTCCCTTCCACTTTTTCCAGTCCCTCCAAATGAAATCTTAATAATTTCGATATCTGTTGAAGAGATAGTCATACGGATTTTATTTAGATTTGCCTTTAAGTATACACGCAATAGTAGATCCTATTGATAGTTCCTTCGTATGGGGCCTGCTCAACATGTCTGTGTTTTCGCAGCATTCGATTTGAAACTACGTGACTCTCTCCCGATCAAAATGATGACCAGCCTTTGCCGCTACCCTTATAGCAATCCGACATCTAGGTAACTTGGAGCGGGAAGTTGAGCCCACAGAGTGAATTCGATCCAACAGGTAGGAGTTCAGGTATATTTCTATTCAATGGTTTCTTCTACGAAGGGCTCTTTCTACTCGGTATGCTGTGGGCTTTGATACCATCGAGCATTGGATTATTTTTCGGTATTGAGTTCAGCCTTCTCGAGTGGTTCATTCTATCATTACTTGCAGGTCTAATAATACAGTTCGCTACCTTTGGCTTGAAAATCATGCGATTCCGCAATCCAGTGACCAATACAGAATTACAATCTCTCTTTGAGGAAGTAAAGACAGATACCGGTACAGGTCAAAATATCCAGCTCTGGTTTCGTGCTATTGACCGAGGTGTCTTTCTCTCCACAACCAATCTGTTCTTCAAAGCCATTCTTCTATCTGAAAGTACTATTGGTGACTTACTCGAAAGACCTGAGAAGGGAAAGGTTGTTCTCGCACGAGAAATACTCATGATGGAAAGAGTATCACCCCTTAGCAGTTTAGCGCTAGGACTTCTCGTATTCTTGTTTATCTCATTCAATGAAGGTTTCTTCTTCACATTTAGCCTGTTTTCCTTTTTCTCAATTGATATCATGTCACTCTTCCTCATAGGTCCTTTCCTAGCTGCCATGGTATTCATGGTTATAATTCCATTAAAGATTGCACAGAGCACCAAGAAGATTGACGAATTCCTAGAGACCCTTTACGGAGCTTCACCAGAAGCGGTCACCGTAGAAGTGCTCACAGGATACAAGATTCCTGATGAGGTTATTGAAGAGGCAAAACAGGATGACGCGGAGGGGAAACCAGGTATCCTTAGGAAAATAATCAAAAGAAGCCTGATTACAGTCGTTATTGCGATACCTGCTAGCTTCATTATCCTGATTTCACTTTCTCCGCACATGCTCGCCTTTATCATGGTGCCCTTGATATTCTCAGTATTTATCGGATTCATGGCATTCATACTCACATTCCTGATTATTCCCATGTTTTCCATTATCAGAGCGCGTAGTAAGAGAAGCACGGACTGGGATGTGCGAAACCCATTTGCAGATAGCATCCAACAATTTCTTAACGAGAGTCCCGACTATCAGAACCTCTCAGTGAAAGCTGTCAAACCGCACCAGGATGAGATGTTTGGTCTAGTTGTTGAGAGGCTACAGTCTGATTATTCTGAAGAAGCAATCTTCAATCTCTCTCCTCATATGTTGAAGGACATTCAAGATGCTGATTTAGCAGGGCCACTGATTCTCTCAGAATTGAGGCGAAAAGACATCGAAAGGAAATATAATCGAATGAGCTATTCGTTTTCGGGGCTTATTATCATCATCATGACTATCTCATTGATTTGGATGTTTTCTCACTACTCAATTGAGTTTTTTATTACATTCTTCCCAATGATAATCATCTTTCCTCTTTTGATGATTCCTCCAGGGATCGTTTTATCGATATGGAAGAGAAGAGCTGAAATTCGAGTGGATGTGGAGATAGCCCAGAATTACCCGGGATTCTTGGAAGCCCTTCAAATTCTCATTGGCAGACATCACACACAACCATTTGGTATAACATCATACAAGACACGACTCGAACGCATCAAGGCGCACCTTGCTCAATAGAGAAGGAGCGGGACCCGATTCACTTTGAGCCCCATTTGGCAGTCACACATAACGATGTTGTAGATTGTATCATATTGCCATCGTGCTCTTACTGTGTGAACACATTATCGAACCTACATCCACGAAGACACAGAATTCCGTAAATGGACTCGAAACCTATTCCTGTGTTACTGGAATCGAGCTGTCCGTTGGTTACCAAACGCTCGTAGTCCATAGAAATTAGATTTCTAAATCTCTATTTCATTATCGACTTGCTCAGATTCTTCTTTAACTTCACGAACCATGATTATGCTGGATATGATGACCTACATCCTTACTCTGCTGCCGATAATGTTACCCTCTTAACGCTGCAAGAATCATTCCTGGGATCTTGCGTAAAGACGGATTCAGCTCATACATAGCCATCTTCTTTCCAACCTTTTTGAAAACCTTCGCCCTAGAGTTGAACCAAACTGGTTTTGGTTTCATCCTGAATGGAGCTCGTATAACTGTCTTCTGAGGATTCGAAAACATGAAAGAGTTATGGACGAAGCCAGTTCCTGACTGAATGTCATTCGGCTGGTTTCCGGGAAAGCTACCCCATGGTGGAGTGGCTATGGCCCAGCCCACCCCAGGAAATCCATTGATAGTTACGATTCCATACCTGAGGTCACTAACAGCATCTTTAATCGCAGTAGCAATTTCAGGATCTTTCAATGACTTTGGATGGACGACTATAGTTGCAGACAATGTTCCCCAGAGGTGTTCATTTGAGAAATCGACTGCTCGTCTGATGTATTCACTGACGGTAGGAGCATCAATGGTTGATTCTGCAATGACCGGACAGAAAGACTCAACTCTAAAACATATGTCGTCTACATTCTGTGAATTAACACCACTGATCAAGGTCCAAGGAATCTGTCCGTCTTGAGCGATGCCATACTGCTCTGCTTCAGGATGCACATTGAGAAAGTGTGCATGTTGCTCAAATGAACCGGGATAGTATGCAGTTCGCAGGGGGACCTTTTCGAGGACATTTCCAATTGATTGAAGCAGCTCTATACGTTTAGGCCAATCTGAATGCTGTAGAATCACTCGACTGCGACTGCAACTGAAACTGGCATTATCACACAGATGTGACACAAGTTGCTCAGCTTGGTAGTTGAAATCACTCTCACTCCAAGGGCCAGGCACAATGATGGCAGGAGCGATATTTCCCAATTCTGTCGTAAATCGTTTAGTTAGAAGGGGTTGGTTCTCCTTCTTTCTTCTTATGCCTTCTTCACCTGTTCCAAACATGATGGTTTCAAAGGTCTTGTCAGACCCAGTCATGTGCAATTCGTTCACACTAGGATGTTCGCACATATATTTGACCTCTGGCACACCTCCATAGACAACTTGAAGGAAGCCCTCACCAATCAATCTACTAAGACAACGCTCTATTAGTGGACCAAGATATTCATTGACAGGATGCATTTTGAGTAAGACAACCTGGTTCTCTACGAAAAGCTTGTACATAGAGTCATTCACTGAAATTCCTGAAACATTGCCACCACCCAAGACAAGAACTACAGATCCATTTTGCTCCTTTTCTTTGTAGACCACAGCTTGCAGTTCTTCAAGCTGTTCTTCAGAAATTCCATCCTCCATCCACACCTCGACTGTAAGTCCGAGTGTGACCAACCGTTCATAAATCGAACTAGGATAGATTTTCACTGCAACTTGTCCATTTGGCATAGTCCAAACCGGACCCGGAAATTTCGGATTTCCATGATTAGATATATCATACAATGCATGTAGATATCCTCGCATACTTCGGAGGATAGCCACTGGTCCTCCAATCCATTCCATTCCTATTGAATATGGGTCGTCGAAATCTCCCTTGGCTAGTGCTGACTGCGTGACCCATTTGTCACATATCCGACCAAACTCCTGAATTGATTCGTCCAGAATCTTGATCCTATCGTCGATGGTTGTCTTAATCCACCTATCTTTATTCCTTTGCAAAACCTCAATTGCTGAGTCCATCTCAATTCTGGTTGAAGGTCTAATTTCAAGAGCCTCTTGAAACAATCTCAATTCTGTGTTCGAATCAGATGTCAAAACTATCTCCCAATTGCTTGACGTGAATGTTGGGGGTAATAAATAGTCCTGCATATGCTACGTATCGTACAAACAGAAACAGTATTTGAAACCGCTCGAACATTGGTTCAATATGAAATAGAAACAAAAAGTCGTTGGTACTACTGTACCATTAAGATGGCATAACGGTTGATCTCTTCTGAACGGTCTTTTAGAACTTTAATCGGGAATCCTAGTTTTGATACTGTGCTGAAAACATCAACCCCCAGTCCCTCAGGTGTGGGACGAGCCAGTCTCTTGTGTTTGCAGTTCCCTCTATTGGTCGCGCAATCTGAACAAAGGTTGCAATTTGACATCTGAAGTACAAATGCCTTGACATACCCTTGGAGAAAGACCTCCCTCTCAAGGTCCAATAGTTGCCTCTCAATTTGTTTCACCCAATCTTCGAGTTGTTGTTTGTCAGTGGATTTCTTCGAGAATCTGAATACCCATGCATCTGTATACTCCTTGAAAAACTCTTGACATTCAGATATTGAAGGAAGATTCGGAGGACAAGAAGCCCTACCGTAATCCGCGCACCCAAACTCACACTTCAAGCGCACCCACTGTGAAACTACAATCTCATTTGGATCAATCCATCCAAAGTCTGAAAAGCCACATCTCTCAAATGTTTCATGTAGACTACTCTTGTCATTCTCTGTCAGTGATACAATTACTTCTTCACTGGTCATAGAGCTCCCTCTGAGGACAATTTGTAGGGATATATCGGTTATCCAATATTTTCTGCCTATAATTCCGTTACTACCGACGCAATTTCATTTTCTTATACTCTAGTGTCCATTGAACATAGAACTCGCACATATGGCTCAAACTGGAACTCTCAGGATTTTAACTTCCAGAGCCAATTGCTGAGTTACGAAGTACTACACTTCTCTCCTCCCACCTTCGTAGTTTGGACCACAAAGCCGCCCAAATGAGTGCCAATAGTAGGATTAGGGTTGAAGGACCAATTGATGAAACAAACAGAGATGTAGGTGCATTTCCGAGAGCATGAACTCCCATGACAATTACTAGTTTTATGTAGTCGCGGACTTATTCAAATATTAAAATGTGTTTTGAGTTTAGACCTTAAAAAGAGGATAGGAAATTCCCTTCTCAGGAATTTCCCTTATTCCCTCGTTCCGTTTGTTTGATTCTTCTAATTCTGTATCTGTGTATCTTGACTCTAGGATTTGTTCATGAGATGTGTGGATATGATAAACAACCACGCATATAAGACCACTCTGCTCACTCGTTGAATTCCACCCACTCCCAGACCGAAATCAATGGCTGTGAGAAAAAGGAAAGTCAACACGAATGCCATTACTCCCAGAATTATCTGGATGTATGATAAGGGGGGGTTCATAATCTTGAATGAAACAAACATCGCGATTACTCTGAGTCCAGCTAAGATGTCTCCAAAAATAACGTGTAAAGGTAATGGATAGATACTGGGAGAGGAATTTATTGGAGCAAGTCCTACCCCAATGGTGCAAATGCCACAGAGTACGATCAGGATTGCAAATAACCTGTTAGGGAATATTGATTCTGTTGCTGAAGCGCGATATAGGAGGAAGCCTGCTATTAATATGCCAAGACCCCAAATAATCGTTGAAAGATTGAATATGAGGGCATTAGAGGCACTTAGGTCTCCTAAATCACTGATGAAATTAGTAGAGAAGCTGTATCCAGGTTCAACTAATGCCAATATTAGTACGACGAAAATCCCCTGTAGTGTTCCAAAGAATAAGAGTAGCCCAGCTACCTTTTCATTATCGAGAGTCATAATACTATTATCTCTCCCCTTTTGATTAACCAATTTCCACGAATGAAATTAATGGAGCCATTATTATAACGCCGTTATAAATTTCTCGGCTATTTTCCATCGAAGTCCATAACAAACTTCCTCTGGATACAAGCTGTTGTGGGACACACTGACTGTAGACACTTTGCTTCGCAATCTAGGGTTTTTCAATTCCTCTTTCAGACTAATTGTCAGGTACTGTGTCTTCTTTCTCCCATTTCCTCAGTTTGGGCCAAACAACCGCCCATATAATTGCCATTAGCAGGATCAAGTTCGATTCTCCGATTGAGGAGATAAACAAGGAAGTTGGTGCGTTTCCTAAGGCATGAATTCCCATGACAAAGAATAGGTTTTCAGTCCTCAGATAGAGTACACCATAGATTAGTCCATTCATGAAAACACTGAAGATCAGGTCGAAGAAGACAGACACTGTCCATCCTTGATTCATGACTTTCCAGGGTATGTGAACCAGCGTGAAGAGTGCCTGTGAGAAAAGCAGGGCTAATGTGATTCGGAAATACTTGTTCGAAGTAACGTCCGTCATCTTCATGTCGAATTGAACCAGAAGAAATCCTCTGAATCCCACCTCCTCATAGAGAGCTGTTCCAAAAAGCATTCCAATCAGTAGGCCCACCAATACAGTAGCTTCCGTGCTCCATATTGGGTTGAATTGTGCGGAACCTGTGCCAACGATACTTGCAACTCCTTCCATGACCTGAACAAAAACCCAGGTGAGTAAACACGCAACAAACGCAAGTGGGAGTTTCCTGCCAACCAACCCGAAGTCCTTCGCTTGGAGTCCTCCATACACAACTAAAACTAGTACAATGGCTCCAATCAATAGGGGCACATTCAATAGCAATGTGCGATGAATGAGTCCTCCGCTGACTGCTTCAATTGATTGAACAATCTCGAACAACCAGATATATGCCAAGATGATGACAAGACTGACCGCCATGAACAAAATAATTGTTCTGTAATCAGATTCCTTCGACTCAATCATTACTCGGTACTCCCAATCGCACTCCTCTTACTATCCAACCACCATGCTGCCAAAGCGAAAACTGCATACAATGGTTCTGATGTTATTACGACCGTCAACACATCCGGAAACGTCATGATTGGTGTCATTATGGTGATGATTGTTAGCACAATCATGAAGACAAACATTCCATAATTCCCCACCAAGCCTGTTCCTTGTGTTGTTGATTGGAGATATATCCAACAACCTACCAAAAGAATGGCAAGTTCGACTGCAACAGTAAGTATGATGCTATTCCAGAGTCCTAATCCAATCATTATATCAAATCCAGGAATCAACAGTAAATCCGGAGAATGGACAATGATGTCCAAGAGAAAGTGAGAAAATACAGCTGCACTCAGGACAAGTGCAATTTTCTGCCTATCAGCGGCTTCAATCGAGCGCAGAGGAATGAAACGAACTACTAGAAAAATCCCAAGAGCCCATGCAAAGGATCCAAGAAGACTATGAGTTATTGGATAATCGTAGAGATCGAATGGATTGGCTTCAGTAAAACCAGGGATAATTTGCAGGTGCTCAATTCCCAGTGAAACAAGGATAAAGAACGCGATATCCACTAGTTGGACTGCAATGAACAGGATGCCAAGCGATGTCTTGGTTGCATATTTCTTTA
>JBHLRZ010000055.1:0-14717 GCA_048882045.1 Candidatus Thorarchaeota archaeon | reverse complement strand
GAGAGGATTGGTGATGTTCTCGAGTGTCCATACTGCCACTTCGACAATACTGCACTCAGCTCAAAGTGTAAAAACTGCGGGGCAACCCTTTAGTGGACATGTCTACCCTCAAACAATGATGAGTAGGGAATAACTGATGAAAGTCAAATGCTTTGGTTGTGACGAAGTAATCAAGGCGGAAGACCTTGAGGCACTTGCTGATGCTTTTGTATCGCATGGTCAAAATAACCATTCATGGGAGTATCCAGAAGAGGCTGTTAGAAACTACGCTCGTAATTATGCGGAAGCAGTAGAACGACTCACAGGTGAGACAGTACGAAAAGAGGAAATCGGTGAAATCACTATACATAGAGTCACTGAAGACTCGATGGATGATTGGCTGCAATTTTTCGATCATGACGGGTTTGCGGATAATCCTGACTGGGCATCCTGCTATTGCCTTGAACCACATATACCTCCTACAGATGAAACCCAAGAGCGTCCGTGGCGTGAATCACGATCAATCATGGTAGAACGTCTGCGAAAGAGAACAACTTTCGGGTATCTGGCATATGTTGACAACAAGCCCGCTGGATGGGTAAACGCCTCTCTGCGTAGTGACTATGGACACCTTCAACTGGTTGATCCGGAGGGTCCTGAGCCAGCATCAGTAATTGGTGTTTCATGTTTCGTGATTGCTCCGCCCTATCGAAGACATGGAATCGCATCAGCCCTTCTCGATCGTGTGATTGCGGACGCCTCTGCCCGCGGTGCATTGTGGATTGAAGGTTACCCTCGCAACAAACCCGATAGTAACGATGGTGCGCACTTTCGAGGACCCCGAAGTATGTACACAAAGCATGGATTCAAACCGGTTGTTGTTCGAGAAAGAGACACGGTGATGCGTAGGCAAGTGGATTGATAGTCATCATGGGGGTTACAAATTGGCAAATAGGATATTCTACTTCACTGGAACTGGCAACTCCTTGATGGTGGCAAGGGGAATCGGTAAAGCTCTGGGAGATACAGAGGTAACACCGATTGCGGGATATCAGGGTGACAGCCAAAGCAGTTCATATGATGTTTTGGGCATCGTGTTCCCGGTCTACTGGGGAGGACTGCCTTTGAAGGTTTCCAGATTTCTTCCCAAACTGAAAGAAATTCAAGCCAGCTTTGTCTTCGGTGTTGTAACACATGCTGGAGATCCAGAGGAATCGCTTTCCCAACTCAATAGTGAGCTACAAACAATCGGCCATGACCTTCAAGCAGGATTCCTTTTACGGATGCCATCAAACTACATTATCAGCTATGATGCTCCTTCTGAAGGCGGAATCAAGAGAATCATTGAGAATGCTGACAAGACAATTCCGGAGATTGCTGAAAACATCCGTAACAGGATGGTCAATTTCTCTGCTGCTGACTATCATGGACATTCTAGAAGTTACCAGCAGTTCTTGGACCGAGTGAACACCTGTGATAAGAATTACTGGGTCAATGAAAACTGTACAGAATGCGAACTCTGTGTTAGAGTGTGCCCTGTCCGAAATATCCAGATGCGCGAAGGCAGACCAGAATGGCAGCATCAATGTGAGTTGTGTCTTGCCTGCATCAACTGGTGTCCAGAGAGAGCCATCCAGTATCGTTCTGGGACTGAAACCAGAGGACGCTATACTAATCCGCGGATTGCTGTTGAGGATATAGAAGGAATGTCGAAGAGTTTTTAGCGAGCGGTCATCCTCTCTGCGAGTCTGGGTGTCGCGCGATGAGAGTGCTAGCAATCAATGGCAGTGCCCGTATGGAGAAGGGGCATACACACAAACTTCTGGCCTCTTTTGTTGAAGGAATGGAAGAAGCGGATGCAACAGTTGAAACCATCTTCGCCAAACGTTTCAGGATCAGGCCCTGTCTTGGTGATTTCCATTGCTGGTACGAAAAGGTGGGGAAGTGCATCCAGAACGACGATATGGAGAAACTCTATCCTAAATTCCGTAAGGCTGACATCCTCGTTCTTGCCATCCCAATCTACTTCCCTCTCCCGGGAGAGATACAGAATCTGTTGAACCGTCTCATGCCACTCATAGAACCTATTCTTGAGTTCCATGATGGCCGCACACGAGCAAAGTTTCATGATGACGTACAGATATCAAAGATAGTACTAATTTCAGCAGGTGGTTGGTGGGAGAAGGAAAACATGTCTCTTTTGGTCGATTTTGTGGACCATATGGCAAAGGATGCAAGTGTTGAGTTCTCAGGGTCACTTCTGAGACCGCATGCGTTTCTCATGACCAAGTACAAGGAGAAGGCAGATGAGATCCTTGAAGCGGCAAAGGTAGCTGGGGTCCAACTCATCAAGGAGGGGAAGGTGTCCAGAGATACACTGGATGTCATCAGCCAACCTCTGGAATCTGAGAAAGAGCTGAGAGAATATTACAATGACATGTATCACCAAGCAAAGGAGTCCAGCTCATAGTCCTGGTGGAATATTCTCTATCTTCTCAGAGGTTTGACGCGACTCTGGAAATATCATTTCAATCACTTTTTATTTGGACCTTGATAAGTCCCGTCGGAGCTAATCGCCATGCAAAACATCTTCGCTGACTTTGTTGCCTTCATTCGCAGCATTCTTGATCCATTCCAATTAGGTGGATTTGCGGAAGCAGTCGCGATCATCCCCTTCTTGATTGTTATCTATGTGTTCTATCTCATCGTTATGCGTACCATTACAATCACATTCAGAAAGGTGGGTATGCCAAAAGAAGCAACCAGCGGAATCAAACTCATAGTACGTGTCCTCTTTCTTGCTTTCGGCCTTACAACACTTCTTTCAGCTACTACAATCATACCTCCAGAGGCTATTCTGACAGGGAGTGCTCTGTTTGGAACCGCAATTGGTCTGGCTTTTTCCAAGGCACTCTCAAATATGGTGAGTGGGTTCTATGTCTTAGCAGCACGTCCTTTTCGGGTTGGGGACTATATCAATGTTGGAGGCGTTGAGGGAATAGTGCAAGAGATAACCCTCAATTATACGAGACTCCTCCAACCAGATTACACGAGGGAGTATGTACCCAACAGTAAGATTGTCGACTCACAAGTGATAAACTACCGTAGGCGGATTGACGACCTCATGGCTGAGAGAGGGAAGGAATATCATGAAGCCCGGACATCATCCAGTAGGGTGCAATATGCGTTAGAGGGCCTTCGATCTCTTACAAAGGGCACCGAGGTGTATCAATACACCTTTGAAATCAATGTTCACAAGGACTTCGACATTGACAAGGTTCATGACTACTTTGACAAAATATGTGAAAACTGGAAGGATGAGTTTATAGAGAAACCCGAGGTCATCTTCTGGGGAGAAACGATGTTCGGAGTTATTTACAAACTATCTTACATCGTGACTGAGCCCATGGAGATTCTTGGAAAAGGTGGAGATTTCTTCCACGAGATTTCGCGTTTCCAACATGCACTCAAAAATTCTTGAGTGGAGGAGTCAGCTGGAGTCCAAGAGATTGCCCAACAAAACAGCTAGATAGACATCATCCATTGAGGTCATCAGACAAATTGAAATAGAACAATACGTTGCTAATTCATTCAGTGGTAGATGTGAAAATAGTGCCCACAGAGTTCACCTCTGAAGGGGAAATAATCAGAGGAAATTTCGTTGTCCCAGATGGCAAGGGACCATTCCCAGGAATATGCAACTTCCATGGGCTCCCAGGAAGTTCTGACCAAATCAGTGGTGCCGCAACCAAACTAGCAGAGGCTGGATTTGCAGTCCTGACCTTTGACTTTCGAGGATTCAGAGAGAGCGACGGAATCTTCACACTCTCTGGTCAGATAAAGGATGCAAAAGAGGCCATCACACATCTTCTGGAATCCGACCTAACATTGGACTCTTGGTCAGGAATATATGCCGTAAGTTGGGGGGCTGCAGTCGCGATCTGCATCTTAGCCAAGGACAAACGGATAGATGCGCTGTGTCTGAGAGCTCCTGTTTATGACACACTATGGCTCTCCGAGTCCCCGATGATTCGACCAGCATTTGCATACATTATTGAGACTGACCCTGCTCAGATGCGAGGTATCGATAACCCTGAGATATGCGAGAAGGTCCTCAGAACGATGGTCGAGGATTCCAAAGTTCACAACCCGATGATTGAGATCGCAAAGATATCTCCACGATCAATGCTCATCGTTCATGGCACCGATGACGAGGGTATCCCTCTTGCTGGTGTGAAACGACTCTATGAACTGGCTGGTGAACCAAAGGACTTGGTCATAGTTGAGGGTGCAGACCACAACCTCTCTGATCCACGGGCGTATGAGATTACTGTGAAGACTATCGTCGACTGGTTCGTAAAGCAGCGGAAGTCATAGTTATTCATTCGGTCGTAGGAACCTGAAATATGCTCCAATCTTACTTGGTCTGACCAGAAGGGCAGGGACATTCTTTCTGTATTCAACGTAGCCCTCACCAAACCGTTCAACAAGCTCTTTCTCCTCCTTCCAGATTTGCAGTCTGAAGACCATATAGACCAACAGGAACAAGAAGATGGAGTAGACTGAGAACCTGAAGAATAGCCCAGCTGTACCGAGTAACACTCCACCTAGGTATGTTGGATGACGTATGACAGAATAGATCTCATGCTGCTGCACTTCCGATTCCTCAGGGAAGAAGAGATAGACTACACCCATATAGTCTAGTCCAAAGGTCATTAGTGCGCTGCGAACTGTTAGCATGCCTAGTATAAGAAAAATGAATGAGAGTATCATCCTTATCCAGAGTTCGATTCCGAAAGGATCTCCCAAGAGATATAGAATTGATGTCGACCACTGAGTCGTTATCGGATTGAGAGGTGAACCTGGTGGGAATGATCGACTTAACGTGAATTCGAGAAACACCAGTGAAGGAATTAGAAAGACTCCAGTCAGCCCTCGGTTTATCATCTTCTGATATGCCAAATCTCCATGCTGCTCCTTCATCTCAATTCGTTTGTTCCAGAGTCCCCAAATCAACCAGAGAGCACACGTGGCAACTATGACACTTCCAAGAAGTGGAAGCACAGGTTCTAGTGCCGTTAGAAGATCGTTGCCAGGAAAGAAGCGTGGAGTGATGACCAGAATGATCAGGAACGCATATGCCAGTATTCCCGTCAGGAATGCTCTGAGTGGAAGTATTGCAAGTCTTTTTCCAGGGTAAGCAGGAAGCTTCTCTCGTAGCTTGTCCATTCCCTTAATGTACAAAATGAATTCACCAAGAAACGCAGCTGCAAACGAGCTTATGAAAGCCATGTTCTGGTATTATTCTGTTTGACTTGGGTGTTGACGTTGTATCTGCAGATGGTCACTAATCAACCTTCACAGAAGAAAAATAGAGTGGGGCGAAAGATAATCTCCCCACTGGATTATAGAATATAGATTGTCAGGTAAAGGAATGTCCCAAAGAAGACTGGCACAATCCAGAGAATGAATGCAATCCTCATATTTCTACGAGTTCCACATGCAAGTGGTTGATTGTTTCTTAATTCTGTCATAAACTTGAAACTGAAAAGGAGTCCAAGCAGAATTGCTATTGTACCCACAATCGCATGTCCATATACTGCAATTGGTAGGGTGCTTGCATTCAATACCAGCGAAGGTGCCATGATGAGGAGCGTGGTTACCAGATTGATGATTGTAGTGACGACCATCAAGTACCCGTGTGTTTTTCGTTCCCTCCTCTTCAAATATCCTACAAGTAAGAAGACAAAGATTACCCATTGAATGATAAGATTGACATCAACGATAATGCTTGCTGAATTTCCAAACAATCCCAATATTCACACCCACGTCCAACTGCGACTCCCTATTGAAAAATCCAATGTTTCTCGATAGCGTAGAAATCAAGACCTATATTCATTCTAGGAATGCTCCTCAACTAATAGAGGCGTTGAGATTTTGATGTACAGAAGAGCTGTCACGAGAATCCTGTACATTGGTCTTTTAGTATTCGGACTCCTTTTCCTTCAACTAAATAGTCAGATTGTCTTGGAACCTCCACAGGCATCGCCCACTTCTCCTCCAACCAAATACAGCCTGACTCAGAATGTGGGAGATACAAGGTCATTCTGGGCAAACGATTTTGATACTGCTACTCATTATGAGATAGATGCTACATTGTTAGCAATTGGAGAGCACTGTCTCATCTACTTTCAAGACAGCTTGATTTCACTACTGGGTCAAGAAGAGGCAACAAGTAGATGTGAATCCTACAGAAACGAGTTCGATGATGTCATCTATCCCAAGGTCACTGAACTGACTGGAAATCCAGATGGGCGTATTGGCGATGTCGATGGAGACCCCAGAATTATAATTCTGATATCAGACAATCTGATGAGTTATTACTCTCAGTACAACGAGATCGTATCCACCTATTCAAACCTCTGTGAGATGGTCTACATTTACTATGATAACTACTTGATTCTGGACACAATAGCCCATGAGTTCTGTCATCTTATCTGGTTCAACTATGAGTTCGATGAGGTCCATTTCATTCTTGAAGGAATGGCTGAGTATGCAACCTATTACGTTGGATATCTCTCCTACCGAGGCAATGTTTCGCATCGCACCGATTATTTTCTTCAGACTCCTGATGACTCACTGATCTATTTTGACGTGGCTCAGAAGGACTATGGCGGGTCTTACCTCTTCGCATTCTATTTGGCGGAGAGATTTGGCGTTCAATTCCTTACTGAACTAGTACAACAGGAAGAGGATGGAGCATTAGGAATTGAGGCTGCTCTCCTGGATGCAGGACACAACATATCTTTCAATGAGCTCTATCTTGACTGGGTCACAGCAATAACAATTGATGAATTGGGCTTTGCGGACAATAACTACGGATTCGCGAACATGGACGTTCAGTTTCAGGAATTGACAGTCAGGAATACTATACCCGTTGAAATTGAGAGCCTCTCAATTCGTTACTACGGTGCTGAAATCATCAAAATCACAAATCCCCCTGACAACTTCACAGTTGCCATAAGCCAGCCAGATATGGGATATACTGGAGTTTCTATTGTCTATCATGACTCAGATGGATGGTTTGTTCAGAAGAATGCCCTTGGAAGCCCGATTCTTGAGAATGTCACTGGAAATTCAATTGACACTTTATATGTAATTACGAGTCTCCTTTTTTCTGAAGCTTCTGCCGGAAACATCGATTTTGGAGAGGGAGTTTCAGATGAGGTTGACATCGCAATCACTGAGCACTCTCCCTCCGAACCTTCAACAACGTCAGGTTTAGTGCCTGCGGAGTGGACTCCATTCATTGTAACCTTGGGAATTTCATCTTTAGTAGTTCCAATCATTGTAGCAATCATTGTCATACGGAAAAGACAGAATGTGAGCGAAACCATTTGATACAGATCTGAGTGTTGACAACTTTTTTACCAGATTCTTCAGATGAGTTCACTATGAAAAGTCACACAAAATACCTGACCTTCAACGTCCCTACTAGAATGGACTTTGTTCATATCACACACGATGTACAAGATGCAGTAAAGGAGAGTGGTGTTCAGGAGGGGCTGTGTCTTGTCAACGCAATGCACATCACTGCGAGCGTTTTCATAAACGACAACGAGAGTGGTCTCCATGCTGACTACAAACGCTGGCTCGAGGAGCTAGCTCCCCACGAGCCGATCAGTCTATACTTGCACAACCGCACCGGCGAGGACAACGGAGATGCCCACCACAAGCGACAGATCATGGGTCGTGAGGTCGTGGTAGCTATCACTAAAGGTCGACTCGACCTCGGACCATGGGAAGCTATCTTCTACGGAGAGTTTGATGGACGCCGGAACAAGCGTGTTCTCATCAAGATTATCGGAGAATGAAGACTCAGACCATCTTTGCCCAGTAGTGCGCTGTGCTCTCTCTCTCAAACCCAACCGATCTGTAGAGTCCTCTTGCACCCTCAGTAGGGGCCGCACCAAGAATCACCACCGCTGTTGGTCTGAACTTCTGCAACCTCTTGAACGCCTCCAAGATGACAGCCTTCCCTAGTCCCAGCTTCCTGTGATCTGGATGAGTTCCCACAGGTTCGAGTTCCGTTATCCTGCTCACCGGATCAATTCTTGCAGTACAGAATGCTGCGAACTCTCCATCAGGTGCCACTGCTACAATATCGAGTTCCTCCTTGTAAAATGAGGCTTCTGAGTATGTGTCAAGAAGTTTGTTCGACATGCTCTTGATATGCGGAAAGACCGCCTTCTGGACTCTCCGGTATTTCTCGTAGTCTTCCTTTATGACAGCGTTCCGTATTGTGTATCCATCAGGTAAGGAATAGTCTGGGATGGGTGAGCCCACTTGCCATATCTGATTGTCCCCCTCAATCTCGTCTTCTTTGAATCCCAAATCAGTTAGGATTGACCTGAGTTCCTCATCTGCATCATCCACGACAAGACGCATCTTCAAACTCTCGTGTTCCTTGAAACTCCTGATTTGCTCCTGCATCCAAAGAACAATTTTGCGTGCGGATGTCACGACATCAGGATGAATTGAAAGGTGACAGTCACCAGCGGGTTTCGTGACTGACAATGCCACAATCAACCCATAACACTCCCATATCTTGAGGTGCTCATCTTCTTCTTCCAGATATTCAGTTCCGCCAGGACCGAATTTGACATTTTCCAGTGAGGTTGGCAACCAGTTTGTGTATGACCTCTGTATGAAGAACATGTTTCCAAGAAACTTTCTCACATTGTCAAAGTCATCGTCCCAGTGATAGTCTCTCATCTTGACTGTCATCCGAAGAACCACCTGAAGACAGAAACTCTCCTGCTATTAAGCTCTATATTCCTGCCTTTCTTGGCAGTGACTCTATCCTAGCAGCACTACATGTTTGCGGACAACGGAATTCACCGTTAGAATAGGCTCTCAGGAATACTGATATGAACAGAATGTTTTAGACACAAAATCGTTGAGAGAACATAGAATGAAGAGTCTATGCCCTGTATGCGGCCGTTTGATTGACAATTCAGAAGTAGTGGAGGGTGAGAACGTCTATCTTGACAAGACTTGTCCTGAACATGGTCCTACTCGAACCCTTGCTTCATCAGATGCAGAATACTGGAAGGAGGCTCTCAAATACAACAGACCAGGAACAACTCCCTTGGTCTGGTCATCTCAGATAGACAAAGGGTGTCCGGATGACTGCGGCATCTGTCCTGCACACAAACAACACACCTGTGTTGGAGTAATGGAGATAACAGGCCAATGCAATCTGAACTGCAACATCTGTTTTGCTGATGCCCCTTCTGGAAGTCACATTCCATTTGACCGAATATCTAACATGATAGATGCCTATGTTTCATACGAAGCTGAGCCCGAGCTTCTCCAGCTGAGTGGTGGCGAACCCACACTTCACCCAGACATTCTTGAGATAGTGAGATATGCAAAGAACCTAGGCATCCAAGATGTGGCAGTATCCACAAACGGTCTGAGACTACTCGAAGAGGACTTTGCAAAAGAACTTGCAAAGACTGACCCAGTCATCTATCTCCAGTTCGATACGTTTGATCCTGAGGTTTCCAAGAAGATTCGTGGAAGGGACCTTGTCGAGGAGAAGAAGCGAGCTGTAGAGGTCTGTAACGAGCTCGGAATGACTGCAGTCCTTGTTCCCACACTGATCACAGGAATCAACGATCATGAGATCGGGGCTCTGACCAACTATGCTCTTTCTCAGAAGAAGGTCTTTGGCATCAACTTTCAGCCCGTAGCTCTCACAGGCAGGATTGGTGTTCCTGACATCTCGACCATATCCGTTTCGAAAGTTCTAGATGAGATTGAAACACAGACTGACGGTAGTCTTGAGAAGAGTGACTTTCGCCCAATCCCCTGTCCCCATCCTCACTGCACATCAATATCCTATGTCCTCGTGGATGACAAAGAGGTGACACCACTCACTGACATTGTGAACGTTGATGAGTACATTGACTATGCTCGAGACCGCACTCTTGTCAAGGAGGCTGTCCTGATGGATGAAGCCTTCAAGAGTCTATTCTCGACACGAGCTGTCCCAGGAACTGAGAGCAATCTCGAAGCTTTCTGTGAAGCATGTGGAATGACCATTCCTGAGGTACTTGGCAAGTCTGTGAAGATAGTGTCTGTGCATTCATTTATGGGCCGTCAGACATACCAGCTCGAGCGAGCACAGAAGTGTTGTATTCATGTCATCCAACCTGATGGCAAAATGATTCCCTTCTGCAACTATAACATGTTCAGAAGACAGGAGGCTAAATGACCTATGGAGTTGGATGAAACATCTGAAAATGAGGTTGCGGCCTGCTGTGGCGACTTCTATAACCATCCCATTGTTTCAAAACTACTGGACGGCATCTTCCATCCAGGAGGATTGGCTCTCAGCAAGCTCATGGCAGACCAGATGGGTGTCAATGCTGAATCCACAGTTCTGGATATCGCATGCGGTAATGGAAAGACAACCACCTATCTAGCAAAAACCCTGGGATGCAAGGTTTCTGGAATCGATGCAAACCAACAGATGATAGATGCGGCCTACGAGATAGCATCCGATCTTCGCGTGGCGGATAAAACTGACTTTGCTGTCGCTCTTGCAGGGAATATCCCTCACCCAGACGATTCATTCACCCATGCTCTGAGTGAATGTTCACTGTGTACCTTCGTCGACAAGGAACAGGCTGTCTCCGAGATAACTCGAGTTCTAAAACCAGGAGGCATCTTTGGCCTGAATGATGTGACCGTGCAGAATCATCAAGAGCTTGATGAAGAACTCCGGAGTCTTCTGGGCAGAGTTGCTTGCATTGCAGATGCTCTCTCATCAGATGACTACATTGACCTGTTCGTAAAGAATGGTTACAGACTCTTGGCAGCGTCTAATCACTCAGCTCTGCTGGAAGAAATGGCCAGGAAGGCAAGAGGCCGTGCACAATTCTTCAGAGACGTAGGTGGGACAGAAGAATCAATGAACTTGATGACTGAGGCGATTAGAATCATCAAGATGATTGAGGGACAGATCTCCTCCGGAAACATTGGATATGAGATGTTCATCTTCGAGTCAGAGAACTAGGTTTTTTTTGCGTCTGTAAAGGTCCTCATAGAACATTCCAGAGTACATCAACCGACGGTATACAAGATTGAACATCCCCGATGCCAAGTCACTGACTCGAACTGAGTAGGTCTGAGAGTTACCACCAAGCCTTGTGGAGAGAAAAATCGCGATAGGATTGTAGATTCTGAGAACTCCCTTGAATTTCTGACAGTCCAAGAGCAAGATGTATCCATTGTCAATGACGAGTTTACGTATCTCGTCGAGAACACAGGGTGAATCTGGAATGATGGAGAGAGAATAGGTGGACATGATCAGGTCGAACTTGCCATCTATAACTTTGGACATCTCCCTTGCATCACCAAGGATGAGTCTAATGTTCTTCCAATCATTAACTCTGACTCTCCTCTCTGCCTGCTGTAGCATGGCTGGAGTGTAGTCTATTCCGACAATTTCTCTATAGTCCGGATACTTCTCTACAAGCAGTGGTAGGTTTGCTCCAGTACCTGTACTCACATCGAGAATTCTCGGCTTCCTCAGGTCAGGCAGTCTGCGGATTGCATCCTTCCTCCACTTTTCCAGGTTGACTCCAAGACCACGATAGAACTTGAGAAGCATCTGATAGTGCAAGGCAGATGAACTATAGATGTGGCGAATCTCTTCCCTTGTCACTCCACTCATTGTTCTCTATCCTCAAACTGCTGACCTGTAGCATTGAATAAGTCCGTACATATGAAGCAGACGAAGTGTGTTCTCAATCATTCGCTCATCCTTTGTTGATAATTGAGGATCTTGCATTATTTCTGAAGGACGCCTCTTCTCCGACAACAGACTACAGATTCTTTTGATGTCGTCCATTTGTAAGTCGAATGTCTTCATCAGGGGTGACGGTAGAAGGTAGTTGCTGAACAGGTTCGCTCCGTTCCATCGCGGATTCTCATGCTGCATGAGCTGGAACGTATGGTCCTCATCCCAGAAGAACACATCATCCTGCTCTGCAAAGATTGTCCGGGCAAATCGAGTGATCAATCCGTCAATCTGAGATGTCTTTTCTGCAGTACGTGTTTCAAAGTCCTGCATAAAGCCGAGAGTTTCTAGCTCCCTACCTATCTCCTCAAGTTCGGGTTTCGCCTTTCCAAGATAACTCGCTGAAGCATCATCAGTAAGCAAGACTATCAGACTATTCTCAGTCCTGGAATAGACCAGTTCGTATGCTCTGAAACGGATGGTGTCCAGAGCAACATCCCCCTCAAGACCAAGACTGACTCCCACATTCTCAATTGCTGATAGTAACCCCCCGAACAACGCGTCATCTATCTGGAGGTGCCCTGTTCCAACATGAGTGACTGGAATCCCACTCTTATGGATGACAAAGAGTTCTCTTACTGCTTCCCTAGCCACTGCGAGTCCCCTCCTTTCCAGCGATGATCCAGTTGTCTCCGATTGTCTGTACTGTCAATGAGTGCTTCTGGAATGTGTTGTTTATAATGTCCCTGTCAAGTGGTTGTGGATATCCTTCAATCGTCTGCATAAGGACATATGCAGGAGTACTTACAGTCTTGCCAGGGGGTAACGTTGGATCGTTCGTCACTAATCGCCCACCAGGGCTGAGGTAGTCTGAAACTGTCTTCACTCTCTCATCAACTTCTTCGTGTGAGAATGAGAAAATCTCCTCTCCATAGAAGAGGTCCATTTTTGTTATTACTCTTCTACCGAGTAGGTCTGGAACAAGTTTGTAGAAGATTTCGTCAAGGGAGAGTAATTGAAGAATCGTTTTGAGTGGTGTGAACCATCGAAGGTCGTGTAGGAAGATATGTATTCTCTCTGGATTGAATATCTCATCTATCTGTCTTAGGGCGAATGGAAGTCCCACATCTGCAAATGCAGCCACTCCGATCTCCTTCGTATTCTTGGGTGAAAATGACCTCAATAAGACTCCCCGCCCTTTCTCAGTCAGAGTGCTATTGAATACGGTCTCAAGTACGACTCTCGGTACTTCTTCTAACGATACTCTTCTTCCCTTGAGTGCCTGAGGGAGATATTTCGAACAGTCATAGTAGAAGTTGGTCATTGCTGAACCTACATCCTCTGGGCGGATAGCAGTCGTCTTCACTTCACGGATCTGATACTTGCCATCAGCAAATCCTACTATGTTCTCTCCAATGAGTAGATTTAGAATGTCACTAAGAAGTCGCATGTTAGTATAACCATGTTCTCGCGCTATCTCATCGATGGTTTTGGAATTTGATAGAGTTATGATCCAGCCCTCAGCCAATATCGTATTCACAATCAGTCTAAGGGCTGTTTCCTCTGACTCCTTGTACTCTGCATAGGCTTTTCTAAGGTCTCCATCTGTGAGATATTTCCCAACCCGTTTGAGTCCAAAGATGGTTCCACTGAACCGTTCCATCAATCTTCCTCCGAGCTAATGTTGAGAGCCCAGTCGTAATCAATGTTCTTGAGCTTCACCTCGTCCCCCTTCTCATCGATAAACTTGCGAATATGTTCAGGGGCGTAGTTTCTAATGTACTCGATGACTGTCTTTCCAGTAGCCTCGAAGTCCTTTTTGTACCATTTGAAGATCATACTGATGTAGAGAATCTCCTTCTCCTCATCCAAAATGAGCCCTTCCTTGCTGCTTAGATACAGCCTGGTGGCCGCATCAATTTCAGTATCAAGGTTCTCTGCACTGTAGAGTCCATCCTTTAGGAGAGGGCATCCTAAGGATGAGCAGTTTAAGGCAAAATGGACCCTTGGGTCTTCAAAGTCTTTACGGATGTTGTCCTCAATGGTTCTCAGCGAGTACATCTCCCCTCCTACATTGAACTTCTGGATTGCGAAGAACCTGACCCGCCCAAACCAGCTCTTGTTCCCCTTTGATGCGAAGTCTGGATCTTTTTTGAGCTTCTTGACAACTCCGTAGATGGACAATGCATTGTAACTGTTTATCCAGAAGGCAAGTCGCTGGTTTCGAGTCTTCAGTGTACTCATGTCAAAATCAGCGAGAGATTCAGCATAATCGACCATTGCTTGGTCGGCCATCAGGGAGAAGTAGTTCACATTTCCTGACGGGTCTCGATACCTCTCTATGATACTCTTGAGATTGACATTCAGACTTGTACTCTCTTGTTCAGTATCAGTCATATCGGCTTTCACCTAGCGTGCAGTTTATTCTCCTTTGTTTCCAAGGATGATGTGATGGTGATTTCAGGGATTGACCATTACCTGTCAGTCATGTTCCAAGCTTGGACCAATCAATAATGATGACCAAAAATGTGAGTCCACCAAGTACGACTTTCAGGGTATTGAGAAAGTTGCCAAGGTCGCCGCCTCCCATAGCAGTCATCGCTGCAGGGAAGAATGGAAGCATACCCATAAACAGTAAGATCAGACCAACGGTGATGAGCCACAGCTTACCATTGAGCATCTCAATGTCGGTTTCTCTAAAGGCGACGATGAGAGTGATTAAGGCGACTATGATCTTGACGATGCTGATAGTAGTTCCTCCATCAAAGGCTATTATCGCCCAGGTTTCGGGTATGAGTGAAAGTGCACCCACAATGATCAAACTTAATCCATTGATCCACATCCATGCTTTTGTACCCAGAATGTTCATTCTAAAACATCTCCTGACTTTACAATAGTTAAGTTTCACTTAAGTGTTTGGTTGATA
>JBHLRZ010000054.1:0-15367 GCA_048882045.1 Candidatus Thorarchaeota archaeon | reverse complement strand
TTGAATCTGGTTCAAACCCCCAAGATGTACTTCAAGCACTCTCTGAGGGAATGAATGAAGTCGGTACACTCTATGAGAAGAATGAGTATTTTCTGACTGAGCTTGTTCTAGCTGGTGAAACGATGAAGGAAGCTGTAGCCGTCCTTGAACCTCACCTTAAAGCTGAAGATATGGTTGAACGTGAGAAAGTAATCGCCGCAACTGTCAAAGGTGACAATCATGACATCGGGAAGAACATCCTCATTACCATGCTGGTTTCTGCGGGATATGATGTCATTGATCTTGGGATGGACTGCCCAGCTGAGAAAGTTGTTGAGGCTGTTAAGGAGAGTGGGGCTCGTATTGTTGCTCTGAGCTGTCTATTAACTATGACAGTCAATGAAATTCGTGTAATTGGTGATGCTCTAACTGATGCTGGACTTAGAAACGATGTGAAGATTATTGCTGGTGGTGCACCTCTGAGTATGGAATTAGCAAAGAAGATGGGGGCTGATGACTTTGGAGCAGACGCAATAGACGGTGTACGACGTATCAGAGCACTATTGGAGGTATAGTACGATTGGACGCACCAACACGAGTTCTGATGGCACTCAACCATGAGGAACCTGACAGAGTTCCGGCATTTGAAAGTGCATTCACAAACAACACGATCATGAAACACTATGGTCTTGATCCAGGTGCTGGAATCAAAGATGGTTATGAATCCATAAAGCGGCTACCTGGAAAGGATCGTCTTGCAAACTGGGCATTCTCAAATCAAAAATGGCTTGCGCAAAGTATGGTCGATGGCTATGAGCTCCTTCGCCGTCTTAAGATTGACATTGGCCTCAGCTATGTTACACATACCTATCGTAAAGGCATCGAAGGAGGTTACATAGACGAGTTTGGAAGAATCATGAATGTGGAATATTACGACGATGGAACTCTGATTTTGGGCTATCGTGGAGGTTACTTGAAAAGCTTTGAGGATTACGAGAAATGGAAACAACCAAGTCCTCATGAGAAACGACGACTCGCAGCCTTCCGAGCAGGTAAACAGGTCCAAGAACAGATGAATAATGAAATCCTGTCTGTCCCCGCTATTGGTGGAATGATGGAACCATCCTGGGAGCCTTTTGGGATCGAGGTCTTCTCACGTATCTTGGCCAAACCCAAACAAGCAAAGAAAGTCTTTGATGACCGCGGGTATCTAGCACTAGAATTGGTTAAAATACTTGCAGAAAATGGTGCCGAGCTTGTCCTAATTTGGGATGATTATGGTTTCAAAAATGGACTGTTCATGAGTCCGAGGAATTTCAACACATACGTTCTTCCTTGGCTCAAAAGAATCTGTGATGCTGCGCATAAACAGGATTGCAAAATTCTACTACACTCGGATGGTGATCTATCAATGATATTCAATGACATCGTAGACTGCGGTATTGATGCAATTCATCCAATTGAACCTACAACAGCAAATCCTGACTATGACATCTTCAGTCTTGCAGAGAAATATGGTGACAGTCTAACTTTCGTTGGTAACATCAGCCCGGTTATGTTAGCTACAGGCGATATTTCTGAAATAAAGGAGTACAGTAAGAGGTTGATCAAAGAGATTGCACCTGGAGGAGGATATTTCTTCAGCAGCGGTCATAGTATAGTCCCCTCTGTGACCTTAGACAGATGGCAGGCAATCATGGATATCCGAGAGAAGTATGGTACTTATCCTATCAACATTCCTGACTGACTAGAGGTTAGGTGTCCCTCTCTTCAGACTCAATTATTGATTTCTCCGAGCTTAGAAAAGCCGCTCTCTTCTCCTCGTGGAGTTTGGACAGCTTCTTCTGCATCTCTGTTAGAGCTTCATCATGGAGTGGATAGAAGTAGATGAATAGCAGACTTATCGCTGCAACTATCGCAGGAATCAACAACCACAGCATCTTAATTCCTAGGAGTGCCGAGGCTGGCTGAACAGCAAGTTCTCCTCCTTGAACATATCCAAATGATGTGAGCACAAAGGTGGCTATAATTGGACCAAGACTCGTTCCCGGCCTTGTAAGCAAAGCCATGACTCCGATGAACATTCCTTCCCTTCGAGAACCATGTAGAACTTCATCCTCATCTATTGCAAGGTATTGCATTGGAATATGGAATATACCATATCCGGAAGCAAGAGTGACAATCACCAAGCCATACCAAATCAACCAATCAAGTCCTGGAATGAGTATGACTCCAAATAGGGCCAGAGATCCCACGACCCTCACTATTCCAAACCTCAGCATTATTCTCCTCATTCCCCATTTTGGTCTCAATCTCATTGCGATAATGTTCCCTAAATATCCAACAAAGAAGAAAATCACAAAGAATAGGAGAATGATATCGAGACCTGGTGTGATACTCTCTAGCAGAAGTAGATATACAAAGAAATAACTCAAACCAAGGCTTCCAAGTAGGTTTTGACAAAGATAGAATCCAGCATAAATTAGGAAGGCCTTTGATCTAAAAGTAGCAACAATGGATTCTTTCAGTGTGTATACTTTGTCGCTCTGAAATTCAGGTCGTTCTTCGCACATGTAGGCTGTGATTAAAATGAACACAGTCGAGATGACTGCAAGAACTAGCATGATTGTTCGAAAGAGCTCGGTAGTTGGGGGTATATTGGCAATCATTATGAAAACTGGAAGTGTCACGAATGTCCCTAATATCGTCGCAATGAACTGTGCTTTGTTTCGTTCATCAATATCTATGGTCATTTCCGGGAGTAAAGCCAGCCAAAGAAGAATGACCAAGGTGTACATCGTGTCAAAGAGACAGATTGTCACAACATAATGAATGAAGATGATGACCTGGTTTGTGAGGCTCCATGGGAACCACACAAGTAGAAACGTGAGTGCCCAGATTGGACCACCATATTTGATGTAGATAAGACGTCTGCTCCCCCATCGTTCACGGTTAGTTCTGTCTGATAATTGCCCTGACAGGGGGTCATTCAGGGAGTTGACAGTCATGTAAATTATCTGCCCCAAGATAAAGAAAGAGGGTAATAGCGCAAGATCATCAAAGAAAAACTCGATGTACTTGAAGCTGAACACAAAACCTAGCAATCCTGTGGGGATTGCGCCAAAGGCATAACCCCAGAGATTCTTGCGGCTTAGCTTCTCAGAACTCTCCACGAATACCAACTCTCTTTAGGAGAATCTTCACCCTCTATTATCTGTTCTCCATTACAAAGAAAGAGATTGGTGCCGCAGGTGTGATTTGAACCTGCTAAGAAGGTGCTAAGTGATCACTGAAACTTATTCCCATATTCTCTGATTGTTTCTAGACCCTGCTCCTCGATGTATGTTTCACAGTAGCCGCAATTCATGCAGACATACTCATCCTTGTAAGCAAACTTGCGGTCTAAGCCTATAAGACCACTATACCGCACCAGTATCCATTTTTTCAATGGTGGATTCTTCCTCTGAAGATGTGAATTATTCCATATATCCATACTCTCACATTTGGGACATTGTCCTGTATTCTTCAAAATCAATCCTCTCCCAACTCATACTGCATTGAACTTTCTCACCTTTTGTATTGAATCTTCTCACTCATAGCACGAATAATAAAAATGAAGGAATGGTGCCTCGGATGTGATTTGATGTAGAAACTGGGAGTTATATCTACTCTTCTCCAAATAGAGTGCTAAAAAAGACTATTTGTGCAATTGACCTTATTACAACGGGGTAATCATTGTCAACAAAAGTGGCCAAAGGAGTAATGCTCACACTCCTACTTCTCTTTATACCTCTCTATAGTGCGAGTAATGTAAGGGCAATTGAAACCAGACACGGAGGTGGATTCGGTATAGTTGAAACAATAATGAATAGTAATATCACATACTGGACCTTCAACGGTCAAGGAACACCTCAAGATAACTTGGATATGCAAATGCTATATGAAGCAGGAGTCAAGACGATACTCATTGTGCACTGGTGGGGACAATGGTGGGGAGTGAACATTACTAATCCAATAGATATCTACTATAACTCAACAGTCCAATCATACCTAAACGATGCTATTGATTACAATTTGGCTGTATTCAATCCGGACTATGTTTGGGGGGTGACGTTGAGCGATGAACAGTACATCAGCGCAGAGCTTTCACTGGAGATAGCAAAATACAATGATACCTACCATACTGATACAGGGTACTGGATGAAATCCTACGATGAACGAAATACAACCGAGTCTTTTGCCTACAATGAATGGCTCAATGACCGAAGTGTCTGGGTGTATAACTATATTGCCAGCTATATCCGATCATGGGCGCCCAATGCAAAGATTGTTCAGTATATCCTGATGCCCCCAACTTGGGGATTAAGTGATAAGACTAGTGCACCATATGAGATTGATGGCGACGTATTTGCTGTAGACTGTTTCTATTCAAAGGAAGCTCCGTTACTTCTGTATGAAAGTGTCAGAAGATACAAGACCTCTCTACCCGGTAAGACACTACACTTCGACATCTGGGGCACAATATGGGATTTCATAAATGAGGCAGGTGATGGGCTCTCTTACAAAGAAGGAAGCTACGAACAGATACGCAGAGAAACCTGGCTCTCATATCTTTCAGGAGTTGATGTTTTAGGTTGGTTTGACTGGGCACCTCAATATAATGACAGTTTCAATTGGGCATGGGGACATCAACGTGAGGATGAAATGGGTAAGAGGATTTGGATGTACATCGATAATTTAGCTGGGCAATTGTCTAATCTACCAGCAATTGAACCTCGTCCAGAGGTGCTTGTGGTTGGAGACGGACATCAGACTGGAGTGGCGATGCTAAATATGGCTGATTTGGGACTGTTTACAGAGTATGATCTTGTCAACCAGAGATGCTTTGCTACTACTGATGTGGACATGTCCCATTACTCAGTAGTGCTACTTGCAGATGGCTGGTATTATGATGAAACCGTGGACAAGTTGAATAGTTTTGTATCAAATGGGGGAAATCTCGTATTTTTAGAAGGAATCAATTCCACTGAAAATCCTCTTCCAAGGACTTCTAAGTTCAACATCGAATACGGATGCAAGGAAGAATCATTCTCAGGACACGTTTTTATCAATATTACAGGACCGAACATCCTTGATCTGGAGATACAAGACTACGATGCTCCCACTCATGGCACTAAGTTGTTGAATATATCATCTGGTGCAACAGGATATACCCCCATTGAGGGATTCTATTCGGTAGAAGATGCGACTCTAGTAGCTCTTGAAAACTCGCCATTGACTTTGTACCATAATGAGTCAGAACCAGACTCAGGTTGGGTACTGCATGTTGGTGCGGAATGGTCTTATCGAGAAGCTGGGGCGCCTCCTTCAGACAAGAAGCCTTACCTCTGGTACTTGTATAAAGAGTTCATCTGGACATTTGCAGACTTTCTCAACATCACGAACTCAATCTCCTCAAATGAGACTGAAAACATGTTGATCACTCAGGGTGTAGTTGGAGATGGACTAATCCTAGCAGGTATCTCTGACCTCAATAATACGATTCGTTCATTCAACTACACATTAGATCTCTCTCAGTTTGGTTTTCCTGAAGGAAATTACTGGGTTCATTCCATTGACAGTAATACATCATTGGGTCAGTTCCCAACTGAGAATAACATACTAGAGATTCATATTGATGTCGTGGCTAATGGAACAAGACTATTGCTTATTTCGCAAACAAAACCCAATCCTGAATATTCGATTGACATTTTTCCAGAGATACCTGAGTATGTGCCTATTACGACTCCAACCACTCCATATCCAGATTTCTTATTTTCCGTGATTATCACAGGCGCAGTATTGGTTGGAGGAATATCGGTAATCACAGTTATTGCATGGAAACGGAGAGAAACCTAGTACGTTGAAACTTTATCTGATTCACAATATCAAAATTAGATGCTATTAGAAAGTGGTGCCGCGGGTGTGATTTGAACACACGACAACACGGTCTTCAGCCGTGCGATCTCCCTGGCTGATCTACCGCGGCATATGCAGTAGGTGGGTCGAAGTCCAAGTTTTATAAACGTAGCGACATATCGACGAAAGAACTCGAGTTAATTCATGGAGTCACGCATATGAGATGTCCCAACTGTCTAAGAA
Organism: Candidatus Thorarchaeota archaeon; assembly: GCA_048882045.1. Lineage (GTDB taxonomy): Archaea > Asgardarchaeota > Thorarchaeia > Thorarchaeales > Thorarchaeaceae > SMTZ1-45. The sequence continues at coordinate 9,247 of JBHLRZ010000054.1, read as the reverse complement.
CCATTGAACCTGATATGAGAATCTGTCCGAATTGCAGGAAACCCGTTATAGCGACCGCATCAGAAAGTGGCATAGATCAATTGAAACCACGGTCGACAGTATCTCTCAAGGGTGTTGGCTCCAGAATGTCTGGAACATACCATGTAGGTGCAACCCGTCACAGGCTCTCAGACTCGGAATATGGCTCATCCGAGAAGGTCCGATGTATGAGATGTGGTTCGGCCAATGATAAGGGAAATAGATACTGTTGGAATTGTAGAGCCCGGATTACTTGATTTTATAGTTCATATAGCTGGCAACAAAGGCTGTAGCGATTGCTGCTGCGTTCACTCCAAGAATGTAGATGAACAGTGGATCGAGGTAGGCAAAGGTAGCAATCCATGACGGAAGACTTCCTGCATCTGCAATCCCAAATGGGAAGAAATAGAAAAGGAAGAATACACATGTCAATAGACCTGCACCAACAAATGCTGGCATATCAGTCGTCGACCTAGCAAAAGTAGATAGTCTATTGATCCAGTTTGCCTGAGCCTTCTGACGTCTCCGAGTCTTCCTCTTCGACACAATATGTGCCCAGCGATACATGGCTTCGGCCATGAGTATATATGAACCACCAAGAACTATCATCACTCCTAAAGAGACCACTAGTTGCAGTTCTGCACTCAGTACTGTGACGTAGACCTGTGCATGCCAGATGATAGGAATCTGAACGAATCCTGCGATTCCTAGGAATATGAGGATGAGACCTGGTTTGCTACCACGTCTCCACCATACTGCGAGGCTCATATCATTTCACCGAAGTGTGTTGGACCGGTCAGAAATGAGTTCCCACTTTAAGGTTTTGGAACAGTGAAGCCTATCTAGGAGGTGTAGCTGAAATGCTGAACCAATCTCCATGATCCTCGGTGTTCAGTATCTTGAATTCAAAATCGTTGAGTAAACCAATCAGCTTTTCCAAGGTCTGCCCTTGGTTTCCTCTAACACCATATCCAGTCTGCGATATTGCACCATCTGGAAGTGTGAAATGTGCCCAGAATACGAATTGTTCAGTCGAGTCTGGAATCCGCATTGCAAGAATCGAAAGCTCTCCCCCTTTGGTCAACACTCTCATGACCTCCTCTAGAACTCTGAGCTTGTCGGGCCACTCTCGTATATAACCCAGAGAAAACCATAGTGTGACCGTATCAAATGAAGCATCTCTGAAACTAAGTCTCTGTCCATCGCCAACGATCCAATTTGCTGGTGCACCATGAATCTGAGCCTCTCGGATCTCACTCATCCGAATGTCCACAACGCAGACCCTTCCTCCACCAATCCTTGAAACGATACCCTCTCCCCCTCCTCCAATGTCCAATATCAATCCATCAGTGTTCAACTCCTTTAGATTGATTATCTGAACTAATGTTTCTACTCTCCCCATGGCCACATCACCTATGAACCTTGGTCACGAGCATCATCTATTGACTCTTGCAGATCTTGTAAAAAGGTGTCAAAGTCAGGAATGAATTCCAGTGCTGAACGATGGGCTTCTTCGGCTTCCTTGTTCCTCTCCTGTCTCTCAAGATGATTGATTAGATTCAACCACCCAACAAAGTTGTTTGGTCGTATCTCAACTGATTTCTTGAATGCACGTTCTGACTCTTCCATCTTACCAATTGAGGCAAGGACGACACCAAGGTTACACCAAGTGTCAGAGTCTTCAGGGTTCAAATCTGAGGCTCTCTGAAAAGCAGTCAGAGCCTCCTCAAGTCTGTCCATCACATTATAGACGCACCCAAGATTATACCACACATCAGAGTCCGCCTCATTATGGACTAGTGCACTCTTCAGGGCCTCTTCCGCCTCATCAATCCGATTTTGTACAAACAGGGCAGCTGCCAGGTCTCTCCATGCACCAGCCAGAGTTTGGTCCAAGTTCAACGCCTCTCGATATGCAGCTTCTGCTTCTTGGATTCGTCCTTTGTCATATAATACACTACCAAGATCATGCCATACAGTAGCATTTCTTGGATCCTCTTCTGTTTCCTTAATCATTGCAAGAAGCGTTTCGTGAATATCCTCTGTCATGTCAGTTTGTGCTCCATCTCTGTCAGAATTGACATAAAACAAGGAATATTACACTGTTTATCAATACATGGCATGAAGTCAAGGAGTGAATACCTAGTGGAGCTAGATGATGTAGCCAACATGATTGTTGAACTGGATGACGAGAATATTGGAGAACTTGTACAAAGCAAACTGGATGCAGGTGTTGATCCTCAGGACTTACTCAAGGCTCTCACTGCAGGAATGGATGAAGTGGGACGAAGGTATGAAACCGATGAGTATTTTCTCTCCGAACTAGTACTTGCTGGAGAAACAATGAAAGCAGCATTCGAGGTCCTCAAACCCCATTTGAAATCTGACGAATCTGGTGATCATGCCCCAATAGTTGCTGCTACTGTTGCTGGTGATAACCACGATATTGGTAAGAACATACTTCTTTCTATGCTGTTGTCTGCTGGATTCGAAGTGATTGACCTTGGAGTGGACACTCCGGCTGATGAGATTGTTAGAGCTGTGAAAGAATCAGGTGCAAAAGTCGTCGCCCTCAGTGCTCTGCTCACCATGACAATGAGGGAGATCTCGACGGTTGATAAAGCACTCAGAGAGGCTGGAATCCGGGATAAGGTGAAGATAATCGCAGGTGGCGCACCTCTGAGTATTCAACTTGCAAAGGAACTCGGTGCTGATGATTACGGTGCTGATGCTATCGAGGGTGTACGACGTATCAAAACTTTGTTGAAGAGTTGAGCTATATTTGTCCTCTTTTTCCTCGTTTTCTCATCCAAACTAGGCCAATTATAATCGTGAATATAATTGCGGAACCTGTACCAATCATTAACAGTGTGACAGGACTCATAATCGGGTTGCCTAGAAATGAAGGATAGTGATCGGTTCCATAATATTCTATGATATAGTTCCCAAATCCCGAATAATCACTCCAACTATTCCCTTGGTCAATACCATTGTCCCAGAAATTATAACCCGCTTCATCCCGTCCGTTGGCTGCTCCATTCCAACCAATGGCATTTCCATAGATTGAGTTTTGGTGACTGTCCCCAATCAATAATATCCCATATACTGAATTATATACTAGTTCATTCCCAATAACTGTACAGTTACTAGATGAACCAATGCCAACACCGCTGAAGTTATGACTCAGAGAGTTGTTCAAAATACTACAATTGTCAGAAGTCGCCAGATATACTCCCGTCGCGTCATTATTGATGATTGAATTGTTGCTAATCTGAGTAAAAGGTGACTTCTCCAGAAGGATTCCATTCCAACTGTTATCATGCACACTGCAGTTCTCAATCACTGTGAAATTTGAATAGAAGACATACATCCCCCACGCACCGTTATCAGCAACGTTTGCACCTTTGATTGAGCAGTTCTCACTAAAATGCATCTGAAAACCTACTGATGATTTTAGAAAATCCCCGCCAACAACCTCAAGGTTGGAACAGTTTAGAAGAATGATCTGTCCGAAGGTATCACCCTCAATGGTGTCATCAGTTATCCCATGAAAGAATCCAAGTGGTTTTCCATTCACTGAATTATTGTCAAAATTGTATGGTACGTCAATGTATTGCTTTCCTTCAATCATATGACCATTGTATCCCGCCCACCACAACGAGAGGAAAACTCCATTGTTCTCCAATACATTATCATACATCGATGTGTTTGCTGAGAGATAGACATCTATGCCAAACACTTCGTTGTCATAGATATGATTTGAGGAAAGCCGAATGTTTTCTGATCCCATAACCCTGATGCCGCTTGGTGAGTTACTGATTATGTTTCCTTTCATTCTCACATCCTCTGAGAAAAGAATCTCAATCCCCACCTCAGACATCGACCCAGTTATCGTGCAATCAACTATCTCACAGCTGTTGCAGCGATCAAGGATGACACCAGCGCCAATAATCTCGCACTCCTCAAAGACACCATATGAAACATTGCTCATGACAATGGCTGAAAAACCTCTCACCATCTCAATCCTACAATTAAACAGAATAAAGTAAGCGTCGGTATCTCTGATATTGATAGCCATTTCTTCGTCATGGACAGAAATCTGAAGGTCTGCGATGACGTAAGGATCGTTCGCTGTGCCAGCTCCTCCAGATGACAACGCCGCTAGATCCGCATTGCTTCGTATAATTATTGGATATGTTTCGTCAGACCAAGAATAGATTCGCTGGTCTAATTGAGGCCTAGTGTATCGATTAGATGACAAGGATGTATTTACAAGGAGTCCTATGAACATCAAAATCAATAATACCCGTGCAATCCTCAATTTTGATCTCCCGGTCTATAGTGACCAAAATATCACCTGCACGAAGGCTAATAACCTTTACAAGAATGCGTTGGCATCGATACACAATCTCTAAGTCCTCTGAGTACGTATACTTGACACTGATTATCATTAATCCATCCCAAGGAGTATCAATGAATTGGCTGATGATTCAGAACTGGAAACAGCTTTCAAAGTCGTAGCAATCATGCAGACAGTAACTGAGGAGCTGGATGAGAGAGGTAAGAAGATGTGGAGAAAGATGCTTGGGCTCGAATCAAAACATGAGATATCAGAAAAATGGGATGAGAAGCGGCTCAAAGAATGAACCACTTCCCTTTGTTTACTTCTCTTTTCTTCTATATAGGAGGACAATTAGAATCAAGATAGCAAATCCTCCAGCACCAGCTGCAAGTATTAGAAGCAGGGTGAAGTCCTCAGGGAGCTCGGCACCAACTCGGTTTGAATTGTAGTCCTTGTCAACGTTCGTAGTGACACGCACCGTGAAGTAGTACGTCTCCTCAGAGGAAAGACCTCCAACCACTGCTGATGTTTGGTCGATATCAGTAATTGTGGAATGGAGAGTTCCAAGCTTTGTTGGTTGCTTGGAATAGTATATCTCATATGCTACAAACTCGTTGTCCTTGTTGAACCTGCTCCATTCCAAGGACACTGAAGTTCCGGAGAGAATCTTTGGAGTTTGTAAGTACACACCTATCTCAGCAAGCTCAATACCACTCTCATCAAGAGTGACTGTGAAGAGGTCCTTCTTCCCCGGTTCCGTAGTTCCGATGATTTCCTCTGTCACAAGCTCTTGATTCACAAATCGATTTGTTTCCATTCTGTACTCTCCGGTGTCTGTACCTGTTAGGTTAATAGTGTAAGGAAGTCCAGGAGCGAATGGGAATAGTAACTGCTTCTCACCATCGTCTTCTACCATGATGGCAGGAAATTCTTGATGCGTGATTCCGTTCTCACCAATGCCAATCTTCCTTCCCAATGGGTCTGTAATCTCAATGTCAACAGGACTGAATATACCAAGTCCAAGAAGTTTTGGTAGAAGGTCCATCAGAGCTGTGATGATACTGTTGTACTCTGAGGTGTCTGGGTAGAATGCCAAGCGCGAGAAGTTTGAGTCAGGGTCTCCATGAGTTCCCTTAAAGTTCCCATTTGCATCCACAAGAATCCAGTCGTCATACATGTTGTAGGTTTCATTGAATCGATACCAATTGTTGTAGATGTATAGTGTGATAGACCCGTTTGCATTGACCTCATAGTCGTAGACGTTCACAAAGTGGCTTGCAGTCGGCTCAGGGACCTCCCAGAATGGAGCCATGAGGAGTATGACTGCAGGAGTATAGTGAGGAGTGCCAACAAGCATGGCATCCATCATCTTTGCTATCTCTTGAGAGTTGGTTATTCCTCCCTGAGGAGTTGGGATACCGAGGTAGATCTTGATCCAGTTCAACAGATGATTTGGATTGAAGAATGCTCCAGATCCCTTCCAGAGGACATACTCCTTTATCATAGACTCCACTACATCTCCGTTGGTTTCTCGCGCAAGTGTGGCATTCGGACTCGGAGATGGCAGTTCCAATGCCCAATCTCTTCCGAGAGGTATCATACTCGGATCCTCGAAGAAGTCCCTTGACGCCTGAGCGAACCCATTACAAAAGCCTGCGAACTCCATATTCAACCAATCGATGATGAGAGAGTCGAAAACCCGGAAGAGTAGTATGTCCAAGACACTGACCTCACAGGCCGCCTCGATGTCACTGTAGAGAAGCTGGAATATATAGTTCCTGAGATTAGAACTCACCTCATCGGATGTCATGACGAAGTTGCCAAATGTGTTGTTACTGTTCGTGAAGTTGAACGTATTACGCCATTCAAACGGTACTGGGTCTGAAGGCGAAGCCAGTTCATACCCCTTCTGTCTGACCACATCCATGTACTGAGACTGGTCAGTAGCTCTCCGAAACATCCACAAGTCTACTTGTTCCATCAGTTGCTCTCGCAAATTGTCTGAGTCAATGGGTGAAATCATCGGCGCAGCGACTGGTAGAGTCATCATCATTGATGTTATTCCAAATACAACAACAATTGTAGCTAGGTATCTTCTGTTCTTTTTCATGCTTCAACCCTCCTCGGATCTAATGATTGTATTCCTTGAGTCCCCTCCGTTTTCCTCACGTCTGGTAGTATAAATGCCAGCGATTGAACTCCTCCAGGTTGCAACTGTGGTCCCTCCTCCGTTGACGCAAGGAAGTACAGTGTCATGTTTAGTTCAGACACTGTTGGCACCCACTCGTAGGCATAGAGGTAACCCTTTGCTGCTGTCGCAATGATCTCCGTTCTATTGTTGCGATTCGAATCTCCAAGACGTATGTCAGTGATCTCCTCATGTAGCTCTCCACTGTTCCATACAGCGTCATACATGTGGGCGGTCTTGAGATAGGTCTGGTTCTGTTCAAACACCGAGAGGTTGTTTCCTGTTCCCACAATCACTTCATTCCAATTGTCGCCATCAGTGTTCCCTGCTTCAACAGCTTTTGTTGCAGCGGCAGTGGGTAGAAACTGAAGGTAGGCCAATGAGTTGTCCGCTGGAGACTCATAGATTTCGACGCCAATACCTGTTCCAACAAACACCTCAGTCCAGTTGTTCTGGTCATTGTCAGCAAGATCCACAGCATACGCAGGAGCCTGTGCAATCATATTGTAGTACTCATAGTATGTGTTGTTAGCGTGAGTTCCGTCGGCCTTTTTCACGTTTTCAAAGACCCGTACCCATCCGTATGTCGGATAGTAAATGCCATTGATTTCGAGTTCATCAGAACCAACTACCACTATGTCTAAGAACCCATCCCGGTCGAGGTCTCCTGTTTCGATTCCTCGAATCCTTGGGACGCCAAGGTCTTGTGGGGTCAGCTCGTACTGAGCCACCAGCGTGTAGTTATTGTCCTCGAACATTTCATAGACCAAGAGGTAATATTCAGCTCCCACAACGATCTCTGGGTACTTATCGTCGTCAAGGTCTTGGTCCGCCCAGACAACCCACGGTGCGCGGGGGACTGGAGGAACATACTTTGTAGGATCAAAGTATGGCGCTATGGCAATAGGATCTGAAACCCATACAAGGTCATAGTAGTCATCATCAATGGCCTCAAAGACATAGACATTGTATCCTGCTGTCACAATGACTTCTTTCTTCCCATCCAGGTCCTGATCGCCTATGACCATGTCTCGAATGTTAGCATAGAATGGCAGCTCAGTTCCGTCCAGCCAATTTATGAGGAAGAAGTCTGCAGACCTCCAGGACCTGCGGTAGGTGTTATTGGCCACATTCTCAAAGGCAACTATGTTGTTGTCAAATGAGCCTACGAACACTTCTGGTATACCATCATTGTCCACGTCGCCATATTCCAGACCACGAGACCACGCCTCAAAGATGATCCAGTTTGTCCACGAGTCATAAGCCTCATATCCCAAGAATCCGTCGCCCGTGGTTCTCTTGTCCACCTCCACCATGTGAATATAGGGATATGTCGCAGTGATGAACGTGTCATGGTCCAGCCTTCCGTAAAAGATATCGATCGAGTCCTTGTGGAGCAGTATCAGGTCAGGAATTTCATCTCCATTCATGTCATAGTATTCTGGTCCTGTGTAACCATGGTCTGGGTCGAGGAGTGTTCCAGTGAAGTCTGGTTCAAACATTGAACGTCGTTTTACCCACTCGACATCATTCCTGTTTCCAGTGTTCTCCCAGTAGGATAGTCGAGACGCATCTGTGTCAATGCCCTCGTTGGTGACATTCAGAGTTGACCGTGGAACCGTCACATCGATGTCGCCATCCATGTCAAAGTCGGAGAATCCAATCTTTCCGGGAATCTCAGATGAACGGAAATCGTCATTGATGGTCTGGAAGTATGTCGTGTCCTGCTGGAAGTAGAACTTCACACCCGACGAATATCCAGTCTGTCTGAAGAAGTAGAGTCTATCGAGAATCAAGGTGACATCCAAGTCATTGTCATAGTCCATGTCATAGAGCGAAACACGAGGCATGAAACCATTCCCAATGACCAGTGAGCCGATGTCTGACAGATATCCTGGCTGCTCCGTCCAAAAGTCGACAGCCGTCTGTTCGAAGTACCTGAGTTCATAGACCCATCCCAGATCGACATCCAACCAGGCTGTGCCAAGTATCAGGTCGTCATCATAGTCTCCATCTAGGTCTCCCATTGTTACAGCTGCATGACTCAAAATCTGGTCTGAAACAAGAGTTGTCTGTGTGACAAAATAGTTCGGAATGTAGTTGTAAACTGGACTGTCATCACTTCCTGTGTTTCTTAGGTAAATCAGCCGTGTATAGGCTCCCTCACGCACAGTAGCAACGATGTCAAGTGCACTGTTGTAGTCAATGTTGACCATGGTATATGTGACGAAATGGTCAAAGCTTGGAAGACTTCCAAGGAGATCGATGTCCTCAATCAAGCTGTCGTGGAACAACCAGGTAGGAATCCTACCCTTTCCGATGACCTGAACCAAGTCCCAAATTTGTGTCTTGAGTGAGAATCTTGGTTGGTCCGACTGGCTCGCCCAGACTTCTACTCCCATTGATGTGTAGGCCATTAACTCGCCGTCAACGGTTCCGATAATGATCTCTTCAGTACCATCAGATGTTTCTGTCAGTTTGATATCCCCAATTCGTACTGTCAACGCTGTGTCAATGGGTCTGTTGACCCTGCCCCAAGTGGCGTCAATATCGTAGGTGACTCCACCTCTCACGCTGATTCGAAGATATCGGAAGTCATCCCAGTCTGCATCTCTGAGCGCATTATCAACATCCACACCCATGATGGCTACAAACCCAAACGGTCCAAGGACTCCTTCAAAGTAATAGTTGTAGTCGTC
>JBHLRZ010000053.1:0-15939 GCA_048882045.1 Candidatus Thorarchaeota archaeon | reverse complement strand
CTCAGAGAGCAGGTATTTTCCCCTCTCTGTTGCTTTCTCTAATGCGTGCCTATATTCTTCTACATCTGGATGTTGAACAATATCAGGTCTATCCACAAGAGTTCTAGAAATCTCAATATCGAAGAAGATGATCTTCGATTTAATCTCGGTATCAATCTTCATCGAATATGCACGCAAGTCATTTGCTATCCTATCTTCTCCATCTTGGCTCTGCCTAAGGAATGCATAACGGAAGATATGCATCCAAGACGTTAAGATCGAATCCAATTCCTTATGGAGGACATGAATATCTGCAGGGATTAGTTCTTTGATTCGGCCCTTGTACTTTCTTTCAAATACTTCAGTCTGTTTCAATGAATCATCCATTAACCTCTTTACATTTTCCGAGTCATGACTCTCGACAAGAGGTGAAAGATCCCAGACTGGGGGTTCAATGCTATCTTCCATCTCAGCCACCCAAGTAGAGAAGTGTACTCCACAACCTCCTATTAAGTGTAAAAGGAAAAAGCGCGCCGCGCCACCTCCTAATGTTTTAATGTCAACTGCGGTCAATTATAGATAGAATGCAAAAGGAAAAGGTGGGCGCCGCTTCGTGCGAGCAACGCGGTGCATTGCCGCGCCACCACCTAATGTTTTGTGCAGCCGCGTTCCGAAGAACCCATTTTGAGGTAACTCGCGAGGCCAATTCCGCACGCCAAAGAATTGGACCGACTCGCACAATGAATCGGCAGCGCCCTTGATGGTAATGAGATTGAAGCATTCGCAGATATACCTTTGTGTCGGCGAAACTCCAGCGTGTCTCAAAACCAGAGTTTAGGTGATAGCACATAATAGGACATAACAACATATTAAGTATATGGTGACAATTTCGCCTGGCGCGGACTTACAGAAAGAGTACTGTTTCGTTGATTTAGGTTAAAAAAATGAATCGCCCCCTCTAGATGACAACTTGACAGATTTTTCTTGTCTTTTACGTGTGTATCGCAACCTTTTTCCGGTGTTCTGCCTGTCCAATCTCTACGGCCAACGGAGAGAGCAAAAGACCTTAATGATGGAGCACATGCGAAAGTCCAACTGGACAGGACTTCGGTTTCTGATCATTGGCCAGTCAAACCAGACGGAGACATGAGATTGAGAGTTTACCTAGATGCGAATTTCTTCATCAGCGGCTTCTCAGAGAGACCCAAAGATGTAGTGATAGTGAAAGAAGCAGCTGACGCGGCAGGAATGGAGCTGTGGATGACAAGACAGGTGTTCCAAGAGCTCAGATGGTATCTCCGGAGGGAAGCAGAGAACATTGTCCAGATCGATGAAACCCTCTCTAAGGACATCAAATCATTCATTGAAAGCATCAACAGACCTGAAAGTTCACTCCCTCAGCCGAATGACATGTCACTTGTCCTTGGCGCCATGAGAAACAAGGGTTCTAAGATTGTCACAAGCGACCTCAAGCTCCTGAACACTATACAGGATCTCAATGTTGAAGTCGAAGGAATCGTGGGTTCGGCATACACACTTGAGTTGATGGAGTCTGTCGATAATGAGAAGCTCAAACAAGACCTCTCTGTCATCAGAGACCGTATCTACTCAGAAGAAGTAAGATACAGCATTGCTAGGCAAGAATCCTATGATCCAGTGACAAGGATACGCATTATTGAGGAACACGCACTTCGAGTCCTACGTACGGTAAAACGCCCAGCCGAAGGCGTTGACAGAAAGCTCTCAAAGGGGCAACCGTTGTTTGTATTAGACTTCCTCGAGGACATCAAGGCAGACATTCCTTCTATGTTTGAGGATTTCAGAGAAGGAAAATATGATACGCTGGCTCAGGAAATCGAAGAGATTCAGAATGAAATTGAGCGATTACTCATCGTTTCGACTCTTACTGAAGATCATGAGACCCACGGAAGTCTTGTCAGACACGCAGCAGACCTCACTTTGTTCCTCTACTACTTGGAGATGATATGCCATCTATATCGAGGAACTAGACAGGGGATGGAGGAAGCTTTGTCTGTCAGTGATGAAGCATTTCGACTACTCATGTTTGCAGAGGTCGCTAATGATGAGTTAAAGGCATCAGTCTTCTTCGTAAGGATTGTACTAGCACTCATTAGAGAGGACTATGATGAGATCGACTATTATTATAGTCTGTACGACAGTATGATTCAGAGGATTGGGATAGAGGACATGCTAGAAACCTCTGAAGGCCTTTACATCACAATGCAGATCCTCAGGAAGTTCATGGGAGGTTTCAGTCTGACCAAGACAAAGCTCCAACATCCAGATGTCACAATGTCCATGCTTAATGATCTGACGAAGTATAGCATACAGTTCGATGACCATGACAATGCGTGGCAACTAGCAGTAACTGCATACAAGATTGGAGTTGCATACAACAGGGAGGAAGGAGCACTCGGATCATTCCTTATGCTCTACAAAGTTTCATCATCATCCCATGATAGATTCAAGCCAGCACTTGAGAAGATTGCAGAACACGCTCTAAAGGCATTCGTGAAGAAGGGGTGGAATACATCCCAAATTACACCCATTCTGAATGAGATTCAGGGGCAAATCCCACCTGTTGAAGGGATGGCGACTGATGGTGCAGTAGATGTGCAGGACCTCAAGGAGGAACTTACTGGCTGGATGAACATTCTCTCTCTTGAAGAGATCAACAAGAAAGAGATGCTTGTTGTAAGGAATGACAAGCTACAAGCCAGGGTTGCAATCGATCTGACATATCATCCTGAACTAAAGGGCTTGAAGACAGGACATAAATTGGCTCTCACTAATGGAGAATATGAAGTGACTGATGCAAAACCAGCTATTGTTAAGAAGTACTCAGTCGTCTTGATCATCACGCCGAGTGAAACAGCAGAGATTTCATACGAAGGAGAGTATGGATTCAGCTGTCTGAAAGTAGCTGAGCCAGAAGCCCAAATATAATTGAACGGATGGAAATGAAGTGGATTTGCTGACATGGGTACTAGTCATTATAGGAACTCTGTTGGCAGCTGGCTTCAACTATATACTTAACCTCGCACCGGGGTCTGATCCTGAAGATTTTCAAGTGGGTCCTAGGGAATTGAATATTACCTGCGATTGTCAGATCAACATCCTCATTATCGGAGGAATCATGATACTGGCATTAAGTGCGATATCAGGAGTTTTCAGTACTAGAGAGGAGCTATACCTTGTTGGTGGTGTATCATTTGCAGTGATTACCATTGCAGGGTATATTGGTCGAAGGAAAAGGCACAAGGAATGGAAAGAGCTTCAAAAGGCCATTCGTCGGTCAGTTCCTAGTTCCTATGTGGAATACAGAAGGGCTCCAGTCGATATTATGTTCGAGGAAGATGACGAGGAAGAGGAAGACGACGACTATGGCTATGGCGAACCATAAGAAGTATTGCCGCTAAGTACCTCTATCTGGTACAACTTTGTCGTCCTTGAGGTTTGGAAACTTCATAGCTAGGATTTGAACAGAAGTATTTCCAATGACCTCAAATGAATGCATCTCACCAGGTTCAACAACAAGGACGTCTCCCTTTGTCAGTACTATCGTTTCATCATCTACATGAACTTGGATATCAGCTAGTGCCATAAAGACCTCTTCCAGAAATTCGTGCCCATGTGGAGAACTCGTAGAACCAGGTTCCAATGTAACAAGAATCATTCCACACGAATCAACAGGTTCTCTGAATATCAAGTCAGCAAAGTAGCTCGCTTCATATCCTGCTCTCTGTATAGACTCAGCCTCTGCAACCCTGTATAAACGTGTCATTATTCTCAAATTTCCATCCCTTAGATGTGACAAATAGCTTTCCCTTCTAGACACCATGACCCATAGTTTTTAGTAAACAATTTCGAATGGTAACTTGAGAGAATGAAGAGTAGTGATATCCCCATTGGCAGAATGATCTTCAAGGTCTTGGTTGTTGGTCAGAACTTACCTCTGCAAACAGGGTTCCTTCGTAGGACGTCAGGTGACTGTATATCATATCAGTTATACAATACTCTAGGTGTGAGTCTTGGTGTTTCTCGATTAGACTATCCTGAAAATCTAAACGTCATTCTTCAGTTGTGGTCTCTGCCTTCTGCGGAACGTGTGAGAGGAATCACACGGAGCTATATCAAAGGACACAAAGCAGCAATCGTTGTGGTTCGATCCTCTGAAGTGGGATCAATCCCTCAAATACTGCAAGATCTATCATTGACCCTTGAAACTCTATTTATGGTTGTAGTAATTGGTTCTGTCCTAGAAGCTGAGAAGCAGATTAATAGATTGAGTTCTTTCTTTGAAACATTGCCAACTATCCAGGCACTTCCTAATGTAGAGACTGCGGTCAGACTTGTTGCGAACCATCTAGTGAATCGTTTGGATGAAAAACAAGTACTACCATTGATTGGAGTTATGACCGAGGAAGAATGTCCAACCTATGAACCTCAACCTCCAATTTCATCGACTCCGCCTACTTCGGATATAGAGATCGAGGAGATTAGGGAGATTGTTCTTGATCTGGGACTGAGAGTAGTTGGATATCTATGCGCAATTGAAATGAGAGAAGGAATCACTTGGGTTGACATGAGAACTGGAACGATTCAGATTGAACCCAAAATGTGTCGTCTATGTCTTTCAAGTTGCAAAAAGAAGTCAAATCTCTGTATTGTTGGGACAGATACTGGATGGTCTTCTGAAGATCTGCGGTCTCGGGCACTCCTCACTATCGCGAAGATACATGCACTATCATCGAGGAGTCTTCCCAAACATGTAACAAAACAGATTCTAGGAGCATCTACTTGTACAAGATTTCAGATCAGTCCCGAAGCACCTTTTGATGAGATATCAGAAGATATCCTCCGTGGTCTTGATAGACCGGAATCAAGAAAGTCATTACTAGAGGCCGCTGAGGAAAGATTGAGAGAAGGCAGACTCTCTGAAGCCGGATACAGTATGCTCAAAAAGAAGCTCCATAATCTTGAATCATCACATACTTGATGGAGACTCAAGATGCCTGCAAGAATCATTTCCGTTATCGGTGGGTCAGATGCCAATGACCAAAACCTCCAGCTCGCTGAGGAAGTAGGTAAGGAGATTGCTAAGAGGGGAATCATCCTTGCTACTGGAGGACTTGGTGGTATCATGGAAGCAGCTAGTCGTGGCGCAAAGAAAGAGGGAGGGCAAACGATTGGAATTCTACCTACTGACTCCAAAGAACATGCCAACGAGTTTATCGACATCGCAATACCCACAGGACTTGGATATGCCAGGAACTATCTTGTCGCTAAGATAGGAGATGCAGTCATAGCTATCGATGGGTCTGCAGGCACTTTGAGTGAAATGGCAATTGCTTGGTTTTCAAGCAAACCAGTTGTCTCATTGGTTCCTTCAGGAGGTTGGGCTGCAAAGCTTGCAGGAGAACAACTTGACCATAGACGGACGGATGCTGTCTACGGTGCTAAATCACCCAAAGAAGCGGTTGATATGGTCTTCCAGGCTATGAACTGGAAGTAATCGAGGAGATGTGAGATGGACCTAGTTCGAGAGATCATGAATGGAAGAACTGAGGTTACAAAAGAAGAGATCTTGCAGCTCACAGGAACTGTGAGAGACTTGTATCGAACCAAGAAGAACTGCGTCGAGATACCTTTGCAAAACGTGATATTTGTTGGCGACCTGCACGGAGAGTTTGAATCAATAACGAATGTCTTGGCTCTGTTTAGAAAATATGAGAACCACTCATTTGTGTTTCTTGGAGACTATGCTGATAGAGGACCAGCTCAGATAGAGACCTTCAATCTTGTAATTGCTATGGCGCTTTCAGCTCCTTACCGTGTGATAATGCTTCGAGGGAATCATGAATCAGATGAGGTAGCTCAGAGATATGGTTTCTACGCTGAGGTGACTCGGAAGTTCTCATTCGATGTCTATCAATACTATCTTGGCGTGTTTGAAAACCTTCCAATTGCGGCCTTTAATCATGATGGTATATTCGCGTGTCATGGTGGGGTTCCTGAAGGTGTCAGTAGATTGGAGGACATCCAAGCTCCAAGCAGATACAACAAAAACTTCCCAAACGACATCATCCACCAAATCGTATGGAACGATCCAAAAGAGGCAGATTTTCGATTTGCCGCAAACCGAAGAGGGGGCAGAGTGAAGGCATTTGGAAGAAAAGCATTCAGTGAATTCTCTGATAACCTAGGAGTTGAGTTGTTCTTCAGAGCTCACGAGGTTGTACCAGAGGGTGTAAGGACCTTCTTTGATAATAGACTGTACAGTATCTTTAGTGCTACATATCGTGGTGCTGCAGTTCCCAAAGTAGTTCGACTTGGAGGAGAATTCCAAACTGAAATCATTGCACTATGAATGGATGAGCCGATGGAATCACATTTGAGTAGAAAAGCCATACTCATCTCAGGAGGATTAGTGTTGTCTCAGCAAAATGAAGAGATCTATGACTCTGAAGATATAGATGTGATGAATTCAGAAATTTCAGGAGTAGTTCTTTTAGAGGTTCTAACAGCAATTTTCCTTCTCCCAAATTTGATGATAGGTATTGGATTCTTTCAGAACGTTTGGTATCTGGATCCAATCTCCAATTTTCTGAGCATTCTGGTCGTGTTTCTATCGGGACTCATGTTTGTTACTTCATTCTGTATTGCTTGGGCACTTTGGACTGTACAACCTTGGGCACGAAGATATGGGATTTATGCAAGCATCATTTCAATTTGCGTGGGTCCATTCCCAATTAACATGTTGATGAATGCTGTCATCATTGTTTTATTGCGAGGATCAACCATGAAAAGCATATTCCCCTAAATTGGAAGTAGTGCAACTCCTCCTATTGAGGCAAGTTTAAGAACAACACCTTCTCACGAACAGCATCAGACAAGGGTATGAGCTGATTCTACTATGCCTAAAGTTGCTGTGGTCAAGACTACTCCTAAGACGGTTTATGATGATATAGCCAGAGTCATGGATTTAGCAGACTATGACAAGTTTGTTTCAAAGGATGTCACCACAAGTGTAAAACTCAATCTCTCATGGAGTAAGCTCTATCCTGCTTGCTCAACAAACCCGTACATCTTCGACGGCTTACTCAGAAAATTGCTCGCTGATGGATTTGATAATCGGAAGATTCAGGCTGTCGAAAACGAAACAGTCGTGACCAACATCTACGCTGGAGTTAAGAACAATAACTGGTGGCCTGTGATGAAGAAACATAGGATCAAGTTTCTTCCACTCATAAAAGCTACGTATGTAGATGTAGACCTCCCAGAGAAAACTTTGGTCCTTAAGGGTATATTTGGAGAAACAATTGCTCCTAAGGAGATCTTTGGAACCAACATCATTCATCTACCCACAATCAAGACTCATGGACACACTCAAATGACTGGAGCGATGAAGGACTCATTTGGACTCTATTTAACAAAAAAGCGACACTTGGCGCATCTAAAGATCCATGAAGTACTTGTAGACCTCTTGCTCATGCAACAGACAGTATCTCATTCAGAGTTTGTTTTGACTGATGGGACAATTATCGGTGATGGAGCAGGTCCCAGAACTATGATTCCAAAAATTGGGAATGTACTCATTGCTACAGCTGACATGGTAGCTGCGGATACTGTCCAGACAAGATTGATGGGAATTGACCAGACGTGTGTACACAAACTACAGATCGCAAACGAGCTAGGTCTTGGAGAGTCAAATCCTGAGAAGATTGAGATTGTTGGCGATTTTGAGTCATGGGAAGACCTTCCAAACTTCAACCTGAATCCTGGGAAGAGTCCCGTAATTGCTTGGAATCGCGGATTTCTCAAGTTTCCCGGAATGGAAAGATTCATGTTCCGGTCTCCATTGATGTGGCTTCCTACCCAGCTCAGTGGACTTTATCACGATGGCATCTGGTTACCCCTAAAGGGAAAGAAATGGGTCAAGTGGTTCTTGGAAACTGAATGGGGCAAACTGTGGGATTCATATTCCGAATAATGGAGAATGTAGCTAATGGGATTCTATCAATATCTTAGACTCATGAGACCAGCACAGTGGTACAAGAATGTCCTTGTATTCCTGGCAATCATCTTTGCGGAAGTTGATCCTTACCCAGCAATTCCCAAAGTATTGAACTTCACTTACTATCCACCATTGATTCTAGGATTCTTAGCATTCTGTGCAGTTTCAAGCGCAACCTACATCTTCAATGATATACAAGACCTTGAGGCTGATGCAGCCCATCCTGAGAAAAAAAATAGACCATTGCCATCAGGTGAGGTATCTAGAAGGACTTCAATGATACTAGCGATCATCCTTCTTGTATCTGGTTTCACTCTGGGAATCTATCTCAATGCACTGTTCTTCATATGCCTAATTATCTACCTCATAACCACCCAACTCTATAATGCATATTTGAGGAAATGGGCAATCGTTGATGTTGTTACAATTGCGGTCGGATTCATTATAAGAGCAATCTCAGGAGCATTCCTTATTGATGAAAACTTCACATCATGGCTTGTGATCGGAGTATTCTTCTTCGCTTTGGTACTCGGATTTGGCAAACGGAAAAACGAGCTACAATATCTAGGTGAGAAGGCTGCTGAACACAAACCTGTGTTCACTCAATACACAGAGAAAATCCTCGATCAGGGAATTACCATGTCTGCAACATGGTTCATCTTCTTCTACACACTCTACTGCTTCAACAAATATGGAGCAGTCATGGAGCAACAGCCCATTATGTTGACAGTTCCAGTTGTTGCAGGAATAGTCATGAGATATGTATACCTAATACAAATAGGAAGCCCAGTGGGAAGAAAGCCTCTTCTTGCTTTCAAGGATTTTGGCATTTCAATTGGAATAGTCATCTTCCTTGTCACCCTTCTTTGGACACTGTTCTTTTGGGTAGCTATAGAAAATGCATTCTGGGCATTCTGGAATTCTATTACAGCATGGATCCCATAGGTGCGCCAGATGAATTCCCGACTCTCAGCATTTGACTTCCACATGCATACTATCCACAGTAAGGATGGTATGCAAAATCCCTACTCACTCTTCAAGATGATGAAGCAGAAAGGTCTCAGAGGTGTCGCTCCTACGGAACACTGGAGAGCAGCCACACTCAAGGTCATTGAACGAGAAGGACGGTTCATAATACCCGCCTGTGAGTACAAGACGACTGACTATGGCGAAGTTATAGGTGTCTTTGTTTCCAAACACATAGAGAATCGCACCTTTGCAGAGATTTCAGAAGATGTTCACGACAACAATGGACTGGTCGTCCTGCCTCATCCAAGAGACATTTTGCGAAAGGATGCTGCAATAAGGAAAGGACTGCCTGATGAGTTGATATCTAGACACGTTGACCTCATTGAAGGGATCAATTCCCGATGTATCTTTGATTACTTCAACAAGCGTGCACAGAAACTTGCCAAAAGATTGAACAAACCAATGACAGCTGGGAGTGATGGTCATACCTCTTGGGAAATGGGTCATGCAAAGACATGGCTGCAGGATATCGAAACTGCTGATGACATTTACGAGGAGCTGAAGAAAGGTAGGACACAGATAACTGGGTGGCCGTCCTTCTTCATGCTTCACATTCCAACAATGCTATGGCAAAGAGTGAGGAAGATTGCATATGACGCTTGGTGAGGAATCAAAAGAGCAGTCCATGATAAGCACCCGAAAGTTGATTCTCTTCGTAATATTCAGTGTGATTGTGTTTGCGGCTGTTGGCCTCTATGGACAATTAGACGACGTAATTTCAGCACTCTCTTTAATCGATTGGTGGATTGTAATTCCAACAATGATGGCATTGTCATTTCTTAACTACATCATTCGATATGTAAAATGGCAGTACTTCCTTAGGCGAATTGATGTCAATCTCTCTCACATCGACAGCTTCAGCATTTTTCTTGCTGGTTTTACTCTTACTACAACACCAGGGAAAATTGGAGAAGCTGTAAAGGGCTTCTTCATTCGCGATATTGACAGAACTCCAATAGCTAAGACAGTCCCAGTTGTGGTATCTGAACGAGTCACCGATCTTCTTGCCCTGGTCCTTTTGGCAATGATTGGATTTTCAATTGGTATCAACACTGGAGACCAATTGCTGACTGTTGCTCTGCTTGGGGGAGTAGTCTTTGTTGGAGCCTTAATTTTGAGTCAGAAGACATTCTATCAGAAAATCTTGAAACGTTTCACATCTTTTGGTCCTCTAAAGAGGTTTCAAGACAGCGTAGATGACATTGAGAACACAATGACACAGACACTTAGTCCAACGCCACTCGTTGTTAGTACGACAATAAGTATTCCAGGTTGGTTCATGGAGTGTCTTGAGCTCTGGCTGTTGTTGAGTCTTCTGTCTGGTGCAGGGCTTCCGACCCTTGACCCTGCATCATTGGTTCTTCTGTTGCAGGCAACTTTCGTACATGCAACCGCATCAATAATCGGTGCGATCTCCTTTCTCCCCGGAGGAGTAGGGACATATGAGATAACATCAGTGGCATTGATACAGTTCCTCCTTGGAATGGCACAGGCACAAGCAAGTGTAGCAACCATAATCATTCGGGTTGTGACACTGTGGTTTAGTGTCATTGTTGGTTTCATTGCGCTTGGTTTTGTTACTCGAAGAACAAGAAAGATTATCGAGTTATCTGATAATTCTTAACAAGTTCCAGCATCTCTCTAGCACTCTTCTTCTTCTCAAAGTGAGTGCGTATTGGATCGACCATCTTGTCAATGTATATGGTCATCATGTTCTTCAAGTCAAGAGGATGAAGATTTCCTTCAACATATGCCTTCTCCAAATCGTTGTAGCTCACGAATTCGATATCTCCACCGAACTTCTCCTTTCTCTCTACAGTCACACTATCGAAACCGCGGAAAACAACATGTTTTGCCCAATCCAGCAGGGGATTAGTTGCAACTTCCTTTGGAGGACAGAAAGCATCCATTATCTTTTTGCGAATCTCCTCGGTTGTATCGTGGACAAACACACTCGATGATGGTTTGCTTTTACTCATCTTTGAGGAGATTTGAATGTCGATTGAACTCTCTTCGTCATACCCCTCAGGTTCAGCAGCCCCTTCCAGATTCATGAGCATATGATGGCTAATTACGACCGGTTTCCACCAGCCAAGCTTTGGTCCAATTTCTCGAGCTAGGATATTGGCTCTTCTCTGGTCAAGACCTAGTTGTGTGATGTCTGCACCCAAATGGAAGATGTCTGCTACTTGCATCATTGGGTAGAAGTATTGTGCAACTTCATTCATCTCGCCTTCCCGGCGTCCCATGATGGTAAGAGCTCTAGTTGCTCTTGCCACTGTGGTATTCTTGGCAACTTTGACAACACGAGACCAGTAATCAACTGAATCCATGGCTTCAGATGCCCAAAGGAATTCTACCTTGTCTGTAGGAACTCCAGCTGCCTTCCATACCTCAATGAAATATTCACCTACATGCTGGATTTTTCCAAGATCACCATCCATCTTGTTGTTAATCCAAGCAAACCAATCCGCTAACCAGATCTTGAACTTGATGCCTGCCTTGATTAGATCTTTTAACAGAAGAGATCTAAAAACACCAAAGGGGAGATGTGCAAGTCCAGACGGTTCAAATCCGTCATAAGCTATTGGTTGCGGTTTCTCTTCTAATAGTGCCCTAAGTTCAGGCTCAGTAACTACTTCCTCACCTACGCCCGTGATTAGTTTCATCTTTTCATTGAGGTCCATAGTGGTCGAAAGAAATGTAATCTCACTTAACTCTTCTCTCTAGTCCTCATGAAATAGAACACCAGCCGGATTGAATCTAGCTGGTTTAGTAATTTAATCCATGTCTATTCCAAGACTACTGAGCAGGGCATCCAAGTCAGCCTTTGAAAGACTCTTGGCCTCCTCGATGATGACATCAATCTCATCGCTAGCCATGCCTTTCTTCAGGAGTTTCTGACGTAGATCCTCCAGCTCCTCAGGTCGTTGAGCAAGGGGTACTTTGTCAGGAGCGGGCTCACCCTCAGGTGGCTTAGCCAAGACATCAGCACGTCGTGCCCTCTCCTGTTCGATGACTTCCTTCAAGAAACCAGGTCTCTCGGAAGCCCTCATGCGAGCAAGGTCAGCCTTGAATGCTTCGATCTCTACCTCACCGAGTCCAGTGATCATGGCAAGCTCTTCCAAGAGCTCATTCACTTCTGGTATTGTAGTTTCTATGGGATACTCCCAGATCTCAGACGAGTCCTTTCTGATTTTAAGAGCGCTAGCTTCCTCATTGACAATCTCCATTGATATAAAACGTCTAGTAGGAGCACTTGCAGGTTTTGGTATCCTGCCCTTAGATAGAGCTCGCATCATCCTGTTAATTGCACGTATCTGTTTGGGTATACTCCATACTCGGACGTACGCGACAATAAGCATAGCAATCAGAATCAGAGCTGAACTTCCGCCAACTATCAAAGCCTGCTGAAACTGCTGTTGTGAGCTTATGTCAGATTTGATAGTTAGGATGAACTGCTGAGATTCATAATCCTCCTTCTCGAAGAAGATGGTCACTGTGAATGTCCGGTCTCTCTCAGCCGTAAACCACAATGTGTAAGTTCCAAGTTCATCAGTTGTTCTGTCAGCCCAGTAGGTAATATTGGTTTGACTGGCTTGGACCGATATGTTCGCATCAGAGATACCAATTCTGTGGTCAACATCGAAATATGTTATTGAAACACTGAAGAGAACTCCAGGAGATGTGATGACTGTATCATTTAGATACACCAGTTGAGTATCAACTGGTCTGATTCTCACTTCAAGGTGCATTGGAGCAAGGGAGTACTTCACTGTACCAAATGCGATATCAAAGACATATGTTCCATAGAACAAGTCGCCCGCGAGGTTTAGGGAGTACGAGCCATTGCCTAATAGCTCAAGTTCGGTTTCGCCAAGTTGGGTGGAATAGGCTATTCCAATGATGTCTGTGATATGTGAGTCATCAATCTGGTTAATGACATTATAGATGATTGATGTAGGTTCGTTGATTGGGACTGAAACCAGTGTTGGTCCTTCAATAACTGCAGGTGTCGCATACACCTCCACCTTCGCTGTGAGTGTTCTTGTAGTGAAATTGGTAAGGTCAAATCTCACCACTAAGTCATATAGTCCAGGAATATCCACATTGATCAACACAATGACCTGGTAAGTACCATTAGCTAGGTCATTTACTATTGCATCTCCACCCTGCCAACTTGCGAGAACATTAGCTCCTACAACAGGCGTATCGTGCTGAGTGTCTGTGAAGTTGAAGTAGTATGTCAGCGTATCACCAGCATAGCCACTCTGTAGAAGTGGTGATACAGACACTTCAGTTGGAATGGGTAAGATAGTTATCACGATTGACTTGATTGCAGTAGCATATCCAGCCTTTGTCGCGACCATTCTGAGATAGATTGATTGAGAAGCGAGAGAGCTTACATCAATAACAACACTATAGGAACCGTTCAGTTCATCGGTAAAGGATCCACTCAGATCTCCAAGAGTGTATGTGACTATTCCTCCAGGTAATAGAACATTGTTGTACGTGTCATTATACACTGCTAGAATTGACAATGTTTCCCCAAAGTAGACATAGCGGATTATACTGCCATCTGATGCTGCGATGGTTGTAGGTATGGGTATAATATTGATGTCAATGTTGGTGTCGATGAATTGGACATTGGTCGTTACTGCGCGAACTGTGAGCGGGAATACACCAATTGCAAAGCCAGTAACATCAACTGAACCAGTATACCATCCTGGCACTCCAGTAGCTGTCAGTCCTGAAACTGTTCCATTCCATTCCATTGTCACTACTGCTCCAGTAACGGGAGCACCAGTAACGGTGTTATTCAAGTAGACATAGATGTCTATGCTTGTATCCACTACAGCATCATAGGTTGATTGGAGAGGTAGTATAACACCAGGTGCTTTAGAAACAACCAGAGTGAAGCTCTTCTGCCTTGTCTGGTAGAATTCACGCGACACAGTAATCTGAGGATTATAGATACCAAAATCTGCATCGGACGAATCGAGTAGTAGATAATAGAAGCCAGTACCAGTGTCAGTGAAGTAGTAGATTGTTCCATTCCATAGGAGGGTTGAGTCGAATCCTTCAACGTACGTTAAGTAGAATGGTTCTTGAATCCAGAAACTGATGTTCACAATCTCTCCCCAGTCTCCATAGTACGTAGATTGACTGAGAACGATTTCGACAATCTGTGCACCTGGTTGAACTAACACTTGGGCTTGTGCAACCTGGTAGAAAGTCTTGGTAGCAGTGACAGATATCCAATATTGTTGTGCTACAAGACCTGTTGTGTTGAGAGTTAGTTCGTAAACTCCGTTCCCGATTTCAACCCATTGATATGAATTCCCTGTAATGATAGTCCAGTCTGCTGCGATAACTGCACCTTCAAGGAGTCTGTCATGATCAAAGTCCTCCAAGGTGAGAACGACAGTAATTGGAACACCAACAGCCGTAGAACCAGCTGGAGGAGCCTCAGCAATTAATGAAGTTTGAACATGCCTGATTTTCGCAGGGATATTGAGGGCGTCCCTATCCGAATAGAATGGTGCGCCGCTCCAAGTGACTGTTATATCAAAATAGACTGTACCAGTTGCACCAAACACAGTGGTGTTCACAACTAGTTGATAGACACCGTTCCCAAGAATAATCAACTGATAGGAGGGAACCGTCCAATTACTAGTTGAAAGTACAACATTGGCACCATCAATGCCCGTTCCTGTGAGAAAGTCAATATACTCAAGATCGATTGTGATATTATCAAAGTACGGACTTTCTTCCACGAGTGGGAAGAGGATGACTGTTGGTCGGTTTGTAGTTGATGCCTGAGTAGTCGTAGTTCGATTAGAATAGAAAGGTGATCCTGATGTCCATTCAATTAGCATTTGAATATCATGGCTTGTCACAAGGCTGAATGCATCCAATATTGTTGAGTTGAAAGAAATTTGATAGTAAGTACCAAAGTTAGAGAGCCTGTATTCTCCAGCAGGTATCAAGGTTTCACTGACTCCATGACTCAATGTGATGTGGCTCTTGTCGATTGTAATGAATGACTTATCTAAGAAGTCTTCAAACACGAAACTGAATGACACATTCTCAAGGAATGGAGTGTTACCCGGAGTTTCAACAATACGTATTTGTGTTGGTCGATGAACCACGTTAGCAGAAATTGTTCTAAGAGATGTGAGATAGTATGGTGCTCCAGAATAGGATACTGTGACATTGAGTTGATACGCTGCAGGCGCACCAAGAGAGGATGAATCTACTTCGATGAGATACTCTCCAAGACCAAGATCAGTAATCCAATAATCGGTTCCTAGTACCAAAACCAATGGATCACTTGATACAACAACCATTGCACCTGTGATACCAGAGCCTGTGCTGTCATCAGTATATGTAATTACAAATGTCACGTTGGAGAGATACGGTGCATTGTCTGGACTCTCATAACCTATCTGAGTTGATCTTTCAAGAACAGTAAACGCAAAGTACTCGAATGCATCACTCACGTAGTTTGAGCCCTCATAGACGATACTTGCATTCAAGTAGTACAGTCCCGGTGGACCGAACGCTGATGAATTCAAAACAACGGTGAAGTGACCTTCCGCACCAGGTGTGACTGTATAGAAAGATGCTCCTATGTCCAGGGTCAGAGTACCTAACATTCCAGTAGTAGTTCCAGAGATTATGTCCGTGTAGACAAACTCTATTGTGACATTATTTCCCCATTGACCGGGTGTGAATGGTACATGTGTTAGTTGTGAACTCCGTAGTAAGACAAGCACTACAAACTCTTGATTTTGTACATCCGCATAGAAAGGAGTACCTGACCAAGTCAAATTAAGGTGTAGTGTAATCTGACCAACCCCACCTAAACTAGATGTATCGATGACGATTGT
>JBHLRZ010000052.1:0-16083 GCA_048882045.1 Candidatus Thorarchaeota archaeon | reverse complement strand
TTATGAAGTTCTACCCATGTTTCCAGTTCCTTTTTGGGATCCAAGACTCTGAATCTCAACTCCTTTGGTCGTGATTCTGATTCTATTGGTTTGTCGTACTCCAACCTCATCTTGATCCAAGAGTAATCATACTTGAAACCATGAGACTCAGCGAATGCTACTGCATCAGTTCGAAAGCTTGGAATTCGGCATTCAAAAAGAGATGAACCTCTTTCCATTCCCATTTCTGTGAGATAGTTTAAGACCATTGAACCAATCCCTCTGTTTCGAAAGTCTGGATGTACGTGAACCATCATCCTCGAACTCATAGGTGATGTTTCTTGAGAGATTATCGTGCCAGCAGCAACTAGAGTCCCCTCACGATTCTGCACTAACACAACATCACGGTCAACTTCCACACTTGGATGCGAGAAAGAAGAACGAAAATAGTCTTCAGAGATCTGAACATGGTCTGGATTGTCAAACGAATCGACTGCATTATACAGCGCTGTGTAATCTTCTAGCATTGAGTCCGATCCCGGTTCAAAAAGGAATGAGTTTGAATCCCGCATACTCTCATCCCACCGCCTGAATTTTGCCTGCTACTGGCAGAGAATATGAACTCCAGATGCGTCTTTTTCTGATTTGCTTATGGTGAAGGATGGCACGACCAAGCTCAGTTATACTGACCTGTTTTCGACGAGAAGTTCGTCGCCTTGATACGTAACCCGCCAGCTCCAAATTTCGGAGATGTCGAGATATCCCAGACTGTCGTATTCCTGTTTCTTCTGATACCTGTTTCTGATGTACAGGTGTCTTACAACTTTCAAGATAACATAGGATCTCTCTTTTCTGATAAGATAGATTGACAAGCTCAGAAGGCCATATTTCAGCAAAATTGAATATTTCATTTCCCTGAATATATACAATAGATGCTTTTACAATCGCAGCGCAAATACATGCTGCCATAGACATTAAGCAATCATCAGTTGATACACTAACCTCGATTTCATACTGATTGAACCTTTGAGAATCCAATGCATTCAGAGCGGACGCTAGAATATTCGTAAAATCCTCTGATGTCGCCATTACAGATTTGCTTGAGATTCCAGCATCAGTGTATTTCCTATTGATTTCAGCCACAATATCCTCATGTTCCGGACTATGGATAATGATCAGATCATCAATCTGTCTTCTTACTGCTAGATACTCTATGCTCTTCTTGTTTCCAAAAAACGCGATGTGGATCTTCGGTTTTGCCATTGTCAATGAACTCCAATGAATTTACTGGTTCCCATTATGATATCCTTTGAATCAAGTACCAATAGGCAATAGGCGGGGTCCGGATGGTTTCCAGACCCCTGGGACCCCCCTCATAACGAGTTACCGGTTTTTCGTTACAATCTTCCCCTGTCAGTTCCTTGGGTCCCAATGGATAAGTCGAATTCTTAGTATATAAGCTGTTGAACGAGCGATGAAACTGGGGCTTTGATTGAAAATAATGCGTTCTCTACGCACTTCAAAATAGCAAATAGTAGCAAACTTCAAGTGTTTGTGATATTTCGAAGAATTGTGTTACTGATGCGTTTTACTACTCACTGCCTTGATCGTTGAATCGTGAAATACTCAGATTCTGCATCTATCTCCTCAGTAACTAGTTTTTCACAATCCTCCTTCAATAGATTCAGCCAGCTCTCCAAATCATTCTTCTGAAACCGCCATTGTTGCTTTTCAACATCCCAAAATGTGCTAGGAAATTGCCAATGTCCCCAGATAGCGCTGCTGAGAGGTGAAATAGTAGCAGGCCATTTGAGTAAACGGATCGTGTCCATCAATTTGGCCGAACCTCCTAAAGGCAACTCCGCCACCATCAGAAGATTTCTATTCTTTTCATAGCGGAGAAACACACGTGGGAGTTCTCTGGACCATGCATCAAGAAGACTTGCAGTTCTTGTATCTGTAGCTCTGAGTGCAACTCTCTCAACGAGTCCAATATTATAGACTCCCCAATCTCTTCGTATCAAACCTTCCCTCTTGAGTTTCTTAACACGCTTCAAGAGCTTGTTCTGTCCTGCCGAAAGTTCTTTCCTTAGCACTCGGATTGATTTCAGTCCTTGCCTTACTAAGTTGAGAATTTGAATATCGAGAGAATCAAGATAGTGATCAGTAGTTCTAGTAGGATAGTCAATTTGTTCAACAAGTTTGTCGATTGATTCTTCTTCTATTCTATGGCCCCATCCCTGCATTGCTATCCATGGTATCTCCCAAGAGTGAGTCTTGGTATTATAGTGATAGAATGAGTTCCAAACCCCGACTGAGAAAGTTTCTGATATGTCGCATGCGATTCCATGATTCTCCAGTATTGTTCTCATTTGTCTAAGTGAACGAATGTTCTGTGAATTGTCTGGCACAGCTAGTCTGGCCATTGAATGCCAAGGTCCATTGAGAATCGTTCGAATTTCGTACAAAAAGGGACATTTTGTCAGAAGAGTTGTTAGGTCACTCCATGAAGGTCCAGCGAGAAGAGCATAGAATGTTTTGATGCCGATGGTGGAAAAAGGAACTGTGGTATGCTCCATCAAAACATATTTTCTTTTCAAGTAATTGATTTTAGAACAAACCCACGATTCACTTAATCCAGTGATCTCCGCAACCTGTTTGTATGAAGCTTCACGATTTTTCATCAATGCATCTAATATCTTGACCTCTACTTGGTTTAATGCGACAACAATATTCTGTACTCTTTGCATCATGTACTCAACATAGTCATTGAAATCCAGAGATTTCCCATAGCGAAACATACATACAAATTCATGAAGAATCGCATCTAACTCATCCTTACCACCAAGGGTGCGTATCCATGTCATGAGTTCTAGTGAGTTGTAAATGAGATTCGCTTGGACCCGCAGTGATGGAATCCTTTTCCAAATCGATATCCATTTGTCCTTCTCACCTTTCTTCAGATATTGTCTAGAAAACTCAAAAGATAGGTCTCGCTTTGCTTCTGAGCACAGGTTATTTGGTAATGAATTGTAAAAGCACTCTCGGAAGACTAGTCCCTTTAGTGGAATCTCTCCTTCTAAAACGTCCTCCGCCACTTGAAATTCTCGACTCTTGACTTCATACTTGCCTCCTATATGCAAATCTTCTAACTTGCTGAGTTTCTTGACAAGTATAGGCGTAGGTAGGAATTCAAGATGGAAACGATCTACTATTATCTTTGAACATTCCTGCCATACGTCTGCTATTTTGGAGATAAGTTGTGTCATCCTGAGGTGTATTGGGTCTGATGACTTTAAGAGCTTCTGTTGTATTGATTAACTGTCTACTTATATTAAATCTGCTGCATTTTGCGGGTTAGAAATGCGTATCTTCCTAGCATACTTACTTTATAGGATGCAACTGTTATTTCTAATAGCAAATTCTATCGTTCAAGTTTCTATATTATGAGGTTCTATTCTATTCGATAAAAATGACTTCACCTCCAAAAGATCCCGTAGAACCTTTCTGAACTCTGGATTAATCATCAAAGAGGAGAGCAAAGTCTGGTTGAGATTACAACTTGGTGATGATATTGATATCTAGCTGAAGTTGCAAAAAACCAGAATAGCTCTTTCTCTACATGTTTCCTAGGTTGCTAGTCTAGAATTCTAACATGGAACAAGAGGTATCACGAGTGACAAATGATCTCCGCTATCAACCATCCAACACAAAGGGGAATGTAGCACATAGAGTACTTACCGACACTTTATCGTCCTCCTGGCTACCTAATGAGAAACTATTGATGATTATGAATAAGGATAGCGGACTAGCTCCCTATACACACGAATTCTACATAGGTAGTTTAGATCCTCAAGTGATTTCTGGATTTATCTCAGCTATGTCGAGTTTCTTGGTTTTTGTGTCAGGAGAGGAACAATCAAGTTGGAAAACAATCTATGGTATGGATACTACGGTTCTTGTAGAAACAGGTGATTGGACATTCGGAGTTCTCGCAGTATCAAGGGAAACGAATGAAGTTCGAAGCAAACTACTCCATGTTATGAATGAGTTTGAAGATTGTTTCCAAGTATTCAAGAATTCTGATGGCATCGAAGGTAGCGCATTCAGGGAATTCGATCAATTTGTTCGGAGGTTGTTCACAGATGATAAAGTGACTACTAGAACACTTGTAATGAAAAGACCTGAATTGGAGAGATCCGATCTCACTTTCAATCTTCCCAGTACGACTTTCAATGTTCTAAAGACTCTAGGCTGTATTGAAGGAGTCCAATCAATTCAAGAGATAGCAGATTTTCTTTCCTTTCATACAGATGATGTAATTGATCACGTTTCGAGAGCATATTGGAAGAATGCTATTTACCTTAAGCCTATTCCCACTGATAATGACATTCTAGCACCCTCAGAGAGTGCATTATCAGTATTATTCCATAAAGCAAATCCATTGCGTCTTTCAGATGATAGTCTGAACATGATCGCACGATTTGATGGTCGCACACAGTTATCGACACTCATAAAAGATGTGAAAATTCCCAAAGTGAATTCTCTTCTTCTAGATTTGGGTGAACTTATCAATAGAGGATATATCCAGAGGATTTCTGAAGACTGTCAGCGTGTTCTCTTGAATGAATGTATTCTTTCGAATCTTATTCTAAGAGGATATCAAATCATTGGTCGGAAGACGATGACTTGTCTCTTTGACCAAATCAAAGAGGAAGGCAAGAAGAACCATCCTTGGATTAATCGGATAAATCTAACTAGCATGATGCAGTCTGATTGTGTTTTCGACTCCTATTCAAGCCCTGTTGCTCTGAATGATATCCAAGACACTCTAGAGTTTTTCATTGAAGAGTTAAAGGAGGAGCTCTCAAAACTATGCGGAAAAGATGTGGTGGAAGGCTTGCTGCAAAGCATCAAGACCAAGTTAGGGGAGAATGTGATATCCAAGTAAAGCAGATGTTGTGATGTGAATTGTGTGTTGAGTATATCAAGTTGATAGGAATTTCTAGCAATAGTCGTATAGGAAGTTGTTTTTGTGGTGAAACTCAGTGATTACTACTGGAAGTGAGGAAATTTTCAGATCCTGTGTGGAGGGTTATAATGCATTAATCCAAAGCATCAGACCTGATGGGTCTCTTGAATATGTTAATCCTGCTTGGTTACACACTTTGGGATTCACTGAAGATGGCATCTCACAGATTTCAATGAGAGATTATGTATTCCCCGGGTACATTCTAAGAACAAAGCACAATCTTGCAAAAGCGTTGGAAGGTCAGAGAGTGCAAGGCTTATTCATTACACTTCAAACAAAGTCCGGAATTCCGATTCAGGTTGAAGGTACCCTCTTTCCTAGATATGAAGAAAATCGAATTGTATCTGTGGTTGCTGTATTCCACAATGTTACGGAGCAACTCACCACAGCTAGCAATCTGTTTCACGAGCTAAGCAGGAGTGAAACAATCATAGATCTATTTGCATTCGATCTAACTGAAATCAATGCACATGCAATGGCTCTTTTTGATGATGCTCTTGCCAAGTCTGAGATGAGTCCTGCTCTAAGACATATACTTCATGAAGGTCGAAGTGAGATAGAGCGAAGTTCGACGTTAATCTCAAATTTAAAGACGCTTTGGCAAATTGCCAGAAAGGCTCCCCAGCTATTTGAATGTGATCTTGGAGAAAGTCTGTCCTCTGCCATAGAAACTGTTGAGAGATCCCTTCCCCACAAGGTGTTATCTATAACAACAAATCTTGAACCTGGGCAATATTTCGTTACTGCTGATGAATATCTTCTTGAAATTTTCAAGAGTTTAATTCATCACATCGCAATGAAAGATTCAAGGACAACGATTCGAATTGATATCGATATAGAATCAATAGTCCAAACGCCATATCTTAAACTGCAAATCAAAGACCATGGTGTAGAAAATAGTGACATCGAAAGCTCAGACCTCTCGAAACATCTGTTGCAGAAACCTAACAGCTCCAATGGATTAGGTTTGGAATTGACTCTCGCTTGGTATGTTATAGAAAACTACGGCGGATATTTTCGAGTAGAAGATAGAGTTGAAAACAATCCCGGTGATGGCTCGAATTTTATCATGCTTCTTCGTTGTTCAAAGGTTAAAAAGGACTGTGTGGAAAATGAGTAAACAGACATTCAATTTAGATTTATCACATAAACGATTTTTGAATTCTATTTAACAAAATCAAGATTATGATTTATATCCCTCCGGACTTACTTACAAGAAAAAAACAAAATAGACCTCCGAAGAAGCATGGAAACATTCCACTTTGATCTAACTGGTGATTATTTGATGCAACTCGATTTCATTTTATGGCTTCACAAATACGGAATATTCGTAGGAATCATTCTCGCTGCTTTTATTCTTGCTCTTGTAGCTTGGAATCGTTACGCTCAGGCTAAGTTTGCGGAGATGGGAGATTCCGATAAACTCCAAACACCTACCTATGAGCATCTGGATTCTGGTGTCGTAGTGAGTGACCCCGATGATGAGGATGATCCATAGAAACCCATACCCATACCAATCCTGACCTCCCGCCATCTTAACGCAGTTAATTTTTCCAATCGCTTTTGTAGAAAATATTATATACTATTCTTTAAAACGAATATCTATATAGTTGGTGTTTTTACCAATGATGAGTAATGAAGAATTTGAGCAAAGGGTGAAGGCTTCCAAGTTGACAAAGAGTCAAGAGATAGTTCTCTCAATATTGAGAAAGCAAGGGAAAAATGGTGTCACACCCAAACAACTCTTAGGAGAAGTGCAATTCGCTCCTCGCACAGTTAGATATGCGCTCCGAAAGCTGCTGAAGAAAAATTTGATTCGACGAATTCCCTGTCTACAAGATATGCGACAATGGATCTATATTCCTGCATAGTCAAATGTAAAATTGGTTGGAAAAAGTCCACCAGTCTTCATGATGCAATCGATTGAACGTTCTATAAGTAGACTGAATATTACTGTCGACTAGTGATATCTGGAGATTGTATTGCAGGCAGGGCGACTTAGAGGAGTTTTGATTCTCTTTATAATCATAATCTTGCCATCAGTTCCAATTAGTCCATCCTTATCAGCTCTAAACAATTCAAATATAATTGCGCAAGGCCAGGAAGGACCATCCATCTATATTCGATACAATGGACTCTGTGCTGACGGATCTATCTATTGGCCTCGGAACGTCACTTACGATATGGCGATTGACGTAAGTGACTCTGACAATGTCACCACTGTGTTTGCAGACATATCTGACCAAGCGACTGACGCAACATACAGGGTGTATGCTCAACTCTCAGAAGGCACAATAAATAATGGAACTTGGAGATTTAGCATAGGCAAGTTCCTCTCTTGGGAAGGCGGAACCTTTGACATCCACTTCACTGTCTGGGCATGTGACGGTCTGAATAACTGGAATTCAGCACTAGGATATCGGAGCATAGGTATGGGCCCATCAATACTCCCTGGTATTTTTCTCATTGTATCAGTTATCTTCCTTTTTTATGCAGTTAACTCAACCCGTCAGAGACTCACTCGGTTCAAAGAATTCCATAAAAGGTCATCACAAGCTCCCATAATAGAATGAGAAAAAGAATAGTTGGGGGAATGTCCCCCTGTTCATTTACGAGAGTTTATGACCTGCCAGCAACGCTTGCATATGCCAGGAGCAGGCATGGTGTTTACATTTACCCAACCCTTGCACCTGGGAGCGATGTTGACAGTGCAACGGTCCATCCTGTGAGGATAAACTTTCCCGCTCACTTCACGAACTCTGATCTTCTTGAGGCCTCCTCGGCCTTTCTTGTGCGGTATGATAATACATCCTGCGATAGCCACTCAGGGCAACATCGCTAGCCTCTCCATTCCACAGAAATCACTGGACTCGCGTCTTCGTGAATAGATATAAACTCTTGGCCTTTTTTCGAGACCACAGACTCTCTAGTTTGTATCACCGAGAGAACATAACATCTCAAGTTCTTCATTTGCAACTATTTTTCCTGTTAGAGAATCAGAAAGGGGAATAGGAATGACGAAAACCTGTGATGCTTGTGGGTCCACAGACGGAGTCCAGTACATATACAACTCGTTCTCTGATGGTGGAGAGTGGAGATGCAACACCTGTCTTAACAACCGATTTCCCGAGGGGTCTCGTATTGTGAAATTCACTGATACATCTCACCCGTTGCGTCCAGCATACTACATGTGTATCGAATCTCAGGAGGATCTTGACCTCATTATGACTGTGGGAGAACGAGCTCAGACTATGGGAGCAAAGGGAATCGAAGCCTGTTTCTATGCCGCTTTTAGGAAAGGTCGAAGAATAGGTCCCTCTTCTTTCAAATTGGGTCATAATAGCAGTGTTGCCGAACTACGATCACATATCGATACCCTGAGGATGTACATCGAGGCTGCTGAAAAGATCGCAAATGAGAAACGGAATATTGTATGGCAAAACAAGCGACTGTCTGAATTCTTGTGAAGTCCCTGTATCCTCAACAGGAAAGGAAAATACTAACAAGAAGATGTTTGATGGTTAGAAACAGGTGGGCACAGTATTGGATCCTGTTGACAAAATGATATTGACAGAAATTTCGAAAAACTGCAGAGTCAGCTATGAAAACCTATCAAAGAAGACTGGGCTAAGTGCCAATGCTGTGAAGAATAGGGTTTCAGCTTTACTTGACAGCGGAGCAATATCGAGATTTGCCATTTCCCTTGATGCTGCTATGATCAATGCAGAATATTTCATGGCTCTAGTCATAACCGATGGGACTGAGGATATAGATGAATTCCTGAAGTACATGGGCGAAAATGAAATGGTTGGTCATATCAGCCTACTCGCAAGCGCAGTGGGTGGAGCATATCTCCTCTGGGGACAATATATTGGATCTTCTATGTTGTCCGACCTTAGAAAATTCCTCCGTCATCCGTCAACGGTACAAGATGTTGAGCTTCATACAATCCTTTGGCGCATGGGACGAAAGGTTGACCTTGCCAATCTTCACCTCAGAATACTTGCTGTTCTTCAGAAGAATCCCCGCGCTCTGATTTCTGAAATTGCTCAAGAAGCAGGACTTGCTGCTAAGACAGTTAGACGGGGAATCCGGGAACTTATGGAAGATGGAGGTGTAATCTTCTCTACCAGGCCTGACACAGCGGCAGGTGGTCTTGTAAACTTCTACGTGCGTTTAGAGTTGAACGAGGACGAAACCACTTTGAACGAAGTTGTCAAGTGGCTAAAAGCGGAATATCCACTAGAGTTGTGGGACCCTACCGTATCAGCAACAGATCCTGTCATCTTCGCTGAGTTTGTTGTAGATGACCTCCATCAGGCTGAGGAGATTGCACGGCATATTCGTTGTCAAACCTTCGTCAAATCCACGACAACATTGGTGTCATACTCCAACAAGAAGTTCAAGTATTATGCAGAAACAATGCTTGATGATATGATTCGTGAAGCAGGATATTGACTGGAGGTCATGTCGTTTGTTCGAATATCGCTATGAAATGGGTCCGATAAGACCACCAAGTGAAGCTTCAAGTCTCTTGGTTCGCGTGACGCGAAACTGTGAATGGAATCGCTGCCTTTTCTGTCCAGTATACAAGGATGCCGAGTTTTCAGTTCGTCCTCTGGAACATGTACTTCGAGACATTGACTACATTGCCGAATATGTTGCTTTTCTTGAGTCTCCTCAGAATGATTTTGTCATCGAAGAACCTCTAGCATATGACTCTGCAATGCGCTGGACCAGTCTTGGAATGAAGTCTGTTTTTCTTCAGGACTCTGATGCTTTGGTGATTGGACCAAAAGACTTGATTCAGATACTCAATCATCTTGGAGAAAAGTTTCCGAATATTGAGCG
Source organism: Candidatus Thorarchaeota archaeon (assembly GCA_048882045.1). Taxonomy (GTDB): domain Archaea; phylum Asgardarchaeota; class Thorarchaeia; order Thorarchaeales; family Thorarchaeaceae; genus SMTZ1-45. Next base: position 6,221 of record JBHLRZ010000052.1, on the reverse strand, counting down.
TATCACCTCTTACTCGCGGTCTTCCACTATCAACAAAATGAGCGTGGACGACTTGACCTCGTTCTCTGAATCTGGACTATCAAGAATCCATGTTGGATTGGAGTCTGGTTCAGATAATGTTTTGAAGATGGTTAGGAAAGGCGCATCAAAAAAGATTCATGTTCTGGCTGGTCTGAAAGTGAAGAAGGCTGGAATGGAAGTATCCGAATACTTCATGCCCGGACTCGGTGGAATGAGTCTGTCACAAGAACATGCCATCGAATCTGCAGATGCTTTGAATCAGATTGATCCTGACTTCATCCGTCTTCGTCCCCTAGCATTCCCAGTCAGAGCACCACTGTACGAACTAATGATCTCTGGAGAATTCGACCGTTGCAATGACATTGAGATTGTCAAGGAACTTTTGACTTTCATTGAGCATCTGGAAGATGTTTCGAGCTATCTCGTCAGCGATCACATCTTGAACCTCTTCGCAGACTTGAAGGGGCAGCTACCGGATGACAAGGGGAAGATGATATCAATTCTGCAGAGGTTCCTTGATTTGGAGGAGGAAGAACAGATGTTGTACAGGTTTGGTAGGCGACTCGGTGCGCTAACAAGCTTGGATGACCTGGATGATATCTCTCGAAGAACCCGTATCAGTCATATCATGGCTGAGAACAATGTGAACTTGGAAAACATCGACAATCTGATTGAACAGATGATGCGGAGATTCATGTAATCCGTTTTCCTAAATCATGACTTCGGAAATCGGACTCTGCTTTCATCAATCGGCCTCTTTTCCGAAGTCGCCATAGCCTGTGAAATAATATTCTTTCAACAAGAGTACTTACGTAAAGGTGTGCTGAAATGGCAAGTGAGAAAGGATCCATCAAAAAATGGAGAAGACTCCCAACTCAGAAGAACCGTACAGGCATGTCTGCAGCCTATCATACGCGATATGATAGGTAACTATCCTCTGGTCGAATTCGGATAGGGTGGTGGACATGCTCCTCCACTCTATTCTCTCAAACTCTATTGTATTAAAATTCCAAAACAAGTTTGAGGGTGACCGCGGAGCCGTACGCGGTCACATCCTCATGATCCAAGAGCACACAATGGCTGTGAGTTATAATGATCAACGTCTGTAGAGATATGCATAGGCCAAGGCTTCAGTTGACTGAATCCTCTTGGTCTTGATTCTCTTTGCCTGCTTGCTTTTTGCTAGTGCCATTTACTTTTCCTCCTTTATTGCAACTCACTTCCCGTTGTGTGTTCCAGGTAAAGGGACTTCAGAGTTCTGAGCCCGCTACCTCTCCTTTCGGAAAGCCTGTGTTTCTTATGATGTTCAGCCATTGTGTTTCACATCCTCCAAACCCCAGCATTGTTCTCCAACGCTTTCGGCTTGCTTGTATTTGTGTTACGTATTACAATATATAAGTATTTAGGTTACTTGTTCCATGATATATAAATACATACTCAGGAACCGTGACGCAAGACATAAACTCTGAATTAGAACACATATCATCGAGGTCACAGGATGGAACGGTTTGAGCGGGCTATGGGAATGAAACCTGCAGAATGGAATGCTGCTATGCGTCAGAGATCAGCCATGTGTCAATGTCATGAATGTTCAACGTTCATTCGTGCAATCGAGGAATCTCAAGCACACTACAGAAGTCTTGGATGGGATGTGTCAAAAGAGTCCTCTTTAGAAAATCTGGGACTTCAATTCTGCCATAGCGGTCAGAGTTCACGAATCTCTGAGGAACGAGATTGTCTCTGCAAGAAATGCTCAGTAGCACGTGAGATGTTCATAACACATACTCACTACTGTCTTCATGGTGATGCTCCTTTAAGAATGGGTGCTTTCGATGATCCGGATGGTCTACTGAAAGACCTCTGAGCTTATTTGTTGTCCCTGGAATGAAGCGCCTTGATACTTTCGAGTGCAATCTTGATCATGTTCATCTCTCCCCTATCGAATTCTTCGACTCGTTGTCCCTTGTATCGGTTCTCAGTTGTGACGAGGTTCGAGCCAACCGTGAGAATCCCTCCTGCTCTCTTGCCAAGGTCTATGGAAGCCATAAGGATTGCAGACAACTCCATCTCAAGTGCGACTGCACCGAGTCTAGCATATTGTTCGTTGAGTGGGAGGGAACGGTCTCTGGTATAGAAGTTCTCGCATGTCCTCACAATTCCTGTGTGATATGTCGCTCCTATCCTCTTGGCTGACTCGATGAGGGTCATCATTACGTCCAGATTGGGTACAGCAGGAAAAGCCAGAGGTGCAAACTCCAGAGTGCACCCCTCATCGCGAATACAACCAGTTGCAATGATGTTGTCACCGAGGTTGATTTCCTTCTGATATGTTGCACAAGAACCAATCCGAATGAATGTGTCAGCACCGATGTCCGCAAGTTCTTCTACAGCTGTCACTGCTGAAAATACACCCATGCCAGTGGACATCACTGTTACGTCAACTCCCTGATACTTACCCGTGAATGAGAGGAACTCCCTGTGAAACGCCTTCTCCTCAGACTCATCGAACATGGATGCAGTGAGTCTTGCGCGTTCAGGTGATCCTGGAAGAAGAACGTATCTCGCAACCTCGTCTTCCTTCAGATGGATGTGGGGTGCCCTTCCATCCTTTCCTCTCATGACTCCTGGATGTGCCATGCATGACCAAGATCTGATGAGTTACTTAAGTTGTATGTCTTCCCATAGTTGATGTAAATACCTCGGATAGCTGACATTACTCTTAAATTCATCATTCATGTGAGAGTTTCTAAACTCTCTGACCTCTTCAACATTTTCACTCTCTACGCATACTGTTCTGAATCTTTTGGGTTCTTTTGAAGAGTCGAAGAGAGTTCCAGCTGTCGATTCAAGTATTACTGTTTCAGGTTGTTTGGAATAACTCAATTGAAATTGCCATGATCTCAATTCTTGGTCGAGATAAGCGCGTACTCTTTTGCGTTCCTTGGTTATCGTAACTATCTGGAATTTTCCAATTAGAATTTGGTGAATACACTCTCTAATTAGTTTAAACAAAGGCTTCTCCTTAGGATTCTTTGAATCCAACGAATTCAGAATTTCCTCTAAACCCTTTATTACTTCACTACTGACATTCTTTTCCCCATCTTCTATATTAGTTTTAAGATTCAGGGACACAGGTTTCAACCACTCTTCGTACTCCTGTTTCTTTCCAAGACACTGCTTCAATTCAAGCATACATAGAAGCTGTTCCTTCTTTATCTGACAGGTTATTTTCAATCCTATATCCTGTTTTCCTAAGTTGATATAGTAATCAGTTCGTTTTTCCACCTCAGCCTGTGACAAGATGTTATCTATATATTGAGAGCAATCCTCTTTCCATGGTCTTTCTTCATCATCTGACCAGAATATTCTCCATTCAAACATCTGTTCCTTTCTTTCTTCATACTTGCTACTAACATAGCGTCGTAAACCATACCATGACGCCGAAAAAGATCCAAGAAAACCAATTATCAATGCTCCAGTCATTTGTATTGACAGAAACATGTCGAGCATAAGGAATATGTTCGCTAAGATGAATTCCACTAAAGCAATGAAGAGGATAGTGATGATGGTCATAGTGAACTCTACTAATCCTCCCGTGCCAAATTCTCTGAAACCAGTTCGCCGCTGAATCTTACGACCAAATGGATAATAGTCTTCCAAGCGTTTGTCTAGGGTTCTGAACTGCTCTCGCACCGTATCAAGTCTATATTTCCAGTCGTCGGTACGCTTGTTCCTGTAGATAATTCGTAGTAGTGTCACATAACTCAACAACAACAGTCCAAACAAGACGAAGATGCCCACCATAAGAACAATGCTAAGGTCTATGATCGTACTCTCAACACTAACTAGACCCACTAAAGCAGCCAAGATAGCTAGTACAATAGTAATTAGAAAATTGACCCGCTTCTCCCCAACTTCCTCATTATTGACAAAGGACTCTGCAAAATACTCATGTTCTCGAAGGAGAAATTCTGTCTGAATCCTATCTTTGTTCTTTCCAATTTCTTCTGATCTCTTCTTCTCTATAGTTTTAGTTCCCACATTACTCACCATCCCAATTCACAAACGGCATTTTTCTCTATTCTACTTAGTTTGAACAATCTGTATCACTCGAGAATATCCTTCCCGGACTTTCTGTCTTCGTAGTCTTCGCACAACCCGTCGCCAACGAGAAATTTCTTTCCAACGCCAGACCATCAGATCATGATGTCCTCCGTAGTTGATGACGAGATAGTGGTATGGATGGCCTTTCACCCAGCATCCGAGATTAGTTGGATTTTCAACGGGGTCTGCTTCATGAGTATGTCCTATGACACGTTGATCATTTGGACCGAGAATAGTAAGAACCTTCTCAAACTCTCCATCACTTGGGAGTGTTTTCAAAACTTCATTTATGACCTCATGAGCTGACTCTCGTTCAATTTTGTCGATTTTATGTTTGACAGCTTTGTATGCCTTGTCTATGTCGCGGGCGCTTATTTCCTTGAATTCGCCTCTCTTGTGTGGTGGTGCTTTCAGGTAGTCCATTGTTCTTTTTCTCGTCCTCAAAGGCAAGGCTTCAAGGAGTTCGTAGACTTGTTCATTGAAACTCAAATCCTCTCTTCCTTTGCGTCTCTTTCCAATCCCATAGATTGCTACAAAGGAACCTATTGCCAGAAGACCAAGCAAGATGGGCCAGATAAGCTCCAGATACAGATATGCCACAACAGCCATGATCAGGAAAATTAATGGAAGTGAATATCTCAAATCCCAGAGGAAACTAGTAATCCTCCCTCCTAAATCACCCTGTCTGCATAATGCAGTACAGATTCCATCATACATTGGAATTATCGGATCGGCCAAACCTGCACTCAGCTGATGACCATGCATGAATTTGAAACTCTTATCTGCCAGCTTATTTCCCTCCTCAGGTAATGGTAATTCCACCCACACTCGATTGCTTGAGGTTCCTGGGTAAAAGGTAAATAGATCTGAAAGAATACCAAACTCATCTGTCATAAGTTCAATACTGAAATCATGATTTCCAATCACATAGTGAATTGTACCAACTTGCTCATTCTTCTTGAGGTCGCGAAGCATCACTAGAATGTCCATGTTGTCCTCAATCAGACCCTTGTTGTCTCTCCTCCACATGTCCAAAACGTCCCCAACGAGGAGTAGATGATCCACTCGAATGTCTTTCATGTTGCGGAGAAAAACTCTGAATGCTTCTTTGTCCGCCTTGTCATATCCAAGGTGTAAATCGGACACAGCAATAGCATAGTACGGTCCATTCTCTAGACCTAACTCCATTTGTTTTGTCGAATTTCGGTCCACTGAAATTCCCCCGATTTATTCTAATGATGTTATGAGGTTTGTATTAAATCGTTCGTTGATCTGGATAGCTAGCTATAGGACCTCCTTGAACTTCACACCTACGAATGAACATAGGGTGAATATTGTCCATGTTCTAAGTGCCCAAGTGAACACCATGAACCAGGCCATTGGTTCGAGATAGAAGTACCACCACATCCCATCCAGTCCTCCCAGGAACTCCATCGCTCCTCCAATCGCTACACTGCTGATCAGAATCGAGAGGTTCCAACCAAGAGTTCGCAGCTGCGAGTAGTAGAGACTGACCAGTCCCAGAGAGACATATACTCCTGTGAGTAAGGCATCAAAGACTCCCAAATATCCCTGTGCCCAGACAAGAACGACGGTGGCAAATATGGCAATCAATGCTGGTAGGGTTTTGACTACAGGTTGATCGAATCTGGCTAGTTGCTTCATCACAGGCGTTCTACTCAGATACTCCGTGACAGAAAGTATGACCAGTAAGAAGAGGCTCCATCCCATAACTGTCAGAAGCGATGGAGTATTGAGATCGAAGTACACCAGGACTCCACTTGATGTGTGCGCATACTCATCAATGAATGCAACAAATATTGACACCAAGACCAAAACGACTAAGTCGCGAGTCTTCATTCGATTAGCCCGCCATAGTCCTACGAAGGCCGCCCCAGCAAGTCCAACTATGAAGAAGTACGGCATCAGTGTATAGTACTCATAAATCAGAAATGCCGCAGCTATGGCTGTGACTACCCATCCCACAACGAACAAGTTTTTCGCGTTCATTAACCTTTGTTCAGTTCTTCAGAAGGATTTATGTTCTTCGAAAGTTATAGATTGTGATAACAGTTTCTTAAGAAAAGAAACGATGC
>JBHLRZ010000051.1:0-16132 GCA_048882045.1 Candidatus Thorarchaeota archaeon | reverse complement strand
TCCGAAGTCTGATAATGAAAGGTGACAAAATCACAAACATCAAGCAATCTATCTTTGATGACGTCTAATCAACCTCATCGAATTGTTGTCTTCTCTATCATTGTGGACACCATGGTTCATCTTAATCAACCAGACATTACTGACTAGTGTAGCCCATACAATTAAGAACAAAGTACATCATTCTTGTTATGATTGTACGATAGTCATTCTCACTTATACCAAGGAATGGGTTGTCAACACTCTCTCCATCTCTCAGAAACTCGTAGGGAATGTACTTCTTTTCTTTTGCAAAAGCCTCAGTCACAATCGAATCAAACTCTTTCATGATGCGTCTCCTGATACTTGAACTCAACTGGATTGATGAGTACTATTTGAATCATTTCTTCAGCAGGTCTTTCTTGTTCTGTTTAGAAGAACATGAACATGGTTCCTATGAGTATGAAGATGAAGAGGATAACAAACATCATGTAAAAGATGGCCGCATCTGGTGTTATTCCAGGTGTTTTCAATCCCGGTTTGATCTTGACCAACAGGCTTGGATTCAATCCTCGGAACTTCTCGGCATAAGTTTCATTTGAAAGAAGCATTGTGCCATCTATTGTTACATCCACATACGCCTTGAAGGGATACCTCTCCACTCGTTCTTGCATCTCTTCCCTTGACCGATTTATCGAACCAGCAAGCCCAAACACAAACAGGATAAGAGCCATCATCACTCCCCAATATACCAGCAGATATGTATAGCCAATCGCTGGCATGAACAAGAAGTTTGGGAATAGGAACATCATCACAATAAATGAGATAGGAATCAATGCTACACCAAGAAGCAACAGAATAATCCTTATGTTTCGTCTCGTTTTGATAGTTTTAGTATAGTTACTTACAGCTTGTTCCTTGCAATCTCCACATAGTCTATAGTTCCCATTTGCTCTGGTAATTTGCATACCACCACTTAGCGTCATTGGTGGCTTCTTCTTGTACACTTGTGAGTCATAGGATCTTAGTCCAGTTTCAGTGCCACATCCCACACAGATTCCAGGACAGTTGCAATTGATATCCCTCTCTTTTGACGGAGTAACTTTGACGGTAAATCTTACTTTCGCCATAACTGCCAACCCTATTGTTTCCACCGATACACACCTTTCTAATAAATCAATTTGATGAATGAGCTTCTAATATTTGAAACACGAAGACCCTGCTCCTCTAACAATCTCAGTAAAAAGGTCGAACTCACTTGTTACACGGAACACGACGCTTTCCTGTTCTCCTTCATGGAAACTAGGACATTGTAAAGACACTCGTTGCACAGGTCCGGTTCATATTGACTGTTCTCCGGAACTAGCATCTCCAGCGCCCTCTGCATTTCCTCCCCTGAAACCTCGTTACCCTGTACCTGGATACGTCTGTCTTGTGATAGACAGTAGTACCTGTCCTCCTCCTCATCGAGGTATATCAAACAGAAACAGAGGTCATCCTTCTCCTTCCCCCTTGTGAATGACTCAGTAACAATCTCGCTCATCATCAGGTCCTTGTTAATGTCAAATGTGACAATCACCTTGATTGGGTCTTCATTGATGCAGAGCTGTTCGTCCTCGAAGCGACGATGACATGGACACGCATCGACGTACATTACGCGCTCTTTTCCACCTACCATACTAATGCCCCTACAAACCAACTCAGTTCAACTATTGATAAACACCACTAAGAAAGATTGGCGTTAGAACTTAGCATCGAAAGATTAACACAGGTAAGTTAAACGCAATCTTTTCAACCAACCATTCCCCACTTCACCAAATTCACCGTCCAATGGAGGAGTTATTTAACAAACCGCTCTAAAACGCTCTTAAGCGGCCTTAGACTCACATATGTATTTGATATATTATATTCAATCCTAATCTGTTCCGGAGCGCTCCCTAATAAAGACAACTCGGATTTTTGCGCATTTTCACTTTCAATGTTGAAAGTCGTCGCTTTTCACTCGTCAACATGCATTTCGTGACATACGAAAATTCTCTGGTATACAGCAGATAGAATCATGATAACCATGAATAACAACAACAATAGTACTGACCGGTTTTATGAAACTCTTGATCTAGAAAATCCCTTTGAGTTTTTTGTAAATTCAAGTCCGGATCAAGATCCTGTTGAACCCTGGTAAAGAAAGATTAGTCGGTACGGATATTTATTCAGCCGTATCCGACTACCATCTTTTTCTTTTTATGAACCGACTATTTTTCGTAGAGTAAATAAGACCCGCAACCGTTCATAGCTTGATGTCATCCCACTCCAATAGAGAATCAACCGGATTACTTGTCAGAGTGTATCATGAATCTAGATATATACAGGATGGAAAGGTCTATTTCAAATCTGATGGACCTGAAATCGTATTAGACGATGGGGTAACAATCTCTTCTTCTGGTGGAGAACTATACAGCTATCAAATTGTTACTCGAATGAAGAGCATTCCTCAAGCTGTTTCCAGTTATCAGATTTATCTCAAACCAATAATAGTTGCTGAAATGGAATACTCTATCGACAAGACAAGTCACTTGAAGATGTATCCACCTAGTTCTGAGGGTTGGTTAAGACATGTAATGAAATCAGGGACTAAATCTTTCTTTTCTGTTCAAGAGTTGAAGGATGAATCGAAAAGGCTTCTTACAATAGTGGAAAAGGATACTTTGGCTTTACTCCACATTGGATTAATCAATCCCTATGAAGTTCCGATCTTGTTAATGGAAAGTGACTGGAATGTTCATAATGAGATTATCTATGGAACCATTGAGGATAGTGATGTTTTCGATGTTTTGCAGGACAAGTCAGTTACGTGGAGTTCGTTAACGAGATTGATTGAGGGCGTTGAACTCGATGAAATAACCATCAAAGAAACATTGGAAGAAACACTCGATCAAATAGTGCCCAAATCATTTCCACACGCAACAAGAACACAAATTATGGCCTTTTTTGCTTGGCTGGAATCAGCGAAGATACCTGATGAAGATCCAATCGATTTTGTGATAAAGTATAGGTCTGTTGGAGTATTTAGAGCTCTGATTAGAATCCACTCACGTTGTTTGCTTGATAATGTTACTCCACCGAAATATGCCAAGATAATGCAACTGGCTGAGAAAGGGCAACTTGAACTATCGCAAAGACCACGAGCTGAAGCTGTTGAAATGGACTTGTGGAATTTAGTGAGAAACAAGCTCTATGAGCTCAGTCCCTCCTGGAGAGGACGGGTTGTGAGATATGCGATTGAACTTCAGAATAGTGGTCGGATTGTAACTGAACTACCTGTATCAAGGGAGGAAGCAAAGAAATCCAGGGCTTCATGGAGTGATAGATTTGCTATGGTGAATCACACTCTATATATCAGAGGTTTTGTTAATAAAAAGTCGATCGGATTACAGCCAGTGATTTACTCTGGTTCAGCACATCGCTGGCCACACAAGCATTTGGAATGGACTGGTCGTTTAGGATATGACATCGACAATCCCAAGTATGTTCAGGTTATGTTGATGCCTTCCTCGTCATTGGAGCGTGTGACTAGGATCATCCCACAAGTCCGATTGATTGATTGGGAAACAGGTACGTTCAATCTTCGATTGTATAATGAGAAAAAGAGGAAATGGAAAATCAAACAGAACCTCATCCTCAATTCGCTAGAAAAATCTCGTAGTCTAAGACAATTGATGAACGAATTTGACAAACCTAGGGCCACGAGTTTCTACAGAGTCACTAAGGATGGAGCAAAAGCTCTCGATCTGATATCTTGGGGGATGTACCTCTCTGATTTGGAAATTGGACATTATGCCAAGTATTATGGTTTGAGTAATTCCGTAATTGAACAGGAACTGAATGAAATGTTGAATCATGGTATTTTCAATTTGAATTACTTCCTCATTCCTGAGAAATTGAAATCCCTTTGTATCCAAGCACACGGACCACCTTCTACTATATGTTCACTCTCTCGCGCATTCCTGAAGTTTGCTCCTAGTTGTCAAGTTGGAATTACAGAAAAAGGACAATCGTGCGTTGTTATAGCAAGAGTGCCAGAAGACGAACATTATACTTTCGCAAAAAACTTGACTGACGCAGCCAAGAAAATTGAGATTTCATTAGATGTCTTACCAATTACTGCATATGCAGGTTATCGGAATAATCTGTATTCTAGACTCAGGAAGGAAGATGGCTCTTGGGATGATGATGTATCTGGACTGCTTGATCAGGTTCGTCTTAAATCAATAGACGATGATGACTAATCTGTCCACTCACCAGGTAGTGACTCAACTATTCCCTTCATTTTCTTCCTCAATACAACTCCAATGATTGTAATTATTCCAAATCCACCTAGTAATGGTGTTGAGCCAGCTTCTAGGTCAATCTGGAGAACTTCATTCACAACCACCACTGACATAGGATAGTCATGAGTTACAATTATGGGAAGGCCGCTCAGGGTGACATTAAGTATGTATGTACCAATTTTCTGTGCATTGAATCCGAGGGTTTCAATGGAATGAATCCCTATGGTAAAAGACCAGTCTGCTACTGTTTGACCTTCGGGATCATACAACCATGCATTGACTGTTCCTGCCCAATCAGAACTGGTTCCCAGAACGCTGATGCTCAGATTCATCGTACAATAATGACCAACATACATCTCAGATAATGGATCAATCGAAAACACCACAAGAGGTGTGACAGTCACATTAAACTCCGACGTACAGGGTGCCTGAGTGCCTGACCCATTGAAGTATGCTCGAATGACATGAGTTCCAGAGAGAAGGCTTACAAGGTTGAAACTTGCAACTCCTCTACTGTCAGTGGTCAAGGTCTCCGAACTTTGAACAACACCCTCCGTAAACACAGTGAGCACGACTGACATCCCAGCGAGTGTACCAAGAGCTCCTCTGAGAGTTATTGTCACGGGAATAATGCTACCAAATTCTATTAGTTGGAGTGCATCCAGCGAGATGCTGCTTTGATGTCTGACAAGGATCAACACCTCTAGTGTAGAAGAGTTCAGGAAGACGTCTCCTTCGAACTCTAGGAAAACCCGATATTCTCCAATCAGGGTAGGTGTCCAAGAAACCATACTTCCTACCTCTACGGAGGTCCGGCTGGTCAACGGACTACCAAATATCTCCCTCCCTGATGGGTTGTACACGCTAACCCAGACTGTGACATCATTTATCAGTTCGCTAATCGAATCTCTGAGGAGAATTGTGAAAGAATGAGATTCCGATATGTTGCCTGTCAGACTTGCATCAGTCATCTCTAGACTTGTGTTGCTTATCACATCGAAATCGTTGATTATGACACATCCAACTCTAAGATCAGTATGACTCACTGTGATATTGAGAGTGTATGCACCAACAGGGAGTCCTGAAGTCGTGAAATCTACGGAGGGACTATTCCAGTCAAAGTGTTCGCTGAGATTGACCATTCCGTGAGGACCTAGTAGTTCTATCAGTATATCTAGGTCAGTCAATGGGAGCAAAGTACCTACCTCATCAATGAAGGTTATGGGAATCGATTCATCAAATGACCTGTCGACAGAGCTCGGAATATCTGCAACAACCTCTGTTGTTCCCATCACCCATAGTTGGCGTGCTGCGTTTGATGGATGATAGTGACTTGTACCAGTAAAGGAGGCAATTATTGTGTAGTTGCCCATTGAATCAAGTGAGAGGTTCAGAGCAATTGGGTCAGTACCTATCTGGATGATGTCACCAGCAAGGACCAGACCAAGGATTTCGTGAAAAGCCTCCCAGTGGATCGTAAAGCCTTCAAGAGGTGTACCCCCAGAATCTCTCAAAAGTAGTGAGAGCGAAGCTGATGAAACACCTGCAACAATCTCTCCTGTGTGGATGAGGTCGAGTTCAACCACCGTAGCATATCGAACGTTAATGTCATCAGTGGAGTCTACAGGCAAGTAGACTCCAAGTCCTGTGAAGACGATGTCGAGGATCCAGAGGCCCTCATTATCTAGTGATGAACTCCACATTATTTGCCCAGTAGCATCAGTCACTAGCTCAAGTGGACCAATGAAGCTCGCTCCAGGTCCGTCAACTGTCAATGTCAGATTTCTTCCAGCCAATGGATTCCCATCATGATCAGTGAGAACTGCTACCACATCGAGAACATCTCCGACTTCGAGCTCATGTGTCGAAACCATGGTCTGAAGGTGCGTTCCAGAGTAGACAGTATGATAGTCTGTTTCAGTGAAGCTATGGATTGAGGTCGCACCTGAAGATGAAACTACAAGAGTGTATAGACCAACCATCTCTGGAGTAAATGCAACCACCGCTATGCCATCAACTGTGATGACTGAAATCGACATGGTGAAGTATCCAAGCTTGACCTGCTCGTTATAGGGATCATACATAGAAACCGTTAGAGTGAGTCCATCAATCAATAAGCCAAGCTCGTCGGTCACATGAATCGCGATGTTTGTTTGGCCATCTACTGCTGGAGGAGTAGGTTCTAATCCAGTATCAACAACGCAGTCTGTTATTACAATAAGAAGTTCCTGTCTATCACCTCCTATCAGGAACTCATCATCAATGGGGCGAGCGTTTACCCTCAGCACACCATGACTATGGACAGCATCATAGACTGCAGCAGCAATTCCAGATGCATCTGTTATTACATTCTGACTCCATACAGGCACCAAGTCCATACCTAGAACCTCAAAATGGATGGTTATTCCCACGCGTAGTCCACTTGTGAGGTTGTATATCAGAGTTGTAGAGTCAAATAGGTCGACCTGAGAAGGGTCGAGCCAGAAATCTGAGGTGACATACTCCAGAATCGAGGTGACGGACGTGGTGCTATTTGCTTGGTGATGGAGGTCTCCTATATGAAGGACTGTTATAGACGCTAGTCCACCTTGGGAGGGACTCCACTCCACGGTGAGTAACCCATCGATGGAGACTACCTGAATATCAAAAACCGTTGAACTTTGTTGCTCTATTGAAATAGAAACAGTCCTCCCTGCAATGTAGTTACCAAGTGGATCAATTAGAGCTACTTGCATCTCAAATGTATCCCCAACGATACAACTCGGACCGTGGATTAGTATCACATTGGGTGTGACAAAGACTGTTTGCGTTACAGAGTCAGTTGCTGAGATATTCAGACCGTTTCCTGAATAGGTGGCGTTCATCACGAAGTTACCAACCTCTATGAAGTCTTGAGCAATCGTACACATGCCAAATCCGTCTGTCGTTTCAAAGTGTGACTGATAGAGAGTACCGTTGTCCCAAGTCACCATAACAACGATATCCGACCCTGGCAAGGGCAATCCACTCCAATCAAACAGTGTTATCACGACTCCAATTGTACTACCTTGTTCCACCGGCTGTCCCGGAATGGATATCGTCAGAAAAGTGGAACCAAAAACTACTGCACTCTCCTGTGATGAGGCTCCGAGAAGCCAATTCTGGGGTACAATAGTTGCAGTGAGCACAAGTTGACCTGGTGTGTTCAGGTCCAAGACTAGTGATATAGTCCCATCTGGAAGAGTCACTTGGTCTGCATCGAAAATGACTGTCCCATCCAGACTCACATGACAGTGTACCGTCACACTTCCAATTGGCACGGATGAGCTATCAGAGACTGCAACAACAAGGCTCTCTGCTGTTGGTGCAACTGCACCACTTGGCACCGTAATTGCAAGTATAGGGGTCTCTGTTATGATTATGGAACCATTGGTCTGACTTCCCTCAAGAGACTGATTTCCGAGAAACACAAGATCAAAGGTGTAGGTTCCCCGGGCTGATGGAATCCATGAGAATGTACTTCCACCTATCCGTGAGACCCCAAAATCCGAGAATACGACTGCATTGAGGGAGTCAGTTATTGTGATAGACAACTGCTGCCCTGCGATTTGGGTCGAATTATCTACAAAATGTAGAGTCCAATCAATTGACAAGACCTGCTCCACTTCACTATTCAATGCAGACAGAGACGAGATGTATGTGGGATTGGGCTCGGTTAGGGTCACCTCCTCAACTACAACAAGGTCTGTACAGAACGGTTTCTCAACCGTGACAGTGAGATTATAGATCCCTGCGTCAAACCCAGAAGTAGGCACAGAAAAGGTGAAGGGTGCAGTCTCATCATATGACCACTCGTTGAAGACGGGAGGATTTCCCAGCCTTATTGTTACATGTGAATCCCCAGCATCCGCTCCATTGAGTGTCCAATCTATTGATCCATTGATGTTTTCCCCAATTTTTACTGTTGATGAACCAAGAATGAAAGACCCTGTCAATGTGCCTTCTACAATAACGCTTAATGAATCGAAAGCTCTTGATGCCCCCCAATCAGACACAATAGCATAGACTTCCTCTGGACCAAGAAAGGTTTCTGATGTTGGAACAGGTATAGAGAGAGAATCAGTGTCAAGAACGTTTTCAAAGAGTATCCATTGATCGAATGCGTGTATCATCACTGAATGACTTGACCCAGGTGAACCAATCGTTACATCCAAAGTGAGGTCCGATCCTAGAGAAACTGTCGCTCCAGTACTGGCTGTCAAAGTAGAACCAACAATATCCAAGGAACTCGGACGGAGTCCTAGAATCGATACCATCCTCAAAACACTTTCAGTAATGACTGGTTGTCGCGGAATCGTTGAATTGTACCAAGAGCTTGCGATAGAGGAAGACCTCAATGCACTGAGAACCTGAGAACGATCAATCGACTCGAGACTAACGGAGAATGACGATGTGTTAAGGAGAGAAAGTGTTGCAACTGAAAAACTCAGTGCAAAGAGGTCTGTATATTGAATACGAGCTTGAACAGTTGCTGCAATCTCACTAGCCATTGTTGGTGTCACTATGCTAAGACGAAGTGCAGCTCGAGTGGTGAGGAAGTCGATTGCCTCCTGACATCCTGCAAAAGGCTCGAGGAACCAACCAGTGGATTCCCACGAACCAGATGAATACTCTGACAACATAGCAGATTCTAGAGCTGGTCTATAAGGAATAGTGTCGAGTTCATCCAGCATGAACAGGGTCTCTATTGCAGCTACTGAATGTTGGACATGGGGAGTACCCATGAGAGATGTTGGTCGAAAGTGTCCGGTCATGTATTGTGCTTGCGACAAGTACAGTATCATCTCTGACACAATATTGGGTGAGAAATCCAGTCCCAAGGACTCCATAGCAAGTGCGCCAAAGAACTGAGTCCAGACACTCTTTGTCCTATATTGAGTGATCAGATACTCAGGAGCGTTGAGAGCAGTTAGATTACCCCAAGAGGGATATTGTCGCCATTGGGTTTCGAATCCTTCCAGATATGCCTCTACAAGGTCCGTGTCCACAGTTCCGGAGGAATGAACGAGTCTGTTGATGCTTAGCATCCAACTGGACCACATCAGTGATGGAAGCAGGTCCATCCCTTCGAAGCCAACACCAGTACGGATTGAATCTATATATGAAAGAAGACCAGTGGCTAAGCTCCCGCCTGTTTCGCCCATGAGGTTCAGACTCAAAGCGACCCTGGAGGACTCTCTGGTCTTAGCTACGAGGTCAGAAACTTTCTGCTTCATTCCAAACCCTCCTGAGTTCAGTTGGTTTGTGGAAAACCAGGTAAGCCCTGTCGTCCTGTTGCTGGTACTCAACGTTCCAAGAATCTGCATAGAAGACAAGGCAGACGATGTACCAGTGACATACTCCTCATCAGGGTTCTGGGAGTTTCGAAACGACCCATCACCGTTCGCAGTACGTGTAACTATCCAACTTGTCAACTTGTCCGGGTCTGGATGTGCCTTCCCAAGAAACTCGAGAGACCGCAAGTACTTGATCGCATAGTCATTGGTAGGTGAAAGGCTAGTGGGATTGTAGCTAATCGCACCCCAAAGATCTGGATTTGAGGTCTTACTACCATCGATGACCAATGACCGAAGCCAGGTTTCAAGAGTAGTTGTATCAATGTTCCCAAGCTGACCTGCTGCATGGAGTGCCTCAGTAGCATGGAAGGTAGTCGAGATATCGTTTTCAAAACCACCTTCTATGTCCTGTCTGGACTCTATATATGAAACAACTTCGGAGACCATGAACTGCGAGTTCAGATCCATGGTTGTGATCAGCCAGAGACCCTGAGCTGTACTCATGCAATTTATGATCCCTTCTGTCAACGATGTCCTGAACCCGGACTCTGTACCAAAGTCAACCAGGAGTGACTCCAGCACACTCAGGACTAATTCGTCATTGTCTGCTACCCATGTGTTCCATTCTGACCCTGTCAAGAGTGATTTGACTGAGTGGACTGCATAGTATGTTGACGCAACCGTGGGTTCATGTGGGTAACTGAAACCTCCCTCGAGAAGAGACCCTGAGCCAGCCTGTCGACCTGCCAAAGTATTAGCTATACCTGATTCTCGCAGTGCTGTAGTGTATGCAATGATGTTCTCCAAGAGACCCTTGCCTGTTGCTGTTAGCTGTGTTGGATCCTCTGGAGCAAAGAGAAAGACATCCAGTGGATATGAGTCATAACGCAACGATGCGACACTAGATGGAGCCGCACCAGTCAGGTCGACAATCCTCCCCAGTTCTGTCTGTATCTCGTCTACTGGTATCATGATAGCGGTTTCTGTAGTAAGTGATGCTCCAACTGCCAAAGTATTTGGATTTATCATAAAAGCTACTCCTGCGAATTCTGCAGCTTCAAGTAGTACCGTGGTCGCAGAAGCAGCCAGAGACGGTGGACTAGCGTCTCTTAATCTGTGAAGAATCCAAGATGATCTGCCTGTAAGGATGAGGCTCATGTCCTCTCGAATGAGCAAGTCAATCAACTCCTGAGAAACTAAGGCACCATCTCCAGATCCAAGACTTGCATCGACCAAAACCACACTCACTCTAGCCATTGAGTCAGGGTTGCTGATCACATCGCTTATATCCATTACCTGGCTCATGATACCAGATCCGTTGAGCAACTGTGACCAGTCAGTGCCATGTGGCGCAATTCCTCCTCCCGCCATCTCCAGAACAACATAGGGTGCAGCATCAATGTACACACCCGGATTCGCTGCTGGAGTATCGAGACCGTACTGAAGTGGCATTCTGTTTCCGAATGATTGAGGTTCTGTGGTCTTCACAGGTGTCGCCAAAAGAATCAGGGCGAGAACAAGTACTATGAGCATGCGTTTCATTGGTGCTCCTCCTTAGGGTGTCCAAAGGGTCGGTCCTCTGCGGAATACAGGTCTAGAAAGGGGGATCGGCAAGAGAGACGACCTGTGAGACTCAAAATTGGGTGTGATTCGGATCCGACCCTGGACTTGTTGTTCATTATATGCCAACCCCTACATAGGTATAGAAGACGATGAGGACCGCCAGAGCCAAGATGAGCTCTGTTACTCCCCTTCCCGGGTGCTTCTGGAGAGCCACCCCGAGTAGCGAGAAATCGCCTCCCTTCAAGGAACTGTTGAACAGGACACAGAGGGCTATGTACCAACAGAGGAGAACCACCGGGGCTCCTGCCAGCAGCACCACGGGTAGGAAGAGAAGGGAGAATCCAATGAACACAGATGCTACCGTGCTTAGGTACAGGGCTGAAACCAGCACTGCTACTCTTGGTGGACGGTCCACCTTCAGAAACAGATTCAGCTCGGCGTATGTACTTGCTGCTCCGACGCCTTCCAAGTCGATTCCAAGCAAAGAGCAAACCGCAAACCTAACACTGGTATGTACTATCATTCCAGGTAGGAAGATAATCGTTGCCAAAGACAGCGCTGTGTTCCTCGTCCATGACAAGAGTGCCCTTTTCCGTCCTGTCAGGAGCAATGCTGAGCGGATCAACGTAGCTACAAACACAACTAGAGGCGCAATCTTCACCGAGAAGATGAAGTTCGTTGCCAATAGATGAAGTACTACTTCAGTCTGCATTACTGCATCTCCTTTTCTCTTCCATTTTTCGTCCTACATTACAATGGGACAAGAAAGCTCTCAAGTATGGTGTAAGGAGGTGACAAGGAGTATGACAAGAATAAATGTAGAACTAGAGTTTGATGAAAATGCAACTAAACCAAGAAGTGATAGTATTGCTTGTTGTAGAGCAGCGGGCTCTCATACACCTCTTTTGCGTCTTCTCTGGTGTCGAATTTGCACTGAAGATACATCATCGGTGTCTTTTGTTGGTGTCTTGAATGACTGCGAAAGTGAGAAGAAACATGTTTCGACATCAATCTTCTTCTCCATGCATACAGCTTTCAAGACTGAAAGGGCTGTCGGAGACCATCCTGAAACATCTAGGACTCCAGGGGTAACTATCGACCGAAGGATTCTCCTGAAACCCTCCCTATGGGACGAGGTCAATATTCGAGCCAGAACATGCATGACGACACAACGGTCTCCTGTTCCAGAATATCCACAAACAACAAGTAACCTCTGGGCAGCATCGTATGTATTGAGGGCTTCCAAAATCTTGAGAGCAGTGAACCACTTCTCCTGATCATCACTGACAAGGAGCTTGTCACAGTAGGAAAGAACTCCAGGTTCCCGTCTTCTAGCCAGTTCAAGTAGAGCAGGTTCTCTGAGCAGGATGTGAAGGTCCTCTGCTTTAGCTGTATCCCAAAGACTCTCTGAAAGGGTATCTTGAAGAGTGATTCCAGAGTAGTCTGGAATTGAAGACTTAAACTCCAGAACTAACTGATTATGCCTCATGATATTTTATCCTGATGTGGACTAATAAGGTCGTAAAATCTCTATACGAAGTAATAAGTGGGCAATCTAGAATCAGTGATGACCATGGGTCTTAGATCACCAATATCGAGTGAATGGCTGAGAAAGGGAAGAAGAGTCGAAGACAGGAAGATTCTGCACAAAATTCTAGAGGACTCGTCTTCCTGGAAGATTAGTAAAAGGAAACTCTCTGAGACCCTCTTCGAAAAGAAACTAGACCTAAAACCTCTTCCTGAAGTACCAATGGGTGCTGATACGATCAATTCTGTTCTTGGACAGAGTGCAGTGACTGAGTTTGTGCGAGTCAACAAGAATGATCTCTCGCCAACAGGTAATAATCTTCGTCAAGAGGTAGAGTCTCTTCTTCCGGGGAATTTGACTGATTTGGAAGCGTCGTCCTTGTCGTATGTGCTGAGTAGGATAGCGTTTGATGAGATACCTGCAGCTTTCAGATGGCCAGTAATTCCTGAGGGTATGGATTCACTTGCTGCAGCGATGTATACTGTCAATATCATTGCACAACAGACTGGAAATACAGTCAGGTGGCTTCTGCCAGTTTGGACATTGAAGACTAATGAATACAAATTGAACCAACTAAAGGAGGTCTCAAATGTACTAGTTTCTGGAGATGATGATGACATAGAAGAGGCCATGATGACAGCAAAGATGAATATCGAGGAGTTCCTTGGTAAGGACTCTTTCTCTGGCCAGGATTCGTTATCCGTGAAGTTGGACTCTTGGCGAGATACGATTGAAAATCACAAGAAATCAGAAGATAATCTCTGGGAATCACGAAAACAATTCTCACAGGCACGAAAGGACGGAGATGGTGATCCAAAGGTCATCTCAGACTACGAGGATGAGGTACAGCGGCTTGAGAAGGAAGTTGACAAACAAAGTGCAAAGATGAAACTGAATAGATTGGCTCTTGAGCATGAGATTCAAACATTGAGAACTCAAAACCAGTTATTTACTGAGTGGAACATCTATTCTTTACATCCCGCAGGTCCAACAAGCTACAAACACGAGTACCTCCTCAAGAACATAAGACATGAAGTCAACATCATGGGTTATACGCCTCTGATCAAACTTTGCGGATTCTTACGAACATCTGAACAGCCTGGACGTCCAAGTGCATCCGACCTGGTCAAAGAGGTTGGTCTTAAACAACGGATGGCAAACTACACCCTTGTCCGATTGGGATATCTCCTCAGCGAACACTATCTCATCTCTCCCGCAGCTCTTGGACTAAGATATCGATACATACTGACAGAAACGCAGAAACCAGCTGTGAAGAGTGAGGGTCTAATCGAACGGTTGACAATGCAGATGAATGACATCTATAGTGGATGCACTGTTCATCTTGAACCAATCAGTTCGGATGGACCAGCTGATGACATACTCCCTTACAGATCTCTCCAACTGACAGTTGATTCTGAAATTCTATCGATGAGGTTGAACCTCTTTGACGATAGAGAAGGATTGTGGGACATGACCTCTGCCTATGAAACCAACCCACTCAAAGCAACCACAATCAAAGAAAATTCGAAATGGTTGTATAGGACCACAAACTTACTGGTTCAAGAAACACCTCATTTGAGTCCAATGGAATTAGACCTTCTTGGAATACTCCATGTATTCAGTGGACTTCGAAATTCGAGAAGATGGTTGTTTGAACAACTAGGATACAATCAAGTGACTTCCCGTCGATATTTGAAGCGTTTGTTTGACAGCAAGGTATTGCGACTTCTGTATCTCCCTACTCTGGAATACTGTGGACTACCAGTTGGTCTAATCGTTGGAGGTATGTTCAGGACTCAAGAGATTCATAAACGGGTAAAGGACTGGATGGTATCGAAGCTACCATTTGCACGAGTTCTCAATGATGGCTCAAGTAACATGATAGCGTATCTTCGCCTTCCAGCAGATGCTGTCACAACGGTCAGATCAATGCTTCGTGAGGTTTTTGTTTCAGAAGCCACAGACTGGTTCATATCAAGTGTCCTCGCCAATCAGACCTACAAGATGACAGTGTTCAACAGACTATATAGAGCAGACAGAGATGGATGGATCGACCCGTGGGTCTGATTATAACCACTGTTCCAAAGTAGATTGGTGATTTCCAAATCCTTTCCACAGGCGAACCATCTTCTGGACCAGGTTCTCGACAGCATCCTCCGCCATGACCGGAGTGAGTATTCTAACAAGTTTTGGAACAATAGGTGGATTAAGTGTGAACCTATAAGTATCAGTCGACAGATAGGTTGGTTCATCAAAAACCTCTCGTGCTCTCACGTACTCCTCCCTTTGTGAATATGTGAGTCCTTTGGATTTCAGGACTTCTACGAGACCACCATGTCTTTGAAGAAGAATTGCACCTTTCCGGGGACCTATCCCTTTTACTCCCTCCTTGTGAAAATCACAACCACACAGGATTGCGAGGTCTCTCACTAACTCCAGATCAAGACCGATATGTGATTCCAAATCAGTCAGCTTGACTCTGAGGATCCGTCCATTTGATGATTGAAGCTGCTTTGTAACATGTGGACTGCCAAAGAGAAGTGTGTCAACGTCATTGGAAACTACAGTGTCTACTACTTCATCTCGACATAGTGCTGCTCCCAACATCTCAGACTCTGAGGGGGCAGTTATGGATGGTACTCCAACTACACTCCCTAGTGCCTTCAGGTGCTCCGAGGCAAAATACATTCTGAGCGCATCGCTCTTCCATAGCACACTCGAAATCTCTTCATTATAGGGGTCTCTATCCAGAGTGAACTCTCTATACAAATCCGCAGCTTGCTTGACTAGTTCTGGATTAGGTTCACGCTTTCGTGATTCAGGCGGCCCATCATACAATAAAACTGGAAGAATTTGATTACTCAAAGTCGCCCTAATCAGGCTGAAGAACGTACCTACATGCATTAATGGTATTCGCCCGTCAGGCGGTGGTTTTGATGATTTGATCACAGAGAGACGTCTCGTCAAATAATTTGGAACATCGATAGCTATCGTTCCAGGACTAATCTCACTCAGGTCTGTCCACGACCAGGGTACTACATCATCTCCCCAACCCTTCACTCCCAACCGACTCACCTCATCAAACGGATTCCTTTCGAATCAACCCTCACAATGATACCAGGAGGTTTTTCTGGAGTAATCCATCGTTCAACCTGAATTCTGATCAGATTGTCTCCTTCACGTAGACGATCGATACGAACAACATTATCCACTGCATGGGCAAGTACATTTCCACCAATTGGAGCATACTCATTAGTGTTCCAATTCTTTGACGAATGGTCAGTGATCAATACGTGTGAATTGAACTTGTTCGCAGTTTCTCGTAGTACTTCGAGTGCGCTGAATAGTTCTCTTTGTCTTCCTTTTGATCCAGGAGCACCTGTGAGATTCAGTGCACCAGTCAGATTGTCCAAGATGATGAT
>JBHLRZ010000050.1:13022-16992 GCA_048882045.1 Candidatus Thorarchaeota archaeon | reverse complement strand
TGAAAGACTAGTAATCTTCTCAGTAAACTCGTCTACCAACTTTTTGGCTTCAGCCACAACAGATTCAGAGTATTCGCTGCTCAGATTCTTGAGCAGTGCAAATCCTGCCTTTCGCATTTTGTACCAGCTCTCAACCAACTCATTGGCTGCTTCGGGTACTGGTGTTGGCCAGTCGAACCATTGGAAATTTGGTCCAACAAATCTTGTACTCTGGTCTTCCATGTTCTCTTCATGTTCCTTGATGTACTCCTGTCCTGCTTCAGTCAGGATGTATCTCCTGACTCCAGCCTCAGAGTCATTGACTTCCTTCGTATATCCAGAATCTAGGAGCCATGACAGGAGAGGATAGACTGATCCTGGACTTGGGCGCCAGCGTTTGTTTGTCTTCTCTTCAATCTCTCGTATGAGTTCTGCACCAGACATAGGCTTCTCACTCAACAGTTTCAGAACTCGATATCTGAGGTAGCCCTTTGGTACACGAGATGTCCGTCTACTCCAGTGTCTATGATGTCTCATTTTTTGTCGTTTCACCTCCTTCAGTCGGTATTGATATCACTATTGATATCGATATTGATGTCTGTGGTGATATAAACCTTAGCACGAGGCATTGTTCTATAGCTTTACGTGTACTTTTGGAGGTCAGTGAAAGACTCCAGGTAGATCAATCATCTCTACGGTGAATCTTGACGTTTCCTCCCTCTAGATAGCCATATGGATTGAAGCCAGCCTCATGCCATAGCAGTCCATTTTCGTCATAGACTTGCATTTGGAATACATCGTCTTCACCAATACAGTCATTGTCCCATGCATCTACTTTGATGGTATGGCTATGCACACTCCAGAGATACTCAAACGTTCTGAAGTTGAACTGCATGATGGACACCTCTGCCTCAAAGTAAGCATGGTTGTCAACTATTGCCAGACCTATCCATTCAGTACTTTTGATGATGACTAGCCAGTCGCCATCTCTGTAGATGTAGATGAAGCAGCCCTTCAGAGTTCCGTCAGATTTGTACTTGACGACAAAACCAAAGTGACCTTTGTGTCCACTTGAGTCCCAAATCCATCCGCCACCAGTCACAAAGTCACCAGACGGTTCGTATATAGTGAGTGAAACCGTGTCCGAGTCAGGACCCTGGTAGTAGATGTTGTGGTCGGCTTCGAAACTGACAACAATGAGGTACGTTCCTACGGGGAGGTTGACTATGTCGGTCAGAGCCACACCCACACCATCAACATTCGTGATTCCTACGACGTACGGACCATCCACAAGAATGGGGCTATTGATGTCCATCTCATTCGAGTAGATTGTGAAGGTGACGTAGATATAGGTCATGTCGCCCCAGTGACCGTCATCATCGTCAAAGACCGTCGCTCTTAGTTCGATTGTTTCAAGAAGACTTGAAACGACTGTAGAGCCCGTGTAGCTAGCAGTCGCCTGCTCCTTCTCAAGAACAAAAGTAACCTCGACTGAGGTGCCCATATACATGTCATCTGATTCGAATAAGACAGTCAGTGGATAGTCTCCTGCAGGTTGGTCAAGGATGATCAGAGAACTTGCAAAGCCATCCGGTCCAGTCACTGATGAAACAGTCTGCGTTCCTAAGACAAAGGTGACAGTCATACCCTCAAGTGGGAGCTGGGTTGCAAGATCAAGAAGCTGAGCTTCCAAGATGATGGGATCTGAGTAGTTCCCTGATGTATCACCACTATAGAAGATTCCTGCTGCATTGACTACAATTGAGAGGGACAGTGTAGTTCCCTCATTGCCAGCCATGTCGAAGCTGCGATAGGAGATTGTGTGCGCACCAATATTTGGTATGGTGAACGGCGTCACATATTGGATCCATTCTCCCAAGTCTATGCGATACTCAATTCTGTTGACATCAGAGGGTGTGTCTGTTGCGTCAAGGGCGAACTCAGTGGTCGTGGACACATAGGTTGGATCAAATCCAAATGAAGGTGTTCCAATGATGAGACTGGTTGTAGGAGCGGTCTTGTCAATGTAGATTTCAATTACCTGCGTCGATTCCATGTTTCCAACTTTGTCTGTTGCGTTGAAGTAGACATTAGTTAGTCCTTCATTAGAAACTGTGAAAGGAGATGTGTAATCAAACCAGACAACATTATCGAAGCTGTATGCAATGAAATCGACACCCATTATGTCATCGGTGGCAGACAAGGCCACTATGACATGTGAAGTGTACCAACCCCCTAGTCCTATGGTACCATCGAGGGAGTAGGTGGTCACAGGTGGTTCGACATCAACCTCCACAGGTGCGACATTGACGGATTCCACATTTCCAGCTTGATCAACAGCATAAAAGTGCACATCTACTATTCCTCCACTGCTAAGTGTGAAAGGAGTATCATAGACTTGCCAGTCTACACCATCGAAACTGTGCAGGATACTCGCTACCCCTGACGTTGTGTCAGAGACAGTGAGAGTCACAACCGATCCAACTCCAGGAATCTGGACATAACTCAGACCTGTTTCAGGTGCAGTCTTGTCAATGAATACATGCGTTCCTATTTGATCGTCGTTACCAGCAATATCAACATGCAGCACGGAAATCGAAATCGATTTACTTTCGAGAGATAGTGTATGAATGATCTCGACACTCTGTTCGCCTGAGAAGTGATAGATGAACAGCTCGTTCCACTCTGGATAGACGGAGCTGAACTGGACATAGACCTCATCGATTCCAGACAATACGTCCGTGAGTGTTATCGTCACGGTGACATCGGACACATACCAACCGTTATCGCCCATTATTCCAGCTAACTCAATTGTACATTCTGGATGGGTCAGATCAACCTTGAATGGCAAGATATGGTCTGTTTCTTCCACATTTCCAGCAACGTCTGTAGACCTGAAGTAGACAGTATGTTCACCATCTGTGTCGAGGAAGAAGCTTTCAGAATAGACGTGCCAAGTGATTAGGTCGAAACTGTACTCAGTCATTGCCACACCAGACAGGTCGTCTATGGCGGACAAAACAATTTCAACAGGATCTCCAAACCATCCATCAATGGAAGAACTAGGAATACCACTCCAGCCTATCGTAGTATCAGGTGGTGTCTTGTCGATTTTGAAGACTTTTTCAGCAAGGACCCAATTTCCAGCAACATCAGAAGTGTTCAGGTATGCCCAAATCTCTCCGCTCTCGATGGAAACTGTGAGCAATAGATCAACACTTCCAGCACCATAGTACTCGTATTCGTGATATTCATTCCAAGACCCTTGAGCATCATTAAGGAGGAAATGACTCTCTCCGACTCCTGACAATGTGTCTGTCATTGAGAACACAACTGTGACGTCTGAGGTGAACCACTCATAGTTGCCGAGTGTCCCGACCAGAGAAATTGTAGGCACTGGTATTGTCTTGTCGATTCTTATCTCCTGTGTCTTGGTCAACTCAACATTCCCGACGTAGTCTGTAGAGTTATAGTAGATCGTATGTACTCCCTCTGTAGAGATAGTGAACGGAACTGTGTATGTTGTCCAACTAACACCATCAAAACTGTATTCAGTCGTCGCAACTCCTATACCCTCATCTGTCACGGATAGAGTCACTATCACATCAGCTGAATACCAACCGTTCCATATGTTTCCATCTAGTGTGATTATAGTTTCAGGCGGTTGGATATCTACAACAACGGACTCCATCTTGACAGGTTCGTTGTTTCTGGCGATATCCACCGAGTAGTAGTATATGTTGACAATTCCACCAGCTGTCAGTGTGAATGTTCCAGTATATTGTGCCCATGTTGTCATGTCATCAATACTATAATAGGTTGAATCTCTCAATCCAGACCCTACATCTGTTGCAGAGAACGTCACTTCTACTCCTTCGGGAACACGTTCTGTGAAGATAGTTGTTTCAGGAGCGGTCTTGTCAATCTGAATGTAGAGTTCCTCAGTCCATACGTTTCCAGAACCCGGAGGTCCTGCATTGTCGTATATCCA
>JBHLRZ010000050.1:0-12922 GCA_048882045.1 Candidatus Thorarchaeota archaeon | reverse complement strand
TCAACCAGTCCAGACAGTGAATCTGTGGCAGAGAATTTCACGTTGACATCTGTACTGAACCAACCTTCGTTTTGTGAACCACTGATTGTCGGAATCACATTAGGAATGGTCATATCTATTCCAAAGGTGACCTCATGAATTGGCTCGACATTACCAGCGACATCTATTGAGGACCATTGAATGATGTGGAGTCCTTCTGAGTTCATTGTGGTTAATGGAATTCGGCCTTGAAACTCTGGGTATAACATCCAGGGATCACCAATCAGCCATGGATTGATCTGTTCCTCATTCAGATAGACCCATTCTCCACCGTCAATTCGGTACATCACACCATAGAGATTTGGATGAACAGTGTCATCAACCAATGCAAATCCGGATGTGGCATCCGAAGAGAACTCCCAGTCAAAACATAGAGTGACTGGATATTTAGTCCAGATAATGCCCGAATCTTCCATTCCCCATTGAGAGGATTCGATTGTCATCAAAGTTTCAGGAGGGGTCTTATCGACCTTGAAAACTAATTCATCAATAACCCAGTTTCCTGCAACATCAGAAACATTCATCCAAGCCCATAGTTCTCCGCTTTCTAGAGAAGTTGTAAGGATGAATTCAGCACTAGCTAATCCATCATAGTAGGTTTCTTCAAGATTCCACTCAGTTCCCTGAGCATTGTAGAACACGAAATAACACCACCCCACTCCAGAATCCCCATCCGCTACAGAATATGTCACTGTTACATCTGAGATGTACCAATTATCTTCACCCAAAACCCCATCCAGAGAAATAGTAGGTACAGGAGCCATCTTATCAATCAGAATCTCCAGAGTTTTTGTTAATTCCACATTTCCAGCAAAGTCAGTTGAATTGAATTCTAGTATCTTTCCTCCCTCTAGCGAAAAAATGAACGGTCCAGTGTACTCAGTCCACGGAATTCCCTCATATCTGTAGGCAGTTGTTGCCACACCAGATCCTGTATCTGTAAATTCTAGTGTAACGATGACACCTGAATGGTACCAACCAGCAAAATCAGGAAGTCTGTCTAAGCTCGCAGTAGTCATTGGTGGAGTCAAGTCAAGAACTGTTATAGTTAATGAATCGACACCAACGCCTTCATCATCATCTGTCACTGTCAGAGTGACGAGATAGACTCCAGGGTCTGAAAACACATGGGAAGGCGAGAGAGTTTCTGCAGCAACTGGTGAACCATCACCAAAGTCCCAAACTATCGAATGAGTATCGAGAATCCCCAAATCCGTGAAGGATCCACTAAAGTCAATACTATCACCTTCATTGATTGTCTGATCTTCACCTGCATCAACAGAGGGGGCAACATTGTAGACAGTCACAGTTGCAGATGCTATGATGAAGAATTCGCCATCAGTGACATTCACTGTAACTGCACCAACAAAGTCATCCTCCCAAGTGTATGATGCTGTGGGATCAGTACTCCACTCTGTATCCCAATTCCCATCACCATCAAAGTCCCATCGAAACTGTAGTTGATCTCCGTCTGCATCACTGGAACTGGATGCATCAAATGTTATCGATGACCCTTCATCAGCAAAATAAGAACCTCCAGCATCTGCTACAGGAGCAT
Organism: Candidatus Thorarchaeota archaeon; assembly: GCA_048882045.1. Classification (GTDB taxonomy): domain Archaea; phylum Asgardarchaeota; class Thorarchaeia; order Thorarchaeales; family Thorarchaeaceae; genus SMTZ1-45. Next base: position 11,325 of record JBHLRZ010000050.1, on the reverse strand, counting down.
CATTCACCGGGTTCACTGTGATGGTTACTGTGGCTATATTGCTAGTTGGACCACCACCAGTTTCAGATACAATATAGGTGAACATATCAATTCCAGAGAAATCTGGACCGGGGGTATATACGAAAGACCCATCTGCAAAGAGTTCAAGCGCACCATTGGAGGGGCCAATGACAATCGAGATTCCTGCGAAGGGATCTCCATCTACATCAAAGTCATTCAGCAAGACTCCAGGCATGGAAACGACCAGCTGATTGTCCTCATCAACTGAATAAGCATCATCTACTGCAACAGGAAGATCGTTCACTGGTAAGACAGTGATTGTCACAGTTGCCTCGTTACTGTAATCGGTTCCATCAAATAGCACATACGTGAAGGATTCCTCTCCAAACCAATCTGGAGCAGGTTCGTAAGTGAAAGAGCCATCTGGATTGACAGAGAGCCCACCTATCAGGGCGGGTATTGTGTAGTATATCTCAAGCGGATCGTAATCCACATCATCATCATTAAGCAGTATGCCAGGAGCTGGAACTATCAGTATCTCATCCTCGTTTGTTTCGTAGGCATCATCTGCAGCCACAGGAGGAGTGTTTGGAGCAATGACAGTCAGTGTAAATTCTCCTCTCAGTACGCCACCACCCCTGACAGTCACCTCGAGAGGATAGATTCCTCCAGAGAGCGGTGCGATATTAGTGATGGTGCCTTGACTGTCAATCATAAAATGTTCAGTATCACTTATGGACCAGACCTGACCTGTCCAAAAGTACTCCTCGAAAGAGGGTCCAATATAAAGTACATAAGGCTCGAAGTCAAGGTCGTACTCAAATGACTGCCCGAGGTCAATCATTTGGTCAGATGGAGGAGTTTGCCACCACAACCCCATTAATGGGTATGAATCTTGATTGCCTGCTGTTCCTTCTAGGATGTAAGATGTGTCACCGATACCGTCTTGATTATCGTCAGTTCCACTATAGCTCCAAAACACATTGGTTTCAAAGATATTTCCAAGACCATCGTCGACAGCATCGGCAATGACACCCCTAAACATGTTATTTGCTACCCAAAAATCTCGAGTTTCTAAACTACCTGCTCCTTGAGTTAGATAGATACCATATTGGCTATTCAGCACGAAGTTACCTAGGATGGCTGAACCATAAGCCTTTTCGCAAGCATCCAAGAGAATACCATACCCTTCCAAGGAAGAGATTTGGTTCTCCCTAATTTCGTTGACAATTGATTCATAGAGATGGATTGCGTTTCCCTGAATCTCTGAGAATACATTTTGAACAAGGTCCACAGGTAGCATTGTCCATTCTATGTAAACACCAGCAACACTTTCGACGAAATTATTTTCGTAGATTCCAGCGCCTCTCATGGATTGGTACACTGCGATATTGTTGTAGTAGAAATCACTCCTCATGATGTACGTATAACCCTCGTTATTCATCAGGGTCTTCCCATAGATTCCATATTCATTAAGGAAGAAAGTGCAGTCCTCCACATGCGCAACAGTTTCTACTTCATCTAGATAGACTCCATAAATACCAGATATTAGGTAGCAATTGCGAATAACAAACTCTGAGGAAAAGAGATTCTTTATACTGATGCCATGACCATAATCTTCAGCAGATATCCAGTAGTTTTCGATGATGTAAGGGTGACTGCTCGATCCATCACCGGACCATCCTTCTGCTAGTGCTTGTGTTTCGAAATCAAGATCACCATCAATTGTGATTTCCATGCGATAGTAGCTGTGTCGAATCAGGGGAGTCAGGTCTTCAAAACCCACACCAACATAAGGAGTGTCCCCGATGCCATCATCATTGGCATCGACCCCTGTATAATCAAACCAGTAGTTGTTATGAAGGACCTCGCCACCAAGTGAACCAGCCACCTCAGCATTTACATCATTATGGATGAACCCGTTTCCATTGACATCAGTGTCTCGACTGCCATATAGGACAAGACCTTGGCCGTTATTCATAATCCCATTGTTGGAGATGACTGTCCGTCCAGATTCATCGACCCGTATTCCCGAGTTGCAGAGGAATACTTTGTTGTTCGTGATTGTTGTGCCTATACATCTAGAGATGTAAATTCCATCATTACCTAGAGAGATAGTATTTGTATCAACTAGGTTGTAATCCGACTCATAAAGATCAATCCCTGAAACCACATTGTTCGTAATTGTATTGTCATCGGAGCCTACTATATATGGAGAGTCGATTTGTAAGACTGTAATTTGACCTCCCATGCCAAGATCATTTCCATTGATAGTGTTCATTGAAGAGCCAAGAAGTGAAATCCATCCAGGAGCGCCAATGTTGGAGTCTATAACGTTATCAAAGGCATTCCAGAGGAAGATTTCACTCTCTCTAAACCAGTTTCCCAATAACTCGTTGTTTGAGGACCAGAAGACTGCAATACCTATGCCGCTGTTGGTGAAATTGTTCTCCTCGATGCGGTTCATGTTGGACTCAAGCCCAGAAATATCAGGATCTACAACACCTAATCCAATGCCTACTCCATTATCTACGAAGAGATTACCAAAAATATACCCATTTGAAGCATGAAGAAGATGGATGCCACTGACAGCTCCATATTCGTCTGTGCCATGTGCACCTGTGAAGTAGCAATTTCTAATCTCGAAGTGAACAGTTGTATCAAGGATCAAAATACCATTCTGATTGGCGCTTGTGATTTCAATCCTGAGTCCTTCAATCACATAGGGATTTACTTCTATTCCAGTACCAGGCCACCCCTCTGCAGAAGCCTGTGCGGCAAAGTCAGCGTCACCTTCGATACGGATTGGGTCATGTGAAGTGTGAGAAGCGAGAATCACAGGATCTATCTCTGGACCTAAGATATTTTCTCTCGGAGATTGAAACACTCTATTGACATCGACAACGGGAGTAACGATAGACGCGGTACCAATCAAGATCAACATGAAACCAAATGTAACAACAAGTAGACAAACTCGACTATTCCTCAACATAGGAAACTCTCCTCGTTGCGACGAACGTGGTCGATGCTTACGTCTAGGTTGTTAGTTACTCGAATTCAATGTCACAGAGGTTAGAATTCTCCCTCGCAACAGTTTGTTAGAATACGCTCACTTTCCATTTAACATTGTTGTCAATTATTCTATCATTTCGAGCATTTTTCGGGAGGCCAGAGTGTTATTTAATCGAAACTGTTCTTTAATTGAAATCATAACCTGTAATTGCACGGACTGATGGGGCAATATGCTTGGTATTTCGTTTGACAGATATGTACCTGAAGATAGCTCGCGTCGACCGAGTGAACCTGATATACGGTAGTGTGTATGTCCTATGCTATGTGGTCCGATATGCCTACGCAGGAAGAAAGGTATGCAGATCCTAAATCAGAAAAGCTCATCAAAGAGAGAGAGAAACATAGGAGCTGTATCGAGGTTCGCCTGTGGAGAAGCGTCTATGGTTCTTGCTACTGAATCAATGTATCCGTCAAAGACAATATTGAAATGGGCGTTCACAAATGTCAGTTGAAACGTGAGAACAATGGATGACGCTCAGAAGGACACATTATTTCTGACTATAAAGTCCGTAATCGATGGGATAATTGCCGACAAGAGAGAGAACCCAAAGAACACAAAAAGATTGGACTCTTTCGAAGGCAGAATTAACATCGGACTTCACGTCGAAGAAGATGAGATTCTGTGGATCAATCTCATTGCTGAAGGCGGCAACTATACAGTATCTAAGGATGCTCTAGACGAGTGTGATCTCGAGCTGATCGCAGATCCTGAGGATCTGATGTTCTTCTGTAATGGACAATATTCTGTTACTCACATGATGATGAAGAAGAACCGTTTCGGAAAGAGAAAACTCAGATTCAAGGGAAGAGCATATGGCAAGCTCTTGGCTCTGCCGAAGATATTGGTTCTTGATAAGGTAAAACACTGAGGTGAAAGACATGGTGAAATTTGCATCTCCAGAATGGGCTGAACTCTACATAGATGCTGTCAACTCCAACGAGAACTATGCAAAGGCTGCAGACTGGTGGACTGGTGACTTCATCTTTCAAGTAGACCCACACGAAGGGCTCAAGAAGCAGATCTTGATGTGGGTAGGCCTTCACAAAGGGAAATGCACCGGATGTGCCATTCTGAAAGAGGGTGAAAAATACAAGATGCTTGAGAAGGGAGATACTCCCACTGGCGAACCTTTTGAGGTTGAGTTCGTCTATTCAGCGAGAATTGATGTCTGGGAAAAGATTCTGAAGAAAGAATTGGACCCGATTCGAGCATTACTCTCAGGACAGGCAAGAGTCACTGGTGACATGCCCAAGGTACTACGTGCTACAGAGGCTGCCAAAGAGTTGGTAGTCAGTGCCACAACAATAGATACCGAGTTCTACGATTAACAAAGTCTTACATCAACTGGATTGAGTTCGATATGCTAAAGGGATATATGAGAAAGCTTCTGCGTGTCAACCTCACCGACGGGACTATAACAGAAGAGTTTCCAGACGACGAAGTACTGAGGAAATATCTGGGTGGTGCAGGTCTTGCAACATACTATCTGATTAGAGAGACCAATCCAGGAATCGACCCTCTCGGTCCGGAGAACAAATTGATCTTCATGACTGGACCGTTGACAGGAACGCCCTCTCCAAGCGCAGGGAGATACAGTGTTGTGGCTAAATCACCCCTGACTGGTTTCTGGGGCCAGGCGAACTCTGCAGGATTCTGGGCAAAGGACTTCAAGCGGTCGGGGTTTGATGGCATCATCTTTGAAGGAGTTTCACCGAAACCTGTCTACCTTCTCACCGAAGATGGAAAAGCAGAGCTCTATGATGCTTCAGAAATCTGGGGGAAGACCACCTCAGAAACAACGAAGATTCTGAAGGAAAAACACGGACCAAAGCACAATGTATCGTGTATTGGTCCTGCTGGAGAGAACGGTGTACTCTATGCTGCGATCATGAACGACTGCGATGATGTTTATTACGGTCGTGCAGCAGGTCGGTGCGGTCTTGGAACCGTGATGGGCTCGAAGAACCTGAAGGCCGTGGTGTCCTATGGTAAGGCACAAATCCCTGTCGCCAATCCCGAGGAGTACCGAACTGAGGCCAAGAAGAGGTTTGACTGGGTAAACCAGAGTATGCTCAAGATGACCCTCGAGGTCTATGGAACAGCCACAATGGTGGACCTGTGTCAAGTAGTGGGAGGACTACCCACTCGAAACTTTCAGACCGGAATCTTCGAGGGTGCCGAGAACATCAATGGCACTGCTTTGAACGACACCATTCTTGTTGAACGAAAGCCCTGTTTTGCCTGCCCGATTGCTTGTGGACGAGTATCCGACATCAAAGGAGGCAGGATCAGAGGAGAGGGACCGGAATACGAGACCATCGGTGCGTTTGGCAGCATATGTGGAGTCGATGATCTTGAAGCAATCTCCATGGCGCACTTCCTTTGTAATGACTATGGTCTCGATGTGATTTCAGCAGGAACTTCAGTGGCTTTTGTGATGGAGTGCTTTGAGAAAGGAATCGTCACCAAAGAAGAAACTGGTGGTTTAGAGTTCAGATTTGGCGACAAGGACATCATTGTCGACATCGTTCCAAAGATAGCTATGCGGGAGGGATTTGGTGACATCCTGGCACTTGGTACAAAGAGAATGGCAGAGAAGTTCGGACAAGGTTCAGAGCACTTTGCAATGAATGTGAAGGGATTGGAGCTTCCAGCATATGACAGCCGAGCTGCGAAGATAACAGGCCTGGCCTATGCCACAGCAAACCGTGGTGGAGACCACATTACAGCATGGATAGAGGGACCAGCCTTCCTATCGATGCCATTCATGGTTGTGGATGATGCGGATGTTGGTGACCCACAGAAAGAGATACCAGAGAAGTCAGTAATCCTGAAGGACTTCGAGGATGCTTTTCAGATCTTTGATGCTGTCGGAGCCTGTAAGTTCATGGGCATAGTTATGACCGCCGAAGACTGGGCTGTTCTGTTATCCAACCTGATGGGAATCGAATACACAGCTGAGGACTTCAGAAGGACTGGAGAGAGAATCTACAACATGGAGAAGGTCTACAACATTCGAGAAGGGGCAACTCGAGCTGATGATACTCTTCCGCCACGACTCCTAAAGGACCCAATGCCCGAGGGACCAGCAAAGGGACTTGTTGTTAATCTAGACCCGATTCTCGACAGCTACTATGAGTTTCGTGGCTGGGATCAGGATGGAAAGCCGACCAAGGAGAAACTGACTGAGCTGGGTCTCGAGTGGCTCATTGACCAGATTTATTGAGGACCAATGTCTAAGGCATAGGTGATTACGGTGAGTTATCAAGACAAGCCCTGGCTTAAAGCCTACTTCCTGGGTCCGTACAAACTGAAGCACTCTATGGAACCATATCCTGAGATCAATGTCTACAAGTTCCTAGAAGATTCAGCCCGAGAATACCGAGACGTGATAGCGTGTGTCTATGCGGATGAGGAGATCACCTATCCGCAGTTGAAGGACAAAGTTGACCGTCTGGCTTCAGCACTCGTTGATCTTGGTGTCAGTAAAGGCACTGCTGTTGCCACAGTTCTTCCATCCTGCCCTGAGTTCATTATTGTAGACTATGCTTGCATGAAGATTGGAGCCATCCATGTCCCATTGAGCATTCTTCATAAGGCTGATGACTTGAAGCACGAGCTCAAGGAGAGTAACACAGAGTTTGTTGTCTGTTCCTATAGACGAATTCCCCGTGTGAATGAGGTAAAACCAGACACAAATGTAAAGACTGTCATCTACGCACCTACCAAGCTCTTTCCAGACTATGAAGCCCCTCAAATAGAGGAGATAACAGAGCCAGGATACTACCTCATGGATGACCTGATAGCAGATCATGAACCTCATACCGAGGAGATCGAGATCGACCCAAAGACGGACATCGCACTACTACCCTTCACCGGGGGCACTACAGGAGTTCCAAAGGGGACCATGCTCACTCACTTCAATCTCACATCCAATGTCGTCCAGACAGTACACTGGATGATGGATCCACTAAAAGTGGGCATCGTTGGGAAAGGGGCGACAGCGATCTGTGTGCCAATATTCCACAGTTATGGACACTGGGCAATACATGCAAGTATCTCGTGGGGGCTCAAGATATTCCTGATGGACCCTCGCGACATGATGAAGATTGTAGAGGTCATCAATGAGTATCGACCTGCCATTGTCTTTGCAGTACCAGCCCACTATATCGCATTCTGTGATATGCCATTGAAGAAAGGACAGATCTTCTACTACTCAGCCGCAGCAGCGCTACCACCAGAGCTTGCCGAGGAATTTGAGAAGATATCCGGGGTTCCGATGGGCGAGGGATATGGCGCGACAGAAACTACAGCAGGGACTACTGTAAACATCTCAGCCTTCTCGAAAGTGACAGGATTCATGAAACAGGTCAAAAGAGGAGTTGGAGTTCCCGTGCCTGACACAGAGATTAAAGTCGTCGACCCGGAAACCGGGGAGGAACCTCCTGTTGGAGATCCTGGTGAGCTCTGGGTGAGAGGCCCACAGATCATGGCGGGATATTGGCCGACCGCAGGTTCAGGTCTCGAGGAGGGTGGCTGGTTGAGGATGGGAGACATGGTTCAGATGGATGGGGACGGCTACTTCACAGTGGTGGACAGAATCAAGGACATGATCAATGTCGGAGGTAACAAGGTGTACAGTCGTGTCATTGATGACATCCTCCATGAACATCCAGCTGTTGAGGTGGCTGGTGTTATTGGCGTACCAGATCCTGAGAGACCTGGGAGTGAACGTGTCAAAGCTTTCATCCAGCTCGAACCTGAGTTCAGAGGCAAAGTAACTGAAGATGAGATAATCGAGTTCCTCAAGGACAAGGTCAAGCCATATGCCGTACCAAAATATGTCGAGTTCAGAGATGAGCTTCCCCTCACACTCATAATGAAGATTCACAAGAAAATCCTTAGGGAGGAAGAACAAGCCAAGTTGGAGGGTCAATGATGACTGAAGAGAATCCAAAACTGAATCGAGAGTTTCTAGGTAAGGAATATCGAGTGGAGTCCCAATTTGTCAAGCCTGAGAGCATTCGAAAATATGCACTGGCTACCAACGATGAGAATCCGGTATATAGTGCACCAGACTCTGAACTGGTTCCGCCCCCGATATATCCTGTCGTCTTTCTACCAGGCATACTGAGTCAACTGGGTGATGACTCTGAAGGAATGGACCTCAACATCCTGCGAGCAGTACATGCAGAGCACAAGATGAAATGGAGGAGTGCTCTCAGTCCAGGTGACGAAATCTTTACGACTGCAAAGATTGTCAACATTGAAACACGTGGTGTGAACGAGATACTGGACTTTGAGATATACTGCAGACGTGATGATGACATCGTAGTGCAGATGGACTATCGGATCCTAGTGAGGGGCAAGAAGACGGATGGAGGAAAAAAGGCTCCACCGGAAGCTCAAGCTCCCGAGAGAGGAAAGCTGCTTACGAAGATGAGTGTGAAGGTCACTGCTGACCAAGGCGTAAGATATGCTGAGGCCTCAGGAGACCAAAATCCGATCCATCAAAGCGATGAGATTGCTAGGAGTGTGGGACTTCCCAGTGCCATCCTCCATGGACTGTGTACGATGGCTATTGCTTCTCAGGCGATTGTAGACGGACTTCTCGACGGAGACCCCACTCGATTGAAGAGCATGAGCAACCGTTTTTCGAGCCCTGTACTCCTGAATCAGACCATCACAACCGAGGTATACGATGGGGGAGTCAATGATGAGGGATTGCAGGTTGTGCATTTCGAAACTACCGATGAAAAGGGTGTTTCAGTCTTAACTCAAGGGACTGCTTCGTTTAGTATCTAGAGAGTGGATCTATGCTAGACTTCTTTGTCGGAGCCTATACCATTGAGGAATTCAAGAAGTACTATTGCACACTGTCTGATCTTCGTGATTTCTATGTGAGGCGAACTGGCAGAGAGCCAGGACCATTTGAGCTCGGCCCAGATGAGGAAGGATACATTATGAGAGACCCTAATCATCTGATAGTTTGGACTGATGACGGGGAGATTATCGGTCACTGCGTTTGGCATGAAACCACTACCGAGGAGATGATTCCGGGCGACCCTCGGGATGATGATGACAGGAGCAGTCTTCATCAGCTATTTGGTGGAGAGAAAGACAATCTGGTTGAACTGCACGAACTTTGGATGAAGACTGATCACCGAGGAAAAGGGTTGGGTCATCAGGTCTTCGACTTCTTCGAGGATTATTTTTCAGAGAATGGATTTGATGGTTTTGTATACTATACAGACCATATTGCAGCCATTAATCTCTGCAGAAAGAGGGGGTACGAGGAGGGATTTCTTGAGAGCTCAGGGTGGTATGTGTTCGTACTATCTTTTTCGATGCACTGAGTTTACTGTTATTATTATCATAGATTTCTGAGGAGGTCTCCATTGAGATACGCTGAAACTCGATTTGCCGCTCTAGAGATGAGATACAGCAAAGCAACACCTAGTGGGATCAGATAAAGAATCATGATGATTGCGAGTTCATGAGAGATTGCTGCTACAGGTGGATAGACCAGAGTAAAGATTGTGATGAGAAAACCTGAGGTTGCAAGAGCAATTCCTTGTGGGATGAGCTCGCCCCATGGTGCCAGCATCAATGAAGACAAAGCAATGGCAACAAGATTCCTCCTCCAATAAGTGAGGGTCTTGAAAGACACCTCTGCATAGACTACATCGTTCGCATTCAGTTCGGTGTAGTCTTTCGTCCTTAGCCACGAGAGGAGCCCATGGGATGCCTTGACATTTCCAGATGCTATAACGAGAAAGATTGCTATGATAAGGACTATGATGGATACGCCTAGAATCGCGAAGACTCTATAGAACAGGACTACGAGGAAAGCCGTTACTGGATGGATAAGAATGCCCATTATAAAGAACCCAATGACAGTCCTTTCATTGATGAAACTGCGTATCGAGTCCCCAACCCTGGACTCTTTTCTTCGTACTATATTATCCAAGACCCAATTGTTAGAGATACACTGTCCATATCCTCGGTCACGAGAACTATCGACACTGTCGCTGTCAAACTTAGATTTGATGGAAGACAACAGAGTATCGAATCCTTTGATTCTCTGATGCCAAAGGTAGGCGAGAACAAATGAAACCACACTAAGAAGAATCAAAGATGCGACCATATACAATGTGTATCCACCTCCAAATTGGACACAGCTTTCTCCCATAGACAACAGCTCCCTTTTGAAATGAGTCTTTTCATCAACGTAGGATGCATGAATTTTTGAGCTGTTGAAGATTGATTCTGCCAATCTCGATAGACTGATTACTCAGTTCTTTCAATTTCTTTCTAGCGAGGCACAGAACCATGTCAAAACCATTCAGAGTGATACAGGTGGGATTCGGGTCCCTGGGGCGCCATATTGCTAGTGCAGTAATGAAGAGGAACAACCTCGAGCTGGTTGCAGTGGTCGACGCAAACCCAGACTTGAAGGACAGGACAATTGGAGAACTGGTTGAAGAAGTTGAAAGTGATCTCACGCTCATGGATGATCTGATTATGGTCCTCAAGGCTACACCAGCAGATGTGGCCATAGTTGCCACAGCATCTGCTCTTGAGGCTGTGACATCAACCATCGAGACCTGTCTTGAGAATGGACTGGACGTGATATCAATCTGTGAGGAACTTTCATTTCCATATAAGAAACAACCAACCATAGCCAAGAAGCTGGATAGACTTGCTAAGAAAGTGGGCAAGACTGTGGTGGGAACTGGGATCAACCCAGGTTATCTCATGGACCTGTTACCTATCGTACTCACAGGTCCATGTCAGAATGTGGACACTATCACTGTCACACGTCACATGAACTCAAGTCACAGAAGACCGTCATTCCAGAAGAAGATCGGAACAGGGATGACTATAGAGGAGTTCAGAAAGAAGATTGATACTGGGGAGATCACAGGACACGTTGGTCTTGTAGAGTCAATTCAGATGATTGATGCTGGATTGAACCTTGGGTTGGATGAGATCAAGGAGCTACCCCCAGAAGCATTCATTGCTGAGAAGGAAGTGACCAACTCGTTTACGACCATCAAGAAGGGAGATGTGCTCGGTCTCAAGAGTGTCGGAGTGGGTATAAAGAGTGGCGAACAGATAGTCAAACTGGACTTCCAGGCATATGCTGAAGCCACTCCGCAGTACGATGAGATTGTCATTGAAGGGCTACCCCCAATAACTCAGAGGATCAAGGGAGGAGTACAGGGAGATCATGGGACCATTGGGATGAT
>JBHLRZ010000049.1:0-17203 GCA_048882045.1 Candidatus Thorarchaeota archaeon | reverse complement strand
ATGGAAATTCAAATCAAGGATGGTGAGCTTGCCCATGCCTCTCACCCATCCGTCCTCTTTTGGATTGGAGATGGTCCTAAGGGTATTCCATTCTGCGACCATTACAATTTCTTCCCGGACCAAAAACACCTGGATGAATGGCTCGAAACGAACCCAGAAGAGCTCGGTGTCACCCTCTCACTCGACGAAACGATAGAGTTCCTGTTACTCTCACACAAAGGCCTGTAACAAGACTCCTTTGTCTAATAGAAGCAGAAGTGGATGGTGAACCGGACGTGATTTGAACACATGCCCCCGTACTGTCAAGTACATTCGAGATGTATCTGACCAAGACTACACAGATCTGCGTTCTCAGTATCGGTTTTCTACTGAGCTGTTATCCTTGGTTCTTATCGAATTTTCTTCGGATTTTTTCTATATCCACTTGTGTGAAAAAGTCCTCCACATGTCCACAGACAAGGCAAACATAAGCATCGCTCGCTGCATGGGAAAACATTCCAAACCAAACAATCGTTTTTGATCTAAATGGCCCGGCTAGTTTCTCACTTCCACAAGATGTACAGACCTTCTTCAATTCATCCAACCGAAAATCACCCCGTCAGTTGGGAAGTGCACATGAAAGAGTATAAACTATCTCTCTGACTGCCGAGAAGAAATGGTGGGCCGGACGTGATTTGAACACGTGACCACCGCACTGTCAAAATAAGCCAACGTTAACTGGAATCACTTCGTGTTTGTTCAAACAAAGCTTATACGTATCTTTTCCCTCTCTTCAGTGGGACCGCTGCGCCATCTTGACCACTGGACCGTGGAGTGGGGAGAATGAAGATGAAACAATCCTCGACCATCACAATCATAGTGTTGATGCTATTCATAATATCAAGCACAATCGTACAATCTGATGCTGTGTCAATATCAAATACGACCATTAATTCTGAGGTTGCCCAAGTAGATCGTGATGTCTTATTCACACTTAGTAAACCTTGGAGCATCTCAAACATTCAGAATCCTGCAGATGTTGCTCCTCGTTCAGCAGTTGCTGTGATGAACGAAATTGGAACTCTAGTTCCAGATGGGGTCAGTATCGTCGAATCTGTTCCATTGTACTACACAGAAATACTAGTCGAAATAACTCAAATCCATGTGATTGAAGACAGGGATTTCGGATTAGGAGAGGTCTACCTTAAGACGATGCTAAATAGCTACTACGAAGACACGCATAACAACGGTGGCAGTTTCTACATCGTGACAGACGGGGATTATGTTTCAACATCAATATCCATCTCTCAAGCGCTTCACAGTCTTGATGGCCACTTCAGCGTGGAGATTCATGGATGGGAAGAGGATAGTGATGCTGATTTCGTCGATGATTATATGGGTGGTGAACTTCTCTATTTCGACCTGACAGACCTCACAGATGCATCTGTATCTGGTTGGTGGTACCTAGACTACTACCCTCCGATTGGAGGTAACAATGCAATCCAAGTCGAGGTAGAAGTAACTGTAACATTCAGCAACACCGAACTACTCACTTACCCAGAGGATTTTGAACCAATCTCCTATGATGGAGCTACACTTCTTGCTATAGCCTACATGCCTGAGGTTTATTATGACACCTTTGATAGAGGGGACATTCCAGGAATAGATTGTGTTTACTATGAGGTGTACTACGGGTTCGATCCTTCGATTGATGACTATGGTTATCTTATCTACTACATGTTCTACTATGAATATGAAACTGACAACTTTGGTGCCTTATTTGGTCACTATTATGATTATGAACCGTTTCTGGTCTTCATCCATGATATTGGCGATATTCCGTATCGAATAGCCTATCGAGATGTTGGTCAATACACTCTACCTCCAAAGGTTATAATCCAAGACTATTATGCTCCTAGTTCTTCAGGTTCAATCAATATAGAAACGTCTGGAGAACTTCGACCATTACTTGGATCACAGACAGATGTAGAATACGAGTATCGAACAACTTACTGGGACACCTCTGCCGTGAGGACTGTGTCAAGCATCTATGGAGTACTTCCATTGTACGAAACTCCAATCATGACCATAACAAACAGCTACCACCAGATGGAATTGGGGTTGGTTTTCAATCGAGTGAAAGCTGATCTTCTCCCACTCGAAACGACTCTTGTACCGATGGATGATGATGTGTTGAGAACTGGATATCTCAGACTGGATGAAGCCTTTGAATCAAGCGTCAACACATACGAGGGTGTATCACTATGGAATGGTGGGGACTATGATGTTCCAACAAACATGTCGCTCACTCTAGACATACTTCATAATCCATTCCAGTTTCCATATCTCATTGATTGTTGGGAAGATGTAGCGCACTATACTTTATCCGGACAAACACAAGAGCATAGTGGTTTTACTTATGATTTAGACTTCGAATTACAGATAGAAATCCCGGCGACTGTCACATTGTCAGTTCCTGAACAGGTTGAGGTCAATAATCATTATGATGTTGGATTGGATGTCACAATGCATCCTAACGATATCATTCTCCGATTCATCTATGACATTGATTTCGGTTTTGACATACAATGGTGGTTCCTAGACTTCAACAAACATGCAACCTTTGATGGACAATTTGAATTTGCAATTCCTCTAGAAACAATCCAGGATTCATTGAATAGTTTGGAGTTGGATTCTGAAGGAGTCAGTTTTGGGTCTTTGAACAATTACGTTACTGTCGCAGAATTCCAAACAAGTACTGATCTTCTTGGCACAATGATTGACGCAGAAGTGGAGATTCATCTCCTATCTGCATTATCCGATCTCTTGAGTACGGTCGCAGGTATTGGCAGTCTTCTAAAGGTGCTCTCTATCATACTTGATGATGTGAATCTCGTTGCCAGTCCTACTCTTTCTGGAGAACTAACAGCAACTATTTCCACAAGCAATGATGCAATCTCATTAGACACTTCTGAGGTGGAATTTTCAGAGGGTGATACATCAAAGACCCTAGGAATGACTGTGATTGGTGGCCATGCAGAGTCTGGTATATTGATTCAGAACATGACCTACCACATGCTGTTCTCAACTGATTGGGAGCTCGAGTTCGACTTTACTGATGGCGTTAACCTGTTTGTTGATGATTTTGGGGTTAGTCTTGGAACTTTCCCTGACATCACTCTATCAAGTGATGATCACAGCATCGAAGCCAACACAGCCACAGGATTTGATGCTCCAATAACGATGATGCTTAGTGGTGGAGGTCTTCCTGGCCTCACAGGTGATAGTAATCTGTTGGTTATCGGAATCTTGGGTGGTGTGGTAGCAATATCTGTTGTGGCCATTGTGATTTTCATGAAGAAGAGAAATACTGGAGTTTGAATGGATAAAACTGACAAAGATTTTGAGAAAGAAGTAGATGGTGAGCCGGACGTGATTTGAACATAGGTTAGTTTCATCTGCTACCTTTCTAATTGCTTTCTAACAAGATGTTTTGCTTTTTCCAGCAGCTGCCCGTTTTCAGATATCCATCTGCGATTTGCACCTGAGGGGTGTGGAAATGCTATGAGGAGAATCCTTTGTTCTTCAAAGATGTATTCTCTCGACTTACCAACTAGGTCAGAAAGTAAAGAAAAGCTCCCTCCGAAGAACCATTCAGCAGCTGGTCTTCCAATAGTCACAATAATCTTTGGCTTTACTGTTCTAATTGCTCGAGGAATAAATTTGGCAGAGCAGTCTCTTCTTGCTATATCCAAGCCATTGCTTTTATCAAGAGCACAGTTCATCAGTTGAATCCAGAATATGATTCTTTTCGCTTCTTCGAAGTCCAAATCTAGCCATTTGAAAAGGGTTCTTGGTGTACCCTTGTTGATCATACCTTCAGCCCATAACTTTCCATAGTTTTCTTCGAATGAACCCTTGTGAGGAACGTGGCTCACAACCATTAATCTTGAATCAGATCCCGCATAAATAAACGGAGTATTTCCTTTAATATCTCCACAGTGTTTGCAAGCTTGAATCTCTTGGACTAAACTTTGTACTTTTTTTCCGACCACTCCTATCACACTGAATAGAAAGATGTGAGATGGTCTATTAGAATATTATTATCGAATATTGAGAAGAAATAATGGTGGGCTGGACGTGATTTGAACACGTGACCACCGCACTGTCAAGCACATTCAAGATGAATCTGACAACTCAACTTGTGGACAGGATTCCAGAAGAGGAGCGTAATGGAGTACATGTCGAGGTCTATAAGCACAGCAAGGAGTCCAGTGTGAAGGTGAGCTTTCGTTCGTTGAAGGAATTGGAAAGTGGTTGGAGATGCGCTTTCGGAAGCAGTTGCCCAAAGGGAATGATAACTCCTCTTCAAAGATACTGGATGTGCACAGTGAGGTTCATGGGCATGTTGTGGTGAATTGATTCAGAGTGTTTGCATACTTGTCTGTGGTTTCCTTTCTTTTTACTGACCAAAATTGTGCACATGAAGAAAAAGTCTATCAGTTCTCAGGGTAATTCTATCATATAATCGGGAGTTTCATTCATTGTCAATTAGTCCAGTAATCACACCTGAAGGACATTCAGGCTTTTACACTGCATTCGGTCTATCAATAGCAGTAATTCTATCCCCTATCATCCAATCATTGATTGATTTGCCTATTAGTGGACTTGGTCCTGAAATTGATTCACTCCTGACTATTACTGCTATTTCTGGACTAATCTCAGGACTTCTCTTTGTAACATCCCCTGATAGAATAGCTGATATCTGGGTGGAAGGCAAGGCTAAATATGCTTCATGGTACGAATTCTCTCCCATTCGAAAAGTAAAGAAATGTCATCCAGATTTGCAGCGACTTATAGCAGAGATTGATCTGATTACTTCAAATTGGGACCGTGCTACTTGGGTATCAACTTCAGAAAGCTGCTTCAGTGTTGTAGAGAGTACGACAGATGCACCACAAATTCAGAAGACTCTCTGGGAGATGAAGCGAAAAGCAAGTATTGGAATACTATTCATCATGTGGAGCTGTTCAATATGGGTGTACACAACAAACTTGGAGATAGTCTGGATTTTACTCATAGTAGTTTCAGTAGGTCTGTCTATTCTCTTTCATACTCTGTTTTGGGGTACATCTACTGAAATCGTTAGGAGAACGAGGAAATATGCATTTGTTAGCTATGCAAAGGATTCTCTTCAAAGCTATCAACCAGCACGATATGGTATGATAAATGACACTCTAATTGATGTTTTAGACCGCATTATTGAAACCGCTAAAGTAGTGGAACAGGCAGCAACATTTGGCCAATGGAAACGGTTCATGTCAATATATGAAAATCTTCTCCAAGTACTTGAGAATGACAGATCTCGATTTGTTGGAGGTTTTAGCAAATTAGAAAATGCATGGATTGGAGCCTTTGCGGACTATTACATACTAAAATCACATGGAGAAAACTCTGATGGTCCTAAAAATTGGTTCATCAATGTATATGAAGCCTATACAATTACTGGAGCATTTGAGAGAGCTCATTTTCCTGTCAAACTTAATCCTGATACAGTCTCTGATACATTCTCTATTCCAGATGCGCTCTTTTTACTCAACATTGATAATGAAGTTGATTCCCATCCAAGAGTGTACAAAACTTATCCCTCTGCAGTCCATCGTTTATCTCAAGCTTTCTTTGCTTTGAATGAGAAGGATAAAATTTCTTGGATCAATGCAATGGCTGAAAAAAGTAAGCCATTTCCAAGGATATTAAGAGATCAAGTCTATTCCTTTGCCTGTGACTATGAAGGACAAGAGTTGGTTGAAAGTGTTTATGTGAAATTGATGAGAACTCCCGGTGACATTAGAGGTACAACATTCCTCATGCTTGAAAGAGCCTATAAGGTATCTACTCCTGAGGATGGTGGAAAAGGTCTAAAGTTTGATTTCTTCAGAAAAATCACGAACACTCAAGATTTGGATGCGGAGCTACTAGAAAAAGCTCGAGATTATATGAGTCACTTTTCTCCTTGAACACGTGACCACCTCACTGTCAACCAATATATTCCGGTTCGCCTTTTAGCTTTGGAGGACGACTCCTCATCCAATTGTAGATTGCTTTTCCAAAGGTGTAAATTGCTGATGATATCCCACATATTGCACCTGCTAGTTGTACTGAGTCAATAATTGTCCAATCAACCGGTTGTTCTGGTGTTGTTACTATCGTTGTAATAACTGAAACGATGGCCAAAACTACGATTGCGTATTTTGAACCTTTTATCTTCCTAAGTCTGGGTAAAATGGTAATTATGGGGGCAGAGAACCCGGAACCAATTCCAATATATATTGCAGTTGCTTCTAGTTGCTCTTGTTGCATTGTTTCAGGTGAAGTGTTGTTGACAAACGACCACCAGAGGTATGTGTAGCTATTTCCTACACTATCTCGAATGTATATCTCTACCATGTAGGTACCATTGTCGAATGTCCAAGTATTCCAAATCGCTGAAGTAGAGAATGACATAACGTTTGGAGTACTTTGATAGATTTCACTTCCATTAACGAAAACGCTCACTCTTGAAATCGGACAGTGCAAATCTTGGGCTCGAAAGTTGATTTCTGTAATGCCCGATACAAATTCGGGTACAGTAGCTGAGAGATAGGGAGCGGTCAAATCTTGACAGAAATAGTACGAAACATGTCGATCGAACTCCATCACAAAGTATCCGAAGGCTGATATAATCACATACCACTGGTCAACATAATCTCCATCAAGAAATGGATCTGTCACGAAATCCCACTCATCTTGATCTACTCCTGTCTTCCGATATTTCCACTTATCAGTATCTCCGGTTGAGGTGTATTCATCATATCCATCATAATCTGTAATTAGAATGTGAACGGGTAGATTAGAAGTGAAGTTCCCATATAGACAGACTGCTTCTCCATTTGTTGCGAAAGTATGATAGAAGTACGTATTATCAATTGATACCAGCTGATCAGTAGCTTCAATAGTTCTTTCATCTTGGTGCTCATAATTGTCAAGATATCCAATAGGTGGTGGATTAACCGGCGGTGTCCCTGAAGGCGTCGGAAACAGTACAGGTACTAAAGAGGAAATAAGAGAAAATCCAATCAAAAGCACTGCTATGATCGCTATCACTCTACCTAATTCTGCTGTTTGTCGACTCTTCATCTTGATTCTCTTCGCACTAGTTCTTCGCTACGTCCTCGGAAATACCTCCTCGGATTAACCTCATATAATTGTCTATATGCATTCTTCGTTTAGAAATCTAAGCTCGGATTGAGCGAGGTGTTGAATTAATTATCCTACTTATTTTCGAAATGGTATCCATGTCTGTATCGCTCTTCTATTTCTAAGTAATGTAATAAACTCCAACTTTAGTATGGACAAGGATGTTTCAAAACAAGGTTTGAAACTAGAAATAGAAATAGAAGGTGGGCCGGACGAGATTTGAACTCGTGACCACCGCACTGTCTTTTATTAGAGCAAATTGATTTCTTCAAACTCATTAGCAACCAAGCATCGAAGCAATTGATTCGCAACACATATCTGCATCATTGAATCCACTCGAGTTGGAGAGCGGGATGAGTTCCGAATTAAGTCCTGGGACAAAGGCCGAAAATGCAGTATATGCTGGTTTTGGAGTTGCTCTCGGTTTAATGATTTTTCGTATATTCAATCCCACCATATTCTTAGACATCAGAGGACTTGTTGCAGCGGCTCTTCTATCTGCGTCAATTATTGGTGCATTATTCTTCTATGGTCGACCTGAGAGAGGGTTGATTTGGCTTTATCGAAAATTCATTCTTCGTAGGTCTTTGTTGAAAATGTCAGAATTCCTCATCAGAGTGAGATCATCTTACAAAGTTTGGTATAGAAGCATCTCTGAGGATTGGATGACAATTCAAGAAGAGTGTGACTATGCTCTTGAGTCTGCTATGAAAGGTGTTGACCTCTATGATGATGTATGGAAACTCAGAGGTGGCTTCTATTTCGCTCTTGGAATAATTCCCCTTCTTGCATCCATTACTTTAGAAGTAGGAATCCCTATTGTGACAATTCCTCTAGAATTGTCTTGGCTCTTGTTTCTTATTTGTGAAGCAATTATCTCTCTAGCATTAGTAATCGACTTCTGGAGTTTTCCCTCGAGATGTTCCGCGGTTGCTATGTTTCGTATGCTTCAAGACGTTCATTCTATTGTTTCTCAGCAGTTTGTACCGCTACCTGAACTCCCATCGGGCTCATCCTATCTAGGAGGACATGTTAAGAATGTCCCTCCGAACATAGTGATTCCAGGTGAGAGTGGTACAATTGAAAGAGCTCTTGAAGAGATTGATGTAATCCTTTCTAGACGAGAATGGAAAAGGTTTGAGCTGCGATTTGGATTTGTTATCCAAGATTCTAGATTTGGAGTTAATGACATTAGACGAGAAACAGAATTGTATTACCTGCAAGCATTACTACTTTGTTATCAAGAATCAGAAGATAAAGAATCTCTGATAGAGCGGGTTAAGTCGAGAGTATTGATGAGTCAGTCAGAAAAACAAGCTAGATTGATTAAGAAATTCTTAGCAACTAAGACTGACACGCACCTACCCTTGGGCGACGTAGAAGAAATTCATCATAGACAACTATTCGAGATTGGAAATGTTCTAACAAACCAATCTGAAATTAATCACTTCCAAGACCAAATAGTTCAATCCCTTTGGTTTATCGTGAATACATCGCCTGAATCAGTTGAACTTGAAGAGATTCAGACCGTGCAGCTCTGGTACTCACTGAGTCCGGGAATGATAGTGAAACCATTGGTGAAGATTGTTGGCAGATTCATGTATCAGGATGCATGTATTTTCAGCACAAAAATGACTGAAAATCCATCTAGGCATCAAGTTGCTATAGATCTATTCGAAACAATCAAAGACCACGAAAATACTTCAATATGGGAATTAATGAGTCCCAACCTTTTGAAATGGATTGTGAATCAAAATGATTCAAAACTGAATCATATCCTCGTTTACGCCCCTTGGGTTAAAGGTTCTGAACTTATAACAAGC
Organism: Candidatus Thorarchaeota archaeon; assembly: GCA_048882045.1. GTDB lineage: Archaea > Asgardarchaeota > Thorarchaeia > Thorarchaeales > Thorarchaeaceae > SMTZ1-45. The sequence continues at coordinate 8,165 of JBHLRZ010000049.1, read as the reverse complement.
ATTCTAAAGCAACTTGCGATTTCAAATGACGATATTCTCAAACATTTTGTATGGGCGTACCGTCATTTTGTGACTGAGGAGTTCACACATCCTGATTGGCTGCTACATAGCCTACTACAACTATTAAAGGAATGTGAAACAGAGAAAATTCTTCTATCTTTACTTGACCTTCTCAATCATATCAATCCAGAAACCAGAGTTGGTGTTCTCCAAATATTCATTGACGTGATTAGTATGGAACCAGATTTAGTTTTGCAATATTCTAATGAAATCCTAAAACTCTTTGAGAGTAATCTTCTCAATCTTATCAATTCAGACCAAGATTCAATAGAAGCACAAATTCTAGCTAAAGCTTTCCTTGATAGTTTGACTTTAAAAAGCAACTTCAAGGCTCAAGTCGATTAATCCTTCAAAAGGGAGGATCCATCACCCAGTCCATAAAGAAAAGCAATCCAATCATCAGTACTTGTGGATAGATATTTTGCGACATCCTGTATGTTGGCCTTTTCATTTCTTGATTTCATCTTGATTAATCCACTTAGAATCAGTTTCTCATCCTCAGTCAGATTGGGATTCTTCTTAGTTAGAATCTTGAGATTCTTTTTGATACAATCTATAGCAAAATCATCATCTTCAACTTTGTTAGATTTCTCACTATATTGTGTGATACTAATCATTAGAGCTAAAATAGCAACTGTGCTAGATATTGTACTATCTACGGTGAGTGCACCTGTCTGGAATCCTATAGCTACCATTAACGTGACTAAATATACTGTAATCCCGATTATTGTGAAGAATCCAGTTGCCCATAGGAAATATAGCACATACATTGGCCGACTAAAATTATCGTCAACTGATTTTGCAAGTTTGTCAACATCTGGGGCTTGCTTCTTCATTGACATGGAAAATTTTACTCTTGGAGGCATATAAATCTGGAAGGAAATCTAGCTTCATAACAAGCTCACGTAGCATTCCCAATAATCCCGCAATCATGTAGAGTGGCGTTTGATATATCACTTTGAACCTTTAGTCCTTGTGCAAAATGCGGCATACGCGATGAGGTGAAGACCAGTCTCAGGCCAATTTCATCTGCAATTAAGAGTCACACCCGGAGAACAAGAAAAACAGAGGATTTTGGACTATCCCTTCCAACACTAGAGCCCCCATACATTCTATTGCCCCTTGAGTAAAGGGCTTTGGGCAATCTTGTGTGATGGTAGATCGCAGTAGGGAGTGAAAGGATGATGGTATCTCCAGATGTAAAAGGATGTGAAACCCCCCAGAGGTATCCTTCCACCAAGGAGGACCTCACACTCACTTCCCAAGAATCCCCGACGATGGGAGGGGCCATACCTCGATATGAGTGGAAAAGTAGGTTGGAAGTGTGGAACAGGCGTGTGGTGGAGTTTGCATGCTTGCTCCCATTGTCGGGACCCAATCAATCGTGCCCTGGCAACAAGACCAAGATCAAACGGAGGAGAATGAGTGTCCGAAATCTTGGCTGAAATCGGGAAACTGCTCACATCTGGAAGAGAGTTCTTCGTTGGAGCTGTAGAAATCACACAGTTTCCTGAGGAGTATTTTGTGGATAAGAATGAGGACCGACCTCATAAGCCATTTTACAATATACTACGCGCTTTGACACTCTCCAATATCCCTGGAGCTCTAAGGTATCAGCGTGTCGATAACAATACACGCATCCTCTATATCACCTGGACTACGGAACTGATACAGCTTCCAAATAACATCCAGACACTCACAGATGCCATCAAGGCAACACTACCCGATTTCAAGTTCAAGACCCACTCCAGATTCAATGGGCCTTCAACCGACTCTAGGATGGTCTATGTTCTTTCTCATTTGGTTGGTGAACCTCTCACGATAGAAGACCCGCAGCAGAACGGGGACCTAATGACTGCTGTTGCCGAGGTCTTGCAGGGTATGTCAGATGCCATCATCCAGATCTCATTCACTCCAAAAACACCGAGTGATCGGGCTAGGAAATCATTGGAAAACAAGTATCGGCAGGCGATGGCACAAGCTCAGATGACCGTATCGAGTCCACAGTCCACACTCTTCTCAGGAGAGATACAACAGTCAGTGACCAAGGTAGATTCCCGGGCCGCTCAGGAAGCAGAGTCAATACAGAAGAAGATCAAGCGTCTGAGCCACAGTCATGTATGCGATACCGAAGTGACTATCATCAGCTGGGAGCTTACAAAGAAGATTGCTGAAAACATGGCTGGAAGATTGATGACAGTTCTAAGAGGGAACCTGATTCCAGCAGATAAGAGAAATGACTTCAGAACAATGACCAAGAAGGTCAAGCCGCAACAGGTCCCAAAGCTCCTCAAGGGAATCCCTATTGGCAAGTCTACAATAATGTCGCTTGAAGAGGCATGTGTCTTTCTCCCCCTCCCAAAGTGTGATGTCGGTATCTCCGTTTCAGACCACGCCGCTTTCCGTTCCAATCCAGCGAATCTTCATCCTAGAACTGGTTCTAAGATTGATGGAGATGTTATCAGAATAGGCAAGATTGTTGATGATACAGGAAGAGAGATTTCGGACTTTGGGATTCCAGTTATCGATTTAGCATCTCATACTGGGCTCACTGGTGATACTGGAAGAGGAAAAACGACAACTCAGCTCAACATCCTCCTCCAACTCCAAGAGAGAAAGATCAACTTCCTCGTTCTGCTTGCCTCTAAGAGCGAGGAGTATGTGAAATTAACAAGAGTTCTTGATTCACTTTGGATCTTCACACTTGGAGATGAAACAGTAGCTCCCCTGAGGTTCTCATTCACAGCCTATGGGAGAGGTGTTCATGTTAGCTCCATAATCAACGACACAAAGGCTGCATTCGTGGCTATGATGCCCACTCATGGGATGATCAAGGAGTATCTTGAGGCCCTGATTGAGCTCACATTCGAACGGTTGGGTTGGAACCGCGACACTAACACTAGAGGGATTCCCATTCTATTGTCAGACTTCTTAGAAACATTACCACAGATGGAAGACGACATCCAGTACAGTAGCAGAGGAAACGAAGACTTTCGCGGTGCCCTCTATGGACGACTCCGCACGATATGCAAGGGTGCGCTCAGTCGTGTGTTTGGCACGATATCAGGAATCTCAATCGAAGAGTTGGTATCAAGACCGAGTGTGATTCTTCTCGACAAGCTGTCTAAGGAGGAACGTGCATTCTTCGTCTATTGGTTGGTGTCTAATCTGGGTCGCCACTTTGAAGCGAAGAAGAAGTTGGATTCTATGCACGAGAAGGGCCTGAAGTTCTATGTAGTCTTGGAGGAGGCCCATCGGTTTCTCTCTGGTGGAAAGGGACTCAAAGAGGATGAGGATCATGCTGCGCAGAATGTGGCTATCGACACAATCACCGTTTCAATGAGGGAGTCTCGTAGTGCCGGACTTGGATTCAGTATAGCAACCCAAAAGCCACTGCACTTGAACAACGAAGCCATTACAATGGCTCTCACTAATATAGTACATGCCACTGGACCAAAGAGTGAACGCCAACTCCTTGGAGACCTGATGAACTGCACAGATGAGCAAATCAGGATGATGGGGGCCCTCCCAGTGGGAGAAGCTGTGGTCAGGACAGCAAGTGCAAGTAAACCAGTCAGAGTCCGAATTGACAATCCCTTCCAGAAACATCCACGGCTTTCTGACGACACACCTGTGACAGACGAGGACATCAGACAGCGCATGCAATCCGTATTTGAAGAGAATCCGCACTTTCAGAGAAAATCATCACTTGCCATGAGCACTCCAAAACTCAATGAACTGGGTGGTAGACTCGTATCAATCGACATGCTCGATGTGTTCAAACTACACCTGATTCTCAACCACTCGACCTTCAATGGAGCACTCTCAGCCATGATAGATGCCACAAAGAGTGGGAATCCTGTCATAGGAGGGGTCATCATTCGCGGGATAGCAAAACAGCTTGCTGAAAAAGGACCTGGTCTTCTCTTCTATTGTCAGTACATTCTCTGGATACTGTCGCAGGAAGCAAGAGTCAAAGAAGACATCGTTGAGGAGTGGGATGGTTATCTATGGAGAGATGACATCCTCCCAGAGAACATTGACCTGATCTATCAGCGTCTATACAATGAAGTTTCGCACAGAATCAAGTCAGTCACGGTCGATGAAGATGCACTTGGAAAAGAGATTCGTTCCATCGTGAAGTCTTCCATTGAGGAATTTAATGAACTAGCAAAGAAGCGGGTTGAGGAGAAATCGAGTTTCAGAAGACCAGAGACTGAGGACGAACTTGACCTCTTCATCAAGGCAATCGTCAGGACAGAACAGTTCGCAAGTCGGTACTATGACCGTTTGAGAAAGGCTGTGAATGGAGATACGACTCCTATTGCTCGAATGATTCGTGTGTTCTCAAAGAAAGCTGCCGGTGATAATCATAACCTAGAGTTGGTCGCAACAAAGATGCTACAGCATGCAAAGACAATCCTGGGAACTCCAGAGAATGAAGAACTCTGGAACACAATTGTCGAGTCAGTCAACATAGAAATCAGGAGTCAGGGGTCTGAAGTTGTCGTATGAACGTTCAGACGACAGAGAGAGGTATTCGGACTCAGAAGAGGGCGAAGAGCAGGAATATCGAGAGACCGATGAGAGCGAAGAGTCCCCAGAGGACGAGGCTGTCAAAGATCTAGAGCGGGAGGAGGAAGCAGAAAGATATGCGGACGAGGCTTCGCGGGAGCTAGATGAAACAGAGGCGGATGCCAAAGACTTGGCTGATGAAGCATCCAGAGAGCTTGACTCGATGGAGAACGAAGAAAATGCTGAGGGGTCGATGGAGGACGACCTCGGTCATGACTTGGATGAGGTCAGGGATGATCTTCACGACCGATTTGTCAATGACATGGACCGTCAACTTGAGGAACCCTCTTACAAAGAAACTGAATCCGAAGAGCAGGACAGTGACACAGGCTCATCCTCTGACATGACAGAATCGAGCGAGTCCTATGAGGATGCTGGGAACGGGATGGCCTACGCTCTGGAAACGAAGGGAGGTTCAGGAGGGGCTGAGGCTCAGACCGAAACTGAACAAGAAGCTTCAGAAGAGGCTGAAGAATCGTTTCAAGATGTCAATGAGTCTGAAGGGAGTGTTGAAGAGCCAGAAGCAACGACAGATGCTGTGAATGACAAGTTCACAAATCGTTTCACCAGACAGGAACATACAGAAACAGATGAAACATCTCCTGATGGCACTCTCAACCATAAATCCACTGAAACAGAATCAGACTTTTCGAAGCCTGAAACAAGTGCTGATGATGACAGGTCAGACATGACCAACTCAATCGAGTCGAAGAGAGAGGGGCCTGAGAGTGTCGAGGACAGCTCAAACCATTCAATGGAAACCGCTTCCGAATCTGAAGCCAATGAGGATGAGCCTCAGACAGCTGAGGTCGAGGATGTTTCTGAACCCGCTTTAGACTCTGATATTGAACAGGCTAAAGAACCAGAGTTTCAGGATGCGAGTGACGAAATCCAGAGAATTGTTGAGTCTGCAGAGTCTGAGTTGGAAGATACTGAAGTACAAGAGGCTGATGATGTTCTAGAAGGTGAGATTTCAGACGAAGAGGTCTTGGAGGAGGAAGAGGTCCTAGAAGATCTGGAGGACTTTGTAAAGAAGGTCCAAGATATGTTAGATGAGTACATGGACGATGAATACGACTATGTTCAGGACCCTCTAACGGGTGAGATGCAGCGAGTCTACAAGATACTGTCAGATTACGAGTCCGACGAACAGAGGTTACGAAGAAAGCTCAGGAACCTCTTTGCTGAGCTCTCAGAGGAGGAGCGAGACCGGTTCAAACAGATAGTCCGAGAGAAAGGTGTTTCTGAGGACAGGAGCTTTGCAGAGGAGGTGGAGAGTCTATGGTCAAGCGTGGTAGAGAAGGCAGAAGAGGCTCGGGTCGAAGAATTCGAGAGCTCAAACGAACTGGAGGGTCCTCTTGAGGAGGTGGTCAGGCTTCGTCTATTGGAGAACTTGTCTGAGAGGGAGATTGCGAAGAAGACAGGGCTCTCTAGGAACCAGGTGAGAAAGGCACTCCGCGATGCAGAGATTCATCATAGGTACTATTCTGAGGGACAGACATTCCAAGAGATTGCCTCAGACCTCGACCTAACAATCAAGATACTCAGAGGAGTGTTCAGGAAGCACGGTTGGGAGATGCGAATACAGAGAGAGAGACAGAAACTGAGTGATGATGAGATTCGCAGGCTACATCATGAGGAGGGGATGACTTTCTTCCAGATAGCCGAGTACTCAGGACTTGACATGCCCACGATTCGGAAAGTGATTGGACCAAAGAAATCCAAGACACAGGCTGAAGAGATTGGCAGGCTGTATTTCCAGGAGGGATATTCCTTCGAGATGATATGCGACATCTTGGGAGTAAGTATGAAGACTGTTCGTCGAACCTTCGAGAAGAATAACTGGGCATATCAAAGGACTCGCTCAACTAGAAAACAGTTGGATCCTGATTGGGTTTATCTCCTGTACTATGTTGAAGGATTCTCTCACTCGGAAATTGGTGAGATTTTAGGTGTACATTCACAAACCATCCAGAAATTATTCTATGATCAGGGGTGGGAATCTCGAGAGAGACAGAGAACGAAAGTAAAGACAGACATCGACGAAGAGAGAAGACAATATCAGAGAAATAGGCGTATGAAGCTCAAAGAAACTCGTGTCGAGATATTCGGGAATAAATGCTATGCATGTCACACTGAAAATGAATCAAAGAAGAGTCTACATCTACACAGAAAAGATGGGACCGAACATGACAGAAACCTTTTCCGGTCTTTGAAGAAGCTCAAGTCATTGAACCCCGAAGAATGGGCTCCTCTATGTGATAGATGCCATCTGGGAGCACATCTGCTCATGAATGTCTATGGATATGATTGGGCGAAGATTGAGTCACTTCTTGAATCACGCACCAAGGAATCGGTCAAACCTAAAGGAGTTCTAGACCTTCCAGACGAGAGTGCACCTCTTTCAAAACAAGCTAAGAAGATGGATTCAAACCTCACTAAAAAGGAATTGAGGAAGGCACTATTCGGAGACACATGCTCACTCTGCAATTGCGACTCTGCAGATGTTCCAATGATTCTTCATAGAAAGGATGGACAGACACATGATCCTGCAATGATAAATCGAAAGAAGAACCTGCAAAAATTGAACCCCGAAGAATGGGCTCTAGTTTGTCATGATTGCCACAACATTGCTCAGTGGGCACTGGATAAGCTGGGGATTGGATGGTCTAAGCTGACAAAGATTTTGAAACAGAAATAGATGGTGGGCCGGACGAGATTTGAACTCGTGACCACTGCACTGTCAATGCAGTATCAGTCGACTCTGCCATTCAAAATGACAGATTAGCCGGGCTAGACCACCGGCCCATCGAGGTCTTCCTCCCTTGCTGCTGATTAAAAACATTGCGACACAGACGGCGAATTATCATTTCTGTTTGACTCCGAATCTGGAATCTCAGAGTTCTTTTGTCTAGCTGGGTAGAGCAAGTAAACTATGTAAAATAGCGTGAATAAGGAAAAAAAGGCGGACACAATTTGGAAGCCCAATTCTGCAGCTGTTCGCAGTTCTTCTGGAAGCGACAAAAAGAGAACAAAGAGAACAATGAAGACCATCATAAACCCGACACACCATTTCCACCCAGTGCTCTTTTCCTTAGGTTCGCCAGTATACACATCATCCAGGCTGAATTCCGGATAACTTGACTCCCCTGACACTGGTCCTTGGCTCCTTATCCATCTATGATGCATCGACTCTTGGAATCTATGTTGTTGGAGTCGACTGCAAGACCTGCTCCCTCGTGAAACTTAAAGACTACTTGTTACCAAACAAGATAAGCCTGCTTACTGAATATGTCACAACCAACTTCGATGGGATTGCGCCTCTATCTCCCTGTGCTACCAAATCCTTCTTCCCCACGTTCTGTGTCCGAGAGATCTTCTACCTCTACAAACTCAACATCAGGTACGGGTCGGATCGCTAGCTGACTGATTCGCATGCCCTTTGTTATCTTGAACACCTCATCATTGTGGTTTATCATGATGGTCTTGACCTCTCCTCGATATCCACTGTCAATTGTGCCTGGTGTATT
>JBHLRZ010000048.1:0-17550 GCA_048882045.1 Candidatus Thorarchaeota archaeon | reverse complement strand
GAATTAATTTTAGACGGTTGTAGCAATGTTCTCCAGTTGTTTCTAAGAAGGTGTTTGCGTGACTGAGGAAACTAAAGTTTATAGCTACCGTTGGGCAGTGCTCCTTGTCTTTGGCCTCATCTTTATGGTGGGCCAGATGATGTGGCTGACATTCTCCCTGATTCGGAACGAGGTGACTCCCGTGTTCGGACTGGCAGCAGGCGACCCGAGCGTCGTGCTCCTGACCGCCTCACAGCCGCTGGCGTTCATCATCCTGTCAATCCCCGTGGGTTGGCTGGCCGACCGTAAGGGACTGGTCATCGTGGCCGGTCTCGGTGCAATCCTTCAGGTCCTGTTCGGAACCATCAGGATATTCCTGCTCAACGACTTCCTCATGGTCTTCGTGTGTCAGTTCGGTCTCTCAATCGGTTCCGTCATGATCCAGAACTGTATAGTGTACCTGAGTGTGAGCTGGTTCCCAAAGGGTGAGCGCGGACTCGCCACTGGCGTCAGCACCCTCTTCATGCTGCTCGGAATGCTCCTAGGGACAGCCCTGAGCCTGATACTGTGGACGACTCCACTCTACGGAGAACCCGGCTTCACCGCTGCCACAGCCCAGGCAAACATCAATACAATCCTGTACATGGACACAATCCTAGCCACGATCCTGACGGTCGCCTTCTTTGCTGTGGCTCGGGACAAACCACCCGTTCCACCAGACATCGATGTACTGGCAGAAGCCACACCCAGTGTCCGAAAGATGCTGAAGGACAGGAACGTCTGGTTCATCTCCCTGGGCTTCTTCGCAGGATTCGGGATCTTCATCGGTCTCACAGCGATAATCGAGGAACTCCTCATCAGCCTCGGTATCCCCGTTGTCGCCGGTCTCGGAAGCCCGGTCATCGTCATGGTGCTGCTCATGGTGTTTGGTATCATCGGAGCCATCGTGGTCCCAGCAATCTCAGACAAGGTGCAACGGAGGAAGCCGTTCCTCATGGTCTCCCTGATAGTGGGCATCATCACAACCTATCTGGTCGGAACAAGTACAATCACGGAGCTGACTTACGTGTCGTCAGCAGTCCTTGGTTTCTTCCTGATATCCGTCATGCCCATCGCCCTCTCGATGCTTGAGGAGTTCAAGACAGTGGGTCCAGAGCTGGCTGGAGCAAGCACTGGTCTCGCGTTCTGGTTTGGCAACCTTGGTGGGTTCCTGGGTACCATCCTCCTAGAAGCCCTTCGAGTGGGAAGCTCGTATTTCTACTCGATTGTCTACCTCGTTGTGGTCATGGTGATTGCTACAGTCCTGATCATGACCATCCCTGAAACCGGACATAAGGAGGAAACTACGTAGTAAGGAAATGAGAAGTGAAACGATGAGTTGCAAGCAATGCTGTGGGATCGAAAAGCACTTCGATCTGAAGTATGTCGCCAAAGAGCTCAAGCAGTATCGTGAGAAGGGGCCAGAGGAGTCGACTCAGGTGCTGATTGATGCCCTCCTTGCAGAGGGCGTATCTGAGATGACCCTCCTTGACATTGGCGGAGGATTCGGTGTCATCCAACATGAGTTACTGAGAGCTGGAGTGAGTAGCTGCATCAACGTGGAGGCATCGTCAGCATATATCGAAGCAGGAAAGGAGGAGGCACAGCGTCAGGGACATACAGAGAGCATAGAACATCAATGTGGGAACTTCGTTGACTTGGCCGGAAACATCCCCCAGTGTGACATTGTGACTTTGGACAGAGTGATCTGCTGCTACCACGACGTTAAAGGACTTGTGGAGAAGTCCTCAGCGTTGGCGGGAAAACTATATGGCGTGGTCTATCCGCTGAACAACTGGAAGGTCAGGTTTGCCGGTGTATTGGAGAATCTTACCTATCGTCTTCGTCGAAGATCGTTTCGTTTCTTCGTGCATCCCACAGAGGTGGTTGAAGAGATTGTTCGCAGGAATGGGTTTGAGCGACTCTTCTATCGAGAGATGAGTATGTGGCAAATAGTGGTCTATAGACGTATCCATTAATCCCATATCACAGGTTTAATCGGAGCAATCGGTGTAGAGCCAGAAGGCCATATATAAAGAGTAATCAGCGTTTGCCGGTACATTGTTTATCATCTTGAGGTGAGAACGATGCAGATGCCAGGTCCTTGGGATTTTTTCCCAACTATGGGTTCAATGTTCTTCTGGGTGCCAGTCATTATAGTGATGTTCATCTTGATGATGGTGATGAGATTTTTCCGACGCGGAAGAAGAAGAAGATTTGATGGTGTTTGTATGGAGGCACCGCGCTTCGCAATTCCAGAGAAGCACCGTGGTCAGACGAGAACAGACGGGACTGAAATCAGGACAGTACGTCTACCCAGCCAATGTTCCAATTGCGGTGCACAGCTTTCCTCAAAGGACATCGAATGGACTGGACCCCTTGAGGCAAAATGCAACTATTGTGGTTCAACAGTGAGAGCACAGCTTGAGAGGATCTAGAGAATATGATGAGGTTCTTTTCTGTGGACTGAGTTCAAAAAGAAGATATTGAAGTGGAGTCCTTGGAAATGGCAGTACATACCATAGGGGGTAAAACGCAATGAACCGAGGTACTGGCGCTCCCATTATTTTCCTCATTCTCATGATTGGTGTGTCCATGTCTGTCTTCCTGAATCCGCCATTGTATATGATGATCATAATGCTCACCCTGTACGTTACGTTCTTCTTTGGCTTCAGTTTCACCCATGGCTTTCAGACAATAGGAGGAAAGGCGATCTCTGTCTTATTTGGAGTCACAGCATTGGTGACCTATGTCATGGAGTGGCTTGGCACCCATTATGGCATTCCCTTTGGTCATTATTACTACACAAACCAACTCGGGCCACTGATCTTGGATGTGCCAGTCGTCATTCCCGTTCAGTGGTTCAATGTACTCTATGTCTGTTATTTGATGACGAACATCATTCTCACCAGGAGTGATGATTCGGTGGATGAAGCTGAAATTTCAAACTTCTCTCTGATGGTTCCTCGGATGATAGTCACCTCGGTTATCACCGGTCTATTCATGGTTTCATGGGACCTGATCAACGACCCCTATATGGTCGGGCTTGGTAGTTGGGTCTGGACCGATCCAACTGAGTTTCTTGGACTGAGCCTAGATGGAATTCCATTGTCAAACTTCCTCGGGTGGTTCTTGACGAGCGTCTTGACAGTACTACTCTTTGACCTCTATAGATACAAAGCTCGAATGCCAATCCAATCGACCAGTGAGAAGGTCACAGACACGATGAATGGTCTAGTCCTGGTGCCTTACCTTTACTTGTTCATCTTTCAGACAACTCATGGTATCGCAGCTGGGGTCTTGTCTTTTGGGTCATTACCTGTCTGGCTCGCAATGGTCACTATGGGACTGGCAATCATAGTGACAGGGTGGAGATATTCTCAACATCGGGGAAAAGGTGGTTGAAATGAGATTGGAACCTATGATATACACCGCAGATCTTGAGAGATCAATTGAATTCTATCGGGATACCTTGGGGTTTGAAGTTGACGAATACTATCCCGACAGCGAGAATCCCACCTGGGTCTGCATCCGCATCGGAGATGACCTGTTTGGGATTGGAAAGACATTCTCAGACATCCATCACAAGCTGCATCCACGAGGAGTCGACGGTTCTGGAGTGCAGTTCTATATTCGAGTCCCAGATGTGGACAGGATATATGAGAGATATCGAAATGAAGTGGACATAATTGATGATATTGAGAACAAACCATGGGGGGACAGGGAGTTCACGTTCAAAGATCCAGATGGCTACCTAATCTCGTTCTTCTCAAAAGGGAGCGTAAGCTAACTTAGCGAATCCATTTAGCAGACCAACGACTTCGATTAGCTAGATGTAGACATTTGAGCGATAGGTCACAATTCGGGCGAGTAATCAACCTTCTTCTTTTGATTCCAGATAATTATCGCAAACAGAGTGCAGATACCCAAGGATACTATCACTGTGACACCCAGAAGAGGGCCTCCGTTTGTGGGTGTTGGTGGAACATAGTAATCAGTGAGAACCCAAAGAAATGCTTTGGAAGAAAAGTCGTCCTGAAGAGTTGTACCTACAACTGCAAACCCATCATTACTTAACACTAAAGAACTAGCATAGTCTTCTTCAGAGCTTGAGCAGATGCTACGCCAAAGCTCATTGCCTTCTTCATCAGTCCTTAGAAATAAGGCGTCTGAAACCAGGGAACTCCAACTCTCATCAATAGAGCCAGCGATTCCAAAACCACCATCGGAACACTGTACAACAGAGTGAGCACGTCCAGGGACATAAGCACTAGCGTATGTCTTGGCCCAGAGCAGGTCGCCGTCCTCATTGGTCCTGAGCAACTGGGGAGTCCAATCTTCCGATTCCCCTGCAATTGCGAAGCCACCATCACTGCATTGGATCAATGAATCTGCAGAACCATCGTATGTCTGATTCCAGAGCATGGTCCCATCAGAGTCCGTACGAACAAGCCACGCCCAAGATTCAACATCAGATGTTGTCATTGTCCACACGATACCAGCAAAGGCAAACCCACCATCCGTACATTCGACTACGCTTCTTGCCTCTGAGATGTCCCAATCCTGATATGATTTGGACCATAAGAGCGATCCATTTTCGTCAACATGAACGAGATGAGGAGTTGCAGAAGATATTATGAAACTCCCATCTTGACATTCTGCAAGTGAAGAGCCCCCATAGATATTATCATACCACTTATTCCAGATAATGCTCCCGTTGTTAGAGAGTCTCACAAGCCATAGTTTGGGCAAAGGGTCACCTGTTTCATTAGCACCAAAGCTCTCGGTGTTCCCAACTATCACAAAGTCCCCATTACTGCATTGTACTATTGATTGAATCTCATCATAATTTCCTCCCCCTAGATATTCCTGAAGCAAAACAGATCCGTTTGAAGAAACTTCAATGATTATTCCCCGATAGGGATCGGAACTGCTATAGTTGTAATATAGCCCACTAATGATGTAGCCACCTTCGGTTCGACTGATATCGATGTGATCCAAAACACTGGTATAATTGTAGATTTCCACCCAGAGGTTGTTGGGTCCTTCCAAACTAAGATCATCAGCAGCTAATGAGAAGGGCACAGCTCCTACCTGACTCACAAATAGACAACCAGCAAGAAGTATTGCATACATCTTGGAGAGTGCATCAGAAAATCGTTCCAGATCCCTCATCTCCTTACGATTGGTGATATATGGAACTCCTTTCAACATAAAACCTATGAAAATTCGTTCATTAGCTAACCAAACGAACGCATTTAGCAGACTGTAATCCTATCAAACGACACTTCGATTGACCGTGATCGAAGTAGAGAGGTGTTCGTGGTTGACGATATCTAACATGCTGAAGTACATATTCCTGATTCACTTCATCGTTTGTTTGATCTTCGGGATTAGCTTCTTCCTGAGTCCTGAATATATTTCAACAATGACTGCTTGGCCGTATCTGGACCCAGTGGCAGGACGGGTGATAGGCGCTATGTTCCTAGGATATGGATTTGCCTCATTCTTTGGGTACAGAGCGACAGACTGGAGTGAAGTGAAGATAATCGTGATTGCAGACATAGTCTGGTGCCTGTTTGCTTCCATCGCGTTTGTCTGGATGATGGCTGTAGACGCTACCCTACCTATCATGGCTGTAGGGCTCTATCTCTCACTGTGTGTCATCTTCTTCATTCTGTACCTGTACGCGTACATGACTCATCCCTAATAGAGAATGATAAAGACAGCAGAGGTCAGCATCCTTAGCGGAGCACCTATGGTTCTCACATATATCATAACTAGATGTCTGCGTATAACTTGGGGAGTTCACCTCTAGAGACCCTGATAGATATCTGGTCTCGTTCTTCTCAAAAGGGAGCATAAGCTAACTTAGAGAACACCTCCATTGACCACTTCAAAAGCTTGTCAGAGGTCAACAGTACAGAGGAGATGCTTAATTTCATCTGACTCGTTTCTCAGTCTTGAGTAGTTCAACAATCCCCGAAGCCCCACAATAATCACAGTGGTATAGTTTATCCTCTCTGATATCTGAAAGGTCTATACTCGCATCACATGTGGGGCATGAAACACTCGACGTCACTGACCTCAGGAGAGCCAACTCAGATACTCTACCCTCAGTTTTCCGAGACCCCTTAGGGATTTCCTTTCTGTATGCCCTTCCTGCAAAACCGAAGAGCATGGAGGGACATCCAAGGAGTACAAAAGATATTGCCAACGCTATGGCGAATGAGGTGATGCTTAGTGAGGGCATTGCGAAGATTATAACCAAAGAGAAAAGAGGAACCCAACATAGAATGCTAACCAGGTAGCTCTCTGACCGATCAGCATAATTACATTCCCGTGAGCAATACGCTCCACGACCCAGTTTCCAGTCATCACTCTCAACTGACCCACACCATTTGCATGTAGCCACCTTGGAGGAGTCCCCAGAAATGTAGATTGTAGGTGAATCGCTACTTTCCTTCAATTTCTCCTCACAGGTCTGATTACTCCTGAAGGGATATAGGAATTCTCATTCTGAAGGACATGGGCTTCCCCGCCCTTTGAGTAATATCTTAGAACACGTGTTCCAAACTTCTACTGAAGAAGCAGCAAGCTCAATAGTAGGACCTGAATAGGTAGCGACGATAATAATGCTGTCTCTACCGAAGAAACTGGGATACTCGATGGGAAGGTTCGGACCATCCTTCCTGATGACCATGATCACCATGACTGTCTTCTACGTGTATGGCACGAGCTTCCAGCTGAACTGGTTCCTGAACGGCATCTCACTGGCAGCGTCGTACATAGTAATTGGACTGACCCACTGGTTCTCCGGTTATTATAGTGATACGATGCAAAGCAGATGGGGTAGAAGACGACCCTTTGTCATTCTCGGTACCCCGGGTATAGTGATATCGGCATTCTTTCTATTTGTGCCCAACTGGTTTATCGACACAGCAAATCCAGCCCTCGAGCTAAGTGTGTTTGGCTACTACATTGTCCTCCTGTGCCTCTTCAAGTTCTTCTATGCCTTTGTGATGACCGCACATCAGGCATGGTTGCCAGAGATAACAGACGAGACCGAGAGACCCCTTGTTTCAGGATTCATGAACACCTTCAACTTCGCAGCTGACTCATCCGGAGGCATCCTGGGTTTCATGACTCCCCTGTTGTTCATTGCAGGACCTCCAGAACAGTTGAGTCCCACAGGTCTCAACCTTCTCCTGCTCTTCTGTTTCATCACTCTCCTCTTCATGCTCCCATCGATGACCGTGATACGAGCGAAACCAGGCATCGAACCCATTGCACGCAGTCTGAGAGAGGAGACCAAAGTTGCTGTTGGAAATCGCACATTTGTGGGATGGACACTGGTAGTTGGCTTTCTATCGTTCACGCTGATTGCAATAAACCAGTCTCTGGTGGGATTTCTCCAACAGGTGATGTTCCTCAATGATATCATGCAACTCGCGCCAGCAGCCCTCGCCATGTTGGGATCTACAATTGTATTCTTTTATCTCTGGCTGACTGGAATCAGGAAACTGGGAAAAAGGCGGTCTCTGATCATCGGACTGGTGTTGCTTGCTCTGTTCACACCCCTTTCTGCTGTACTTCGAAACGTCGGTGAGGTTGTCGGATTCACTCTGGCTGCAGTGCTGTTCTTCGTCCCCATAGGAGCAGGCATGTCGATCTACTATCTCATGAGCTATGTTGTTCCAGCAGATATAGCACAGGTCGATGAGATTGTCACAGGAGAGAGTCGGGCGGGAATATATACCGGGTTCATAGGTGTACCCCTGAACATGTTCCAG
Source organism: Candidatus Thorarchaeota archaeon (assembly GCA_048882045.1). Taxonomy (GTDB): domain Archaea; phylum Asgardarchaeota; class Thorarchaeia; order Thorarchaeales; family Thorarchaeaceae; genus SMTZ1-45. The sequence goes on along the minus strand of JBHLRZ010000048.1, from coordinate 9,739 downwards.
GCAGCCTCAAGTCTCCTGCTGGGAGCACTGATGCAGTTCTCTGTCATTCTGACGGGAGAAGAACTGACCGGCCTCATGTGGTGGGGACCAGTGTTTGCTCCGTTCCTTTTGATAGCCGCCTTTATCCTTCGCTACATCGATATTGATCCAGACTTCGAAGCACTCAAACAGGAACACGGAGGCAGTGAGGAGACGTGACCAAGTATCTCCCTGGAGCAGAGCCACTCTTCATCGAAGGCAATATGAGAGGCTGTCTTATCCTCCATGGTGCAGGAGGCGGGTCGGCTTGGGACGAGAAGGAGTTTGCGAATATACTGCATGAACAGACTGGAATGACCGTGTGGTTGCCATCTCTCACTGGATTCGGGACCAGACCAGAAGACCTGCTTGACATCACCGAAGATGACTGGCTCAATGATGTGTACTCGGGACTCGACCGGCTTCTAGAGACCTGTGAGCGCGTGTTCATTGTTGGCCACAGTGTAGGAGGTGTTCTTACTCTACTTGCAGCATCAGAGAGACCCGAGGTCAATGGCATCGTGACGTGGGCAGCAGTATACAATGTCAAGAACAGGCTGTTTTCCCTACTCCCAATCATAGGAAGGATTCCACTCATGAAACGAGCCATCCCTGAGCGACACCAATCGCTTGCTCCTAAATCTGTGCGAGATAAGGGGTGGGTAGGATACGAGTGGATACCAACCAACATAGGTTTCATTATACGTGAGATTCTAGCGCGCCTGAAGAGGTCACTCAAAGACGTGACCTGCCCAGCACTCATCATTCAAGGTACAAATGATGATGGAGTCTCTCGAGATAGCGCTCAGAAGATCTTTGATGGTATAGCCTCCGAGAACAAGCAGTTAGTCATTGTTGAAGGAGCACCTCACGCAATCATGAGCGATGACAGATTCAAGGACAATCTGTTTGCGTGCACTATAGAGTTCCTTCAGAGTTTATAGAAATATTCCAAATTCGTAGCGGTTAATATACCCTAGCCGGACACAATACATGGGAGTTATGATGGGCAATACAGCAATTTCTGAACTTGTACAGAGGAGAATGTACTCCGAACTGGAGGAACAGACCAAGGAATACATCGAAACCGGTGATTGGAGGAGGCTTCTCGATGATATTGATTATGACCGTCGGTCACATGCAGGGGGAAAGGCCCGCGACGCATTGGTAAACCTCTTGCAGCTAGAGACCGTGGGTGGGACCGACTCGGACATCTTCAGGGAGTTCAAGAACCTAGAGGGAACTACACTCCCTCAGATCAGAGCACAGGCTCGTGACAAAGCCATAGAGATTCTCAGGACACAGATTTCAGGCAAGCATACCTACTTCCTAGATGTGGATGCTATGGCCCTCACACCATATGCGATCCTAGTGAAGGATGTCATCGAGGCTCGAAAGCGCGAGCTTGAACAGCTGGGACCCAACCCATCGAGGATTGATGTGCTTGGAACATTCTATGGATTCTCCATTCTCATGATCGAGGGCTCAACATACATGGAGTCCCAGATCTCAACGTATGGTTACCGATATCGGAGAAGGAGGACCTGGCTTGATGAGAGCTTGACGGACTCTGCAGTCAATGCGATAAAGCAACTCACCGGCGAGCTTGCAGAGTCAGTAGACATGGACAAGACCTACAAGACCTTAGGAAGCAGTCGTATCTTCAAGGATCGATGCACGAAGAAAACAGCTGACATTCTGGCCAATGCTGTCCGTCTCTCGTTCTACAAGAGGCCTGGGAACCGAAGCAGTGCCGCATACCAACTGGGGAGAACAGAAGACTCGAGGACGCTTCCATTCCTCAACCATAGACTCGGTATAGAGGAGAACAGCAGAGTGAGGATGAGCATCGTCGAGGCACTTGGCTATGTAGGGCATGCATCCTCCATTGACCTCCTAAAGGAGAGAGCCAAGCTCAGTGAAAGACGTTATGTCACAAAGGAGTCAGAGGTAGCTGTTGAGGCAATAGGAAGAATCTACTCACCGACCTGTAGAGAAACTCTCGTTGAGGTATTGAAAGAGGCCGGAAACACAGTCAAGGCGGCTGCGATTAGAGCCATAGCCAGACAGGAGAGTACTGGACTCGTAGACATCATCTCACCATATCTAACCCACAGTAGTAGACCAGTTGTCAGAGCCAGTGTGTTGGCGCTGATGAATCAAGGTCGTGAAGGACTTGCGGCAATCAGAAAGAATGCACCCACAGTGATCACACGTATTGGTACTGACAGGCCATCGAGAAGGGTCTTCAGCAAGATGATGACCATCCGAGGCATTGGCAAAAACGAGGGAGTCCATCAATACTTTGCCAAACAGATCATGAAGCATGGAAGACGGTTTCAGAGTTGGAAACGAAGAAGAAGCAGCTATGGTTCCACCCACCGCTGGACCCATTGGGAGAACACTTTGACAAGGCGAATTTTGGACAGTCTTCAGCTTGTGAATCAACATCTCCAACAGCCCTTTGATGATGAACTTGTCAAGGCTCTGGAATACGTTTCAAAGATTGATGACGATCCAAGGATTGGGGCCAGTTCGTACAGTAAGCGATTGCTTTCGCAGGTTCCAAAAGAAAGGGCTGAGAAGAAAAGTATGAAAGAACTATTTGTGCAGACCTTTCTCGATGCGTATAGGTAGTAGCCAATCTTCTTCGTCGGATTATGATATCAACGAGATGGTATTCTCGTCTTGATCTGCTGGAAAAGACTGCTCAACTTCTCACCAATCCAAGCAGCGCCTGGTCTTATCCGAGATCCAAGCTGTTTGAGCGAATCAGGAACAGAGTCAGGTTTGAGCCACGCGAAGAATATGATGAGGAAGAGCACAACTCCGACACCTGCAGCAATTGCAACACCAGCTCCCAATGATCCATCTGCTGGTGGTGGTGTACCATCGGTAGGTTCTGTACTAGTGGTTGTTTCAGTTGATGGAGGATTGGTTGCAGTAGTGGAAGTGACAATCAACCAACTCGTCAGGGAGTAATCCTTGGAGCAGAAGGCTGTAACAGTGAGGTTGTCATCAACAACGGTTGGAACGCTAAATGTTTCATAGACGCCATAGTCGAGTGACTGGTTTTCGTAGGTCCTGTTCTGAACTGAGATACCATTTTTCAATATTTCAATCTGCTCGATATAGTGGGTCTTCGTGTTCGGAGTATAGTGCGAAACATTCACTGAAAGCATCTGCGAGCCGAAATCGTAGACAAGTGTCATGTCTTCGGGTAAATGTGCTGAAACAGGTGTCTGCATGAATCCCGTCAGCAGGAGTATCGTGAGGACCGCCACGATTGATAGGTTCGTATGTCGCAAGTGCATCTTCTTCACAAAGAATAGCTGCTGTTAAGTTATAATAAACCTATTTTGGCCATGTATTCATGACTGCGTTTCCAGACCTTGAAGAAGACTGTCAATCGCATCGATCCTGTCTAAAATCCGCTTTCGAAGTGATGCAACACCTTGCGAGTCAGTGATATTCAATGCATCCTGAAGGACTGCTTTGGCATCTATGAGTTGGTCATGATTTTGATAGAATTCGGACTTGAGGGAGGCAGCTTGCATTCTGACTCCTGGCAGGTCCCTTTCAGTTGCATATTTCTCAAGCTTGGAGAGCCACCTTCCTGGCGTAATGGTCTTCTTGACATCCGAGGTTTGACTGTCAAGTAGAATCTCTGCTCTTGTTAGACCAATGAGTGCAAGATTCTGCTCTCCATACACCTGACCCACACGTTCAAAGATTTCCCAAGCCTTCTCGTACCAGTCCATGGAAGACAAATATTCACCCTTCACAAATTCGACAAGTCCTGCAGTCAAGTAGTACCTTCCCAATTGGCGATCTAAACCACTCTTGATTACTAGTTTGTGAGCTTCTTCAAGGTTGACTTCGGCTTCATCTATTCTATTGAGTAGCGCTAAAGCAGATGCTTTTGCCAAGTATGGAAACTGAATCCCGGAAACTTCATAATCTTCAAGAACAAGATTGACCATTTTCAGAGCCTTTTCACCATCACCAAGTGTAACATAGATCCTAGAGATTGGCGCATATTGGTAGTGTAGAAAACCATCGAATTGGTAAGCCTTCCCTGATTCTTGGTAGCTTGAGAGTGCAAGGTCGTACTCACCTGCGATTTCAAAGACTAATCCCGAATCATGTAAGACTTCGCCTTCTAGATATGGTACTTCAAGGTCTAGAGTAAGCTGGTAGGACTCCTCGAACCGAGCTATTGCTTTCTTAATACTGACGCTCTTTAAAGCATCAGCTTGACCTCCGAGGTTCAGGTACATGTGTAAGGATTCATCATGAGCTTCAGCAAGTTCTATCCCGTTTTGATAAATAGCAATGGCATCCTCGATTTCACCCTCGATTCTTTTTGCCCACCCCTCGTAGAAACAAGCTTGAGCCTCAAAACATTCCAGAAGGGGATTCACAATTATCAGTTCCCTTACCTTCCGAACTGGTTCGAGTTGACTGGGAATGTCGCCAAAAGCAGGCCAGTGGAAATGGGCATGGAGAAGATGGAGCTCCGTTAGAACCCAATCACCCGTGGATTCTTCTACTAATTGCTCTATGGCTTTGACTACAGCATCATGAAATCGGATTTGATCTCTCTCAAGGGAAGCGTGAATATTTCCCCATGGAACTATGTGAAGAATATCTTTGAATTTCTGATTTATGCGCCCCATTTCATCCTCTAGTCTACACCACCAAGCCTGGACTGCTGCAATGTAAGCCAGATTGGTTGGAACATCACTCTCAAGAACAACATGACATAGACTCTGTACAAAATCATAGTAGCTACTCGAATCCTCCATGATTGAATCAAGTATAGACCTGGTTTCCTCATCGATGAATGGATAGTACTTGGTGATTGTCCCCATCGGCTTCATGAGGCCAACTCCTCATCATGCATAAGACGCTTAATCTCACTGATTCGTATTGAGATTCTCTTCCTAAGAGTGTTGACTCCGGGTGACTCGGATATTTTTAGAGCCTGTTGAAGAGTTTCGTGTGCATCCTTGAGTTGTCCTTGAATCTGGAACCTCTCAGATCTTATCATGGAGGCTTGAATTGCAATACCTGGTAGATCGTAGGTTCGTGCATGGGTTTCAAGGATTTTCAGCCACTTTCCTGAAATTGCTTCATCAGTGCTTTCAGACTCCTTTAGTAGAGCCAGTTCTACTTGAGCAAGAGCTATCAATATTTCATTCAGAGTTAGTAAGCCTTGTATTTGAGAAGCTATGTCATATGCTTGTTCCAGAGATCCTCGGGCGGCAAGCAATTCACCTCTTGCCATTTCAAACAGACCCGATGTGAGGTGATACCTACTCAATGGGATATCATACCCAGTTTCGAGAGTTTTACGATAAGCAATATCCAAGAACTTCTCAGCTTCCTCGAGGCGGTTTAAGACTACCAGAGCTCGTGCCTTCACGAGATGTCCATAGTCATAGGAAGACATATTCAATGCTCGATCAGCCCACTCAAGAGCATGGTGACCCTCACCTAAATTTGCATAGAGCCGGGACAGTATTACATAACAAATCTCGATACCAACATCACCATCGAATGAATTCATACCTTGAATCTGGCTTGATATAGCCAGATCATACTCTCCACCAATTTCATACGCTGTCGAAGAATCATTCAATATTTCAGCAACAAAGAAGGGAACATCAAGATTCTGTACAATAGAATAGGCTTGTTCAAATATGTCAAGGCCTTCCCGATAGTTTTGCTGCTTCTTGAAGTTTGCTGAGAGTAAGAGACCGAAGTATTCATACACAGCATCATCATAATCTCTGGCGAGTTCCAGACCTCGTTGAATGTGAGTAGCCGCATTAGATGAGTTTCCAGAGAACCATGAAAAATGTCCGTAGCCAAGTTGGACCAGAGGGTCGAAACACTTCAAGTTGGACTCTTGACTTATCATCCCTTCAGCTAATGAAAGATAGCGTATTGATTCGAGGGGCATTTGTAAAGTGACTATATGATTGAGAATTTGTTCAACAATCATCCAATCAGAGATAGAGGAATTATGCAGTTCATCCAAAGCCTCCTTTATCTTCTGATACTCGTTTCTTTGAGTAAACAGAAGAGAGTTGGATGATGTTTTCCATGGTCTGATGCAGGCTAGATCCCCATACTTTTTCGTAATTTCGTTGATTAGTTTCTGTTCTCTAATTAGCCAAGTCAGTGTTGTAGTGATATATACCAAGTCATTCGGAACCTCATCTTCAAGCACCGTAGTTGATAACTGTCGTACAAGATCAAAATAACTACTTGATTTGGCCATTACTGTGTCTAGAATCCGCTGTGTTTCTTCACCGATGAAGGGATAGTACTTTGTGATGGTCCCCATCAGCTTCATGAATCCATTCCCGCATCTTGATTTAGTTGATTAATTCGTTTTATTCTAGTAGTGATTTTTCGCTTAAGAGTTTGAACACCTAAAGAGTCTGTGATGTCTAATGCGTCCTGAAGTGTCGCAAGCGCATTTTTGATTTGTCCTTGACTTTCATAGAATTCCGATTTGAGTAGAGCCGCATACATTCGAATACCAGGCAAGTGACGATCAAACGCATACTTTTCAAGAGTGGAAAGCCACTTGCCTGGAGCCGCAACCTTGGTATTATCTCTTGATTGACTGGCAATCAAATTCTCAGCTCGTACCAAATCGAGAAGAGGTCGATTTTGGTTGTTTCCTCGAGGATACTGATTTGCAACATCCCATGCTTTTTCTAGTAAATCCAACGCATTCAGGAGTTCACCCTTTCTCAATTCAATTACTCCTGAAACATAATAGTAGTCTCCTAAATGACGTTCCAGACCAGATTTAACTATCAGTAAGTAAGCAGTTTCCAAAGTTCGTTCAGCATCATCCAATCTGTTAACTAATGCTAATGCCCAAGCTTTCCAATTATACATGAATGGGCTTTCAAATGGCGCATTATCTTCGATACCCCTGTTAATCCATTCTAAAGCCTGGTGGCCATCACCTAGTGTGGCATAAGTTCTTGAGAGTATTATGTAAGTCGTATCAAACAGACGTTCATCATCCAGAATATTCATTATTTCGTGATGACTTGAAATCGTTAGATCAAACTCACCTTTTGCTTCATATACAAGTGATGAATCGTTCAGAACTTCGCATACAAGAATTGGTACTTGAAGATTTTGAGCTAGCTCATAGAGGTCTTCGAAGACGGCTGCTGCTTCTTCATAAATATTGCCCCAGGTTAAGACAGCTGCCTCTTGAAGCTTGTTCCAGTACATGTATAATGCATCATCATGTAATTCAGCAAGATCTTTCCCTCTTTGGAGGACATCGAGAGCATGCTTCATGTCCCCCTCTCTCATTGCTGCTATCCCTTCGAATGCATATATCATAGATTCAAAACAACCCAGCAGTGGATTCGCATCAATCAAACCTTTTGCCTTCTCAAGGGGTTCAAATTGACTTATGACCTCGCCCATAGGATAATGAAATAACGCATGAAGAATGTGAAGCTCGGTTTCTATCCAATCATCTATTGAACATTTTATTGCATTCTCTATAGCTTTAACCACGGTGTCGTGGTAGAGCATTTGGTCTCTTTCACCAGTTTTAACAATATGCATCCATGGCTTTATACAAGGTACATCTCCGTACTTCTTTTCAACTAACTTCATAGTTGCGTTCATCCCACACCACCATGCCTGACCTGCTGCGATGTATGCAAGATTGACTGGGATTTCATCTTCAAGAACTACTTCACATAATCGAAGAACAAAATCATAGTAGCTACTCGACTCTTCCATTAGAGAGCTCAGTATCGACTTTGATTCCTCATCTATAAACGGATAGTACTTTGTGATTGTCCCCATCGCCTTCATGACGCCAACTCCTTATCTCGTTGAAGTTGTTGTATCTCTTGAATTTGGCTTGTAATTCTTTTCTTCAAAGTCACGACTCCCAGGGAGTCAGTGATGCCCAAAGCATCAACCAGTACTGCATGTGCGTCTTGGAGTTGGCCATGGTTCTGGTAGAATTCTGACTTGAGGAGTGCGGCGTACATTCTGATACCAGGCAAGTCACCTTCCATTGCGTGTGTTTCAAGCTTGGAGAGCCACTTTCCCGGAACGACAACTTTCGTTTTATCGATTGATTGATTGTCAATCAAAATCTCGACTCGTGCTAAATCAAGGAGCAAACGATTATCTCTATCAACTCTAGGACGGCGTTCAGCAAATTCCCATGCTTTTTTAAAAAGGTCCAAGGCATCTAGAAGATTCCCCTTCTTTAACTCGACAACTCCAGAAATATGATAGTAGTTTCCCAAATGAATTTCCAGGCCAGATTTTATTGTCAATGAATATGCAATTTCTAGAGTTTTTTCGGCTTTATCTAATTGATTTAGTAATGCTAATGCCCAAGCTTTTGTATTGTACATTGTTGGAGTGTCAAGAGGACCGCAAGTTTCGAGTCCTCTGTTAATCCATTCAAGAGCGTGTGGACCATCACCCAGTGTTGCGTAACTCCGAGCAAGTAGTATGTAAAGAGTGTCACTTAGAGGTTGTTGCAGCTGCATATTCATGATTTCATATTGGCTTGAAATAGCCAAATCAAACTCACCTGTTGCTTCAAACAAGATTGAATAGTCGTTCAAAACTTCACCTAGAAAATACGGTACATCCAAGTCCTGAACTAGGTCATAGAGATCTTCAAAAACCAGCGTTGCATTCTGAACATCAAAAACTCGCAGGATGTTTCCCTCTTGGAGCATGTTCATGTACTTGTATAGCGAATCATCATGCGCTTCAGCAAGTACCCTACCCTTTCGAAGGTCGCTAAGACATCCCTTCATGTCCCCTTCTCTCGCTTTTGTCAAGCCTTCGAATGCATAGATGAGAGATTCAAAGCACCTCAATTGAGGATGTGTATCAATCAAAACCTTTGCTTTCTCAAGTGGCTCCAGCACGCTTTCGACATCACCAAAGGGATGATGAAAGAACGCGTGAAGCAAGTGAAGCTCTGTTTCTATCCACTCATCATGAGACCAGTCGAGTGCTCTTTCTATCGAGCCAACGAGTGCGTCATGTTGCTGTATTTGGTCTCTCTCCAAGGACCCGTGATAATAGCCCCAAGGTTTGATCCATAATACTTCATTGTATTTCTCTTGGATCTGATTCATGGTCTCTCCAAATCTACACCACCAAGCCTGAACTGCAGCGACATATGCTAGATTGACAGGGACTTCATTCTCGAGAACTATACTACATAGTTGCTGTACAAATTCATTGTAGCTACTCGAATCTTCCATGATTGAGTCGAGTATAGACTTACTTTCCTCATCGATGAACGGGTAGTACTTTGTTATGGTCCCCATTGGTCTCAAGAAATCGTGCCCTCCTGTTGGAGAAGTTGTTCAAGATTCTGTATTTGCTTAGTTATCTTTCTTCTAAGGGTTTGAACACCCAGAGAATCAGTGATAGTTAACGCATCTTGAAGTGTGACCAATGCATCTTTGAGTTGTCCATTGTTTTGATAGAGCTCAGATTTGAGCAAGCCTGCATACATTCTGATGCCAGGTAGGTCATGATCACATGCGCGCTTTTCTAGGGTGGAAAGCCATTTTCTAGGAGCTGCAACTTTCATATCATCTTTTGAGTGGGTTGCCATAGAATTCTCAATTCGTGCTAAATCAAGGAGCGCACGATTCTGGTCTGTTCCTCGCGGAGATTTATC
>JBHLRZ010000047.1:0-21155 GCA_048882045.1 Candidatus Thorarchaeota archaeon | reverse complement strand
ACATCTCTCCATGGCATTTGCAAATCTTGAACCAGATACAATTCCATATCAGTGTCGAGTGGTGTTCCGGAGGAGAACAGTACGCTAGGTCTCCATCCCATAGAACCGTCTCTACCAGAACCAGCAGCAGTGTACCAATATAGTCCTCCGTGTGTTGGATGACTTGTTGAATCTCCGTTCTTCAAAAGTGACCAATAATCTGGAACATCGAAGACCTCCGCATTCCATGGAGAACCAGGCAAGATGTGTCGTTCTCCATGATAATCATCAAGAAGACCGTTTCTCAAAGGTCTGAATTCTGTTGACATATAATCTAAAGAACCACTGAGGCCGTTTCCAGTCCATCCTGATGGTGCTTGAATTGAAACTGCATTTGGCGTTGATGGATCTACCATTACGATGCCTTGTGAGTCATTTGTCAAGAGGCCATTAAATGTAACCGTTTGAGCTGATCCTGATGAACTGTAGGTTTGTGGATCTTCGGTAGTGACAAATCGATTTTGCAGAGGTGTAGTAGTAAATTCTTTAGTGACCAAATTAGACTGATCTGGATTATTACCTACAGGTAAGCAGAACATGAGAAGGATGATACAAACTATAATGGTCCTGCACCAAGATCGTCTAAATCCTCTTGCAATGGTCCTATGGCTCATTAGATGAGTCAGTCGGAGAAATCTCAGATTTTTGGTGGTGTTAAGGAAACTCACTCATCTTCACCTCCTTTTCCTAGAATGCTTTTTAGAAGCTCCTCTGCAAGTTCTCTTGGAAGTTCACGTGCTTGATCCATGATGGTTGCAAGTTCACTCCCGTCTATTCCAGCATCTACTAGTCGTCTGCGCATCTCCTTTAGTTCGCTTTCATCAAGAATATCGGTAGTGTCGACTTCTTCGAATTCTACGGGTTCTGGAGGAGGTTTCTCTAGTTCTTCCATCTCGATTGGTTCATATTTCTCTTCAACTGGTTCTCGATCGAAACCTTGATCAATCTCTTCTCCTGTAAGCGAAGCTCGAGCCTTTGCAGCCGATTCTTCAAGAATCTCTTCCATCGGTTTTCCATCAATTCTTCCTTGTTTGATAGCTTCTTGGTTGATTACCTCCTTGACAAAGGCAACTTGCTCGCTCAGCTTCATCTTCGAAACATCGAGTTTGAAGTCTTCAAATTCCTCTACCGTGAGCTTTGACAGGATTGATAATTGAATGAGCAGTTCTTCTATTTCAGGAACATCGGTGGCGACAGCGACATCTGGCATACTCGAAGCTGTTTTCGTTATACCGAGTGGTTCTGCAATATCATTGAACAGGTCTGCGACAATCTCTTGCCTGCTTGGGACATTATCGGGTGGCTCTGGTATCTTACCTTTACTTATTGTTCGCACCATTCCTCTGATTTCTCGAAGTCTCTTTGGAACACTGAACAGTCGAGTCCAGAGAACAGCTCCTGCTATTATCACGAGTCCAATTGGTACACCGAATACTATTGCTCGCTCAATGAGTATGTCAAAATCTGAAGGTTCTACTGAAATCGTAATGAACTCACTTTTAGGATCATAGTTCTCTTTTGAGATGATAATTGAAACAATTGCAGATCCCTGTGTCCTTTGGGACCAAACTCTGATTTCATACCAGCCTGGTCTTGAAGGGTCAGATTGATTCAGTGATACAATCACAAAGCGAGGATCCAGACTTGTTGCATTCATTGAAGCTCCAGCGATACCCTCTCCTGTATGACTTTCCCAAGTATCAAAATAGAATACCCAGATACTGTACTCTTGTCCATAGTTTAGGATGATGGAAGTGGACCCTTCGACTTGGAGACCTGTGGGCACATTGATAATAGTGACATGAATTTCTATTGTTGCTCTGCTCCAATTGGCAAGATAGAAGCTTAGAATCAGTCTATATGGATTGGGACTCACAGTCCACCTTGTTGTATCCAATAGAAGACTATAGTTACCATCTGCTATCTCCTCAATCAGAAGATAGTCCGTTCCAAGAGTGGATCCACCAAGAATTACCCCGGTCATCTCAGTTGCACCTAGGATCCCTCTATTGTACCATGTGTCATTATAGAACAAGACTAGTGGAAGCACATCTCCATATGGCACTTGGAGATTCAGAACATCATCATCAATTAGATTGACCTCAGGTGCATAAGCTGCTATTGCTGTTGGAACCTCTTTCACATTGAGAGTGAACACACCTGTACCACTCTTGTAATTATCAATCGAAAATATGACAGAAATGGGATAGATTCCGGGATATACTAATGAGGCATTTATGAAGATCTGATAGGTACCATTGGCGAGTTCTCTGAATACACTCTCACTACCATTCCAATCCACCAAAACATTAGCTCCTGCGATTCCTCTATCAAATAGAAGATCCCAGTAAGTGAGATTGATCCATCCAGTCCAACCCCAAATCTTTGGACTCAGATATGTGGATTCTACTGATGTTTCAATTGGTTCAATGATGAGCGTCGTGAGATTACTGGAATAAGCATACATTCCGATATTGGGTTTAGCTGTGATTCTCAACGTGTAGGTAGATGCCTTATAGTCCCATGTTTCAAAATCGAAGTAGAAGTATCCTGGTCTATCAAGTAATGATCCGTTGAGAAATTCACCTGTATAACCTGTTCCTGATAGGGACCATACCACAGTACAATTCGCCAAGCCAGTAGATAACGGATCTGATTCGTTCAAAGATGGTGCAAGAACGTACACTCCAATTCGAATTGTATCTGACCAGTTGAATGTCTGTGTACCATAGGTTGACGTCAGCGCATCAAGGAAAACAACTGTCGAGATTTGTCTGATTCTTACACTAACAGATGTAGTCGCAGTAACATAGTTAGTTCTATCAGCTGTTATGGTGAGGACATACTCTCCAACAAAGAGGTCATCTGTGTTAACAAATCCAGTATAATATCCGTCCAAGCCTGGAACGGGAGAAAGAATGATGCTCTTGGGTCCTTGTGCTAGCCACGTGACTTCGACCGTCGCTCCCAACAATGGAGTATTCCTGTTGGTATTATTGACGTAGACTGTGATATTCACTCCACTGCCCTTGAAGACATCTGGCTGTGCTTCACTTACAACAGTCAGGCTAATTGGCAGTTTCAGTATATTCACAGTAAGTTGTCCAGTCACTGTGACATAGTTCTTGAGTGTGGCAGTTATTGATACAACGTAGGTCGAAGCGACAGCGAGATTTCCTGTATCAAGAGTGACAGAATAGTTACCTGGATCAATTATTACTTCAGTAAGATCGCCACCTAGAACTCCCAACTGATAAACAACCAAAGCCCCAGAAATAAGGACATCATCGCGAGTGTTGTTCAATATGGCCCAGAATGATATGTCCTGACCCCAGTAGACATCTGAAATGGTCTGAGGAAGTATGAGTTCAGTAGGTATACTTCGTATCTGAATTGGTACCGAGATATCTGAAATGAAATAGTCACTTACTTGAGCACCTACCACAAGTGTGTAGAGACCTGCATCAAGACTAGCTGTTGTCAATGTTATATTGTATAGACCTAGTCCAATTGATGTATAATCTGGAGTATATCCTATATCTGGCCAAGTGATCGTCAAAGTAGCACCATCAATAGGTGCATTGCCTCCATCCACGTCAACGAGCTCTACAATCACATATGTTGTTTCGCCAAAATATGTACTTGGAGGAGGTAGTTCATTGAGTTCTCCTTGTCTGAGTCTGATCTGAAATGGGACCTGTATCTCGACAGTCTGATAGTCTGAAAATGTTAATGTTATTATGAGTGCGTTAGTCCCTGTTGCACCTGCATCGTGACAGTCTACAATCAGTTCATATACTCCAGGGGAGATTGGAGTTATACTCCATGTTGTTGGTCCCGATGCATTTGTTTTGTAAACAACTGAGAACGAGTCCTCTGCTCCAACGATTGGAGATACGTGATCCAAGTCTCGGAAATTCAAGACAACAGAAACGTTGTCATCTATCGGCACAGTCGATGGATCTGGTTCTTCATTTGTGAGTTGAGCCTGAATTAACCGGACACTACCTTGAAGGAATATAGTTGTCGTATTTCGATAGAATGGTACTAGGGTCGGGTTCCAAAGTAGACGAAGAGAAAATGTGAACGTTCCAGTACTGCCAAGACTATCAGTATCAACGAGAATTGAGTAATTACCAGCATTTCGAAGGATCCAGAAATCTACTCCCTCTATGAGTCCACTTGGACTGAGACAGTCGAATTCTACAATTGCACCATTGATTCCTGCATGCGTTGAGTCATCAGTATATGTGAACTCCAGTGTCATGTTGTCATGGATTGGTACGGTGGGCGTTGTATCACTCTTTACAATCCCGACTCGGTTTACCACACTCACCCGGGCTGATGCACGACCATCTGCGTAGTATGGTGCAACATTGCTCTGCCAATCTATATAGAAGGTAATGTTCCAATTACTTACCAATCCCGTATTCAATACCGAAGAATTGATTGATATCTTATAGCTTGTTCCTAGATCAACCATTGAGAAGTCATTGATCTGCAATAGATCTCCTTCGCTGTATATTAGCATCTGATTTTTGTTGAGCTGTATTGCACTTCCTGTTGTAACATCGCTATACTGAATTGTGAAAGTGATATTCTCTAGGAATTTGACCTGCGGTATTGAACTTAGAATTTCCGCAATTGAGTTTCTTTGAGTAACACTGAGGCTTAGAATTAAGGTGGACGTTGAATAGAATGGCGCAGTTGCATTCCAAGATGATTGTACAACAAGACTAACAGTTGCTCCAGCTGCGCCAAGAGCTGTTGTATTGAGTGAAATGTAATAACTGCCTTCATCCGGACTTTCCAGTACATAATCCACTCCTTCCACCAGATCGATTCCACTGATTGTTAGAGTAATTGTTGCTCCAGCGATTCCACCAAATGACAATGAGTCTTCATAATATATCGAGAAATTGACATTCTCGAGATATTGTGTTGGTTCTGGGGTAGTAGTCAATTCCAGACTAGTGGGTCGTTCTCGTAACGTAAACGAAACAAATGTTTCAGAAGATAGATAGAATGGCGAGGAGTCTGGGTAACTGACCTCAATCCAAAGAACATACTCTTTGTCTATCTCAAGATTCTGATTATACGTTTGGACTGTAAGAAGATAATCTTCTGAGACGCTTCGCCACATTGAATTGAAAATCCAAGAACTTCCATTCAGAATCCGGATACTAGTTAGTGTTGAACCGTTCCCAATATCAGCAAGTGTTAACACATCACTATAATGAAATATCACTTCAAGGGAGTTGTTGAATGGTGTTTCTGCAACGGGCTCTATAAGCAGGACAGTTAGTCTATAACGTAAGCTAAGAGATCGTGTTGCAGTTACTGAAGCATAGTAGAAGTGACCTGTATTCATTTCTACTTTAATTGAGTAGGTGCCAGGTTTTGCAAAGTAGGTTGTCTTGAACTCAATCTCATACTCCCCATTTCCGATTGGAGAGAAGGAATATTCAGACACTGGAATCACTTGTGTGCCATTGAATAGAGTAACCACTCCATCATCTATTGGTTGATTGCTTCCTGATGTGACGTCAGTGAATGTGAGCAGCAGAGTCACATTGTCACCATAAGGTGTAGGACTAATAGTCGAATAATCAAATTCTGTTTCACGGAATCTAACACTAACAATTACTGTTCTACTAGTCACATTGGCATAGTATGGTTCTCCATTCCAAGTTACACCAATAGTGAATTGTCGACTTCCTAGAGGTGCTCCTAATACACTTGTATTGAAGGAAACATGGAACATCCTTGTCGATTCGTTATAGATTATTGAATAATCTGGCAATCCGATTGAAACTCTCATTTGACTACCATTTGCTATTCTGTAGGGACTGGCTTCAGCCACATCATCGAATGAAAATGAGAACGTTGCATTAACACCAAAGGGAGTACTTTCTGGCGGAATCAGATTTACTACAGTACTTCGTGGAATGATGCGAACTGCAACAGTATCGGTCCAGTTGCCATACCCCGGATCAACACCTCTCGACCAGTTCACGTAAACAATCATGGTGTATACTCCAGGTCTTCCAAATATCGTGCTGTTGAACACGACTGAATAACAACCTGGGTTTCCAATCTCCTCTCTAATTGTATATTGAGAAGGACTAACTGATAAGCCAACAAAATCAACATAGACGAACACGTTTCCAGCTGGTGCAGAAATGTTTGAGATACCGATTCCGCTATAGAGCTCACTATAGAGATAGATGTATGTTAGGTTATCGAGATAGGGTGTGGGTTCAGCAGAATCTATCAAACTGAGATCTGATGCCTCCCCTATTATTTTCACGGAGGCTACAAGTGCCCCATCGTAGTATTTCTGAACAGGGCCTGTCCAGTTGAAGTACACAGTGAGTTCAAAGATGCCTGAAGGTCCCAAATTTATGGCTGCAAAACTTAGAATGTAATATCCGTTTCCTAGCACTGTATCATTTACATATGTTGCAGGAATCAATCCCGAATCGCCATAAACTGAAAAGCTAACTGGAGATTCAATTACACCGGCATCATTGTCGAGGTCTCCACAGTAGATAGATATGTTGACCATCGCATTGTAGCTTGTCGGTTCAACCGCACCCGCGAGTCTGAACTCTGTTAGATGAGTCCTGAGTATGATGCTCAGATTGAAGTATCCAAATTGGTAGTTTGATCCTTTTGAGAAGTTGAACATTATCAGATATGAACCAAGTAAATCGTCGTTCATGCTAGGTAGTTCAATCCGATACTGATCTCCAGTCCAAGTAATACTCAAAGCATAGGTCCAGTTATGATTGATATTCGCTCCAATAATTGGTTCATCGTGTGTGATATCCCAATAGTCTGCGTAGAACACTGTTGTGTCCCCGACGGGTAAATCAATGAGGGAAACTGATGACCTTGCATATGCGTATGCAATTTGAACGAGGATCTGGAAGGTCAGAGTTTTCGCCTGGTATCCATTTGCATCAGCGGTAAGATTCACTTCATGAGCACCGAGGTCCCATCCCTGTACTATTATCAACACCTCGTAAACTCCATCTCCAAGGTGTTGCCAGATGATTGATGCTCCCTCAGAAGTGATTGTTCCGATTGTTATATTCTGAACATGATCGATATCGACATATGATAATGCGACAGTTACATTTGTGTCAAAACTAGTTGTCACAGTTGGATAGTCTGGAGATGATAGGTAGGTAAGAATTGGACGGTAGGTAAACAAAACTTCAGGAGTATTTCTATCAATATAGTTCTCCGAAGGTAGAAAATCGACAAAGACAATGATCTTGTACTGCCCCTCAAGGAATCTTGTATAATCAATTGTGATTTGGTAGACACCTCCCCCGAGGTTTGAGAAGCTCTTGAAAGTATATGGATCCCCTGTTTCGTTAGTAGCACTGAAGTAAGACTGATCAAGCCCTGTAATGGGTGTACCATCGATTGGATTTCCAGGTTCACTGATATTCACATAGACAAACATAACAAAGTCATTCCCATTTGGAAATGGTTCAAGTGGATCCCAACTAAGGTATACATTCAGTTTTCTAATCTCAAGCTGAATAACAATGTAAGAATCAATGTAGAATCTTGGAGCTCCAATTGCACTTACTGTCACATTGATTGAGTATGATCCTACAGCCCACCCACTAGTATCTAACCAAAAACCAAATGCGAAGAAGCTATCACTTCCTGTCCCCCAATCCAAGCTCACCTGACTAAGGTTACCGTTACCAATTACAACTGAGTCAAGATTCAGATCCAACCAATAGATATCGAAGTAAACGTCGGTTCCAACTGGTATACTGGAGTTATGGTCTACACTTAGCGTTGTACTGTGAGGGAGAATTGTGATACTTATTGTGGACATTGATGATTGGTAATTCAGTTTTGAGAATGTCAGATTGAAGTAGTAAATTCCAGGAGCTAAGGAACTCACGTCGATTGTTAAGCTATAGTAGCCACCACCATCATCATAAGTCAAGATCTGGGTAGCTGGCTCTATCGAGAATAATCCCCCATCCACCCCAATTTCTGCATGGTCAACGTCATAACAGTAAACACTAGTATTAGCTTGCTGGCCCCAAGGGGCATCAACAGTGTCGGGTGTAAGAGGTGTAACTTCAGTAGCAATAGGTCGGTAAGTGAATTGGACGTCTATACTGCTACTCAGAAGGTATGAAGTATCTGGAGTTGCTGTGAACCTAAATACATGCTCTCCAGTTGAGAGACCTGTGCTATCAATTGTCACAAGATATGTTCCATTGCCATAGTCCGTTGGTAGACCTACAATTGTTCCATTGCAGGAAATAATGGCACCTGTTAATGGAGTATTATCAAAATTGTCTTTCAATGTCAATCGTATCTCAAGATTATCCCCATATGGTACATCGAGTGGAGGTGCATATGTCAAGAATGTCCGATGGGAGAGATCCAGATAGAAGAAATCTGTTGCATTGTTATAGAATGGATGTGATGATTCAATATCTATTCGCCATCTTCCATATGTATCCAAATCAGTTGTGTTGAGTGTCTTTCCATACCTCCCATCTCCATAATCGTTAAGCTGCACATCTGTTGGTACACCACTGACACTCCAGTTCATGGATATTGTCGCTCCACTGACTAAAGTTGCATCCAATGCATCTTCTAGCTCAAACTCAACATAGAGTTGCTCGCCAACGAGTTTTGTTGTAATCCCATCTCCTACTGCATCACCTGGAGCTGTTAGGCTCAATGAGGTTCCACGTTTCACGATGAAGCTTCGAGTAAACAAACCCGCTCTATAATTAACATCAGAACTACTGTCACTGTATCGTGCTGTAGAATGCCAAACTCCTGCGGGAGCTGAGGTATCCAAATTTATCGAAGCTGACTCTGAATACCCTATATCCTCCTCTGCTCCAACAGAATAGAAACCACTTGGATTATTCTGGTTCTCAAACTCAGTCTGAATCCACTCACCAGAACGCGCAATATTAGAAATGCGTACTTCGTCAATTTGGCCAAGCCATGGGAAGGTCCATGCTTTTCCCTCTGGTTGGTCTGCATGTCCAATTCTGAATGAGTCTGGAAGTGCTGATAGTATGTTGGTTGTCATCTCCATTGTTGCTGCGTCTTGGCTCCCGTCAATATAGAATTTCACAAGCGAGCCATCATAAGTAGCGACTACATGATGCCAGGCATTAGGTGCAATGTTTTGACTAGTACCCAAATCATAGGTGCCACCAGTAGGTCTAGGTCCTAGATTGATTCTCATGTTTTGACTATTCTGCGACATTGTAAATCGATAGCCACTGTACCACCCCTTGTGATTGAATGGACCCATATTTGGATGTGTGGCAGATGGATATTGCATCCAGAGCTGAAGCGTGATCTGATTGTTCGTAATATCAAGACTGGTGGCGTTCCCACAGTCAATAAAGTGGTCGGTGAAGTTTTGTCCATAACCAATTTGTGTTGCCACTCTTGATGGTACATAACCCACATTTCCATTGCCACCTTGCCCATTGTTCTTGTAGATGCTGCTGTCTGTATATTCATCTACGACTCCTGAACCACTCTCTCCAAGATGCCACACTCCTACATAGTCCGAATCCCAAACCGACCCTGATGCATAAACTATGGGTGCTAAGGGGTTGTCATAGTACATGCTGATTACTGTGTCACTGGAACCTGAGAGCAATGGCACCTTCACCCAAGCAATTAGATGCGCATGAGTCAGATTGAATGTCTGGTCGAAGAGTTCAATCTCATGTGAAAGTGTTTCTTCACCAATTGTGAATGCTATGTCTCTGCCGTCAGGGCGAGCGCTTGTGCGGAGATCTGCATCGTAAATATCAACTAATACAGGAAAGTTAACAAGATCCTCCGCAACCTTTGTTTGACTTATTGTCAAGTGTTTCCTGTGGTAATAAGGTAGAGTGAATCTCTCTCCCTGAAATGTTGTGGTTCCAGTGTACCATGTTGAGCCTGTTGGGTCTGTCAGTTCAAGAGAGATTGTTGACCCTGTAATTCCAGAACTATACGTCCTGAATTGGATATTATCCCCGACTGCGAACTTATCACTGGAGGAATAGGGTCCTCCACTTGGACCCATTTGCATGTCAAGGACATGATTTCGATCCAAGAACTGTATCTTCCACATGCCATATTCATCAATCGCTGTTGATTCAACAATCAGTTTACCATCAAAACATGTCCAATCTGTCGTGAACGACTTCTCGACACCTGATGGAGTCTTAACCGAAAATGGCCACCATTCGCCTTCAGGATAGGATATCTCAAAGGATAAGGCATCTATTTCGGGTGGTGGGGATACCAATACATTAGCTGACCAGATTGGGAGGCTGCCATTTACTATTGAGAATGATGAACCTAATGAGAAATCGTCTGCATAACTGAGTGTCGTGGTTTGAACTCCAAGCGAAAGTTCAGCTCCGATTGTGACACTAGTGTCTGAATTCGTTGTGAATATATATCCACTTCCACTGATTTGCTCCGCAACCCCAACAGAATAGAATGATTCCGGATCGTACTGGTTATTGTACTCTGTTATCATCCACCCTTCAGATCTCACAGCAGTAGTAACTCGAATTTCATCAAACCTGCCCTGGAAGTGACTTGCTGCATCAAGTTGATTTGCACCCCATAACCAGTCGCCTAGCGAGGCTAGTTGTGTCCACTCTGTTGGTACATTCTCGATTGCAAAAGATAATGGTGTCCCATCTAGGTATATCACGACGGATTTTGAAGAGTAATCCAACGTGACTGCAAGATGATGCCATATACTATTTGTGAATGGATTAGTGGCGAGATTGTAATCAATACTGTTCCCGCCCCAAGGATAGAAGTAATTATCCCCATCAGGTTGTACTGCGAATTCAAAGCCATCATCTTGGAGAATTGTGGGAGGTGGTGTTGGGTTCAATATGAACCGATCACTGGTGGTCATGATACGCTGATATCCACCATTGGAGGAATCTACCCAATTTATCCATAATGACAGTGTTCCTGCATATTTTATTGAATCCAAGCTCGGGCTCTCGGAAACATTGATCATATCGTCAATTCCATCTAATTTGAATCCGTTTCCTATTTGACCTGGAATTAGATCCGAACCACTCATGGATCCTAAAGTCACGCCATCATTGTTGAATGGACTGCTATCATATACTAGTCCTGTAGGACTCTCATCCAAGTGCCATGCTCCAACATAATTGCCCCATACAAGACTTGGATTTTCTTGTGAAGTTAGTTCAGGATTGCCATAATACATTGTGATTGTTGTATCGATTGTTGAGGAAAGATCTGTCTTAATCCATGCAATAAGATGCGCATGTGTTTCATTGTATGTCTTGTCGAAGAATACAATCTCATGTGGACACCATACATACCCAGTCTTGAACATTATATCATCTGCATCAGATTGCACATTAGTTCTGAGATCTTTGTCAAAGATGTCAATAAGCATAGGAAAATCAACCAGGTCTTCGCTGACTTTTGTGTGATCAACTACCAACTCTTTCTTGTATTTGAACTCTAGAGTCTGTGCATATTCAGTCTCTGGAATAATCTCTGGTCCTACAGTATAGAAACTAGCTGGATTCTCTTGGTTGCTGTATTCAGTCGCAATCCATTCCGGTGAAAGCGCCAACTTGGCAACACGTACTTCATCTGTGTTGGCAGTAGACCAATAGCCAATTGTACCACCGACCTCACTACGGAAAGCGTTAATGTAGAATGACTCCGACTCGTCAAGACTGCCATAACCTGTAATATCAATTGGAGAATTGGGATCTTCTACTCCATCAATATATAGCCGAAGATTGTTCCCGTCTCTTACCATAGAAACATGGTGCCACAAATTATCGCCATAGGTTGAAGTCGAAAATATGGTCTTCGCAACAGTATTATCGTCAATTTCTGCCATCAACATTCCTGGGCCTGATTCTATGCTAAGTCGATATCGATTAGCCATTAGTACAGCACCTTTTCCAGCAAGAACTCCCATGTCAACACCATCATACTTGAACCAGAGTGACAGTGAGAAATCAACAGAACCCACATTTAACGAACTGTCGTTGCCACAGTCAATATGGTCCTGAACATTGTCGAAATCGATACTCCCATCTATCTGTCCGCTTACCTGATCGTCTGATTGAAGATTGTATCCTGTACCATGATTCAAATTGCCACTTGAATCGTAAATTGTTCCGGTTGGGTCTTCACTAAGATGCCAGACACCTTTGAAATTAGAGTTCCACACATCTGGAGCATTTTCTTGACTATCAATATTCGGATTTCCATAATACATTGTGATAACTGTATCAGTTGATGACAGAAGGTCTGCTTTTACCCAAGCTACAAGATGTGCATGACTCGCATTATAGGATTGCTCGAAAATTTCTATTTCATGAGGAAGTATGACGCCCCCTGATTTGAATATGATGTCATCTCCATCAGGCTGGACCTTTGTTTTGAGATCAGTGTCAAAGATGTCTATGAGCAATGGGAAATCATCAAGATCTGCAGTGACCTTCGTATGATCTATGGTTATGTCTTTCTTATAGCCTAATTGAACGGTTTGATCAACTTCTGCTCCGAAGGACGTTGTAGGCTCAGGATTCACGTATGGTCTGAGCATCACATCATCTGCAAATACAATATTAGGCTCAGTCTGAGGAGACGCCCAATAGAACACAGTACAGAACTTATCAACACCCTCTGCCCCTAGATTCTTTCCTGTCTCTTCAACTTCGAGGTTTCCATCAAACCACATTCTTGCCTCTCCTGTTGTAGTGGAGAACTTGGCCTGCAGTTCTATCATATGCCATGAACCTGTAGAAATTGCGCTAGTTGTTCCGTATCCATATGCCTCTCCAGCAATGGCGTTCCATAGATATAGCGTCATATCATCTCGTATGGTCAGACTCAGCTGATTCACCCATCCTGATGATGTGTCTACGAATTGCATAATCGTAACATGATCAGTTGTAGAAAATGTTGGAGAAATGTAGAAGTGGACTCTGGCTAACAAATTCGTTTTATCACTGAAGTCTTTCCAGACCATGGCTTGAGCTGCTGCTTGGTTGTCAACTTCTCCTTTTGCTGAATATGAACCAGTATTCGCCTGTTCTGTTGTTACTGTTAGGGAGTCGCCTGTATCTGTGTATGAACCATCCCATGCGCTCACGTCACCGCTCTCGAAACCATCGTAGAATTGAAAGACATTAGCGTGGTTGTCCGGCGGAGATAATGCAGAGGGATTTCCATAATACAAGTAGTAATTATTGTCAGAGGTCAAAGCTGGGATATCAGATTGAATCTTAAACCATAACTTTGTTGTCGAAGAACTCCAAAAGGAATCTGAGTCCAATACCCTATCCAACTCAATTAGACCTAGACCATTCCAGTAAAGTATTCGTAAATCATCACCATCAGCCTGCGATTTTCCTGCAAGCACTAACGCTCCGTGGTCAATGGTGATTGAAGTTGAGTATCCAGCTGGAATTGGTTCGGAACCAGCGGAAACAATGACTTGTCTACTGAATTCATAGTTTCCAACACTAAGGATTTCACCAGCTATTGAATAGAATGAATCAGGGTCGTTTTGATTATTGAACTCTGTCACAATCCAGTCCAGACTTCGATATGAGTTCGAAACTCGCACTTCGTCTATTCGACCGTCCCATTCTTGAATGAAACCAGTTGAACCCGGATTGTTTCCTATCTGAATCACTGATGTTCCTGTTTGAGTTGAACCGCTGTAAAGGGCATTTCCTCTTTCAATGCCATCTATATACAATAACAGATCGCCGCCTAGAGAATCAGCTACACCAACAATGTGATGCCAGTTGCCATCGCTGATCCAGCTTAGAGGAGCAGTAACGCTCTGAGTGTTGTCAACATAAAATGCTAGCGTTGAACCATCCAGTTTTCCTAGCCAGTAATTTCTATGACCCACATCTCCCCATTTTGCGACTATGACATCAGAGGTAGGATCTGTATTGGATGTCTGTATCCATGCTTCTACTAGCATGTCTGTTTGAAGCACAAGAGAAGAAGAGTGAGGTGATTCAATTCTGTCGTTGGTGGCCTCTCCATAGAACTCCGAGCTTCCGTATATTTTCCCTGTTTGAAGAGTGGGTTCCGAGCCAATTGGCAGGCCTACACCATCGTTTCCATTTGCTGTGCTATCGTAGACTGTTCCTGATGGGTCTTCACTTAAATGCCACACAGCACCAAAAGATGTGTCCCAGACACTATGGGGATTCTCATAACTCTCTGTAGTGGGATTCCCATAGTACATTGAAATGACTGTGTCAGACGAAGCTGATAGGTCAGCTCGCACCCAGACGATGAGGTGTGCATGAGAGGAATTATATGATTGCTCAAAAAGCTCTATTTCGTGAGGGAGTATCCATCCATCCATTGCAAATACGATATCATCCCCATCTGGTTGGACATTAAATCGAAGGTCTGCATCATAGAGATCGATAAGAACAGGAAATCCATAGAGGTCTGATGTTACCTTTGTATGGTCGATGGTAATATCTTTCCTGTATGTAAAGTCAAGTGGAACCTCCTTTGGTGTTACTACTTCCTGTTCGATTCCCAAAGAGTAGAAAGTGAATGGATTTTGCTGATTGTTATACTCGGTAATAATCCAGCCAGCTGAGAGAGCCGCTGTTGATATCCGGACTTCATCCATTGTGCCATTCACCATTCTGTCCAAATCAACTGTCCCTGCTATGCTGTTCACTGTTAGAGTATTTGCTCCTACAACTTCATCTTGTTGTATCCAAACACCATTAATGTAGAGGTCCCCAAAATCCCCTGATCTTACAAAAACAACATACAGCCAATCATCTGCTACAATTGAGCTTGATGTAAAATCAAAATACTCCGCATCTGTTGCTGTTTCAACTCTGATCCTACTATTATAGTAGGAAATTCTGTTGAGGTAGGCATCAGCGCCCATAAAATTGACTTCACTATTGGGTCCAGGTGGAAAACCTACAGGATATACCCAGAATGAGTATGTACCCGTCACCTCAGTATACGAGTTTGCTAGAGATATATAGTCATCACTACCATCGAATGCATACGCATTTCCCACAGCACCAGAAACTCCTCTTGTTGGTCCTCCTATTACTGTCCCATCAATACCCAAGTACGTAGAATCAAGTGCGTCACCACTAGTTTCTCCAAGGTGCCAGACACCGAAATAGTTGATTCCCCATACGCCTTCCGGATTTTCCTGATTTCCTATCAATGGATTACCATAGTACATTGTCAACACAGTATCAACTGCTGATGAGAGATCAGCTTTGACCCAAGCTATGAGATGTGCATGAGTGGAGTTGTATTGTTGATTGAATAATTCAATTTCATGTGGAATACTCCTACCATTTTGCAAGAATGCAATATCATCTCCATCTGTTTGTACTTTCGTCCGTAAGTCTGAATCAAAGATATCTATCAAAACTGGAAAGCCTTCAAGATCAGAATCTACTCTGGTATGATCGATAGTGATGTCTTTCATGTACTGGAAGTTTGCACTCTCATCGCCCACGGACAGGAACAAATGCGGACTCTTCTGATTGTTGTATTGTGTCCTAATCCATGCATCAGACCTGGCAACGGTCGATATGCGAACTTCATCTACAATTGTATCCATATATGATGTTCCACCTGGATTATCGGACCTTCGGCCAATTCTAACAGGCCGATTCGGAGGATCATTCACAGATGCTGGTACACCGGATGTTAATTCACCTGCCAGTTCACCATTCAAATAGAATCTTACATATGATGAAGGACTGAACACTCCAACTACATGATACCAATGGCCCGTGTCAACTCGTTCGTAACCAACGGCTGTCATAGCTACGCCATCTGGACTGAATCTAAACATTACCCAACCTGCAGGACTTATCGTTGGATCATCATCAAAACTGAGATCCCACCCACGGTAGTTGCTTTCACCTGACTTGACTACAAGATAGTCATTATCTATAAAATCAGCGTTGAACCATGCCTCGACTGTGAAAGCTCCACTCATCTGCAACTCTGAGGGATTCCCAAAATCGACAAAATCGTTTATACCATCAAGGTCAATTGCATTTCCAATCTGACCGCTAACACTATCACTCGAGGTCATAGTACCATATGACAAACCATCAAGATTATTCCACGTACTGTCTAGAATCTGAGGTTGATGTGGTAAGTAGTCCGCGTAGGTCGAGTCCCACTGTGGTTGTGCAGGGTTGTTATCCAAATGCAAGACAGAGGAATAATCAGAGTCCCACACACTCTCAGGGTCTTCTTGGCTGCCAAGATCCTCATCACCATAAACCATCACTATTGTAGTGTCTTCGACAGACGAAAGTTGAGGAACTTTTACCCAACAGACAAGATGTGCGTGAGTTCCATTTCCTTTCTTATCGAATAACTCAAGCTCATGTGGGATGACTTGGCCATTGTAGAGGAATGCTATATCATCACCATCAGGTTGTGTATTGAAGTGAAGGTCCTCATCCCAAATATCCACAAGAACAGGAAAGTCTTGGAGATCTGCCACGACCCTAGTGTGATCAAAAACAATGTCTTTGTTAAATTGAAAACTAGGTATTATATCTGAAGGATCAACCTCGGTATACTCTACAAATAGTCTTGCAAGATCTGCTTGGGCAAATCCTGCTGAGCCCTTTATCTGATTGTATGCGTACTGCTGATTTGAATATGCATAGTCAATCATTACGCAGATGTAATTTCCACTCTGCCAGCCTGGTCTTGATACAACTTCCTGAATTAGGGCGGCTATGTCAGGTGTGTCATACCTCCCGTTAGCTATCCAAGTTGAGGGTCGCCAATAGATGCTTGTATTCACCCAGTTGTATCTGTCAGGAAGAAGTGGATACCCACTTGTGAACGCAGCAACATCATCTTCAGCGGCAACATAGATACGCATTCCTGGTAAACCTGTTGAGTCACTAGGTGCTTCAACCTGAAGTGTGGCCGATGTGACTGCTGAACCTTGGGGGACATGCAATGGAAATTGAAGACCCGCCTGATAGCTGAAAGCTGTTGTCCAGTCTGGATAGGCTGGGATATCCGCTCCAACATCCAGCCACCCATTGTCACCATATCCATTGAGGTCTACTCCGCCTGATCCTCCATTCGAATCCGGTGCGCTGTAGCAATCCCTATTACTTCCATCAGGAACATATGGGCTAACACTTCCCTGAGTTGATCCCGTCACCTTAGCTCCGTTTGCTCGTAGATCGATCTGTTCTGTGAAGGGGCGGACTTGGAGTCTTACATCAACCTCGTCAATATACACTTCATGAACTGAGGCTCCAGGTATGCCAGTTATATCCGTTCCAAGACCTATATCAAAAATCATTGAGCCTAGATCTTCCATAGATTGGAATGCAGAAGCGGGTACTATATTTGTGGCTTGAAGCCACGTATCCATAGGTGTGCCGCTTACAAACACATTGTTCTTTGAAATATAATCCTCGACTCTCGTGAAAATAAATACGTCATTGTCTAAAATGGAAGTACTTGAAACATAGTAGCGGAATTTGATCTCAGCTGAATAGATACTTCTCCAGGGTATAGAAATTTGCTGACTTAAATACATCTGATTCGATGGATCTAATGTCGTCCCACTGCTAGGATTGGCATCGAATCTCCATCCTTGCGAATTATCGTATCCATTTCCAGAATATGAATTGATTTCGAAAACACCATGCTGTGGGTGCTCAGTACCACCAGACGCATCGAACTTCACTATTGTCCATCCATCTGGGGTAAAGAACGGATCGTTGTTATATTCAGGGTTGCCTGTCATAAACCAATGTTCTTCATGGTACGAATCAAGATTCGGATTGACTAAGACACCATCCGCCCATATCGAGAGATGATCAAGCTGTCCCTCTAACTGTTGGGAGTTCCAACCCAATGGTGGATCGATACCAATGAACCCAGATTTTGAAAAGTCAAGACTTGACGTTCCACTTGCAACTTTGAATCCGTTGAAGTTTCCAAGCAATGGATCTCCATTTCCTGAGTTTGAATCTTGCCAGTCGCTTGGTAGGTAATCATCTGCCCTCTCAATTGCATCAGAAAAGAGGGAAAATCTATCTACAGGAGGAGGCCCAGACAGCATCGGGACTAAGAAGATGATTACTACTATTAAGGCAGCGCCTGCCTTCTTCATACTATCTGCTCCTAAATACAACCACTTTGAAACAGCAAAATATCGAAATATCAAAAAATAAGATAATCTAGTATATTTAGATACCATCTCATGTATAAAATTTGATTCATAAAAGGAACTCGATCTTATCTTCTGCAATCAGTCTATTTATAGCTGGAGGATTCAATAATTCGATTTCTTGTCTTTTTCTTGAGATTAATCTTGAATTATCAGGAACCATCAATTCATCAAGTGAAGCACAAGAAAGGAGCGGTGTTATGTCAAGTCTTTTGATAGGATTCTGTAGTAGATTCAACTCTCTTAGCTGAGCACATTTTGAAATGGGCGACAAGTCTAGATTCACCAACCGATTCTTCTCTAGGCTAAGTGTCACTAGACTCTTACATTGGGAAAGTGGAGAGAGGTCTACTCTAAAGATTTGATTTTGGCTCAAATCAAGATTCTCCAGAGTTGTACAATATCCAAGTGTTTCTAGGTTCACAATCTGAATGTTGTTTTCATTTAGGTATATTGAACGAATTCCCGGACAAAAGGCTAAGACTGTCAAATCAACTGTCATCAGGCTGTTTCCACTAAGTATTAGACTTTCAATAGCTTCAAGACCGTCAAGTTCGGAAAGATTGATGGCCATTATCGACTTGCTTGAAAGATCAACCACTTTGGTGTGAGAAGCAATTGGAATTGTTTCATTGGTGCCATCAGACAAGGTAACATTAACTTCTATCACTTTAAACCCACATAGTCTCTTTCTTTGATAATAGAGGGGCTCCTCCATTTCAATATATGGCGCTTTGCTTCTAACTATGCGGGCTCTCTTTTGTTCACATGCTCATTTTCTAAAAGTCAGATAATATATGAGAAGACTTAATATATAAAATTATGAATTAATCATATATCATATGTTTGCTTAAGAAGCAGACATTGGTTAAGAAGAGGAATGCGTGGGTTGTCTAAGGATGCAGATCCCGGGGACTAATATTGAGGTAAGTCTCAAAGTCAATCGAGTAAGCATCGTAGACGGAGTCATTTCTAGGAGATTGAAGTACACCGGTAGGTCTTTCAAAGAAGTCATGGAAGATGTGCAACGTTTTGCGTATCTTCGAGGATTCAATGTTCCGCAGCCTATTCTCAAGTTTATTTTGAAAAGAATTGGCCTTCCCGAAGTTGATATTATTCCTGGTGAGGAAGAGCTAACGAAAGATGATCTGCTTGAACTCGCAAGGGCACTAAACGTGATTGAATCCCTTAAAGACGAATTCCTCTCCCCAACTGGCAAGCTCATCGATTCTGATGACATAAAAATCAGTTTGACTTCGGAACTACCAATCCCACAGGAATTGAAACTTGAAGTCCCCGCTCCTCAGACAATGAATATCTGGGATGTTCCTCTTAGTGAGGAAGTGACAGGTTTAGTATATTCTTTCCATGCAGAAAACATACCTACAACTACACCTACGCCAAGAACACAATCTTCAGAGAACGATAAACCTGTGAAGTTTGTATGGGATATGCCAGATGATATTCTCCCTGTTACAGAAATGCCCGAAACAGATCAATTCTCAGCCGAACCGGTTTCAAATCTATTTGACCTGAAGGTA
This sequence comes from Candidatus Thorarchaeota archaeon, assembly GCA_048882045.1. Classification (GTDB taxonomy): domain Archaea; phylum Asgardarchaeota; class Thorarchaeia; order Thorarchaeales; family Thorarchaeaceae; genus SMTZ1-45. The sequence goes on along the minus strand of JBHLRZ010000047.1, from coordinate 1,295 downwards.
CTGTTCCTTGGCGAAGATGGGGTTGGTGTCAATAGTATAATCTTTGAAAGTAATCTGAAGCTTGGAAATGAATATCCTTCTCTTGATATCCCTCCAACCAAACCGTTCACCTATAGCAATATTGTCGAACATAATCAAGCAAATGTAAGAGTTGATGCTTGGACATTCCAGAAGAGTATAGATGAGAAAATACCAAAGACAGAGTTCTATACCGGTGCTGGAATTGTTGTAATTGTATATTCGGTAGCTGAAAGGTGGAGCTTCGAGAGTCTAGACTTCTGGATAAAGGAAGTTTCTAATGTGTTCTTGATTCCTCCTCCAATGATTATTGTAGGAAATAAAACAGATCTTCGTGATCATCCGGTATATGATGAAGAAGATGATTTTGAAGTTCCTGTGACAACAGAAGAAGCCAGAGCATATTGCGAAAAAGCTGCAAAATCCATGGGTGAAAATGGACAGTCTCATCCACTGTTCTTCATGGAAACTTCAACTATAACTGGTGAAGGTATAGCTGATCTGCTGAATAAAATTGTAGACTTTTGGTCCACTAATGAGCGACCAAGTATGCCTGCAACTGAACAGCATGCACCCACTCATTGAAACTATTCTCCTCTCTGAAGTAGCTTCCAAGACGAAGAGTCATTCTGATAATATGATATAACGCAGATACCAAAGCTTATCAATGAAACTTGTCAGTCTGAGGCTAAACTTTACGGAGGTAAATGATACATGGCACTAACTTTCAGGTGGGATCACCTTTGCCCGACGCTCATTCTTGTCTCTACCTCCTTCTGCGAAGTTCCTATACGTGCTACTTAGGGACAGACGCCGGATGTCCCGGCAGGACCTGATTAGCAGCACTTTCCTCCCTCCCCGAACTGTGAACTACGGTCTCAGCAGACTGAAGGCTCTGGGTCTAATTCGGGAAGAGGAACATAAGGATGACGCGAGGGAGAGAGTCTATGAGCTTGTAAAGGTCCCAATGTGACATCGGGAACTGTGGTCCAGAAGGTGGCGTCTGGGTTTTAACCCAGACCCTCTTCAACTCTCTCCAAAAGCCTCATAATGTACTCATGTCACAGGCGATTGAATCAGCCTGAGGTTTTAAAATGAACTTCTATGACGACGCAGGGACGGTACCAATCGGCAATGAGACCCGTACTCATTACAGTAGTGAAATCACTTCAAAATTGGATGGGAAAGAAGTTGTTTTGATGGGTTGGACTCATATCCTTCGGGACAAGGGAAAGATCAAGTTCCTCATACTTCGTGATGAACGAGGGACTGTTCAG
>JBHLRZ010000046.1:0-22235 GCA_048882045.1 Candidatus Thorarchaeota archaeon | reverse complement strand
ACCTCCGACAGCTTGACAGTAGGTCGTTCTGTGAGAATAGTATCAGAAATCATCTCTTGCAGTTTCTTGGCTTCATCGTCGACCTCTGATTCAGTTGTCGGCTCTTTGATTGTAGCTGGTTGAGAAGGTGCACTGTCCAACTTGGGGGGAGTTACTAGACCATCCACAGGCCCCTTTGACTTCTTCTTTATACCTGACAGATATCGGACCCTGTCAACACACTCTTGGGCTCGATCAATGTAGTGTTTCCTGACCGATGGTAGAGAAGTCGAGTTTGACATCTTGATGAGAATCTTGCTTGCCTTCAGATAATATTGGCACGCCTCTTTCTTCATACCCCTCTGGTCTAGGGTTATCGCTTGCTCAAGCAGCTTCTTGAGTCCTTGGTCTACTCGGTCACTATCTGTTCCTGCCATTCGAGTTCATGAGAACTCTGAGTGTATCCCATTAAGAATTTCTGTCATGCGCAGAGCATACATTCTTGAAAACTACGAAGGTTTAAACGCTCATCCTGAATATCCCCCAGTAGAAAAGGTGTAATTCTTGAGTATTAGAAAGGCATTCTCCTGGGGTAGAAAGAAACCCGACATTGGTGAAGTTTCCAGCCGTCTCCGTATCCTTTCAAAACAACTTGCTCGTCAACGTAACAAGCTTGAGAAAGAAGAGCGGGACACAAAGGCTCGTGCTGTTCGTGCACGGAAGGCTGGACAGACAGACGCCTATCGAACTTACGCTACTGAAATGGTTCGTTTCAGGAGATACGCCTTATCTGTGGACAAGTCACGATTGCAGATTCTCAAGATTCTTGCACACCTTAACAGGGCTCAGACCTCTGCAAAGACTCAGAAAGCACTCCAAGAAGTTGCCAAGATTCTGGGGATGCTTGGTGATGGAACTGATGCAACCAAGGTCGTAGCTAATGTTGATGAAATTGCACGACGACTTGAAGAGTTTGAAATTGAAGCAAGCATCTCAGATGATGCCCTCGATTCCACTATGGAAATCACTTCGGATGACCTCACATCAGCAATGGCCGAAATAGATGCAGAAGCAGGTTTGTCAGAGGCCACAATTGGTCCAGTCAGTGAAGCTGACTCTCTTGAGGAGGACATCAAGGCCCTAGAACGAGAGCTTGGAATGTGATGCTACCAAAGGCTATCATGTGAGCTGCGTGATATCTGGTCCATCTCACGTCGGTTATGAAATGAATCCCTCATGAGATCCTTATACCTTCTAATGAAGTCCTCTGCCATCAACTGTCCACTCCTTAGCATGTGCACAGTATCTCGAATTGCATTCTCAATGGATGCAGCATCCCTCTGTAATGCATGCATCCTAGGACTATTCGGGTAGGTGGATTGAGTGTCATATTGATCAATTGTCCTGCTCAATTCCTCACGGAATGTTTCTGGTTTTCTGTAGTATCCCCCATATGGTGAGGGTCGTGGTCGAGATCTTTCCCAATCTGAAATTCGGGGTTTCAAACCTGGTCTTCCAATCAAATCGTCTTGGTCATACTGAGACCGTGTATTTGTGGAGAGTAGTGAGTAGACCATTCCCTCGATCTTGAGTCTTACCTCACTAGTGTTCACATCCTGCTGCTCAATCTTTCTAACCCGTTGCATATCTGTCTGAATGTACTTGTCAAATTTCCTTGCTATCTCTACATAATCAGGCAGGACTTTCTTCGTCTGATCAGAGCAGGATATTCTTACCTCCCCTTGCTTGAGGCGAAAGACTAGTCTCTTCCGTATTCGTCCATCCTCTTCAATCGACTTTAGATAGATCAGTGGGAAGTCAAAGACAGTTTCCATCTTCTTTCTTACTCTGCCAGTTTCTGCAATGAACAGAAGCCTTTTGTTGGTCAAGAACAAAGTTCCCAGTGCTTTGTCATTCTTGAGAAAGTCGCTCCCTGTCACCTTTATTTCGGGAAGAGCACACACGGGCATTTCTCCTACAGAAAGCTGGTTGTGATCATAGAATGTAGTGAATTGACCTTTGTAGTAATCCAGACCATCCAGTTGCCTCCGGACATCCTTTAGAGTCCCCCTCAGTGGTTCTAGAGCTTGGTCAACATTCTGTTTGTAATAGATCCCCATCTCAGTGATTCTGTTTGTGATCCCTTCTATGAATGGGAACTGTGAAGGGGTCCAACAATTATAGTCGATGAAGTTCTTTGTTTCTGCAGCCATTCTCTTTGCAGTGATTTCAGCTTGACTTACTATCCTGTTGCTTATCGCTGGAAGTTCTTGTTGGATTCCTTCGATTTTCTCCTCAATCCAACGGTAATGGAGAAAGTTGGCCATTCTCAGAGATACTAGTAGTCTCTTAGCTGAAACGAGTTTGTTTGTGAACTCCCTTAGCTTTGTATGTCCATATTGAATACTCATTATTGCATGGCGCATTTCTAGAGCGAGTGACCTTCGTCTATCCTCTAGAAGAACGACTTGAGTTGAGTGGCACCTAGGACAGATATCGGTTGTCCTACGGCCCTGACTGAGGTTCTCTGATTCGCACTGAGGACATGTTTCGAACTTCTCTCCAAAGTCAGGAGTTCCTAGAGTGTGATGACAGTCGCTACAAACAGTATATTCACTCGAGTTAGATTCAAGACATCCTGAGCAAATCGCGGCTCCGCAGTCTTCACACATATGAGTGGCTCTGTTGGACTGACAGGATCTACATTTTTCGAGCGAGGGGTCTTCTGTCATCTGAGTACCTCCGGTAGGCTATTTCTATCGAGGAGTTATCCAAGAATAACCTGAGTATTATTCAGGAAACATTAGGGATGATACATTGTCACCTGTTACAAGTGAATGTACAAGCCATATCAGTTATATCAGAATGACAAAACCTCAGCTCAATTCAGAGGCGATATCATGGAGGACCTTGCTCAGACTGCAATCGAAGCAGCACTCAATGTTGGTGCTAGTTTTGTTGATATCCGTATTGAGAACACTACTACAACCATCATCGAAATTAACGATGCCATCACAAAACAGTCGATTGCGTCACGGATGAAAGGCGCTGGAATAAGGGCATTCATTGATGGAGCATGGGCATTTGCTCAGACTACTAACCTCTCCTCTGAAGGTATAAGGTCAACCGGTGAATCTGTTGCTAGACTTGCCTTAGCCACACGTGACCGAGTAGAAGAGAAATTTCAGATTCATGGGCCCTCATTCGAAGGTAAATTCACGATGACTCCCAAGAAGCCATTTTCATCAATCTCGATTGACGAAAAGATGGATCTGGTAAGAATGATTGACGATCAAGCTCGTGATTATGACAAACGCATTGTATCCACTCGTTCAATCTATGGAGAGTTATGGTCTGAGATTCACATCGCAAATTCGTTGGGAACCAATGTTTCCATGCAGAACTCTGTCCCACGAATCATTTCTGTACCCACTGCAAAAGAGGGGGCAAATAGGCAGCGAATGCAGAAGTCTATTGGACTTCGCGGTGGCTTTGAAGAGATGGAAACTGAAGCAGTTCAAAATATTGGCACTGAGGCGGCAAAACTTGCGATTGACCTCTTGTCCTCTAAGGCTGCAAAAGGCGGAATCTACGATGTTGTCATGGATCCCATCCTAAATGGAGTCCTAACACATGAAGCATTTGGACATGCAGTGGAGGCTGATAACTGGCCTGCACATTCTACAGTGTTGGAGGATAGAATTGGAGATCGTATGGGTCCTGATTTTCTCAGCATCAGTGATGATCCTACGCTTCAAGGAAAACGTGGTTCGACTGAATATGACTGGGAGGGAACTAAGACCAGAAAACGACACCTTGTCAAGGATGGTGTACTCAATGAGCTCCTACATAGTCTAGAAACGTCTTCACGATTGGATATGGAGCCTAATGGTTCTGCAAGGAGCCAGTCGTTCATGTTCGCCCCTCTTCCGAGAATGAGCAACACCTTCATGGAACCAAGAGACTGGAATCTTGATGAACTGCTTGAGGATACCAAGAGTGGCATACTTCTCTGTAGTTTTAACTATGGCTATACACAACCTGCAAAAGGCCAGTTCATGTTTCAAGCCAGTCACGGCTACATGATTGAAAATGGAGAGAAGGGGCAGATGGTCCGAGATGTATCTCTGGCTGGTAATATCCTCGAAGTCCTCCCCAAGATTGACGCTATTGGCAATGATTTCGAACTTGATGCTGGAACATGTGGAAAGGGTGGCCAGAGCGTACCCACGATGACTGGCGGACCTCATGCCAGGATCAGGGCTGTACCGGTAGGAGGAATGTAGCATGAATGAACAACTTCTGGAGTTGGGTGAAAAAGCTGTAAAGCTGGCAGAAAAGCTCGGAGCTGATATGGCTGAGGCTTATGTTGGTCAATCAAGCTCATTTGTTATTGATGTTGAGAACAGCGCCATCAAGAGTGCTGAGGAACAACATGACGCAGGAATTGGTATTCGTTCAGTCATTGACAAAAAGATTGGATTTGCTTATGTCACAACCATATATGAAGATGATATCAAAGAGGCAGTATCGAAGTCTTTTGATCTAGCTAAGGCATCAATACCTGATCCTGAATTTTTAGCTCTCCCTTCAACTAGCTCATCTTATCCTAAAGTCAAGGGACTCTTCGACAAAGCAATCAAAGACTTCACACCTGACGAAGCAGCGAATTATATAATCCGGGTCATCGATGCTTCAAAGCAAGTCCTCGAGGGAAGAGATTACGCAATTGATGGAGGTATTGAGACCTCGTCTACTACAATTGCAGTTGCTAACTCACTTGGAGTTGGAAAATCTACTTCAAAGACCTCCATTACCATCTATTCACTACCTATTGTGAAAGAAGGTGATGATCAGACAACCAGCTATGAGTATCAGGTATCCAGAAGACTAAATGAAATCAACCCCGAATTTGTTGGTGAGAATGCAGCACGACTCACTCTAGACAACTTGGGACCCAAGACAATAGAGAGCGGAGAGATGCCGGTAGTATTTGCTCCTCTGGGTGCTAGTGCTGTCCTTGGTCGTGGATTTGCTGGAGCGATAAGTGCAGAGGAGGTCCAAATGGGACGCTCATACATCTCCGATGCTTTCGGTGATACAATCGCGTCGGACATTGTTTCTCTCACCGACGATGCATTACTTGACTTTGGTATTGGTTCAAGATCCTTTGATGGCGAGGGGTATCCAACACAACGGACTCCGATCATCGAGGCAGGAGTGTTCAAGAGTCTACTGCACAATTCCTATACTGCAAACAAGGATGGCGTTCCAAACACAGGAAATGCAAGTCGTCCATCCTATTCGGGACTCCCATCGATATCCACATCGAATTTCGTTCTCTCACCCCAAAAGGGCCCACTTGAAGATCTTGTGGCTGAAATTAATCGAGGAGTCATTTGCTACCGGACAGGTGACCGACCGAACATGACTACTGGCGATCTGAGTGCCATGTTACTTGAAGGCTTTTACATCGAGAAAGGTGAGATCAAGCATCCTGTCAAGAACACACTGGTCGGTATCAACATGCGAGATCTCTTACAGCGAATCACTCGAATCGGTGAAGACTCACGAACGACTTTTACAATGGAAACTCCCTCGTTTGTGATAGAAAATGCTACAGTGACCTCTGGATGATTACATTCGTTCCACAACGGGAATTCCTAGAACTGTCAGACAGTTTGCCATAGTTGTCTTGAATGCTTGGACAAGGACCAAACGTGCTTCCCTGACCTCAGGATTCGCTTTCAATACTGGAGATGAGTCATAGAATTTACTGAATAGGTTTGCTAGACTATATCCATAGGCTGTGATTCTGTTTGACGTGAAACTGGTCCCCCACACGTTCTTCTTTAGGGATTTCGCAACCTCTAAAATCTCCTCTGGGAACCTAGCAATCTCTTTGACTAGCTCGAACTCAGGCTCTGTTGATAATAGGGTCAAATCACTGTTAGAGGACGAATCATTCTCTGCCTTTTCTAAGATTCTTTGGGCTCGAGCATGTGAATACTGAAGATACGGTGCAGCATCACCACTGAAGTCGAGTGCCTCATCCCATCTGAAAGTGATCTGTCTGTCTGGAGATGCATTGAGCATGAAGTATCGTAATGCCCCAACCCCGACTTGGTTTGCGACCTTATCTTTGAACTCGTCAGACTCTTCAGGATTGCGTTTGTCAACCTCGACCCTTGCGAGTTCTGTGGCTTTATCAAGAACGTCGTCAGTTGAGAATCCTATCCATGTCCCCTCCCTACCAGAGAAGTCTTCACCCTCAAGACCAACGAATTCGTATGCTATGTGGTGTGAATTCTCACTTTCCTTCTTGTATCCCAAGATGTCTAGGATGGTATATACCATCTTTTGTGGATGCGCCTGACGAGAACCAATCACGTTCATCACGAGGTCGAACTTGCCAATGTTTCGTTTCTCTCCCTCAAGGTCTGTACGATACACCTTCTCACCATTCGGTTGAATTTCCATTAGGGAATACTTGAACGGATCCTCGATTATGCCAAACTTCCAGAGTTGAAGAGCGACATCGGCTCCGGTGTATGTTCTAGTTCCGTCAGACCTGAATAAAATCTTGTAGGGGTCCTTCATGTCCTTAAACTCGTCAATGACAGAAAGATCTGCTACTATACAACCTGCCTTCTCACCCTCTTCGAGCTTCAGAATATTCTCTGACTTGAGCATCATCTTCTGAGCAAGTTCTAAGACTCCACTATGAGCAATTGCACTCTCCCACACCTGATAGTGATGATATATCCCCAGACGATAGGAGGTCTCGAACTGTGCAGCTAGACACTTTCTCACCATCTCACTACTGAGTTTAGCATCACTACTAGAAAGCGCTTCGAGGTTTCTTGAAACTTTTCGGACTTCTTCTTGTACTAATTCACTATCGTCGAACTCTTTCTGCACCTCGACATAGAGGTGTCCAAGATAGTGGTCGTACTTTGACTTGCCATCGAACTCTTTGACCTGTTTCAACTTCCATATGACCTGTGCAATCTGCAAACCAAGATCGTTGATGTAGTCTAGACGAACAGCGTCATATCCTACCCAATCCAAGATGTTACAGAGTGTATCTCCCAGAATTGCATTCCGAGCATGACCAATGTGCCAAGGTTTTGAAGGATTCACCGCAGGGTATTCGACCAAAGCTCGTTTGCCTTTGAATTCATCACTGCTTCCGTAGTTGTCTCCCAGATTCAAAACGCTTTGTATAGTCAGTTCAGCAAGATTCCCTTTGTCAAGATAGACATTGATGTATGGCCCCTTCGTTTGAGCCTCTTTTATGAGATGCTGTTTATCTACTAGCTCAACTATCTTCGTTAGGAGTTCAGAGGCAATTACAGCTGGATTCTTTTTGAGCTCTTTAGCGAGGGCAAACCCAAGCGTAGATGATAGGTCTCCCAGTGCTGGGTCTGGAGGTCTCTCGATTGTGGCAGAAACTTTTTCCATCGGGATCGAAGCGGCGTCAGCTAATATTTTCACTACCGACTTTCTCATCGTTTCCCAAGGGTTGGTAACTTTCTTTGTCACTCGCTTATCTCCCAGACAGTAGAATTTCTTTCCTCATTCTTCATAAATGAAACGCTCAGACTCTTGACTCATCACAAAAGCATTGTTTTTGGCCGGTCTGTTTCGTATAGAATCAATAAAAAGATAATATATTACATCATTTATTGGTAAAACAAACGTTTGATAAAAGCGACAAAGGGTTTATTTAGATTTATTGTCTGCGCAAAGGTGCTCGTCCGAAATTCGGACAGTCCACAATGCCGCGACAAAGACAAGGGTTCTTTCGCGCCAGGAAGGACCGACGCATTCGATCAACCCACAGCTCTGACAGCAGTGCCACCGACAGAGTGAGCCTGCATGGAGATGATTGGACTGGCCAGCAAACAAAAGACCCAAAGAAAGAAGGAGCGCACAGGTTCGGCCAGCTATGTCTGCTCTGCTTGTAGTTGCGTCGATGTGTATATCGACCATACTCGTGGAGAAGTTATTTGTTCCAGTTGCGGATTAGTTCTATCAGATCATTCTATTGATATGGGCCCTGAGTGGCGAGCCTTTACAGCTGATGAGCAAAATGCCCGACAGCGTGTAGGAGGTCCCACTGATTGGAGTAAGTTTGACCAAGGTCTCACTACGACAATCGGGCGACAGAACGTTGATGCATCAGGAAGGAAGCTCACTTCCACACGAAGAGCGGAAATTCATAGACTGCGTAAGTGGCAGATACGAACCAAGGTGCATTCATCTGACAAACGCAATCTTGCAGTTGCGATGACAGAGCTCCATAGAATAAGCTCTCAGTTGAGTATTCCCTACTCAATTCGAGAAACCTCGGCCGTAATCTACAGGAAAGCCTTGAGAAAGAGGTTGACCCGTGGTCGGACAATTTTAGGGATGATTGCAGCCTCACTCTATCTTGCGTGTCGTGTGCACAAGGTTCCACGACCCCTTGAAGAGGTAGTGGAGCAGATCCATATCACACGTAAGGAACTCAGCCTATGTGTTCGGCTGATTCTTAGATATCTGAACCTCAAGATCCCATTTTCAAATCCCATTGAGTTTGTTCATAGATTTGGAACGGAGTTGGAATTACCAGGTGATGCGAAGAAGAAGGCTATTGATATACTGAACTTGGCTCGGGAACAGAGGCTTACAATCGGAAAAGATCCTAAGGGAATGGCGGCTGCTGCAATCTATGTTGCTAGCATTCTCACAGGTGCTAGAAGGACCCAACTTGAGATTGCACGAACTGCTCGAGTGACTGAGGTCACTGTGCGGAACCGCTACAAAGAGATGGTGGAGAAGCTAGGCATCTCGACCACCTGAACTAAGGAGGGGCTCGTTCCCCTCCTTTCTCACATTTTCATTACTCTGAATGTTTATCTACACTCAGACAATTATATACGCTGAGGGAAAAGTTTCGATATGTGGACCGGATTGATTATTGTCATTGTCGCAATCACTGTATTTGTTGTGGGGTTGTATTGGATGACTTCTTTGAAAGATAGGGGATATCATTCTCAGAAGGACGGTCATGTAACTAAGAAGGAGTTACTGAGAGAACACGAACAGATGAAAGAACGGGCCAGATTGGAGGAGAACCGGCGTAGGTTAAGAGGAGTGCGGAGATGGTAGTTTCGCCTTTTATCGTATATTTCGCACGTCGTATATAGGCTTATCATCATTGAATCAAACACATAGGACAGGGAGAAGATTCCATGTCCGACAAGAGATCTATCTTGGGTGTCTGGCTTATCGAGCGTGGCAGTGGTAGAAATCTTGTTGCGAGAGCCTACTCAGACCTTGTGAAATTGGATATGGATCTCATCGCACCATTCCTTTCTGCAACACATACCTTCATTGATAAAGCTTCCAACGAAACCCTACGTACTGTTGATACAGAAACAAACAGGTATGTCTGGGAGGCAAACGAACACCTCCTGTTTGTAATGGTGGTTTCAAAGGCAGCACGACTTGGTCACATGCGTTTCATGTTGGAATATGCATTGAATGAATTTGTCAAACAGGAGGTTCCCAAGAACTCTGACCTCGCTACAGTACTGAAACACTGGCAAGGCGCTCCAAACACTTTCAAGAAGTTTGGTAAGTTCATCGACGAACTCGTTGAGCAGTATGAGGTCACTGACGAGAGTCTCCTTGCAGGAAAATCAATGGACTGCCTGGAGGTCTATAATCATCTTTTCAGGGGGATCATGAGGGTAAAGACCAGCAAGAAGAAACGTGAATCCATCGTGAAACGAATGACCGGTTGGCTCGAACCGATGCTTGACCGTTACCCTTTCCTCACCCATGTTCCAATCGATGGAGCGGGCATCGAAGTCCTTGAGATAGATGTCAATGCAGTTGCGTATCAGCACCTGAGGGACTCACTTGAAGAGGTCCTCCGGCTTCTTGCAAAAGCTGTACGAGAGATAGTTACACCGAAGGCATATCGTGATGTCCTGTTTGACTATGTCATGCCCTACGTGAAGAGTGACATTCAGCGACTCCAGACATATGCAATCTTGGATGATGTTGTTAGATACCTGTTCTGACTATTTCTCAAGCACGATAACAGCCCTCTGAACTGCCTGACCTCGCTTTCTCTCTGGTATGAGCTCACGACCTGGTCTTATCTTCAGACGAGGATTGATATCGGCTGGAGTCTTAATAGAGTCGCTTGATAGCATCCTGTAGAGTGTCAACCCTGTGCCTATCGTCATCTCACTGAACTTTACAGATTGAGGGTCTCCCTGTGTGTTGATCACTGGGATTGTCATAGCTACGCGTCCTTCTGGTCTAAGGACCTTCGCAATCTCGGTAAGTGCTTCTCGATACAATATTGTTAGTTCTTTGATGGTCTTTTGAGCTTCCTCTACGCTTGGGACTTCCTTGTAGATTGGACCTAAGAGCGGTTCAAAAGCCACAGCATCAACCTGTTTCTTCACAAGGGTCGAAAGTTTCCTTGAGTCGCCTTTGAAGATGTCATACTGGAGTTTCTCACCCAGATCCTTTGCGAGCCATTTCATATTGGATCTTGCACCGTGCACTTGGTCTGAGTCAATGTCTATACCAATGCATTTCATGCCAAGAATTGCTGCTTCCATGAGTAATGTGCCTGTTCCACAGAAAGGGTCTAGAACCGTGTCTCCGGGTCTTGCACCTGCCAGATTGAGAAGTGACCTACATAGTTTTGGACTAGTGCTGATTTCAGCTGAAACGAAAGGTCTAGATTCATCCCTATATTGTTGTAGCATAGAATCATAGACCACGCGGGTTCTAGCAATGTATAGCTTTTTCTCCGAAAAGACCGCAAGGATCTCTGCATTAGGTGGTACGAGTAGGTTGTTTCGTGCAATGGTCTTAGGCCAAAGTGCTATGTTCAATCTGCCTGAAACTCGTCTGTCGGGTTCATCGTATGCATAGTAGTCTGCTCTCCTAGCTCCATTTTCATGGAGGAGTTTCTTCACCTCGTCATCCATCCCCCGTGTGAAACTTCTAAAATTCACAGGAAAGCGTCCATCAAAGACTGGATAGGTACTGATTCCAAACTTGATTTTCTTCCCTTTTATCCTAGACCAAACGATTTTGAGCCAAGGACACTTTTTGATCTCCTTCAACATCTCTTTGTCTGATGCACCTCTTGCAGGGAATGCTTTCAGTGGTACATCTATCTCATACTCCCAGATTACCTTTCCAACCTTGTAGCACCCTCCAAGGGCAGATTGCATGTCTACTATCTGGTCAACATCTAATCGTTGTTTGATATCGACAATGGCTGCATTCCTTGAGTGATCAACAAGTACACCCTCGTACCCTCTATCTTGGATGTATACCATGAGCTCAGCGATGCTGAGCAACCAGTTTGAACCAAGTACGAATGCATACTTTGCCATTTTATCATCACTCCAGCCCTTCGTATAGGAACTTGGTGTAGAGGGCACCCTCAAGTGGGTTTGTTGATTCACTTATGAAAGTGGGCTTGTATCCACACTCCCTCACAATCTCGACGAGTGGAAAGATATCAGGTCCCCAGTCTTGTCCTAGTGGTCTGTGTGCCGCTTCTCCCTTTTCAGTGAAAGTTATTCCGCTCACATGAAAGTGCATATTGTTGACGAAAAGATCTCCAAGTTCGTCTTCAAACTCAGTCAACACCTTGTGGTAGCTGTCCTTTTCATTGACCTCGCCTTGGCTTCTTGCATATAGATGAGCCCAGTCTATTGTTGGAATACATCCATCCACTTCTTGGCAAAGCCTGATGATTTGCTCTTGCGAGCCATATGCAGAAAGTTTCCCAGCAATCTCTGGTGCTAGGAGAGCTCCCTCTCCAAGTTCACCAGCAGTTTCCCACACATCCTTCAACGCATCCCGAATGATAGTATGTGTTTCCTCGGTAGTTCGTTTCCCATGGGTTCCAGCATGAAAGACTATCCGTTTCACATTCATCAAAGGAGCAAATTTGAGTGCCTTCACCAATCGCTGTTTTGATGCCTTACGTATTCGAGCAGTCGCTGATGCCAAACTTATGTAATACGCAGCATGCATACTCATGAAGATGTCTGCCTGTCTTGACAAATCACCTATCTGCTTTGCTTTCTCCTTACCTGTTCTGAGACCGTACACAGCAGCGTATTCGAACGCATCCACTCCTACATCTGTGAATATGTCAAATACCTTCTTCACATTCCCCTTAGCTTCTGATGGGTACCCAGCAGGTCCAAAACGGATTTTATCCGGCAACATTTCTAACTGGTCGCAAGTCCATGTGAATATGAGTGATTGGGTGTGTATTGTACACAAGTCTTTATTTGCTAGAAACTCTGAGGGAATCTAGGTGGACCAAGTAATGGTTGAGGAGTCGAACAAAAAGAGATTCTACCCGCTGGCATTCTTATCGATCCTCCGACCTCAGAACTGTATCATTGGAGGGTTGACTGTGCTTGCGGGAGTGGCAATGGCATATCGGATGGTCCCAATAGGTTCTCTTGCGGATTTCCTGTTTCTTTTTGCTTACGGATATGTGACCTATTTCTTTGTTGCAGCAGGAGGAAATGTTGTCAACGACATCTTCGACATAGAGGTTGACAAGATCAATCGTCCGCACCGTGCATTACCGAGTGGACGGATGACTGTCAGACAGGCCTGGTTCTATGTGGCCTTTCTCAGCATTATGGGTCTGCTATTTGCTCTCCTTACTGGTCCTTGGAGTGCGCTCATTGTACTCTGTTTCGAGATCATCGGGTATGCCTATGCAGCCAAGGTGAAGACACTCGGTCTAGCCGGGAACTTCATGGTGGCGTTTTCATTTGCATTTGGTGTACTTTATGGTTCATTCATTTATGCTGAAACAGTAGGCCAAGCGCTCTCTAATGCAATTCCTCTCCCTCACTGGCTGTTCTTTTTCACAGCGTTTCTTATCCTTCAGGCTCGAGAGACCATCAAGGGTGCCGAGGACGTTGAAGGTGATGAAGAGCGCGATGTGAGGACCATCGCTAGAGTTTATGGTTATAGTGCAGCGGCTGTTGTGGCTGCAGTATTCAACATAATTGGTGTCCTGAGTTACACTCTAGTTTGGATCTGGGGCTTTGCAAATTGGGACCTGTGGCCACTCCTGATTATAGGTGATGTTATTGTGCTTGGTGCAGCTATCATACCACTTGCTGGCCCTGACGATAAGAAGAAGCTCATGATAGCAAGTACACTTGACAAGGTTGGTGCTTTAGTTGGACTACTAGCCTTCGTCGTCATCCCGCTATATGCAATCTACCTAATGCAATATCTCCCTTAGTGCGCTTGCCAGAACGTCCATCCTAGGACTACTATACAGAGAATTGCCACTACAGTGGCCCATAATGTAGATGTGTCGTGAGCTTCTCTAATCCCGAATATTAGCAGATACCCCGTCCATATGAATGCCCCTGTGGTCATGATATCTATAGTATACCATACTCCCGAAGAGTATGCCCAGGCTATGATGTCTGGCGTAAACGCAGCCAACTCTGCTGGACTTAGTACTCCTGGATATCCAGGTACTGCTGCCAACACTATAGCAATTGAAACCAGCCTGACAAGGATGACTGGAGTTATACTATACCCTATAATCGATAGGGTCTTCCCCTTTCCTCCTGTTCCTCCTGTCAGCTTGAATGCAAAGTGAGCAAATATAGTCCCCACTAATAGATAAACAATACCTAACATAATTGCTGGCATCAATCCTGCCAGTGCTGCAATCCAAATTATACCTCCTTGTGGAGAACTTACCAGACTGGCTGGAGCTGTGGTCCCTGCAGTAGCGTTGACAACCACAGTTGTAGTAATCTTTGATGAAAGTGAGATGAAGAGTCCAGCCATTATGAGTGCATTAATTAAGATAAGCATGAATGGACCCGCGGCATCTGGCCTTTGCCCTATGTCTCTATATGTGGCTGAAGGTCTTCGAATCACTCCCCACATTCTCTCAAAAATCCCCATATACCTCACTTCTGGGGATTCTGGTCTCTTCAATATCGGGAGAATCCGTTCAAGTGTTTCTTCGGCAATGGTTTCTCTACAAACTGGACAGACTGTTGCATCCGCTGGAACGGGGCTATCACAGAACTCGCAGCGTCGCATGACTCATCATCTCGTAACGGTGGCGTACGTGATAGAATGACGAGTCTGTCTATTTAAGCGAATTCCGGCTAGTATTCTTACCACATTTTGAAGACCCTGAAAACATCTGTCCTGTGCACAATAATGAACGGAATCAGAGCGTCCCACAAGCTTTGGAAACCATTCAAGATTATGGCATAACTCAGAATGAAATCAATGGTGAAAAATGGGTATGCGATGGCTCCGTATGCAAGATTGACAGGGACCATTATGGCAAGCCGTAGAATGAAGGCTGCAATCATTAGCATTCCATAAAATCTTGCCTTGGAGAGGGACCCCCCTCCTACATCGCTATTTAACCTACGCACACCAAACCAAGGAACCACAATCATTGGCAGAGTAGCCAACAGTTTGAAAACTGGTCCAATTGCTGTTGGGTCGTAAAGGAACAATCCTAAGGTTCCTGCAATTGTGCTCAGCAGTCCTACGGTAAAACCACCAAGTAGGAAAGAAATGATCCAGAAGATTGACACTGGATCAAAGATAGCTATTCCCCATACTGGTATCCTCGGAACAACCGAGGCCACTGGAGCAACAGCAATTGAGAGCGCAGCTAGAACACTTGCAGTGACGACCTGCTTCACTCTCTCAGCACTTTCTGAGGTCTGTGTCAGGTCCATTTCTTCGAAATCATCGTCCTCGGATGTCTGATTCATTCGCAACGGCGCTCCGTGAGTGGTGTGGTCTACCATACAGGCGGTGCCCGAAAGGCCTCCTTATTAATGTACCCATTTGGTGTTAGATACTCAATATTGAGTAGGGTGTCTAGGTAGAATCCTCGAGCAGTCTCTGGTCCCTTCCAGGAAAGTCCTTAGCTGTTGATGGAATAAATTTGGGTCTGTTCATCATTTGCAGGAGTTTGCGAGTTGGTTCCAACCAGTCTGGATTAATTCTCCACTCAGCCCAATCTATACCAGACGTTGGAGAGGTCCTACTCAAAATTAATCGCGACGCGACTAGTTCATTCATTCCATTAAGGATTGTTCCTATGGTGACAGCTCCTACGATTGGTCGTTCGTGACGCGCAGCTCTCAGAAGATCGGTCGTTGTCACCCAAGTACCATCTTCAATCAGGACTTTCAAGACTCTTGACCTAACTGGATCTGACTCCAATGCTCCTTTTAGGGGAGCTAGATTGATTGGTTGGATATGTCTTGAGCTTCCTTGTTGGCCGTCTTCTGCATAGCTTTCTCTGAATGAACTAAAATCCAATGCGGTGCACCACTCTGTTCTTTGAAGAAATCCTTTTGAAACACAGTATTATCATAAAGGCGGTTGTGCAGAGTTATTACACAACCCTTATTTTGGAGTGTTTTGACAACAAAGTCACCGATGACCGCTCGTGAATCAATATTCGACCTCTTCAGCAAGAGCTTTGAGAAACAAGAAGACTTGCTATGTTGTGCATTCGGATTGCGAAACAGTGAGATTTCCGTCTATCTCTATCTTATCGAAAGTCCAAAGACTGTTGAAGAGATTGCAGTGGTTGTCGAGAAGGATCGTAGTACGGTGCAGCGAATCTTAAACAAACTTCACAAGAAGGATCTTGTTGAGCGAAGAACCAACTCTATTGAGAGAGGTGGATATTATTACACCTACATCGCGAAATCTACTGATGTCGTTAGAGATGAGATTCTTGCCCAACTTGATGAATGGTATGAAGAAACCAGAAGGTTCTTGTTGGAGAGCTGGCCGCAAACGCCTCAGTAATCTGATGACTCGAGGCAGAACTTGATGTCCATTGTGCCAATCAAAACTAACACCGTCGCAATCTCAACTCTGGCAATTGTTGCGGCAATTGGTATTGTTGTTCGTTACACTATTCAGATTCCAATCATTCCCGATGCAGTAGTATTGACTCCCGGATTTATCTTCTCAATTCTCGGCGGCATCATTGGTGGTATACCTGGAGGCGCGATTGTAGGTGCAATTGTGGGAGCTTCAGGTGCTCTATCGGGGACAGAAGTGCCAATCCTCCCGATGTTTGGTAATATCTGTCTAGGAATTGGTTCAGGATATGCGATCTATTTCGCAAAACGTGATTCACTGAAGTACAACCTCCTAGTCTTTCTAGGTACTGGTATAATTGGCGGTTTCATTCCAACAATGACTGTTTTCTCTTCATTGGTTGATCCATTTGTCGTAAATCTCATAGCCGCAACAATCGATATGATTCAGGCATTTCTTTGGGTGGTTGTAGCACTCCTTCTTGAACAACAATTGTTACGGCCGGTTCTCGGACATTATCTCTACTCAGAGGTGGCAATTCAGGAACTATCAGACCAAGAGGAGTGACGTTAATGAAAGAACGGAAGACTATTACTATCGATATTCGAAAAGACCTTTTTGGTGCAAATGAAGACGCAGCATCACTAAATGCTGAACTCTTCGAAAGACATGGAGTTACTGTTATCGATATCATGGGTTCAGTCGGGACCGGAAAGACACAGTTGATTGAAGCTCTTTGTGACAAGCTTCGCGGAAAATTCAAGATATTGATGCTTGCCGGAGATCTTGCTACTACAATCGACGCAGACAGAGTAGCCTCACACGGAGTTGATACAGTCCAGATTAATACTGGGACAGCATGCCATCTTGATGCGAGAATGATCAGAGTGGCTCTCAGAGATGTCGAACTAAGCAAATACAAGGTCATTTTTGTGGAGAATGTTGGAAACCTTATCTGTCCCGCTGGATACTCCCTTGGCGCAGCAAAGAAGATAGTTGTTGTCAGCGTCACTGAAGGACCATACATGGTCCGAAAACATCCTCTCACAATAAAACACGCTGACTTAATTGTCATAAACAAGATTGACCTGGCCAGTGCTCTTGATTTTGACGTCGACGCTCTCGAAAGAGATATTCGAGAAGTAGATGCTGCCATGCCCGTCTATCGAGTGAGTTCCAAAACTGGTGAAGGTGTCGATGAACTTGTGAAGGAACTGATTCCTTAGACTCCTTCTTGCAGTAACTGCTTCAAAGCTGTCTTGACCCCTTGTATGTGGCCAGCACCCAAAACTACTACTATCTTACCCTTCACGTCACCTAGTAGGAACTTGAGGGCTTTTGCCACATATTGGTCTCTCTGTTTGATGAGTACATCCGTAAGAGCGGGAAATTCTTTCTCGAACTGCTCCATCAGGTCATCCACTGCGCCATCTTCTTTCAGTATGGCAAGGATGTCTCCAGCTCCACCCTCCTCAATATCCTTTGTAGCATCTGGAAGGAGTCCTATCAGTCTATACAACTCATCCATGGGCACTCTCATCATGGCTCGGACGGTTTCAGCCATGGGTCTATCAATAAGAGCAATCTTCGATCCAACGGCTCGACCCTCTTCTATTGCAGCAAGCATCTCGTCCCCGACATCTGAACCCGTGATTTGACCTAGGCTCTTTTCCAGGAGTGCCAGTTGTTGCATGAGGTCATGCGCTGCATCACTGGAGAGTGGTATTGTCTCTTCTTCCGAGGGATTAG
This sequence comes from Candidatus Thorarchaeota archaeon, assembly GCA_048882045.1. Taxonomy (GTDB): domain Archaea; phylum Asgardarchaeota; class Thorarchaeia; order Thorarchaeales; family Thorarchaeaceae; genus SMTZ1-45. Next base: position 4,607 of record JBHLRZ010000046.1, on the reverse strand, counting down.
TGAGTTGGTTATATCGCTCGTGATCAAGTTCTACCGCAACGACATCAGGCTTTGTTTCTCTGACAACTCGACGGGCTTCATCAACACTCTCCCGATCTGTGTGGATGACAGAAACAAACACAACCCGCTCAGAGTCACTAGCTACCAACTGGAAGACACACTCAACGACCGACAGATTTCCTGAGATATACCTCTTTTGTACTGGGATTTTGTACGGTAAACGTTTATTGGGTAAGATTGCCGGTCAGAGCCCTGTGAGCCTTTTAGAACATGAAGAGAAGATTTTTCACGGGCCTAGCGTTTACTAGGTATAATACAATCAGGGAGTAGGAAGAGTAGCATGACATCTGACCTTGAACTTACCTTTGCAAAACTGATGAATCCTCGTATGAGTGCTGGATTGATGGTTCTTTACAGTCTTCTTGGAGACCTGAAAGGAGATCCTGTTGAGCCGCGTGAGGTCCGAAAAGCTGTTGATGGTCTGATAGACAAGAGAAGAGTTTCGAAGCAGTCCATAACTAATGCAGCAAGAAGACTGGAAGAAGCACATATCATAGACCGGAGTGAGAACAGATATACAGTAAACTATGGATACTTGATCTCTGTTCTTTTGAATACAGTTCTTGAAATGACGCATCGTATTGATGACCTCGAAGATGAGATCATCGCTCTGAAGACGATCGAGCAATAATTACTCCCAACTACGTCAGTTCAAGGTCTGTATCCTGCCGAAGAGATGGATAAATTATATTAACTATTGTTAATACAATATCGTTACTATCCTGTGCCTCTAAGACTGAAAGAAATCGTAATACACGCTTCTTTTATTAGTGCAGGCGCACGTAAAAATGACTTACTCACAACAAGCGTTGTGTTTGGAGGAATAACGACATATGTCTGGAAAACCAACCGGAGTACTAATCCTAGCCATTTTACAAGCGATTGCTGCACTTGTATTGCTTGTACCTGGAGCAATTGCTGTAGCTGCAGCAGCTGCAACTGGAATTTTCGGAATATTCCTTGCTTTTGCTGGATTAATACTATTAATAGTAGGATTCATCCTGCTCATCATTGCATGGGGCTTGTATAGTCTCAAGGGATGGGCTTGGTTGTGGGCCATCATTGCTAACTTCCTAGGTCTTATAGGAGGAGCGATGGGCAACCTGTTTGATCCCGTTAATCTATTGGGAATCGTCCTTAACCTGATAGTAATAATATACCTCTTTACACCAAACATTCGAAGTCAGTTTAGGTGAGAACTGAGGATTATTACGGAAAATAAGAAGTTCTGAACACATCGGTTGTTCAGAACTACCTTCTTTTTTATCCCAGAAGGCTAATCCTTTTTCCAAGTCTTTTTTTCTTTGCAGCGTCGAGTACTATTTTTGCAGCCGCAATATCTTGAGCAGATAGTCCAGTCGCATCAAAAAGAGTAATCTCCGCGTCGTTTTCTCTTCCTGCTTTATCACCATTGAGAATTTCTCCAATCTCTGCATGAATAGAAGATTCAGTGATCAATCCTTCTTTGAAAGCGTGTTGTATCTCTCCTATCTGTCTGCATTGGGCAAGACTATCCACAACAATCTTTGATGCTTTGGTCATGATAGATGGGTCCAATTCCTGTTTTCCTGGTCCATCTGCGCCAATTGCGTTGATATGGAGACCTTCATGAATGACATCTGCTCTAATGAGTGCTTTCCGAGAGGGAGTTGCTGTCACTAGAATGTCTGAATCGGGAACTACATGATCTGGTCTGTCGACAATCTGAACATTAACTGATACATCCTTCACATACTTTTCAGCCATTTTTCTCTCAATGTCCCATATCTTCACATTTTGAATATCAAAAATCTCCTGGAGTGCGAGAAGTTGCATCCTCCCTTGAGTGCCAGCTCCAAGAATTCCCACACTCTTCGAATTCTTTCGAGCAAGAACCTGAGCTGCTACAGCTCCAGCTGCTCCTGTTCTGAAAGCAGTAATGTGTGTCCCATCCATAATTGCCACTGGCATACTGGTTTCCAGGTCAAGAAGCACAATCACTGCAATTCCTGGAGGAAGTCCTTTCATCATATTATCATAGAATCCCGAGGCAATCTTAGTGCCAATTAGACTGAAATCTTCCACATAACCTGATTTGATGTCAACCTCTCCATTGTGTTTATGGACATCGAGATGTTGTACGCTAGGCATCTGAACCCGCCCTTTCGCGAAAGCAGAATATGCAACCTTCACAGCATCAATTGCCTCTTTCATAGAAAGGCATTCTTTCACTTCGGATTGAGTCAGAACAACGGTGTCTTCCATGATCAGTTTGTCTCCAAATTCCTCCAGTTTCTATCCTTCGCCAAAAAAGTATCTGTTCTGCACATTTTGAGCTGACAGTGTGTGAGAATCCTTTTAGCATGCATTATCGTTATCTGTGTTTATGACAGCTCAGCGTCGAATCACACAACCCTTAGAACTGCTTGACGAAAAGGGGTATTTAGTCGAACCCGGATATGCCACGAGATTACATTGGAGATATGATAGGAGTAAGATAAAGGCTGGGTGGTACAGAATAAAGGAATGGGACTATTACTACATTCTGAACGAGAACTATGGAATCACCTTCACAATGTCCGACCTCGGGTTTGCTGGACTAATGGCTGTGGCATGGCTCGACTTTGAGAGAGGGACCTACACGCAAGAGGAAACACTTGCTATGTTCACTAGGGGGCGTCTCAATCTTCCTTCAACATCTAGTAAAGGGAATGTTGAATTCCAAGACAAGAAGTTGAAACTCGAGTATTATGTTGAACCTGGGAAACGAACCATTAGAGTAGAATTTCCTGAATTCACAAACAGTCTGGGGGAAACAGGTCTCTCAGGGGAGTTGAAGCTCAATCAGAATCCAGACATGGACACAATGGTCATTGCCACACCATGGAAAAGCAAACCGAAGAAGTTCTACTACAACCAGAAAATCAACTGCATGCCAGTAACAGGAACGATAACAATTGGTGACACAGAATACGAGTTCTCTCCAGAAAACAGCTTTGGAGGACTGGATTGGGGCAGGGGCAACTGGACATACAGAAATAGGTGGTATTGGGGGTCAGCGTCAGGACTTTTGAATGGAGAATCATTTGGATGGAACATTGGTTATGGTTTCAGTGACCGTTCTTCTGCAACAGAGAATATGGTCTTCTACAAAGGAAAAGCCCACAAATTAGATGAAGTGACCTTCCACATGGATGTGAATGACTACATGAAACCTTGGAAATTCACAAGCAGTGATGGTCGATTCGAGATGGACTTTGAACCGATTGTGGACCGATATGGCAAGTTCAACCTTCTTCTAATCAAGTCTGAACAGCACCAGGTGTTCGGGCGATTCTCAGGAAAGGTGGGTCTTGATGATGGCACAGAACTAAAGGTACACCGCTTTCTGGGTTTTGCTGAGGATGTTTACAATCGGTGGTAAGGCTCCTCAGGAGGCCATAGTCTTGGCTGAAAAAGACATAGGTTGTCTTGCTCAGAGGACATAAATGTCACGTTTGTTCTGCCTCACCTTCAGGGTTAGGATAATGGCTGAAGATAAAATCCGACATTATGCAAAAGTCAATGGTCTCAACATGTACTATCAAGACCATGGAAGTGGGCAACCTCTGGTTCTCATTCATGGTGGAATTGGTAATGTAGAAATGAATTGGGGCCCATCAATTCCGTTATTTTCGAAGAAGTTCCGTGTCATTGCTCCAGATAGCAGGGGACACAGTAGGACTGACAATCCAAGTGGAGAGTTCAGTTACAAGCTTATGGCTGACGACACAGTTGCTTTGATTAAGGAACTTGGACTTGTGAACCCGATAATCTTCGGATGGAGTGATGGAGGTCAGATTGTATTGGAGATCGGAATGAACTATCCAGGTTTTGCCAAAGCTCTAATTGCAGGTGGTGTCCTCTCTGAGTTGTCAGACCACTATCTGAACGGGATGAAAGCATTTGGTGCACTTGGTCCAGGGAAGGTAGATTTTGACTTGTTTAAGAAAACATACCCCGACTTTGCTAATGCAATGGTCGAAATGCACTCTCCGGTGTACGGAACTGATTATTTCGTCGATGGTCTGTTTACAAACATCACAAAGATGTGGTTCAATCCAGAAGAATTCCCAGGCGATAGACTGACCAAAATAGTAGATCCCACATTAGTTGTTCAAGGAGACAGAGATGAAGTCATTCCTCTTGAAGAGTCAGTTCGGATATATCGAATGATTCCCAATGCTGAACTCGCAATCATAGCAGGAGCAGATCATGGATCAGTGTCAGCCCAAGCTGAAAGGGTGACTAATGTGGTCTTGGATTATATAGCACGACTTGAGAAAAAACCGGAGTAGAAGCGAAATCAATGAACAACTAGAGTTTTATGAAGGCAATCGAAACGGAAGCGATTAGGTGAATTAAGTGAGTGTTGCTGTTTCGAGTAACTACATTGAGGCTAATGGAATACGAATGCATTACGAAGATGTTGGAAATGGAACACCTCTTGTTTTACTTCATGGAGGTAATTTGAATGCCAACTTCAATTGGAAATCATACTATCCAATCTTCTCTCAACACTTCAGAGT
>JBHLRZ010000045.1:0-22388 GCA_048882045.1 Candidatus Thorarchaeota archaeon | reverse complement strand
AAGTCTTGCATCCCTCTTAGACTGTCGCACCACTACCGCATCCGTCGGAGTTAGAAACATTGGCCGAGACCTATGTCATCCCAATGGGAAAGATCCCTTCCAGGAAATTGCGGAAGACCGTGAAGGTGTTCATGAAGGAAGAGGATGTATCCCTGTTTGATGACGAAGGGCAGGAATTCGGGATTTCGATTGAGAAGAACAAACTCGTTCTGAAGTCCGAGGTCTAGTCCTCCAAAAGGACCGGGTGTCCTATCTCTCTCCTCCCACAAGGTCTTGGCCATTACTACTTCTGTTGAAACGAAAAATAGAGTGGCAAATCTCAGCTGCTCACCGTGTCTTCATTGCTTGAGCTCAGTCAGGGGTAACTGCTTCACAGATTAGCCACAGGAAAATATCTCCTGTGTCTCCTAAAAGTTGTATTGATTGAGAAGAAAGAGTGGCAGATCTCAGCTTGCTCTTGGCTCGTCATCGCCGAAGCTCAGCCAGGGGTAACCGCCTCACAGAAATGCCACGTGAAGAAAATAGTGACTTTCTCCTAAAAGTTGTATGTACTCTTGACAAATGGAGTGAAAAATCATTCATCTTGTGCTTTGTATAAACGACCTTTGATTTTCCTGCTGCTTTTCCCATTTTCTACGCTCTGAACGAAGTTGGAAAAGGTGTACATCCTTGTAGATTAGACCCTCTTCCTTTGATGGCAGACTCCTTTCGACACGTTCTTTCTCAGGTGTGTAAATGAGAGAATCTCCAAATTCAGCGACATTGGCGAAGAAGCAATAGGCGTAGATAGACCTACGGGCATCAAAATGTGCTGCTTTGAAGTCTGCTGTGACTGGTGTGAATGCTGGGTTGAAAACTATATCCACTGGAGGTTCAAAGTTCTTTAACTCCACCCTTAGGTCCATGTCCAGAAAGTCTCGACATATGACAATTGCTATTCTCCCAAACTCTGTATCACAAATGAACGTTCTCCTTGGGAGTGCTCCAATTCCTATTTTCTCAGTGAACCTTTCACCTTTATAGTGAATGGTAGCTGGAATGTGCTTCTCCTGATTCCAAAGGATTCCGTCTGGTCCTACGACCACACAGAGGTTCTGTTTTGTATTATCATCATGGTACGAACCTGGTATTATGTACATTCCGTAAATCTCAGCCTGATGAGTTATTTCTTCAAGCAATTCCTTGTAGTTGAGGTCGATGGTCATTTCCGGGAAGAGTAGGATATTGACTCCTTCTCTTTGAGCGAATTCTATCATGCTCTTGACTTTGGATCTTACTGCATCTACTTTATCATGCCTAAGACCTAGAAAGCCATCTGCCTTCATCTCATAGAATTCGTTTAGAATGTCGCTTGTGTTGGAAACTCCTATCTGGGCGATGCCAACTCTGTACTCAGTTCTCTGGACGTTTGAGTGTTCTTTGAGTAGGTTCTTGTAGATGAGTTCGTATTTTCTCTGACTGGCTTCATCTCTGACCATTGTTGCACTTTCGGTGAACTGACGAACTTCACCTATTCTTGGAGGGAGACTGGTTTCTGTTGGACAAGAAGGGGCGACAATACCTACTGTGCTTCTAGAGATAGATGGTTCTATTATTATGTCTAATGCGGAGACTAGAATACTCTCTTCCTTCTCTACCATTTCTAGGCGACCTAAAATCTCTCTCTCTTTGTGCTTGTAACCCGATTTACTGAAGAGTTCAGCCGCTGACTTCAGATATTTAGTCGCGATTCTTAGGAATTTCTTCCTTTCGTCAATATCCAGCTCCTCATCCGCTTTGATAAAGTGCCATGTCGCATCGAAATAGCTAGATGTTGCCAGAGCCCAATCAGCTCCGCCATCGTGACCCCCTTTCCGATAGGCAGATGCTGCCTTTCTAAGTATCGTCTTGATCTTTGGATAAAGTAGTGCTTTGACATCGGTTTCAGTTGACTCATCAAATTTGCACCCGTGTTCTAAAGCCTTACAAAAGGCTGAGTTGCCTGTAGCTAGCAGTTTCAGCTTGGTATCAGTGAACAGCTTACTGGCTTTGGTGAATAGGCTTGCTGCTTCTGCGAATTTGTCTGCGTCATCATAGTTCTCTGCAAGCTCCATGCTCTCCCAGGCTCTGCAGAGGTTGTATACAGCTTCTAATTCCTTACGTTCCGCTTTGATTTTGAATTGAGTGAGAACGTCGCTAAACTCAGAAGCCGCTGAGGCAAATCTCTCTGCAGCTGCTAGGTGGTCACCCTGCTTTCCTAGTATTCGTGCTCTTTCGATATTTGCTCTACCGGAGCAGTAGTTCATTCTCACCTTAGCAACTTTCTTGAGTTTCTCGATTCTTTCTCTTTCCCATCTGTTTTCCAAAGAAGTGGAGGTTTCTTCTAGTGATTTTATCGCGCTATCGAAGCTCCTCCTAGTTGCTTCATATCTCTCCAAAGCCTGCTCATGATTTTCCTGTTTACTAAGTTGTTCAGCTTCTTCCTGCAGACCCCAGGCTGCGAAGTAGGATGCTTCATAATCATAGCTTGGTAGTTCTTTCAAAATTTCACAAGCTTTCTCATAATCTTCCTTGGCTTTTTGGTAATCTGACATCCTGTGATGGGCCTTAGCCTTCTCAATCATGTTCCATGCTCGAGCGTAGTCTATTTTCTCCTTAACTCTCTCTTTCAAAGGTTTGAAGTCAATTGTTTTCAAAGACTTAGTATGGGCCTCCTGAGCTTTTTCGTAGTGTTCAGCTGAAGCAATATGGTTGCCAAGTCGATCTTCGATATGTGCAGTATATTCGTGACCAGCAGCTTCATAGAAATGATATCTCCTCTCACGACTCTCCTTGATTACTCCAAGAAATGTCTCCTTTGCCTTTCTAAGCGGTTTGACATTCGTCGTTAATTTACCAAGCTCTTCGAAGAGAAGCCCTAGCCGCACTTGGGCTGCTACGATGCCAGTGCGGCTTTCCACTGAATGTTGATTATACTTTGTAGCAGCATCTACTGCAGCTGATAGATGCTTGATTCTTTCTTTTTCGTTTTGTGCCATGTCTGCAAGAGTCTTGTAGGCTCCATAGGTGGAAGAGTACCCAGCGGCTCGAGCCCATCCACCATCGTATTCTTCCCCGATTTTTTCACCCTGTCTGGCATATTGAAGCATTTTCTGTGCGTGTTGATTCCGCTCATCTTTTGTAGTAGCAAGAGTAGATAGCAGTGAATGTGCCCATGTTAACATCTGATATTGCCAGGTAATTGCTGGTCTGAAGGCAAACTTCTTCAAACCCTCCATGATATGTTCAATTGCCTTCTCGGCAAAAGATTTCCTTTGAGTACTTGTGAAAAAACTCATTCGAGCCAAGTTTGCATAGCAGAAGGCGGGCATGCCTCTTCCGGAATGAAACCAAAAGCTGTTTGAGTTTGCATATATTCTTCCAATCTCTTCCATAATCCAGATGTCTTCGAATATTTGTTTCTGGAGGTACTCGTGTCTTCCTGTAGATAGGGCGTTCCAGTTCAACCACCATAGTGAAGATAATATCAAAATTTTATTATTCGCTCTCTTTGCGAAGACTACAGCCTTCTCCCCTAACTGAAATCCTTTCTCGGTGTATTCTCTCTGCTCTTTTTCATCCTTTATGAAATTAAATCCAAAGAAGTAGTATAGGGTACCAGCTGCAAGGTGAACCATACTAATGAATAGAGGATTGTCGCAATCCTCAGTAGCTTTTATACTTTCATCACACCTCAATAGAATTTTCCTGTTGTATTCCTTCCAATTCTCATCCCATCTATAAGGTGCAACAAGCATATGCGCCCAACATAGCCAAAATTCAGCGTATAATGATTCAGCAAGAGATTGAACATTTCCAACATTGTTTGAAAGTTTCCAAGATTCTCCTGCAATGGTTATACCTTCTTGAATAAGCTGTTCAATCTCTAGTTTGTCACTATATTGAGTAACTAGATAGAATGACGCCAACGCAGCACGACTCAGAGTCCGCGCTCGACCCTCTTGATCATTCTCCTTGGTAAAGAGGTCGCTTGATTTAATGAATTGCTCATAAGATTTGCTAAACGCCTTCTTTCCTTCCATATTGGACCCAGCTATTAACCCATTGAAAAAGAAGGCTTCTCCAATGCATTCAAATTCCTCCGGCTTCTTGCCTGTCTGTTTATAGAGTGTCGCAGCTTTTCTGAAAGCATCAACAGCATTTTTGGTATGGCCTACATTTTCATCTGCAGTATCAACCGTTTCTGCAAACTGAGCACAAGCATATCCAAGCTTCTTGTATGCAACAGCAGATTCTTCCATATTTTTCATTTCCAGATTGGACTCTGCCTCCTGTTTGTGAAGCTTGATTATTTCTACCCAATCGTAATCCATCTCCCCAACGTCTTTCCTCTCTGAAAGATTCTCGCTTTTTCCCTTTTTCATCTTCCTCCGAACCTAACAAACTCAACCAATGTATGAATCCAGAATCCAGACTCTTCTGAAAGGTCGATATCCACCTTATCAACTGCTACAGGTTATAGTGGGTTAGTTTCCTAAAAGGTGTTTGTGATTAATCAGGAACCTTCATAGCGTTGGGTTACCGGACTACTTTTGGTGGAACATCCAATGAATGAGTCTAGAGTCCTCAAACTTCTGAAGGATCTTATATCAGCTAAATCAGAGAATCCTCCAGGATATGAAGCGGATGCAGCCAAAGTTCTGAAGGACCACATGGAAGCCCATGGAATCTCCTGTACCTCTGTAGGTCCAAATGAACGTCCCAACCTAATCTTCACAAGCCATGAGGGAGAGAAGGGGGAACTAGTGGTGCATGGTCACCTCGACACTGTGCCGATAGGGGATGTTGAGAACTGGTCCCATGATCCATTCGCATCGGAGATCGAGGATGGCAATTTGTATGGTCGTGGGTCAGCTGACATGAAAGGTCCAATGGCTGCCCTAGCAGAAACCCTCATCCTGTACACTGAAGCGAAACATGACCAACCTCTGGTGATGCTAGCAACTTCCGATGAGGAGAGTAGTTGCTCTGGTGCTGAGGAGGTCGCAGCAAGCGGTCTACTCAAGGGAATCAAGTTTGGAGTCTGCGCTGAACCAACAAGCCTTGGAATCTTGATTGGTGAGAAAGGCATGTTCTGGAGCAAAGTTGTTTCAAAAGGAAAGTCAGCTCATGGTTCTAGACCTGAGGAAGGAGTCAATGCAATCAATGCTTGCATGGATGCTCTAAATGTATTGACCGGGGAACCATACTCGTACGATGAGCATGAAATGCTAGGAACTCCTACTATGAACATTGGAGTGATAAGGGGTGGAATAAAAATCAATGTTGTTCCGGATTCTTGTGAAGCACTTTTGGACATGCGGACTGTCCTAGGGCAGGATTCGGACTCACTTCTCGCAACCATGAACTCAAGGCTTGAATCTGCTGGACTTTCTGATCGAGTAAAGGTTGAATATGTGCATGGTATGTCTGCTGTGCTAACTCCAGCAGATGCAGAGATTGTTTCCATCGCCCAAGCAGCTGTTGAGAAGGTTCTAGGTCGATCTCCTAAACTGGCTACCGCTACATATGGAACAGACTGCTCTGTCCTTCAACCAAAGGTAGGTATCCAGCATGTAATCTGTGGACCAGGATCGATTGAACAAGCCCATCAGCCTGATGAATTCATTCGTCTGGAGGAGCTCTATCAAGCGGTTGACATCTATTTAGAGATTGCAGACCACTTCTCAGGATGACAACATATCAGGAGAAACCTTATAGTCGCGATTACGCAGTGGTCAAATCACACTGGTGTCACTTTGCATCAGAGGGGCGTTCAGAATGCAACCAACCGATATCATCAACCTTCTCACTGATTTCCTGCTTAGTCCGATTTTCTTGTTTGCCATTGCAATGGTTATTGTCCTAGTTGCCGCGAAACGAAGATCAGGCACAAAAACAGCAGCAGGAATGCCAGTGGTTAGACAGATGCGACGAATGCTGATGGAAGTGGATAAAGAGAAAGAAATCATGGAACCATCAGTTCAGACCCGTGAAGAAATCATCACTAAGAAATTCGAGGTTCAAATGAACGCTATTGGATTAGAGCCCTCTACAGATAGTGGATATGTTCCTGTATCATATACTCCGCTAGCAAGGTTTCTGAAGGAGCGTGGAGTCAGTGATGATACTGTCGGTGCTATCCTCGACGGGCTTATGGAGGAATCCACTGAAGAATCTGTACGTGAAATCATAGATGCTGCCGCTGATACCCCTGATGTTGACCTTACTGGTGTGGAGTTAGAGAAGGCAAAGCAGCTTGCTGTTGATGAATGGAACAATCTGCGTGGTCATACCACTGGCTAGGAGAACTAGAGGATGACAGATCTTCTTCATATGAGAGATAACTATCTTCGATCCTTTGATGCTAGAGTCACCTCAGCTGGAGATGACTATGTTGTGTTGGACCAGACAGCATTCTATCCTGAAGGGGGCGGGCAATCCAGTGACAGAGGTACACTTTCAGACGGTGATCGAACAGTCAATGTTTCAGAGGTTCGCAAGATCGAAGGCGAGATTCGACATAGGCTTAATGAACAGCCATTTCCCGAAGGAACGAAGATACATGGTGAACTTGAATGGGAGTTCAGGTATGAGTGCATGAGATTCCACACAGCCCAACATGTACTTTCTCGACATCTTCAGCTCGAATATGGTGTCGAAACCGTGGGGAATAACATCAAACCAGGTGAGAGTCGAGCTGACTATTCACCGTTAGAGTCATTCGATGAGGAAATGAAACGGGATGTTGAAACTGCAGTCAATGCAAAGCTGGCTGAGAACATCGATGTCGAAATTCGATTCCTGCCACGCAAGGAAGCCATCGATTATCTAAACGATCGCGGCTATCAGACTCGATACTTAGACATGGTTCCAAAGTCAGTAAAGGAATTTCGAGTCTTGATAATTGGTGACTTCGACGCGGCATCCTGCGCTGGAACGCATGTCAAGAATACAAGTGAGGTTGGAGGTATTCAGATAGGCAAGTCCAAGAATGTTGGTGCTGGAAAAAGACGAATCTACTTCCGTCTCATTGACTCATAGTGCGACTGCACAACAGCCAATAGTTTTATGCGTCATTATACTGATGGAGACGTGTGTGACGAATCATGAAAGCTCTTGTTCTGACAGCTGGAGAAGGTCAACGGTTGAGACCACTTACAGCAAAGAGATCGAAGTCGATGCTGATGATCGCAGGAAGACCGGTTCTTCAGTATATCATTGACAGTCTTATGGAGAATGGAATTCGCGATATCATCATAGTTGTGGGCCACGGAAGAGAGGAACTCATCGACCACTTTCAGATGGGTGGTGACCAAGATGTCAGGATTAGGTATGTGATTCAACACAAACAAGAGGGTGTTGAAAATGCAATCCTCACTGCTCGTGATGAATTGGATGGTGAAAAGAAATTCCTGTTGGTTAATGGTGATGTACTAGTTGAACCCCAAATGGTTTCCAGAACCCTCTCTAACCATGAAACCATGAAGAGTGACGTCACAATGCTAGTCACTCTAGTATCTAATCCTGAGCAGTTTGGTACAGTCAAGATTGGATCTAATGGTGTTGTTGAGAAACTAGTTGAGAAGGGTGGGCCGGAGCGATACGTTAGCAATTATGCAGTAGCAGGAGTTTCAGTGTTCTCAACAGACATCCTACCATTTCTGGAAAAACACCTTGCAATGGAAAAGGCCTTTGAACATTTTATGGCAGATGGACGACAAGTATCTGCAGCAGTCTGGGAGAAGGAATGGGCTGAGTTCACTTGGCCTTGGGATATTCTCAAGGCAAATCGCATCGTCATGGACAGACGATTACTTGGTAAGGGTAGTTACATAGCAGAATCTGCAGATGTTCATCCAAGCGTTGTCATTGAAGGATCCGTGCATATCGGTGAAGGGAGTATAATCCGACCGAACACAACCCTTCGAGGACCAATATATATTGGAAAACGAGTCTATGTAGGTAATAACTCGCTTATTCGCGACTACAGCAGTCTTTGTGACGGTGTCAAGATAGGATACGCTGTGGAAATGAGGAACTCGATGGTCTTTGACAGAGTCAATGTGGGGAGAATGACCTACTTGGCTGATTCCATCATTGGAGCGGATACATGTATCGAAGCAGGAGCACAACTGTGGAACTGGCGACCTGGAAAGGATCCCTTATTTCTGAAGAACGAAACTGAAACTGTCGAGATACCTCAGAGGAAGTTTGGTGCAATTGTTGGTGACAATGTAGACATCGGGGTCAATGCATCCATATATCCTGCAACACGTATTGGCGAGAATAGCATCATTTCTGCAGGATGTGTGGTTTCGGAAGACATTCCTCCAGCCAGTGATGTTTCCCTCTCTCAAAAACTCATCATAAAAAAGCGTAAGGATTTGTCTGACTAGATATCCGACTCAGTGTATTGCCCTATGAGAGTTTCCTCAGCATATACAAAAACAATGCCATTTCGATTTACGGTCTTGATATCTGGCTCAACCAATCCTTTTGGAAGTATGAAATGTTCACCTTCAACAACAACCGACGATACTCCCTCACGCTCATGGATTACGACATCGTGGCTGAACCAAGCATGTTGATTCACTTGAGATGGTTTGAGGGCTAGTTGAAACATAAGTATGTCTAAATTCTCAGTTTCAATTGGAGTCAAGGCTTTTCTAATCATTCGATACCCAAAGTATCTATCCTTGCCATTCTGAATTACATGGTCATCGTACTTACCAGTTTGTAGTCTTTCAATGGCAAGATATGGTCCCAATCCTCTCATGATCACATCTTCATCAGTCTTCCATTCCTTGAAACCTGAACCTTTTTGTGATGGATGACTTAACTCATGAGAAAGAAGGCCTGTGATACCTGCTGGGTGCCACATTCTGACGCTCTCATTTAAGCTAATGCTGATCTTGTTGTCTTCATCCCTCCAACTAACCTGACCATAACAAGAAGTCCGTCCACATGATAGAACAATTTCCCTCTCCTGAAGTTCTGGGTAAACTAGGGACACAAGGGTCTTGGCTATATGGTCGATATCAGCTACTGAAATCATCAGATATTTAGCTCCTACAGCATCAATGAAAATAGAGCAATGAGCATCTTTAAAAGTCAAACCCAGGTTTTCCGCGATGAACCTAGTTACAGGTGCCTAGGAGAGTAATTAATATCAGTCGTAAAAAGTGGGGCAAATCAGCCGCAAAGACAGAGCGAATCATCAGAGATGCAGTTCCAAAAGCCGATACATTGTCAAGTATTGATGAATACTTGCAGAAAGCAAAATCTGTCACTAGCTTTGATCTTGCCAATCGTTTCAATATCCGCATGAGTATAGCACGAAAGATTCTACGAGAGAAAGAAGCTGAAGGTGTTGTAGTCCCTTATATCAGGGAGGGAGGATTCGTTGTCTATACTATTCCTGCTGAGCTCGAGAAGAGACAGGAAGGAGCTCCTATCATGGTAGCTGATGCCCTCGAAGAGATTGCTTCAAGTGTTCCCAAACAACCTATCATCACTGAGGAGATGGATATCGCACTCCTTGCCGCTGGAACTCCCGGTGTAGTTAAACCAAGTAAACTCGCTTGGAAACGAAGAGAGGTTGGTGAAAAGAAGGAGCGAAAGGATGAACGACCAGAGGTCATTGTCGAACCTCTTGAACCACAACACATTCCCGAACCTGAACTGGAAGAAAAACCGAAGAAAAAGGCTCCATCTAAGAAGAAAGCCCCAACGAAGAAGGAAGCTCCGGCTAAGAAGAAGGCAGAAGAGAAGAAGCCAGCCAAGAAGACAACTAAGAAGAAGAAGGCTGAGGAAAAGGAAGCTCCTAAGAAGAAAGCACCCTCCAAGAAGAAAGAGGAAAAGAAAGAAGAGCCAAAGACGAAGGCTGCAGCAAAGAAGACTTCCGCTAAGAAGAAAGCCGAAGAGAAGAAACCAGCTAAGAAGACTACTACAAAGAAGAAAGCCGAAGAGAAAGCTTCTCCTAAGAAAACGACTAAATCAAAGAAGGCGGAAGAGAAAAAGTCAGCCAAGACGACAACTGCAAAGAAGGCAACAAAATCAGGGTCAACTAAGAAGAAAGAGTGATGGACCTCCCAAGACAGAAACTTGTCAGCACATATATTCGAGAAATGAAAACTTAGAGAAAAGAAGAAGTAGGCCTCGCACTCTATTCTTAAGACTCGAAGAGTCCAGAGTGCGAGCCAAATACTCTATGAAAACCTGTCTATTTCAGAGCAGCAATCTGCTTGTCAACATCTTCCAGCTGTGTATCGAGCTCAGATTCTTTGGTCTTGTACTCGTCCTCTGGGATGTATCCACGCATATAGTCGAACCGCAAATCAGTCAACTGAGCTTTCAGTCTGTCCTTCTGCTGTAGAAGGAAATCCATCTGATCGTCACCCTCTGCAGGAGCTGCCTCCACTGCGGGAGCTGGCTCGGGTGCTGGGGTTGGCTCAGGCGCTGGTGTTGGTTCAGGAGAAGGTGCTGGAGTAGGCTCAGGTGCCACCTCAAGAGCTGGTTCTGGGGCTGGTGTAACCTCCGGCGCGGGCGCCGGTGTTGGGGTTACTGCCGGGGCCGGAGCGTCAACTTTTGGGGCATCTGTCTTTACGCTTTCCATTTTCTCCATGTTCTGTCTGAGTGCTTCAATCTGATTGGCTATCTCTGTAAAGCCGTCATTGATTGCTTGGTTGATATTAGTCTTCATCTTTGCGAAGTTCTCAGCCAAGTCATCTGCAAGCTTCTTGGTTTGCGTTACGTTCTCAGCGAAGCCTTCTATTTCTTTCAATTTGGCCATTATACCTTCTAAATCAAAGGACATTGTTAGTCACCTATAGGCGGCTGTTGCGATAACTCACTCTGTTTAACTCTTAACCTTTGCCTTGATGCATATCCCACTCTTCAACGCATAATACGTCTCGAGTTTATGCTGCTTTTGCTTCAGCTTTGCCTTCGAGGATAGCTCTACGAATAATCTGAATAAGACGGTCTCTGTAAGAGATATCAATAGCCACAAGTTCGTAGGTGGGAATCCCAAGAATCTGACCTACTCTCTCTGGAGTCAAAGCTGTTGGAAGGTCTTGCTTGTTTGCAATCCCAATGACCTTTGCATCAGGAACCTCATCCTTGACAAGAGTGACAAGTTTCTTACTCCTCAAAACATTCTCCAGGGTGCTGTCTGTTACGATGATGACAACCTGAGCATTGGCAATCATCTTCGCCCATAGGATGCTGAAGCGGGATTGACCTGCAAGATCCCAAAGCACTATGTTTGCGTTCTCAACTTCTTCAGGCAGCTTCTTGATGCTGACACCAATTGTTGGGTCATGCACAAGTGGAAGTGTTTCGCCACGCAAGAGATGAAGTGTTGTTGTCTTTCCCACGCCTGCAAATCCCAGAATGGCCACCTTAACCATTGTGACAGCGATCTCATCGACTTTTTCGTCAAATCCGTCAAGTGGTTGATTTGCGAGAGCCAGGTTGGCATAATCACGCATGAATGAGTCAACCAGTTGTTCCATCTTCTCCTCTATCTGAGTTGCATCATCTGCTTTGTCAGCCACAAAATGGAAAGTGAACGTGTCTCTCTTTGCAAAGAAGATTCGTGAAACAGCGACATTCATGAACTCTGTCTTTTCCTCCAAGTCCACAGTTTTCAGAAAATGTGTTAGATTGATCAAGAACTCTACAAGGTTCGCCTTTGAATCACTCTTGGCATAATCCTTCGAATACAACATATTTCCTTGGTCGCCAAGCACGTAGACACTTCTAATCACGGTACTTCACCACAATTCTGAATTAAGAGTTCGAGATGTCTCCGGGCTACTTGAGGTGTTATTTCTTTCTCTGATACCTTCTTGGCTACCATTGGAAGGACATATTCCGGAACAAAGGACTCAATTCTTGGATTGGTCAGAAGAGCCCAAACATCTTCCTCCTCGAAACGTAGTACAACCTTCTCTGCTTCCAATGACCATAGAACCTTCATCACTAAAGACTTAGGCAATGCAGTCTTCTCGGAGATACCTGCGACAGTGAGTGGTTCTGCTCTGAGGGTATCAAGAACCATATAGTTCAGGCTATCTGCAATCAATCGAGAAATCTTCTCTCTGTCTTCAAGAATTGGAGAATTCGGGTCATTCACTGGAATTGTGGGGTTGTAACCCTTATTTGGTGGAGGTGGAGAGAAGAACTGAGTTACTAACTCTCTGTATTTTTGTTCAATAGTTGGATGAGTGTGTTTAGCTTTCAAAACTGACTCAACTGGTGGAGCACGATAGCCAAACAAGTCCTTGACTAGAAAAACCGTTTCAGCAGTCTTCCCTATTAGTTCGACCTTCACTATCCCAGAACTCATCAGGGGTGCCATTGCTTCCCTTAGATCGACCTCATCCTGGACCTGGTTCTTCAACCAGATGGACAGTTTTGCTGCTTTCTCGACACCTTCTTCTTGCATTCGTTCTAAAAGGAGGGCTGAAGATGGAGTCAGAAAGATACTCGCAAGATTCTGTTCTTCACTCTTCTCTTTCAGAACGCTCCCACTCTTAACAAGCTCTTCTAGGTTGACCGCTTCATCGTCCTCACTCATTAGTGCAAGGATGAGTCTTCCTGAACCTGATAGACTACCTCTGAGCTCCTCCACTTCCTCTTCAGGTTCGAGTAATGTACAGACCATCCAACCTGGATACTGTGGGTTACTGTAGGTAGCAATTCTTAGACCTTCTATCTCTGACACAGCAAGAGTTTCGTTCTTCTCTTTCCTCTCCTGTTTCTCAACGAAGATCAGATTGAGAACCTTCTCATTTAATGCAAGGGTCTTTGGGTATCTCTGTTTAACAATGAACCCTTGAAAATCATCTAGATGAACTACGAAAGTCGCTTCTGGCATGGCTCGCCACATAATCTGAGGTTACGCTTGTCCATAAATGTTTGACCGTTATGTATTGGTGCGGTTGAATTCACTCTTCTAAGTCATGTGGAGGTCCTTCATGATGGACTAAACATGTTATTTTTCCATCATCCTCGAGAAGCCAGCAGTTCTCGCAAACTGATTGATTGCAGATTGTACAGGTTCCGATTCGTTGGTCCCATTTTGTTAGGCGCCCTGTAATTTCCTCCCATCCATGAACCTGACAGAATCCTTGACCACATCTCACACATTCGATGATAGTTGCGTTGTCACACAGGCTACATTTGGTAACAATGCTCTTCATCTCAGATGAACCGTTACAGTTGCATGATCCGACTCCTTTGTATTTCCTGCATTTACTACAGATTGGTAGAAGAATTGGATCATCTCTTTTCACTTCGTTCACTCCTCAGGTTGTCAGGCGCGTTCAAATTGATAATGGATTCTCCATAAGAAAGTATGAAAAGCGTTCCCATGACTTCAACATAGGTATCACCATGGACTTTGAACGCTGGAATCTCATTGTACCTGCAACAGCTACGAGGCGACTCCAGTTGTCAGGAGGCCAGCCAATGGAACAGGCTGTCCCAGAAGACTATGTAATGGCTGGAATGGTGATGCGAGCAATTGAGCAGAGAGATGGTAGAGATCTCGAGTTTATGCTCAAATGTTACCTGCCTGTAGTAATTGTCCCTGCTCCATTTGAGAATCGTAGTTTTCTTGTTGAGCTGTTTGGTCTTACTAGTGAATCATTGACTCATCATAGCAAGTTCGACGCCACTTCTGCATTTGATGATTTGAGAACTGGTGATCTTCTGGAAGGAATCAAGTGTGCTCGAAAGATCATCACTCCATTCCGTAATACGAGTCGTTCAACACTCTTAGGTCTGATGAGTGGCCTGATGTCAAGAGGAGTAGCTCAGCTCCTCGAGAGACCTCTGGGAAACAGCATAGAGAATTTTGCAGTTCCTCTATCCGGACTCCTTGGAGAGAAGGAGTTCATGAGATCTATAGAGTTGCTGCGAGAAACTGTTGATGTGATTAGTTCAGTTGATGACCTTATTTCTGAGCTCGTAGAAATAATCAATACTAGAGTCGAGGACACAGTAGGTGTCAAGGAAACTACATCTGCACCAACACTTTCCCGATTGAACCTAAGGATTGCATCTCTAGAGAAACAGATTGTCGAACTGGAATCCGAACTAAAGGTTGTAGAAACTTCATCCTCAGACAAGAAGAAAGCAAGAATCAAGGAAATTAGGAATACAATTGAATCTCGCAAGATGGCTCTCAAACGAGATGAGGACAAACGAAACGAAATCCTCGCTGATATTCAAGATTCAGCACGTGAACTTCTAGTGGAGCGTGATGGTTTCTTTGCCGAGGTTCAAGCAGCTAACAAAACTATTCAGGAACAGATTTCTAGTCTGACTGACTTGTCTGTTCCACTTTCTGTTGTAAACTCAGATGCAAAAGGCACTCTCATAATGATTCCCTTTTTCCTCGCTGGATTCTCGAAGAAAGGACAACTTGGAATCGAGATTTACACACTCTCACAGATGGTTAGTACGGGGGATAAAGTGAGTCGCCGGCGAGATTTCGTTGACGAGTTTGAAACTCCAACCAGAGCAATCGGTGCAGTCGCTTCATTACTTAGCGAACGTGCAAACAATGATGTAGCTCTAAGGAAGTTCCTCAGAGATTCGTCTCAAACTCATAACTTGTTGTCAGTTAAAGAGGCTCGTGAAGCTATTCTGGAAGGTTCTAAAGCACTCCTTGGAGATGGACTAGTCAAACGTCCACTAATCAAAGAGCTTGAAGATCTCATCTCAGGAATTCCTGAAACTAAGATCAAGTTGAAGCGAAGAAAACTGACTGTGACCTCGGACGAGTCATTATGTAGGGTTAGGTTTCAAATTCAGGATGAAGCCGGAAGACCATTAGAAAATGCTGAACTAGACTTGGGAGTTCTACAAGCCAAATCTGACAGTAAAGGGTCTATTGTTGTTTCATTACCGATGAGCAACTATGAAGGAGTTGTAGTAGCCCCTGGATACTTCGATAAGACGATTGAATTTACCTTGACTTCCACAAGTAATGTGGCCATCCCAATAATTGTCAATTCCCTCTCACATGAAGACCAGATTGCAGTTCGACTCGATGAATTAGTAGATAGATCGAGACGCTTGGACTCGATTAGAGAACGACTCTGGGAAGTCTTTGAGAATCAGGGGAGCACTATTTTGAGTATCCCCGCTTATCGAACCGCCCTTGTCGAGCTCTTGACAGAACTTGGTTATGAGCCGGAGTCTTGGATTGCAGAAGCCAAAAAGAAGTCAGGGATGGTTAAAAGATTACTCAAGCGCGATGATAGAACAGATGGTTTGAGGCGCGATATCCTAAGGATGGCAGCCGATTCAAAGCAGTTTGGCGGAATTATGCTATTCTCTGAACTCTTGGTACGTTTGGATGAGAGTGGATGGGGAACTCATTCGGATGAGATAGAAGACCTCTTAGAAGATATGGAAAAGGAGGGACTGATTCAGGGACTATCAACCATGGAAGGTGGAGCTCGCATGGTTGAATTCGTTCCAGTCGCCTTGACTGATGATCCCCAAGAGATACTCAGCCTGGCCGCAACGAAAGATGGTCGCCTGAGTATTGAAGACGCAGTAGTCAACCTTGGCTGGAAAGAGGAAAGAGTAAGAAACGCATTGGAGCTTCTGATATCAAACGGAGTCGCGAAGGAACAGAAGAGCTACTCCAAAAGTACCCAATACTGGTTTCCAGGTCTGAGAGGAAAGAAATAAGATAGATGAAGTTCTGCCTTTGATGCAGTCAGGACATGAGGTCAGAAGATGAATCGACTTTCACACATTATGTTTGCTTTTGCATTGTTCGTTGGGCTCTATACACTCATCTATGCTTTCACAGTTTTTGAAGACACCGCAGGATCACTAACTGACCTCCTATTCTATTATGTTGCAGGGGGTATTGCAGTGAGTGTTGTATCTGTACCAATTCTCTATTGGAAAGCTCCAAACAAGGACATGCATGCAAGGACCACGAGTAATCGAAGTGCAGTGAGTGCCATGTTCTTTGTCGCCTTCTGCATCGGCTCACTTGCTGGCGCAGTTTTCTATCAACTGTCAACAGGTATTGCAGTCATAGGCGGCATCTCTGTCTTTATTGGAGGGGTCATCACTGTAGCTGGTGCACTCATGCCTGATTGGGACATCCCGTTTCTCGGAATCTCAAGACATCGGAACATCATTTTCCATTCAGTTATACTTCCCCTTCTTGTAATACTCACAACTATGATTAATATAGCAACTGCTCTGGCCAATGCTGGAAGTATAGGTGATATAGGGGCTAAAGTAGAGTACTATATTGCTGCGTTATACCTGTTGGGATATGCTTCTCATCTCTACTTGGACATATTTCCGAGTGATTCTAATCCACTCGAAATCCTCTGGATAGCAGCAGATCCATATCACAAAGCTCCAACAGGTCTAAAGCCACTTGGTCCTATCAAAATCAGTCAAAAGAATGCCCGGAACTGGTTGGTTGGAAATGCGTCACTTTTGGTAATGATTGCAATTGCATTTATGGGATTATATTTCATCAATCTACCTTGAACTACCAATCGTCATCATCATCAAAATCAAAATCATCATCCTCTTCCTCCTCACGCTCTGGAGGAAGGTCTGATAAATCCTCATCTTCATCATCGTCTTCGAAGAGGTACGTGTCAGGATCTATCTCATCTGGTTCGTCATCAAAACTGTCCTGCTTTGACTTCTTCCTCTTAGGAATCGCCATACAAATATTGTCAACAGGGTCGAAGTATTCACACTCAGGACAACACTCGCCCTTTGTGGTACATGTCAGAAAAGCACCACATCTCTTACAACACTTCAACTCAGACACGATTCGCGCACCTAAGACAATGTTCTCTTATTACGAACCCCCAAAATTGCCATATAAGCATCTCCGTGGTGAACTTTTTTCCGTTCAGCCAGTCAAAGTTAAATGAAGTGGGTCGGCAATCCAAATGGAGCTGATTCAATGGACAATCTTGAACTCGAGGTTCGAAAGGCTGTATTGGATAATGCGGTCAAGTATGAAGGGAAACCTAGTGCCAAATCTGTCATGAGTGCAATCCTCGGTTCTAGGGCTGATCTTCGACCAAAGGCTGAAGAAGTGAAGAAACTAGTCGAAAAGATCGTCAATGAAGTCAGCAAAATTCCACTTGATGATCAGATTACTGAACTAAAACAAATTGCTCCTGAACTCTTCGAAATCCCAGACGTGATTGAACCGACTGAGGAAAAGGAACCTCCCGAGTTGCCCAATGCAGACAAGTGGAAAAAGATTGTAATGCGCTTGGCTCCGTTTCCATCAGGCCCGCTTCATGTAGGCAACTCCAGGATGGTGATTCTGAATGATTATTATGTCAAGCGGTATAAAGGGGAGCTCATATTGGTTTTTGATGACACGATTGGTTCTGCTGAGAAGGTCGTTGAGCCTGATGCTTTCGACCTCATTCCGGAAAGTCTTGACTATCTGGATGTAAAGGTTCACAAGACCATCTACAAGTCAGACCGCCTCCAGCTCTTCTATGACTATGCTGTAGACTTGATTAAGAAGAAAGAGGCATATGTGTGTGACTGTGACGCAAACATCTGGAGGACTGAACACAAGGCAAAGGGTATCCCTTGTCTATGTCAGGGTCTCCCAGTCGAAGACAATCTAGCTAGATGGGAGAAGATGCTTGACGGGACATATCCTGAAAGAGCTGCAGCAGTCCGTCTAAAGACAGGCATGACTGATCCTGACCCTGCAATGCGGGATCATGTGATTCTAAGAATTTCTGAAACAGAACATCCTCGAGTTGGTTCAAAGTATCGAGTATGGCCTTTACTCGAGTATTCTTGGGGTATTGATGATCATGAACTAGGAATATCCCATATAGTACGTGGTAAGGACCTTGTGAAAGAGGGAAAGATCGAACAACACATCTGGCGTATCTATGGATGGAGGGAACCGGAGCTCCTCTATTATGGTCGCCTCAAGTTCGCGGATGCAAAACTGAGTAAAAGTAAGTCGCGTGCTGAGGTCCTTTCTGGCAAGTACACAGGTTGGGATGACCCACGGACATGGAGTATGCAATCGTTGAAGAAGCGAGGGATTGACCAGAGGGCTCTTCGTAAAGTGATGTTGGACCTTGGACTCAGCGTTGTTGACATAACCATATCCATGAAGTCAGTTTATTCCGAGAACAGAAAACTGAGAGATGCATATGCGCCCAGAGCATTCTTCGTGAGAGACCCAGAATGGACTGAAACATCGGGTGTTCCCCATAACATTACAATAGCTGAGGTTCCCGTCCACCCGGACTTTCCAAAACAAGGGGTCAGAACGATTCCACTTGGTCTGCGCGATGGGTCTGGCATAGTTGGTCTCACGCAGAATGATATTGAGAAAATGAAGAAAGGTAGTCTAGTCCGCCTGAAGGATTACGCAAACTTCACGGTAACGGGTCTCAAACCTGTTGAGTTGTTGTATCATAGCGATGATGTTGATGAAATTAGAAAGGTTGGAGGTTCTATAATCCACTGGATTCCAAAAGAGAAGTCCATACCTATGGAGCTGACAATGATTGATGGGTCGGTTGAAACCGGATTGGGCGAACCAGGAATTACTGAACTGAAGGAAGGTACATTTCTACAGTTCGAAAGGGTTGGATTTGCCAAGATTTACGACACTGGTGATCCAGTGAAAGCATCATTCGCTCATAAGTAGCGGCCAAAGAGAACTTATAGCTAGCTGTACACTGTCAAATTAGTGGTTCGCCATGGCAAAGAAGAAGAAGAAGAAGGCTGCCATCTCGCCTTCGATGTTCAAGGTGACTGGTGCAAATGCAAAAATGAAAGTTGACTCCAAGAGGAAGCTCTATTACTTTGGAATCAAGATTAAACCTGAAAAAGCAAAAAAGATTGCTGGAACTGATGGACCAGACATCCTTGGAGTATCAGAAGTTACAGTTGGTAAACCTTCAATCAAGTACGACTTCTATTGCTCCTATGATGCAGAGCTTGACATCAAGTTCTTGAGGCTGCGTCCCCAAGAAATCGGAGTCACGGAGCAGGTAAAGGGGACTCTCATAGGAAAGGAAGTTTACATTCCGAAGAAAAAAGGAGACTTTCATTCAATCAAGGTCGATATGATTGAACTATTCGAAATCAAACGAAATGATGGTATGGTTCTTGATGGAAGAACAGGTGGACCAGCTAGAGCAATGGAAACACTACTGAAAGGTCCTGGAAAGAAGAGCGCCAGTGCTGCATGGATCAGTAAAAACAAGATTTCTCCAGGAAAATTCAACAGTCTTGAGAAGGTGGTCAAAGCAGTTTCTAAGATGGCAGGTCAAAAACCATCCGGGGCCAAACGCGTGACATCACACTCACTTTCCTTCAAGAAACTCGAGGGGTACTATGTCCCAATTTATTATGTGACAGTCAAAGCAGGAGCTCAGTCCCAGACACTCAAGATTAACGCAGTGAATGGATCGGTTTCTGTGAAAGTATAGATGTACCCTGCTTTTAGGTAGGAGGAGGTCCATATCCTCCTCCCCCTGGGGTCTCAATCTTCACAATAGTACCCTTTGGAACCACTATGGTTGACTTGGCCTCAAGTGAATGGGCCCTCTGATCAAGCATCAGGAAATTCCTACCTGTTTCTCCGTCCTCTCCACCTCCGAGTCCCCATGGTGCAGACATTCTTCTCTCAGATTGGATTGAGATTGTACATCTATCTGAAAGGACTTCAATCTCTCGAACGATTCCATCACCACCTACCCATTTTCCCTTCCCACCAGTTCCTCTTCTGATGGAGTACCGACGAACAATGAGCGGATACTCCGTTTCAAGTGACTCGATCGGAGTGTTTAGGGTGTTTGTCATATGGGTGTGGATACCACTTGCTCCATCCATGCCTTTTCTAGCTCCTGCTCCACCACCAATGGTTTCATAAAAGGAGAACATCGAACCATTACGTGGATCTATCCCTCCAATAGTCAAGTTGTTCATTGTGCCCTGACTTGCAGCAGGAACCCTATCCGGCACAATCTTTGCTAAAGCTCCAAGGGTCGTGTCAACAATCCTTTGGGAAGTTTCAACATTGCCTGCGGAAACAGCCGCTGGATATCTTGGATTGAGAAGTGAGCCTTCCGGAACTCTGACATTAATCACACTCCAACATCCTTCATTCACTGGAATGTCTTGTCCAAACAACGCGATAAACACGTAATAGACCGAGGATAGTGTTGATGCTAAAGGACAGTTCACATTGCCTGAAACCTGTTCTGAGGTTCCCTCAAAGTCTACTTGTACTCCACCTTCCTCAATTGCTATCTTGACTGAGATGTTGATATTCCAATTGCCTGCCCCATCACTATCTAGATAATCGGTGAAATCCGCACTCTTCCTGTAATAGGTCAAGATTGCCTGTTTCATCATATGGGTGGAATACTGTCGAAGATCAGTGAAAGAGCTAGTTAGTTTTTCCCAGCCAAAGGTTTCTGCCACTTCAGCCAACCTTTTCCTTCCAACATTATTCGCTGCAACCTGAGCTGAAAGGTCTCCGAGTCTTTCATCCGGTGTTCTTGTTTCAGACAAGACATCCTTCACTAAATTCTTCTTAAGGAGAAAGTCCTTTCCCACTATCCTTGGTCTAATCAGAACTCCTTCTTCATGAATAGATGTTGATAACCCTGGCATGGAACCAGGACTCTCCCCACCGATATCAGCATGATGAGCCCTGTTTGCTGTGAAAGCTACTCTCTCTCCTCTTGAGAAGATTGGAGCGACAAGTGTGAGGTCCGGAAGATGTGAACCTCCTGAGTATGGATCATTCACCAAAGCCATTGAACCATCAACGAGTTCATGGTTGAGCTTATTAATGCAGGTTTTTACAGACATCGGCATAGCTCCTAGATGAACAGGTATATCCTTACTCTGTGCGACAAGTTTCCCTTCACTATCGAATATTGCGCAGCTACAATCCCTGCGTTCTTTGATGTTCGGACTGAAAGCGGTTTGTCTGAGGGCTTGACTCATCTCTCTCGAACAGGAGATGAGTGCGTTCTTGATGACTTCGAATGATATAGGATCTTCAATCAATGCTCATTCCTCCTCATCAAGAGAGCTCCATTGGCCTTCTGTTCAGCTGACCAATCTTGTCCTATGTATGTGGTTGTATCAAGTTGTTCAATGATCGATGGCCCAGTCACAATCTGATCTACAGCTAACTCCCATCTTCTATAGATCTTCGACTTCTGATATGTGCCATCATTCATTAGCACTCGCCTGAGAGCAACGGGTTCTGCTACTGTTGTCTCTGTATATCTGAGTGTCTTGAAATCCTCCGAAACTGCTACAACCTCAGCTCTAGCTGTTACCCATTCAATATCTCGCTCTGGCAGTTTATACCCGTATGAGTCATCATGGAGGTCCTCAAACCTTTTGATAGATTCAGAAACTAGGTCATCGCATTCGTATGGGATGTCCACAATCAGTTCATGGGACTGACCCGAATATCTCATATCGATTTTCCAGATGTTCCTGAATCCTGATGCCGCACCTTGGTCTATTAGTTTCGATCTTCCATCTGCAGACAATTGCTTCAAAACTGAGAGCAAACGAGTTTCATTCTCCCTACATGCTCCAATCAGTAAAGTCTGCATAAGGTCTACTCGAAGATCAGTACATACTAATCCCATTGCAGAAGTGATTCCCGGATACGGAGGGACAAGAATTCGGTCTATTCGGAGTGCATCTGCAATATCGACTGCTTGTGTCGGTCCTGCTCCTCCAAATGGTATCAGGACCATCTCGCGTGGGTCTATGCCTCGTTCCACGGTCACCTCACGGATAGCCTGGACCATATTGGCTGTTGAAATCTTAATTATACCAAGGGCACTTTCTTGGATTGACATTCGAAGAGTGGACGCGATATTCTCGATTGCAGAATTTGTTTTTTCCACATCAAGGGAAACTCTACCACCAAGAAAGTAATCAGGATTGAGTCTTCCTAGAATCAGATTCGCGTCTGTTACTGTGGCATGTTCTCCTCCCGTCCCATATGCAGCAGGTCCTGGAACTGCACCTGCACTTTGTGGGCCAACATGCAAGATTCCAGCATCATCCACCCATGCGATGCTTCCTCCTCCTGCTCCGATTGTCTTTACATCAACTGAAGGTACTCTTAGCGGTAGTCCTCCAACTTCATTATCTGGTCTGACCACAATCTGTCCATGAATTGCACTGATATCGCAACTGGTCCCTCCCATATCCAGCGTGATGACTCGGTCCATGTCATTTTGTTTAGCAATTTCCCAACCCCCTATTGCACCACCTGCAAGTCCTGAGATTGCCAATCCTATGGTTCGTCCTTGAGCTTG
>JBHLRZ010000044.1:0-22534 GCA_048882045.1 Candidatus Thorarchaeota archaeon | reverse complement strand
CGGAGTCCAAAGAAAGAATATGGATTGTGTCACCTGAACCTTATCGACAGATTGGCTCAGTTCTTGACGAGAAGATTGCGAGTGGTATAGATGTCAGAATCATCTTGGAGGAGAAAGGAACACACACGCACACGCACACACACATAGCTGGCCAGCATGGCAAAAACTTTAGAACGCTGCTAACCGTACCAATACTTGTCGGTGTGTTTGATGACAGGGGAGGAGTCTGTTTTCCCGATAAAAATGGAAAAGTCGACCTCTCAGTGATGATATCTGGCATAAGTGAGGAGTTTAATAGTTGGATTAGTGAGGTCTTCCAATACTACTGGAACATGACAGAATATTTGGCTGAATGAATTACATAAAATATGAGCCACCAAATATAATCGTCATGGACCGTGAGAGGTCAACAACATAGAAGATGTTCATTGATTTGGTTACTGTTCTTTGCGAAAGATTCCCCAAGAAACTCCGTATAGGAACTCCTTATCTTTCAAGGGAAGAAAGCCGGACCATTGAACCGTCATTCCTCTTTTCTTCGCTCTCTCTTCTAGAAGTCCTGGTGTTATTTCCCGAAGGTGATCGAGTTTTTCTTGCAGCATTCCTTCACCCTTTGGTGGAAACCCCTTACCTGCAATACAACCGTCGCACCAGCCTTCAAGCCAGAGCGTCCGATCATTGTCTTGTATCTCCGCCATAATCGCACTAGGTTTAGGCAAATCGGGAACGAGATTTGCTACAATTGTGATTAGGTCATAGAAAGATGGATTATCTGAATCGGTCATAATGTTTCAGACAAAATATATTGGACAACCAATATTTGATTGTTGATTCAAGCAGAATTGATTTGAGAGAAAAAGATCGTCTTGGCTCTGAGATGCTCAGACAGGACGATATGCTGTATAGGCAAGAGAGGCGGATGTAGTTCCATGTTTAAATTCGTTTTAGTTACTTGCAAAAACTCAATGCGACATCAGCAAGAACAGTCGAGGTTTGAATTACAGATTCAAAATTTACATATTCGATTGCAGCATGTGCGCCATCCCCAGACGGACCAAATAGGACGGCAGGAATTCCAGAATCAAGCAAGAGTGCTGCATCGGTCCACCAAGGAGCACCAACAAGATCAGGATTCTTTCCTATAGACCTTTTACAGGATTGGATGACCTGAGTAACGATTTCAGCATTAGAATCCATTTGCAGACTGGGTCGAAAGAAGAACACATTTGATTCAGCTTCGAATTCGTCATCTTGATTGTGAATGTTTGAGAGTAGCTCTGAGAGCTCAGAATCTATGAATTCCCTATCTTCGTTCGGGAGTGTTCTTCGTTCTAGTTCTATCTTGCATGTTGAAGGGTAGGTGCTCAGCTCTGTTCCTCCCTTAATCAGAGAAGCGTGAATTGAAGCTCTCCCTAAAGTTGGATGTTTTGTTCGCTCTTCAAAAGATCTGTCCAATTTTTCTAATGCCACAAGGACCTTTCCAGCTTTTACAATGGCATCAATGCCCTCATTGTAGAGGCTGCCATGAGCAGCTCGACCGAGTACATCAATCTTGGCCCATGCAAATCCTCTGTGCGAGATAATCACATCAAGGTTAGTTGGTTCTGTAACTATCGCAGCGTCCGCTGTGAAATCCTTTACTAATGCTTCTGTTCCACGACTGGCATACTCCTCATCAGCGACAAATGCTAGTATGAGATTGCCTTTTGGCTTTGGATTTGCGTGGAGAAAGGCATCACCAACTGCAAGCATGGAGGAAAGACTTGCTTTCATATCGAATGCACCTCGTCCAAACACCTTGCCATCTTTGTATATAGGGTCAAAGGGATCCATCTCCATTCCGGAAACACCAACTGTATCCATATGACCATTTAACATGAGAGTGCGCCCATCACCTTCTCCCCTCAGGACTCCAATGACATTGACACGATCTTTATCGAATCTCTGAAATGTGACTTTAGCCCCCATCGCTTCAAGGCATTCACCAATGTAATCAGCCACCATGCGTTCTCCACTACCGCCCTCTACAAGTGAAGGATTGATGGATTCAATGGCAACCAATTCCCTGAGTCTTGAGAGAAGGATTGAATGATCTATCGAAACATTTGACATCTGGACACCCTCTATTGTTCCTGATTCCGTGACATGTTTCCTCATATATCAGTGTAATAACGCACGAGAAATTCGGACCTGGCTATCTGCCATATAAGCAAGAGGAACAATTGTAGTTTCGGCTATTGAAAGAGGTTTGATTCACCTCTATCATATTCTTCATTCTTCTGTTGGAGAAAGCTAGTTAAGCAGTACTATCAAGCTGATTTCTGATTGTTTCAGCTACCATGCGTACAGTTTCATCTCCTTCTTTCATGAGATTCTTGGTCAAACCAAAGCCAATGTTTCGATTCGGGTCAGCAAACCCTAGTGAACCCCCATGGCCGGGATGACCAAATTCTCCACCGGTTTCACCCATTGCAATGCTCCAGTCATGATGGGTACTTCCACCAAGGAGATATCCAAGACCTATTGGAATCTGCCCTTCCAACAACTTGGCAGGATCAACATTATGAAGAGTGTGAATCAGGTCGACTCGTTCTTTTGATAGAATTCGGGTTCCATCCAACTCTCCGTAGCCAGAAAGCATTGCGTAGTGTCTGGCAATGGCGCGAGCATTCATGATTCCGCCAATTGCAGGGATGCAGGCCCGTCGGACATCAGGCCGATTGACAATCTCAGCGCGTGTGATCTGTGGTGGCGTCACTCGTAAAGCCAAATCATCTTTGTCAGGTGCTTTAGCAGCACGAGTACGCTCTTCTCTAACAGGTGCGACACGATGTTCCACAGTGTTAGGAATGCCCAGATAGAAATCATTGATACCCAGAGGTTGACATAGTTCTTCCTGAACAAACTGAAAAACGGGTCGACCATCAACTCGACGGATTACCTCTCCAATAATCCATCCCCAGGTCCAAAAATGATAATGTGTTGTATTCCCTGGAGGCCATAGTGGCTTAAGGTTAGCTATTGCTGTGCACATGGCATCCCAGTCTGTTATCATCTCTGGAGTCACATCCTCAGGCATATGTGGTATCCCTGAGGAATGAGAAAGGACATGACGGACAGTAATCTTGTCTTTGCCATGTGTTGCAAACTCAGGCCAGTAAGTATCCACTGAAGTGTCGTAATCTATAAGACCTCGATCACCAAGAATGTGAATACAAGTTGAAACAAAACCTTTGGTAGTCGACCAAGAGGTGAACAGTGTATCACCATTGACTGGTTTCCCACTGATCTCATCTGTAACCCCAGCCCATGCATCGACGACAAGTTCGCCATCAACATAAGCTGCGACCTGCAAACCTATTTCTTCACCTGAATCAACTAATGCATCCAAAACCTTCTGCACACTAGCATTCAGATCACTTCTCGTGCACATTCTTTCCGAATCGCAATTATATCTGGAGTTGGAAATGAGTCTTTGCATCGTCATGGTTCGTGAGATCTGTGGATGGTCTTCCTCTCTTGCCCTGTTTCTTTTACTTGTAACCAATTCTATCAAATTGTAGCGTTCATAGTGAAGCATAAATCATCTCGCCAACTTTTTGGGAGCATGCCATCAGGCTCCATCATCACGTTTAATGACATTCATCCGCAAGATATGACAGAAGATGAATGGTTGAAAGATCTAGAAGCACTCTTCACAGTGATGCGTGAAAATAATCCATACATGAAACTGAAAGAGCGACAACTGGGTTATAGATGGCTTGACTTCTATGAAAGCTATTGCGACCGTATAAGAAACGGGAAAACAATATCAGACCATCTCGAGGTCATGTTCGATGCAGTACAAGCACTACAAAATGGGCATGCGTCAATTGTTACACCAAGCTGGTTAGACAGCTTCTATGAAGTTGAATACTATCGAAATACTGAACCATTTAGTGAAGTATTCAGTGAGCGCTTGAAGGAATACTACAGGTATTGGGAACCTATCATTGAGGAATTCTTAAGAGAACGCAACTCTCTCAACTATGATGCTGAGTTTTGGTATAACAACGGGGATTACCTCATTGAAGCTGGTTATGGAGATTGGAAGGAGAAATATGGCATCCATTCAAGAGTTATAGCAGTCAATGGTATACCAATCCACGAAGCTGTCAAAGATTGCTATGAAAAAGGGATTTTCAACTGGGATTTCAAAAGAGAGTTATTCTACCTCTTCCGAATACAGCCGAAGCATTTCAGACCAGATGCTGAGTTTACACTAGAAACAGATTCTGGTGAGAAGAAGAACGTCGTTTTTGAGATAGGTTATGAGTTTCGGTATTCTCTCACACCTGTTTATCCTGTTCTTAGATTAGAAACTAGAGTATGGCCTGAAAAACAGGCAGGGTATGTTCGTATTGGTGACTTTGAAGATTCTTTCGCAGACGATGACAACAAGGTACTGATGGAGTTCTACAAACAGATTGAGGACTATAAACTTCTAATCATCGATGTTCGTGGAAACCAAGGAGGATCTTATGAACCTTGGATGCGCAATGTAATCGCACCCCTTGCAAGAGAGAAGCTGAGTAGCAAGATGCATCTGGCTTTCCGATCTGGAAATTATGTCGAGATGTTCAGAAGAGTTGCGGACATAGGCTCCATCGTTTCAAAAGAGCGTTTCAAAAAGTTACCACCCGAAGTCTTGACAGAAGACTTCACGATTTACGATTATATTCAGACGGTAGATCCTTCAGGTGAAATTGACTTCAGAGGAAGAATCATTGTCTTGATTGATGCAATAACGTTCTCTGCAACAGATGCCTTCGCCTTGTTCTGTAAAGAAACAGGATTTGCCAAGCTGTATGGAATTCCATCTGGTGGTGATGGAATTAGTGACTCTCCAATCTACTACATCCTTCCAAATTCGAAGATACTTGTGAGGTTCACTCCAGGGATGGGTATCGACTATACCGGTCAAGCCAATGAAGAGGTATGTGTCCATCCTGACGTGTATTATGAGAGTCCTTTCGGAGATATGGAGGAACTAGTGAATTTCGTTTTGACCAATGAATTGTGAACTATTTCTTCTCACATATCTTAGGGCGGCTCAGTGGTGTAGAAATGCCAGAACCATGGATCAGTCCACATGTACGCATGATAGGTACCTCGAAATGTCACGACGAAATGCTCCGGGAGCAACACCCAACCAGACCTGAATACCGGGCCGTGAGAACCAGAAAATCCAGGTATGACAGACCTATCACCCCACTCCCCATCAAATCTCAACCATCCTTGATTGATCAAGAGCTCCATTGAGTATTGGTTCATGTTCGCCGCAGTGTAGACACCAAGAGGAGTGAACCGACTCGCATGTCCACCAAGCCCTACGTACACAACAGGATGATTGACACCCACCTTTGACAGGTCTCCGGAATACCATCCACTCGTCACGATATGATTGTGCCAGGAGTATCCTGCCTGTAGAGGCACCAAGACATCCACATCCTGAGAGCCCTTTTGCGGTAGTATCAGCTGGATCATCTCCCAGTCTCCCTCATGTTGATTGACCCAGAGGTCAAAGAGATAGAAGAACCAGTATTGTACAAAGATGTGGTCGTTGTAACCTGTGAACACATGTGAGTAAATCTTGAGACCGTGTGCTGAGGAGTCCTGACTATGGTATGCATTATCAAGGTCCAAGTAGGCTCCAGTTCCAGCATATGCTTCTAGTTCAGCAGGTGTTGGATCAGGGTCCGCTTGAGATCCATCAGAGTCTCGAAGGATTGCATGGTCTAGGAAGTCTTGTATGTCACGCGGCCGCCAGACCTCTGCTACATCGAAATAGAGCTGAGGCATGAACTTCTCTGCCAGGTCCATCTGTTCCTGATAGGAAAGTTCGTAGTCGTGGTAGATATAGTATCTGACATAGGCGTCGTCAGTGTCGCTGCTTGTGCTTCCATCGTCACTCCCGCTTGAGGAAGCCCATTGCTGGTAGTCCCCGGGCTGATACATTACTGCCTCTGCTAGATTGAAGACTGCTTGAGAGGTCCTGCCGAATCCAGCTAGGTCGAACTGATCATCGAAATCAAGGTCAACATCCCACGCCTCTATATCCACGTACACTCTGGGGTCATCGTCAGGAACATTGGCCACGAAAAGTGGAAGACGGCTGGAACTAAGCTGTGTCACACTTCTAGCAACAGGCACCTCGCTGTGCATCATGTTCCCTGTCGACCACTGGTCTCCTGCATACGCTCTGAAGAATGGTTCAGCATTTTTGTTCTCCACAATATCCGGATATCGGATTGTCAAGGACTCGTATTTGATCTCGACACCCCACCAGTGGACAACCACATACGGAACCCGTATAGTCTTGGACTTCATGACTATCTCGAAGTCAATAGGGTCTTCGACCTCGAACCTGTAGAGCTTCACCTTCACCAGGAGGTCATGCAGGGGGTCCAGATCTGTACCGTCCACGTAGCCATCATTGTCGCTGTCGCTGTCAAGTGCATTGATCAGTCCATCTCTATCTGAATCGATGTTCCAGTCTTTCTCGATTGGAGCGTATCTGTTTTCTACAAGTTTCCCATCATTCAACCCGTCTGAGTCAGAATCTGCACTGTTTTTGTTCGAGCCATAGAAGTCCTCAACCACATCTGGCAGACTGTCACCATCAGCATCGGGCACTGTCACTATGAGATTATTGTTCTCTTCATCTGCCTCAGAAAGTCGATGCAAATGATCGAGCTCTATTATGATGTCGTGGGAGCCCATAGGCCAATCAGGGAGTGTGATGTTGTAATCAACACTTGAGTGAGCTTGGAGCCCTGCATGATTATTGCGCAGGGTACCCCAGGTCATGTCCAAATCCCGTACTTGGAATGAGAAAAAGCCGGTATCTAGGTCTCCGGTGTTCTCAACAGTCATAGTCATCATGACATGCTCTCCGTCTGTTGAAAATGACACATTCTCAAGAGCGACTGTGAGGTCTGGTGGCCTCGGAGTTTCTGCGATGATGACCACGGTATCGGTATCCTTGGCCCCATCGTTATCGGTAACAGTGACAGTCACGTAGTAGGTCCCGGGTTGACCAAAGACATGGTTTGTGGTTTCGCCAGGAGCAGTCTGACCATCCATGAAGTCCCAGATATACGAGATGATCGTGCCATCTGGGTCAGTAGAACCAGTGGCGGAAAAGTCCACGTTGAAACCAGTGAACACTGACTGGTCCTCACCAGCCTCTGCGATTGGCAGCTGATTAAGAACTGTGACCGTTTCCGTGATTGAGCCTGTCTCTCCATCATCATCCGTCACGGTGAGTGTGACATCATACTCTCCCGTCTGTGAGTATGTGTGCGTTGGATTTGCTACGACAGCAAAGCTCCCGTCATCAAAGGCCCAGCCCCATCCCACGATCACTCCATCAGTGTCGTACGATTTCGTGCTATCAAACTGCACCACGAGATTCCTGTACGCATCTCTCCTCAGTCCGAAACGAGCCACAGGAGGCGCGTTCAGCGGGTTTGTACCAGCTTGGACCTCGTCATAGTCTGAAACTCCGTCTCGATCCGTATCAGGATGGTTCGGGTCCGTTCCATATGTCTGGACTTCCTCATTGTCGAACAGACCATCACCATCACTATCATCCGATAATGGATTTGTGTGATATATCACAATTTCTTCCCAATCTGTGAGAGTGTCAGAATCGGTGTCCGGAAGTAATGGGTTTGTCGAGAATCTGCGGACCTCGAATCCGTCAAGAAGGCCCTCGTCATCAGTGTCTGAATCTGTGGCGTTCGTACCATACCAAAAAATCTCATGGCCGTCTAAAATCAGATCATAATCTGTATCACGATTGTTTGGATCTGTGGAATAAATCGGTTCCTCGTTGTCGTTCAATGCATCCATGTCGGTGTCAGGTCTATCAGCCCTGGTCTCATTCAGGGCTGGCTCATATTGCCCATTTGCGTTAGCATCCTCGAACCCATCCAAAAGCGTGTCCCCGTCTGAGTCTGGATTCAGTGGATCTGTGATGACAGGAGGACCCACAGGAACAGTATCAGGACTCACGATACCAATCTCTGTACCATCCTGAAGTCCGTCCATGTCTGTATCAACGAGAGTCGGATTGGTCTCACCTGTCGTGAGACTTCCATCGAGGTTCAGGTCCTCGTCACCGTCTCGTATGTAATCCCCGTCTGTGTCTGCATTGAGCGGGTCGGTCGGAGTTCCATTGTAACTGCTCAAAATCTCAATGTAATCAAAGATGCCATCTTTATCAGTATCCCCACTGTTGGGATTGGGATCGACATTGTCAGCGTCTCCATCGCGATCTGTATCGATGTCAAATGGGTTGGTCCCAATCTCATTCAACTCAAAGCCATCTGTGAGCCAGCCAGAAGAGCCGGGTGAAAATCCATCATCCGCTCGATATCCGTCCCCATCAGTGTCAATGTCCATAGGGTCGGAAATGCCTCTAGGGACGTTCATCACAGACGACACGATCACAGTACCGTTGTCGTAGGAAATGAACTGAGTGTCCTGCCAGTACTCGAGCTTCATCAGCAGGACCTTGTCGACAAAGATATCGCTCAGTGAACCGAGGGCCCTCAGATCGATGTCTATTGTGTCATTCTGCAAGAGGTCGAACTTGAGGGCAAAGTTCCACTCGTAGAGATTGACATCCCTTACTATCACACCATAGACAACCTGTCTCACAAGGGCAAATTGAACCGGAGGAATGGTAATAGGGTCTCCACCAAGCGTGATATCGACCTCCAGAGTGTTACTGGTGTTGAGGGTGGTGCTTATCGCGCGAACAAATACAAC
This sequence comes from Candidatus Thorarchaeota archaeon, assembly GCA_048882045.1. GTDB lineage: Archaea > Asgardarchaeota > Thorarchaeia > Thorarchaeales > Thorarchaeaceae > SMTZ1-45. Next base: position 13,717 of record JBHLRZ010000044.1, on the reverse strand, counting down.
ATAGGTCCCCATCGGAAAAATATAGGACGGGTCGGAAATGAATGCGACCCGTCCATCAGGCAACGGAGTGACATGTTTGCTGTTGCTTGCATTCACATTGTCGAAGATTTGCGTAGGACCCCAAGCAAAATCTTCAACCTCATACCAATATGAATTCAGAACAGACTCACGACCTTCAATGACCGCATCACCATCGGTATCTTGGTCAAGAGGGTCTGTCGTCTCTGAGTTGATACTGTCCATTCTGACCAGCGCAACACGGTCAATAACAACCCAGGCATGACTGGCATTTACTATAATCCGGAGCTGACCATTACTCGCGTTAAAGAAGGGGGTGGAATACCACCGATAAATACCAGTCAAGAGGTGCATGTCATAAGCTACAATGGTGTCATTGTCTTGCTCAATAGCAAGCTGTATCGATCTATTAGCAGACTCAGGAAATTGTGCCCTCGCCCTCACGAAGAACTTGTAGTCAGCCTGAGAGCTAGGTACCGTCGAATTGAACACCAATCCTGGACCTGAAACGTATACTGCTCGTCCGTTCCTTGCATCAGGGTCGTCCCCTATAACACCCTGTTCCAGGTCCAAATCCTCGGCCTCATACCAATAAGCCCAGGTCGTAGCCTCATTTCCGTCGGTAATTCCATCGTCATCAGCATCACTGTCAACAGGAGCAGGATCCCAGCCATCAATCACATTATCGTCATCAGAGTCGTTGTCAAGGGGATCGGCCCCCAGGAGAATCTCGTCACCATCCATCAGGAGATCATTGTCGGAGTCAGGGTCGAGAGCGTTGATCAGGGAGTCCCCATCGGTGTCCACGTTCCAGTCAGGTTCAGAACCATCGGCCAGATCGTCGTCATCTGAATCTGTATCAAGGGGGTCAGTACCATACTGGATCTCTTCGTTGTCCAGCAGGAGGTCTTGATCCGTATCGTTGAGTCTGGGGTCGGTACCATAGATGTGAAGCTCATCCCAGTCCTTGAGAGTGTCCTGGTCGGTGTCATTCAACAATGGATTCGTGTGGAGTTCCACATACTCTTCCCAGTCAGTTAACATGTCATTGTCAGTGTCTTGATCATTCGGGTCTGACCCAACGGTGTTCACTTCTGCTCCGTCAGAGAGACCTTCTGCATCAGTGTCAGGAGACAAGGGATTGGTGTAGTAAATCCGGACTTCTTCGCCATCACTGAGGGTGTCGTTGTCAGAATCGAAATTCGTGGGGTCAGTACCGAGGTTGACTTCCTCCTTATCCCAGAGACCGTCGCTATCCGTATCCACAAGCGTGGGATTGGTACCAAGCAGGTATTCCTCCAGATTGGTAAGTCCGTCCCCGTCCTTGTCCAACTGTGCATCACTGGGATCATTCATGTCCAATCCATACAACATCTCCCAGCTGTCGGGCATTCCATCATTGTCCCCTCCCATAGGTCCTGGCCCCTGTGGAAGAAAATAGAATATCCCAAAGGATGACACAACAATAATGAGGATTATAGCTACGGCTAACGCACTCCTTCTCGTGTTTTTCAGGAGTGCACTCCTGATTCGCGACAAAGTAAATCTCCGCTCCTTGTCAATTTTACTGGCAAGTATTAACAATAGCTAAATAATAGAGCCATTGTTTCCTTACACGGTATGGACTGGAATAATTTAACGGACTATGGTCAAGACGGAATTATAGCAAATTGTTCATAGTTAGATCAATTAACTAGTCTTATGCAGTAAGATGAGTTCCGTCATCTTTCTTTTGTGATCGGTGACTTGAGGAGGAAGTTGAGTAGGAACTTTCATTGAACAACTAATTACTATAACAGATTGTTACCATTGTTCAAAATAACATTTCAATCTGAAAATAGGAACGAGATTTGGCAAGTGGGAAAATTATATTATGTAACTCAGTAGATTGGAAGAGTTACGAATTGTCGAAGGATTTATTAAGAAGTTGTTAACACATATTTGTTAATCTCATTAATAGAGATTGGTTAATCGCGTGGTGATTGTGATACTATGAATCTAGTAAGTGAAAAGACAGCTGGGCTGTTCATATTCTTTGGAACTGTCCAGTTTGTATTTATGAGTATGATATTAGCAATGGTGGAACCAGGGTATAGCATTTCAGCAAATTTCGTCAGTGAGCTTGCTCTTGGCACAAATGGACTCATCTTTGACATGATCATGATAATCCAGGGTGGTTTCGTAGCAATTGGAGCAATCATCCTATATCGAGTTGCAGCTCAAGAACCTTTCTTCCCTTCTAAATTATTTTCAATACTCCTATGTGTGGGAGGATTAGGGATTTTGGGAGCAGGAGCTGTTCCAATGGCAACAAGTCATCTCTTTGGTGGGTTTCCAATGCACGTGTTTCTCACGACCGTGGGAATTTTTTCTGCTGTAGGAGCAATCTTCGTAGGATACAAATTGGTGAATCCTCCCTTCTCATACATCCACATAATCATGGGAGTACTTGGTGTCCTAACAACAGTTCTAGTTCTTACTGCTACAGATTTGGGAATAGGACCGGGCGGAATGGAGAGAATGAACGCCTATTCTCTCATTCTTTGGTTATTACCCTTCTCTGGCGTTCTAATGAGCAAACCACAGAGCAATTGAAAGAAAAAGAGGGAGAGATTGAATATGAAACCTTGGACAGCTATAATGTCCCTGAGTGAAAAGTCAATAGCTGCATTTCTCCAGTTGATTGCAGCAATTCTCTTTTTACTTCTAGGAGTTTATTCGTCCAACGTTACAAGTCTCATAGGGGAGGTTATCTTCCCCTGGGAGACTTGGTCCTATTACTATAAGGACTTTCTTTCACCCCTCTTCTTTGTGAATTTACCACTTATATGGGGCGCAATTGGATTAGTATTGTCCTACGGACTGTTGGCATCAAAAGAGAAGGCCTGGAATTCATCTCTTCTGGTCAGTCTATTTGGAATCATTCTGATACTAGCCATCTTCATTCCAATGATCATGAATGTGCAATATCTTGGATACATGGAACAATTTTCAGGCCCGGAGGAATGGTTTATGGAACTTATGCACTCATATGACAGTGTATGGGGGACTCTTTTCTACTTGGTTCCTCTCTCTCTGATTTTGAATCTAGCCTTGGTCATTTACCTAGGGTCACCGTACTTTTCCGTAACATCCTCAGGAGATAACTCGAATGTGTCGAATAATAAATGGAGAGATTTAGATGTTCAGCAACCTACGATATCCGACTAAGCAGCAGAACCTCATCTGGAACAGACGGCGTCAAAACGACAGACCGTCAGAGATAGCGAAAGACTTGAAGGTGTCAAGACCCTTTGTAACCATGGAACAGAAGAGAGCAGAGAGTCGAATCAAGAAACTCATAGAGCACACAGCAACGGTGAACAGAGTGAAGATAAAACGTCTGAGTACTCAATATGGCATTGCCGAGGGGTATTGTTATGCCTATGACTCTCAGACGTACATCACTTATTCCCCCAAGATCGGTGTACGGAACTGGTACATCCACAAGGGCGACTGTGGAACATGCGACATGGAGGAACAATGCAAGGAGACCCTACATACCTTGGCTGAAGAGTGGGATGTTCCCCTTCCTCCGGATATGCCCCCAACTGAGCTTGGTGATTTCTTGTTCGAAACTATCAGGAGACGACTGCGATGGGACAAATAATGAAGGAGAAATCGAGAGTCTGCCAGATTCCTCCTATTCATAGGAGTGGATTTTGGCGTCAGAATCCTCGGACAACCCTAATGTCAATCAGTCTGATGACAATCCTCTACATATCAGTTCTCTCAAGCCAAATGATATTTCCATTCTTTTTTTCAGGATCGTATGAATTCGATGTGTTACTACTAGACGTGGATCAGGATGGCAATCTTGTGAAGAATGCTATCTACGAAACCAATCTCCGTTCTGACTCTGTTCCATTTTGGGGAAAGATAACAGAGTTGACCGATGGAGGGTTTGCAATTGCAGGTTATGCTGACACCCAGTATTCAGTCCCTTACTATCATCAACTGTGTGTTATACGGACTGATGAGGATTACAACATAGTTTGGAACAAAACATATGGAATATCATTCGAAGTACGTGCAATATCAGAGATGAATAATGGGGACTTAGCAATCGGACACTATATTGATGATTACGCAAATGAAAGGAGTACGTTCCAGATACTGGTTATTGATGGTGAAGGCGAATATGTCAGGGAACAGAGTTGGAGTTTTAGTTATGGGTGGTTGAGTGGATTTTCTCACTGTGATGATGGAGGATTCATTCTTGCAAAAGAGATCTACCACACACCAGATAGCTCTCCCTTTTGGATTGCTCGTATTGATACAGATCTGAGTGTTGTCTGGAACAAGACATACCCCAGTTTTGCCACACACACAGACATTCTAGAAGACATGGCTGGAGGATTCACGATGCCCTTGGAACCAGGGTTGGACGGTCCTATCGGAATAGTCAGACTAGACGACCAAGGTAATGAAACTTCAAGAGTCTTCACAAATTCGATTGAAACGGGGCAATATCTTACTCTGATACAATGCAGTAATGGCGACTACCTGGCTGGAGGTCCTAGATACATCATCCGTTTTAACATTGAAGGAGACATCCTTTGGGAGAAGACCATTGACTTCAATGTGCACGGGTTTCAAGAGCTGAGTCCTGACCGATTCGTTGTCTTCTCAGCAGTTGATGTTCGTAACAACAGGTGGGGTGGTTCAGGCATGTATCTCGAATGCTTTGATGCTGGCGGTACTACAATTTGGATACGCTCAATTCAGGCTGATGGATTTTTCGTCCCAGACATCATAAGCAACGCTGATGGTGGTCTATCTATTCTTGGGATGGTGGATCCTCACTATCTATCTTCTGTACTTTACCAATTTGAATCAGAAACACCAGAAGATTTCGATATATGGCTATTAGATGTGGATCAGGATGGCAATCTTGTACACAATATGACATATGATACTAATTTTCGCCTGAGCTCCGTTCCGTTTTGGGGAAAGATAACAGAGTTGACCGATGGAGGGTTTGCAATTGCAGGTTATCACCAAATCGACATTGCTGATTCAAAATACGATGATCGCGAGCTGTGGGTCATCCGGACTGATGAGGAATACAACATAGTTTGGAACAGAACATACGGAAAAACCTGGGAGATTCGTTCAATAGCAGAGAGGAATAATGGGGACCTCGCAATCGGACACTACATCGATGATTACGCATTTGAACGGGAATGGTCTGATAGGGCTAGATTTCAGATTCTCATTATTGACGATGAAGGCGAACAAGTCCGGGAAAGGACATGGCACTGTGGTTATTTGAACGGATTTTCACACTATGGTGATGGGGAATTCATTCTTCATAAGGAAACCTCACCTTATTATTCAGGTTGGACATATTGGATAGCGCGTATTGATGCAGACCTAAGTGTTGTCTGGAACAATACGTATCCCTGTGAACATCCGAGATATGCCTTATCCGCAGACATTACTGAGGATTTAGCTGGAGGGTTCACAATGCCTTTGGAACCAGGATGGGAGGGTCCCATTGGAGTAGCCAGATTTGACGACCAGGGCGGGGAGTTTTCAAGGATCTACACTACCGCAGAAGTCGAAGATTTCTATGGGAATCTCTGGATAACACAATGCAGTAACGGTGACTACTTTGGTTGGTTCGATAGTTACATCATTCGATTTGACAATGAAGGTGTCATCCTATGGGAGAAGAATGTCAGCCTCTATGTGCATGGGATTATGGAGCTGAGTCCAGACCGATTCGTAGCTTTTGAAGCAGCTGGCATACGTGGGATGGGCGGGCGCAATTCAGGGTTGCACCTTGAGTGTTTTGATGCAGACGGCACCAGTATTTGGACTCGCTCAGTAGAAGCAGCTGGTCTTTTTGTCCCTGACATAATATCAAACTCAAATGGCTATTTTACAATTCTTGGAATGTTAGACCCTAACTATCTACCTTCTGTGCTTGACAGTTTTTCGATAGCGGATACAGAAACATCATACACCATGGCATCATCTCAAGACATACACTCGTGGTTGTTGTCAGAGATCAAATTCAGAAGATTATGAAGATTTGAGCACGAAATAAATCCTTCAGAGGAGAGAATGAAATGGAAAAAAATAAGAAACGGGCGGTGTTGCTTCTTGGACTCACACTTGTCCTGAGCATGACAATCGCTCCAATAACTACAGCAGCAGTAGAATACACCAGTATACAGCTCACAGACAATGATGTCAACGATGGGTTTGGAGGTGCAAGTGATGGATTCATTGTCTGGTATAGTGGTGAGGGGGATGCGAGAGAGATATTTCTCTATGATGCTAACACTGACACAATAACCCAGATTACAAACAACGATTATTCTGATACTATTCCTAAGGTCCATGAGGGATTGGTGACTTGGTTAGCAAGGCCTCCGGATGGCGATGATTATGAGGTCTTTCTGTACGACCATAGCTCTGGAATCACGACTAGGATTACAGATAATGACCTGAACGACAATCACCCGCAGATACATGAGGGCCTCGTGACCTGGTACGCGTGGGAGGGAACAGCTATAGGTCTTGCCCAGATATACCTGTATGACTCCTCGACTGGCCAAACAATCCAAATCAGTCATAACACATATGCAAATTATTATCCTCAGATTCAAAATGGACTGGTCACATGGAGGGGTCATTCACAAAGCCTTGAGATATTCCTCTATGATTATTCCACAGGACACACAACTCAGATTACAGAGAACACATACATAGACGATGCTCCTCAGATTCATGAAGGCTTGGTAGTATGGAGAGCACTCGTTGATGGAACAGTCAAGCTATTTCTCTATGACTCTATCAGTCAGAGCACAACATTCATTGAAGACATAGTTTATACTCGCGGCTTCGTGCTACATGATGGACAGGTGGCTTATGTTGCGCCTGAGAATCCAGATGTTCCACTGGAGGAAACAGATTTCGAGATTTTTCTCTATGACTACTTTGATGATACAAAGACTCAGATTACGACAAACGATTATGATGACTATGTGGATGATCTTTACGCAGGAAAGGTGGTATGGACTGCTATAGAGGGAGGATCCGACTATGAGGTCTTTCTCCATAATTCTGTGACTGGAGTTACAGACCAGATAACTGACAATCTGATTGGTGACGAGATTGCAAGGGTGACAAGTGGATTCGTAACCTGGATGGGCCGTGGTGGAGGCACAGGGTCAGACTATGAGATCTTCATAGCAGGATTGGCATCCACTAGTGATGTGGACTTCGACCCCAACACCCTAAATCTCGATAGTAAAGGAAGATGGGTCACAGTCTATATCGAGCTTCCGAGAGATTCTGAGTACACAGCTGAGGACATTGATATCAGTACAGTGATGCTCAATGGTCTTGTAAGTGCTGAAACGAATCCGTATGCCATTGGAGATTATGATGCGGACGGTATTATTGATCTGATGGTGAAATTCGACCGTAGTGCAGTTCAAGCTGTTCTCATGGTCGGAGATGAAGTCACTGTTACAATTACTGGCACATTGCCTGATGGTAGTCTATTCGTAGGTACTGATGTCATTCGAGTAATATCTGTATGAATAGATGGACTCTAAATGAAATCATCTTCACAGAATCAGAAGGGGAGCTTCAAGCTCCCCGAATCTTCTTTTCATCTCAAACAATCTGAATTGAATTCAGATGTGTAGCTAGAGGGGTTCTGTTCGCCACAAAACCCACCATGGTCCAAGCCATTGCTACATACATGAAGAGAAACTTAGCAAGGGCAAAGCTCGAGTGAGCCATCGCGAGCCAGCTGGCAAATCCAACTGGGTCAGCAGTCATCGAGAGCAGGAACATATTCTCAATCCCATCTAGAACTGCAGCTATGACACCGACCCAGGCAAGCGATAGACCAATCCTCTTTGGAAGACCAGTCTTATAGTTCCACGAGATGAGTGAAGCGGAACTGAAAAAGAAGATGCCATAGCATAGCATGAAGAGATAATCTGCGAGGTTTGCTGTTATGAAGAGCCCCAGATCTGCAGGACTCATGAGTGAGAAGTAGTTTCTGATAATCTCAGCATTGAAACCGAGCTGAGTGTCTTCAGTTGTGCCAGCATACCCTGACATCTGTATCAGGGCAATCGTAAGAACCGCTGCAACCATCATGAAGAAGCCACTCACAACAGCCATGCGGCGCAATCGTTGTTTCCCATTTTCACCATTCAAACTTTCCAATTTTTGATTCACCTCATAAGTGAACGTTCATTCACTTTACTATTAGTGAATGGCCATTCATTTATATGTCTTCCTTGCCATGCAATAACTCGCCATGAGAACCCGAGATCAAGCCAAATACGATTCAATTGTTGATGCATCTATCAGTTTGATCAATAAGTTGGGCTTTGATGGGATATCAATTTCAAAGATCGCGAAGAAGGCCAAGGTTTCCCCAGCAACAATCTACATCTACTTCAAGAACAGAGAAGACCTCTTCACCAAGATCTACACCGAGATTAGAAGGGAGATGAGTCAGGGGGCGTTGGAGGGGGTCAATGAGGGAATGACAACAGAGGAAATTTTCAAGTCAATCTGGCACCATGCTTTCTCATTCAATCTCAGGCATCCGGAGTATCTCGCCTATCGAGAGCAGTTTGAACGGACAACAATGATGGGGAACATCAAGACAGAGGATTTCAAGCTATTCCAGACAATCGACAATCTACTCAAGCGTGGAATCAAGGAGAAGACAATCAAAGACTTGCCCCTACCAATCTTGACAGCTTTCTCCTACGCCCCCATTATCACCCTTCTCAATTACCATCGTGTTGGGATCGTCAAGATAGATGAGAATCAAATTGAGCAGGCATGTGAGATTGCATGGAGTGCAATTCGATCATAGTCATGACTCGTCAATTCTTTGGTTCACATCAAATGAACAAAAGCTAAAGCGACGAAACGAACAATTGATGGAGAAAACTACACCGAAGGTAACAAGATCTCGAACAGTTCAATATCAGGTTCAGCAGATACATCTAAGGATGCAGTCCAAAGGACGTCATCCTCCATAGAATCTAATTTGAATCCACGATCATGGAGCAACAAGATGTAATTCAAATAAGAGATCAATCTGGATACTGTTTCGTGATGATCCATATGTAATACATCACATCTCTCTGAAACAGAGAGTTCAACCTCGATCGAATCGGGCGAATCATCAGCTCGTCTGACGAGAAGGATTCTGACCCAATTATTATTATACAAAATAAATGGTAGTCCGGATTCTGGGTCGAGTTCAGAAAGAATGAGAGGAGAGGCAATCGCTTGCCTGTACTCCTCTCTAAGTTCTGTAGCGTCCATGTTGGATCCCACGTTGATTCTAGACCTCAGAAAGATGTCTTTACGCCTTTCCAGTTACGGTGTTGAGACCTGCGACACCTACACAGAATAGTGCAATTCCAATCAGTGATTGATCTACGGGTTGTCCAAGTATAGGCAATACAATGACTGCTATACCCATTGCTAGTGCAATCGCGTAAAGGATTGCTAGTACGATTTTTTGTGGGGACATTTGAGTTGACATTATATTCATTTTCTCCGTTCGTTACCAGTTTTCTGGTAACATGACATGGAGTTGACACTATATTATGTGATGGGAGCAATCAGTTGCGAAATGAGGGAGAGGATGACAGCAGTGATTCAGAAAACTGAACCAAGTTGTTCAAAAAGAGGGATAAGTTCATACTGGCTCTTAATCGAGACCATACTCTGCAAATTTATCGTCTAACCAGTATCTCCTTACGTCAGAAAAGCTATAACTTTCGCCACCCATTATTGAAATTGCAGACTTTATGAATTCAGCAGACCTAATTTTCTCAATGAGTGGAGTTATGCCTTTCACACCATCAACAAGAAATGCAGCGAAAACTACTGGTTCAGTGGCTGAAATCATTGGAACCCAGAATTCAGGGAAATCGGTACTGAGCCACTTCAGAATATTCGATAGTTCTGTTTGTTGCTCATCCCATTCAATCTTAGCAAGGAATGTCACACTGTCCGCTGCGTTCAGACGCAATCTGGCCCCAAACCAGATACTGTCGCCATCTATCAGGTCATTCAACACTCTTCGCACAGTCTTGGCCGAGTACCCAGTACATTCTGCAATTTTACTTAAACGCATCCTTGGGTCATTTACAATGCATCGGAGAATTTTGACTTCCTGTTGAGAGAGCTCAGTCTTAGTACCTCGGTTCATGAGCAATTGATGGACCTCAATATCCTTGACAGGTTGCAAACTTCTAAGTAACTTGTTGAACTCAGCCAGCTCTTCAAGTCCCCTGTACACAGCATAAATGATGTACCCACCTCCAGAAACCGTTCCAATTTCATTGATCATTCGGTTCCGACCTAAACTCATAATGAACTCAGACTGGTCTTCTTCGCCAGTGGTCGAGATAAAGGCAAGCGCCCAGTCCCCATCTATCATTCCAACATTTGGTTCTATACAGAATTCAATGACTCCAGTTTCCAGGAGTTTCTGAATGCGTTTCTTTATTGCATTCATTGTAACTCGATTTTTCCGGGCGATTCCTTGGTAAGACTGCCTGCAATTTTGAAGCAAATCCAATACAATCATTTTGTCAAGTTGATCCAAACGATTCACCCGTAGTCAAACATACTATCTATGAGAGGCAATATTGAATTCTGAAGAATTGAGCGCATCCTTTCACTATTCCCTCAACAATCGAGAGATGTAACTTTAACAATAGTTATTAATCAATCGGAAGGCGACGGACTCATGAAACCCACTGAGTCACCAGACTCTGTGTGACCTGATGAGGAGTATTCTCAGGTCCAAACAATCTCAAACGAATCTTTGATTCGAGCTATATCGGGAAGAGAAGTCCTCACTCCTGAATATCCTTCAACGACAATCTATAAGGACGAGGAGTTTCCCCTCCTGAACAGATGAGCGCAACAGATTGGAGAAAAACGAAGAGGCTTCTCTGGTGGTTGATTGCAGGCACACGTGGCGGCATCAACCGTGCTAGAATCATAAATCTCATACATGAAAGGCCGTATAATGCCAATCAGCTCGCGAATCTTCTTGATCTTGACTACAAGACGGTCAGACATCATATCGACTACTTGTTGAAGCACGGAGTATTAGTGCAGCAAGGAGAGGGGTATGGTTCAGTCTTCTTCCTCTCAAGCGAGATTGATGCAAACTTCGAGAGTTTTGAAGAGATTTGGGAACAAATTGGGAAAAGTGGTATAGGTGGTAGTGATGAATCAGAATAATGAGATGCAGAACAAAAAACTATCAGTAATCCTGACGATTATAGTGACTGCGATAATTGTGGCAGCCTTAGGACTTGTACTAGCCAATTTCATGCTATTATCGCCTCATACACAACCTCCGCCAATTCCTGAGCCAGACCGTGTTCTGATGGATTTCTACTTGAAGGTTAAGACTATGGTTTCACTGGTTAATGTAGTTCTCAGTGTTTCGATGATATCAATATACTATGATATCTATCGTCAGGTCAAGTCCAAATTCACCATGGGGCTCATCATCGTAATGTTTGTACTCCTAATGTACGCTCTAACTTCAAATCCTATCATTCATGTTCTGTTTGGATTTCAAGCTCAAGGTCTTGGTCCATTTGCTATGATGCCAGACATCTTCACAACCTTCGCACTTGGTGTGCTCCTCTACATCAGTCTCGACTGACCCCAATTATGGAGAGATTTGGGTATAAACTGGATTGATTTCGGTAAATCACTATATACTCTTCCCTGAGCCTTTTACCTGCAATGACAGCTAACGAACAATCAATGGATAACTACTCGAGTTCTGATCGCCTGCTGAGTAGGAACAACATCAAAGCATATCTCCTCACCCTGTTCGGATTTGCTATAATCATTGCTCTCTACTATCTTCTTGCAGGTCAAACTGTGGGAATGGGACCTCCTGGAGGTCAACAAGCTGGCCGCCAACCGCCAGGAGGTCTACCTGTAGGAGGTCTACCCATAGGAGGATTGCCTGGTCAGTCACCCATAACTGGAACAGGTCTGATGACAATGGGCACTTGGCCACTCTGGGGAACCCTTGTACTTCCGTCTCTTCTTGAGTTGGCAATTGGTATAGGGATTCTTGTTGCCTTCGGATTGACAATAGGATACGTGTACAGAAAGAGAGGTTCACGTCCAAGCATCTTCCTGATAGTTATCGTTGGAATTCTCTTGATCATTGCCACTAATCTGATCCATGGTTGGCAGACTGGCATTGAACAGACAATTGGAGCTGCAAGTGAGATATTTTCAGATGCTGTCAATGTTAATTCCTTCGTAGATTTCATTGCGAATTTTGAAGCCCTACAACCTACACTGTCGCTTCACGCTCAGACTCAACCACCAGGAGCAGTCTTGGCAATCTACTTCCTCTACCTGATTTTTAGCGATCCTAGCTTGATAGCCATTGGTCTTTCAATCATAGCAGGGATTGGATCAGCCTTCTTTCTACGAGGAATTGTGAAGAGGCTCTTTGATGAAGACTCTGCGCGATACGCAGTATTCCTGTATCTTATACTTCCAGCAGTACAGGTCTATTATCTCGCCAACATCTACGCCCTTGTTGCGACATTGGTCCTGGGAGTTCTCTACTTCTATCTCCATCCAGATAGGAGAATTTCAGCTGTTGGGACTGCAGTGAGTCTGTTCCTTCTGACATTTATCACATTCCTCTCAGCCTTCATGATCCTGTTTCTCTTCATTTATGAGATGTTAAACGCTAATTCGGAGACCAAAACGAGTGGCACTATCCAGAGGGTGAGAGCGATAATTCAGAGTGTCAAATATCCTCTCTTCCTATCTCTGGTCGTAGTAGCAGTCTATGGGGTGCTATATGCGACACTTGGATTCAATTATCTCAACGCGTTCTTCTACGCAAGTTATTTGGAGAATCCGAGTGGATTTATGCTTCTAGCAAACCCTGCACAATACATTGCCACCAGAGCCCAGAACGTGATGGACATCGTGATCTTTTTTGGACCAGTCCTCTCGGTACTTGCGTTCAAAGGACTTGGGATGCTTCGAGAAAATGCGGCTGAGGATCTCGACTCTTCAAAGAAGTACAACCTGGTCCTCGCTGCTCTAATTGCCCTCGGTCTTCTCTTTCTTGCAGGAGCCCCAAAGAAGGGTGAAACAGCCAGGATCTGTATGTTCTTCCTCCCATTTCTCCTGATCCCTGTCATAACATACATTCGCAAGACCAGAATGAGTAATCGAGACAAAGCCGTCTTGCTGCTAATTGTCTTCGGTCAAGCTGTGTTACTTCAGCTAATTGGTTTCTGGTTATGGTGAGGGGATTACTCTTTCTCTGTCAACTCTCGGCTACGTTGCTGCGACGCATTCGCCACTCCTCCCAGAGGGCTGCAATTCCCAACAAGGTCCCAATCACATCAAATCCAAACATGAGCCAGTCTTGATCCCTCATCTCATATCCCTCTACAAATATGAACCACAACATTCCAATGACCGAGAATCCGAAGATCAGGAACAATGCTAGATATACAATCCATCTCCAGGATGAGCCCCTGCCTCTGATTGGTTTGCGCTGATTTTGATTATCCTCTACTTCCGATGTGTCATCCAAGACCCGACCACCCGTATATACAAGGTAACGGTTGACTATAAG
>JBHLRZ010000043.1:0-23054 GCA_048882045.1 Candidatus Thorarchaeota archaeon | reverse complement strand
TGAAGAAGAGGAGCGTTACCTCCTCTCTTCATAGATTATTCCAATTCTATCCACTCTGCTTTAGGTATCCGATGATTCCAAGGATTAGTAGTACAGCTTCTAGGGGAATCTCAAACATCATCTCGCCAACAAAGGCAGCAGTCGGTGATAAGAGAACCAATGAAAGTATTTGCCCAATGATCATAGGAATGATGAAGGCAAATAGAGCCATGTAGGCCACTTTGATGTGATCCCATTCCCATTTCTTATTGAGAATCATTAGAATATCGAAAAAGCCTATGACGACCAGGAATCCACCTAGCACTCTTGGATGGAACACATTGACCTCCCAGCCAGGAACTAAGGGATCTAAAAAGGTTGCAGTCATAAAGATTAACATGAGACCAAATAGAAAACAGGCAATTCCATAAGCCAACAAGGCTATTTTCGCTAACATTTTTACTTCGGTCATACTCCAAAACAACTCCTATTTTAACCACGTCTTTGATTTTATTACCAATATATTGTTCAAATACATTGGTGTGGAAAAGAAAGCTGAACTACTATATCTGCGTTCTCTTCAGATTAGAAACCAGAAGTGGTATTTTAGTTTCAAAAACGTACAGGAAAAGATCGTCATGGCTCGTGAGATATTCGGACCTGAATATCTACCCTATCGTCAGAAGGGTCAGATGGAATAATTCATCTATATGAGAGGGTAATCATCCCTCTCCATTCTTCTTTTTTCGAACAATTCTGGAAATATCTCGAGGATCCAAAGTATAATGAAACATGCTCTTGTCCAAGAATTCATCCTATATCTTCTGAATATATTCCACTCATACCACAGCCACACATTCAAGTCTTTACTATGATAACCTCTTCAACAAAAACTATTCGTAACAGCTTTGTAGATCATTCTTATGACATGACAGTGTTATCGGAAAATACTGGTTCGGTTGATTGTATTGATTCATCCGGAGATATCCGCGATACAGCCTCCCAACTAAGTGGAACAGCAGGTGCTAACCAATGTTGAGGTTCAAAGAAATCAGCTACAAGAATCAGAACTATAATACATAGTCCGAGAAACAATCCACTGTTTTTGTCCCGGATTAGAAGTATGATTGATGGGAGAAGAATCACGGTTCTAAATCCTATTGTCATGAGGCTCCACTCCTGTATATGTAACAACCATGACGTTATGCCAAGACCAGTTGGAAGGCCGGGTACGGATGTCCAGCCCATCAATAGAACAACACAAGACCAAAGTGCAAAAGCAGCGCTTCCACCAAGTACGACTTTTCTAAATGGAACTTCACGTCTAAACACAAGAAGATAGAGGACACCAATTATAACCGCATGTTCTTTTACAAGGGCTAACGGAATGAGTACCAAAGGATTTCCAGTAACTGCCAGAAGTAGCAGTAATGGATACATAGCAGCACTTCGAACCTTGAAAGTCAAAGCTGCAGCAATTGTAATGAGAATCAATTCAATGCGTCGATGTTTTGTAAACTGAAACACAAGAAACATGCAACCAGCAAACACTAGAGAGAACAGGTTGCCAATACTAATGTATGGACTAAGAGCTATTATCAACTGGTCAGTCAATCTATAGAGATTAGGGCTATAACTCATATATTCCACAAAACTTGGATAATCGACACCCCAACTGGCTTCGATCGCGATATATAGGATCATTCCAGAAAGACCCAAGTTTTCAAGCAGTCGCCGGATGTCTGTGCTTCTTATCGCTTCTAGATTCATCCATGTTCTTCTCAATCTATACTCAACCTCTTCAGATGCTTGTATTATGCACGAGAACTTCAGAACCTAAAGCCTCTTCCTACATTGTAGTAATCTGCTGGGTCTATCTCATAAAGTATCCTATTCACATCCTTGAAGAACTTCTATTTCAGACTCACAATGAACGACTAACAGAAGATCGTCATGGCACGCGAGATATTCGGACCTGACTTTCTGCCGTACAGGCAAGAGAAACAGATGTAGAATTGGAAAGAAGGGGATACGAATCCCTTTCTTCTTTGTGCAAACCAAAAGAATTCGAAAACCAGATAACAAAATCATTTCTATAATCATTTGTGGAAATAGTGAAGACGCTGGATCTCAGGAGAATTCTCATTCCAGTCCTGATGCTTATGCTTTCACTGATTATTCCATATGAGTTTTATTCTCAGGATGGTTTGTTTTCAATCAATTCTCTTCTGATATCAATATCGTATAATCCGTTCAATCCCTATTCATCATATTGGAGCAGCTTAAACCTAGAACTTCTATTTCCATCACTTCTCATCTTTGCTCCAAGCTTCGTCTGGTTCTATATGGAACGAGATATGAGTGTCCCAAAATTGCTGGCTTCTGCTTGTATTGTGACATTTGTAATGACTTTGACATTGTTACTCTTCCTCCCAGCATGGACAGTCTTTCCCTGGTACCCAGGAGGTTTTCTAGCCTATGTCCCAGAGTTCATTGAACTTGTTCCATTCTCTGGCTTACTGTTTGCTATCATGATCCTCCTCCCTTTGATATGGCGAGGGCTCATCGATCTGAAAAGTGAAGATTGGAGTCGTAGGAACAAAGTGTCAGCAGTAGTGCTCTCTGTGGCAATTATTTTGCTCCCAATGTCAATAGATGTATTCAGCTGGCAAGGAACTGACATCAACAGAAATTTCTTTGAAGGGTTTTCTCTAAACTCTGTCACTTGGTCTTTGAGTAACGAATTGAGTGGCAACCGTTGGGGAGAGGGCACATGGATCTATTTCTCAACATACTCAATATTTGCTATTCTTTCATTGATGATACAGATACTGCCTGGCATCATTTTTGCATGGTTTGTCTGCAGAGGTTCAACCAACAAAAAGAGTATGGTACAAATGTTTGTTGCTGGACTAACCCAACTCGTCGTTGTTTCACTTTCCTGCATTTGGTTGAACTATACAGAGTCGCATGCTGGAGTTTGGATCTCAGCACCAGTTCCAGCCCTCTTTGTTGTGGGTCTTACAATTTTCGTAATCAACTATTTCTTACAGAAGAGCCAATCCAAACATTCCCCTGTGTCAATTGGAGTTGACAAGAGAGAAGATTTGTCACAAGTCATAGTTTGATATTACAATCAGATCGTCATGGCACGGGAGATATTCGGACCTGACTTTCTGCCATACAGGCAAGAGAAGCAGATGTAATTAAAATTAGATTTCGAGGGAGTTTGATGCTCCCTTATTCCTCATTTTAGATTGTAAGTCTAAAACAATAGCGAGCTTTCACTCATCTAATGAGTCTGATTCAAGATACTCGTCGACATCCAAATGCTTGAGAAACCTCCCCTTGCGGATCCAAGACGCTAGTCGATATCTTGTTGGAACAACGATATCACCCTGATCACCTTTTCTCTTACGGTACCAAAAGACTAGTCGGTGCTTTGCTCTTCGAATGATAACAAAAGCAATAGGGCATCCTGAACGCAACACTACGAAACCCAGCGGGAGCGAGAGAAATACCACTCCTAGTATGAGAAGTTTAGAATAAAACTCAGTAGTGATGTTGTTTTCTAGGGTGTTGAAATCTGAGTCTTCGGGGTAGATGTCGTATTCGGTATTACTAAGGCAGGTGTTGTCTGTCACAGTGTTGTTATCTGAGAGATAGAGATAGATGCCAATCCTGTTGTTGTTGCAGATGTTATTCGCTACTGTGTTGGAGTCCGAGTCATTTAGGCTGATGCCAATCCTGTTGTTGTTGCAGATGTTGTTCACTACTGTGTTGGAATTTGAGGAATAGAGTTCGATGCCTGATTCGGTGTTATTGAAGCAAATGTTGTTGCTTACAGTGTTGAACATAGTTCGCCCATCATATGAAAGTGCGAGGCTGATGCCAACATTGTTGCAGGAGCAGGTGTTGTTCGCAACGGTGTTATCACTGTCTTCGAAACGGATGCCATGTCTGTTGTTGTTGTTGCAGGTGTTATTCGTCACTGCGTTTGAATTCGAGCCTCCTCGAAGCCTGATGCCATAGCCATTGTTCTTGCAGGTATTGTTGGCTATATTATTGAAATCTGAGAAATCGATGTGGATGCCGCCTACGGTGTTGCAGGTGCAGGTGTTGCTCGCAACGGTGATGGAATGCGAGTCATCGAGGCGGATGCCATATCCCCACCAACCACTCCACCAAACATATGCTAATCCATTGTTAGTGCAGGTGTTGTTGATCACGGTGTTTTGAAGAGAGTCATCGATGTGGATGCCATTTCTACTATTGCTGTTGCAGGTGTTGTTGACCACTGTGTTGAGATCTGATTCATGGAGGGTGATACCCCCGCCGTTTCTGATACAGGTGTTGTTCGCTCCGGTGTTAGAATCTGAATAGTAGAGGTAAATGCCAATGTCGTTGTTGGTGCAGGTGTTGTTGACAATGGTAGTCAGAGATGTATGGCACAGTAAGACTCCTACTGAGCAATTCATCAGTGTTTGGTCTTTGACTAGGACCTGTGAACAGCCTACAAGAATGACCTGACCAGCCGGAGAATAAACGACACTGCCTACTTGATCCTGAAGGAACACCAAGGGCAATCCATTCACGCTGTTACCCATGACCTCGAGTTGACGACAGGAAAACAGAGAACCTGTTAAGAAGAAGCCACAACCACTAAGTATGTTGTTTGAAATAATGTTGAATCTCGAAAAATAGAAGTAGATACCGTAATCTTCGTTGGTGCAAGTGTTGTTCGCCAAATAGTTAGAACTTGAATAGTAGAAACAGAGGCCCTGGTCGTTGTTGGTACAGGTGTTGTTCGTAACGGTGTTGGAATTTGAGGTATAGAGGGATATGCCAATCTCGTTGCTGATGCAGGTGTTGTTTGCCACGGTGTTGGTATATGATTCATAGAGGTAGATGCCATTGTCGTTGCTAGTACAGTTGTTGTTGAATAGCTTCCCATTGGTGACATACTCTAGGTTGATTCCATTTCCTCTGGGACCAGTGAGACGACAATTGCTGATTGTGAAGCTTACTTGCGTATTAATGATGCTTATGCAGTGACCACTGTAACCAATGTCCAGACCAGCAATTATGAACGGATTCTCAGGAGACCCATCACCAGGCCATCCCTCTAGCAGGGCTGTGGAAGAGAAGTCGTCATCACCATTAATCTCTATGGGACCGTGTGGGGTGCCTGCAAGAAGTGATTCTCGTCCCTCAGGTTCTGAGACCACTGTTGTTGTCTGAGAAGCTTTCACTTCGAGGTTTGTTATAGGCAGCAAGGTCAAAAAGAACATGAACAATGCCAGTATCAAGACGCATCTACTGGCTCTAGCAGACATGTGCATTCTCTCCTTTCCTAATTGTGTTGAAATACAAGAAGTCGCTGTGTTCCTTGAGATTGGCCTAAGGACTCTATGAGATATGTCATTGCTATGACAACATTCAGACTAGGCTATTCTCATGACTTTGACATAAGTCTGCCGAGAATCGTCATGGCACGCGAGATCTTCGGACCTGACTTTCTGCCGTATAGGCAAGAGAAACAGATGTAGGGTTAAAATTCATTTTGAGAGAGGGTCTTCCTCTCTCCCTACTTGTTCTTCAACTACAAAGATATTCTTAGAACCATTACATTCTTCACAAAGTGTTGAGGAGTATCTATGGTCTGGATTGGTCAGGAGTTCTGTGGTAATGAAGCCGATGGGGACAATCACAAAGTACTATCCATTCATCGATGAAGAGAGCAAGTCCATCTTGAATTCACTCATGGAGGAATCAAGCAGTTACTATAATTTTGTACAACGATTGAGTTCCTTTGTTCTGGATAATGAGGCATCAGTTAATCTGGCCTATATTTCAGCAGTTCATGCATGGTGGACTAGAACAGAAGAAAACATGAAGCTAATTCAAGAAAAATACAGAGATGTACCGTGCGTAAGGCCTTGGGCATATGGTCACAGAACTGCTGAGAAGGATCAAGAAGAGTATCATGATGCGGTTGTTGAAGCAATAGACAAAGCGATGGAACCAACCCTAGATGATTGGATGATGATCGAGCTACATCTTCTCCACGCGTTCTATCATTGGCCTTTTTTCGGTGACATCGACAGTCTACTTGAACCACTTGAAAAGGCAAGGAGCTTGACAGAAGCTAATCCAAAATTGAACTGTTTTGAACCATTAATTTACGCATTCGAGGGGATGCCAAGTCTCAGAGAAGGGGCCAAAAAGGACGCCATTGATTTCTTCCAAAGAGGCCAAGACCTTGCTGAGTTACATAATGATTCTTTGTACAAGTACATGAACCTCCTTAACAAGGCGTTTGCAGTTTCAGCCTTCGATATTCAGGAGTCATTAGCACATTATGAAGAACTGTATCATCTGGTTCAGGATTTAGAAATACCTTATCTACTAGCGGAAGTCTTGAACGATTTTGCCATTGTATATGAAACAGCTGGTGAATACGATCTCGCAATTTCGAGCCATCTTGAGGCCATAGAGATGATAGGACTGGACGTGACCTGCTGCAATTTACTCTCCAGGATCTATTCTACGTTAGGTGATGGTCAACAAGCTCTTGAATGGGCGAACATGGGTTTCGAATATGCTGGAAATCTCGAGCTGCCAGTATTATATTATAGAAAAGCCATGGCATTAGCATTATTGAACAGATTGGATGAGGCCGAACGCTATCTCAATGATGTACACGAGATGATACTAAAATCTGGTTCAGAAGCACATTTGGGTGGTTACGATCTCGTATATGGAATGATTGAACTAGCAAAAGGTGATTACTTGTCTGCACTCGACTATATCACAAAAACTCACGAAAACACAGAACGCCGTCAGTCCTGTTTGGGTCAGAGCCTTTCTCTTCTTCGGTTGGCACAAGCTGAACTCTTTCTTGTCAATCAATCGCCAGACAGTATGGAACGTTATGCACAAGGACAATGGCTTTCCAAACTTGAAAAACATGCAGTAGACCATAACTTGCCTGGTGTAAGAATGTATGCTGCTTTATTCAAATCAGAATTCTACCAGAATCAGGGACAGCTCAGAGATGCACTAGGAACTCTTCGTCAGGCTCTCGAAATCACTGATTCACGTGGTGTGAAGACACTCAGGAGGAAAATCATCAAACGAATTCAAGAGCTGGATCAGCTTATACTTGATGAGGAGCTGGCGTCTTGAAGCAGACAAATTTAGTCACGCTTTGGGTATATGTATAGTTCATGAGTGAAATGATCGTCATAGCCAGAGAAATCTTTGGACCGAACCATTTGCTGTAGTAAAATGTTTTTAACAATAGTTAATGCAAAATTACTTGCATTCGCTTATGAGCTTTGGCGCAATGTGACGTATCGTTCATCGAAGGATTACTGGACATGTTGATAATATCGGAGGTTTGTTCCCTTTGCTAGGTAAACTGGATTACAAAATAGTGGGATTGGCGATCTTGTTGCTTGCTTCTTGGATGGGTTATAGCCCTGGAAGTGCTATGGTTTGGTCAGATGATAATCCGATTAGAACGGATATCTCTGTCCATGTAGCTAATGATATGATCAACAACAACACGGGTTTTCCTGATTTGCTTGTTTTAGATGTGAGGGAACAATGGGAATTTGATAGTGGTCATCTACATGACGCTCTTCTAATACCCCTTGGTGAACTAGAGTCAAGACTGGATGAAATTGCTAGCTATAATGAAACGGAAATCATTGTCTATTGCAGGACCGGAGTCAGAAGTCAAGAAGGTAGCGATATTCTTGTAGCAAGCAATTTTACAAAAGTTTTCAATATGTTAGGTGGAATCACTGCTTGGATTGACGCAGGTTACGATTACTGGTCAAACGAAACTACAACACCTAATGGAATCGACCCGCTAATTATTCAAGTGATCGGTGGAGTAGGCGGCATAGTAGTCATCATCTTGATACTGTTCTTTGTCAGGAGAAGGTAGTATTTGATGGTTGATTAGAGTGAATTGTTGAGAAGGAAGAAGATTGTCATGGCACGCGAGATCTTTGGACCTGACTTTCGGCCATTCAGGCAAGAGAAACAGGTGCAGTTTCTAAAATCAGTTTGAGATATGATAATCCTGTTCTTACACTGAAGTCCTAAAGAAATTGAATGCAGAGTTTGAAAGAACCGTTAAATAGTATGAACGAACTACAATCACTGGTAATGATTCCGTGAGTGACAAGAAATCGATACTGCTCGAGAGAGTGAATAGAGAAGAGATTAGTTTCATTGACCTCATGTTTTCAGATCTGACTGGTCAACTGAAATGTGTGACTATTTCACCGAGGGATTTGGAGAATTGTCTAGAACATGGTAAGTGGTTTGATGGGTCCTCTGTCGAAGGTTTCACCAGAATCCAAGAGAGTGACATGTTGTTGATTCCTGATCCAACGACCTACATCATGTTACCTTGGCCGCGAGATGGAAAAAACGCGGCGAGAATCATTTGTGATGTCTATGAAAGCGATAAAACGCCATATGAAGGCGCACCTCGAAACATCCTGCGACGTGTTTCAGGGATTAGCGAGGAAAAGGGTTGGTTTTACAGAGTTGGACCTGAAATCGAGTTCTTCGTTTTTGGATCAAAGGAACAAGGAGATTACCATGATAGAGCGAGCTACTTCGATTTCTCCCCAAGAGACCTAGGTGTCGATATTCGAGCCATGATTGTTTCTACCTTGGAAGGTCTTGATATCCATGTAGGAGGGACACATCATGAGTGCGGACCTAGTCAGCATGAGATTGATATCGAGTATGGTAATGTCTTGAGCATTGCAGATAATATCATGGTCGCAAAGCAAGCAATCAAGACAGTTGCAAGTAACAGGAACCTTTACGCTTCATTCATGCCAAAGCCTCGGTCTGGTGTGGCCGGAAGTGGAATGCATACACATCAGTCAGTATTCAGCAAAAGTGGCAAGAATCTGTTTCATGATGACGACGACCAATATCAGCTTTCAACTCTCGCATACCATTTCATGGGTGGACAGCTTGAGTATGTCAGAGACATGGCGGCCATCCTCTGCCCAACAGTTAATAGCTATAAGAGACTAGGTGGATTTGAGGCACCTGTCTATATTTGCTGGGGACAACGAAATCGATCTGCTATGATTCGAGTCCCAAAACATGGCCAGGATCTACAAGAGCCTACAAGACTGGAACTTCGGTGTCCAGATCCGAGCTGCAATCCATATATTGCATTTGCATCTATGCTGGCAGCAGGAATAAGGGGTATCGAGAAAAAAATAGAACCTCCAAATCCAGTGGAGGAGGACGTCTTTGACTTCGATGACGCCAAACTTAAGCAATTCTACATCAGAACCATGCCCTCCGATCTCGGTGAAGCATTAGATGAGTTTGAGGGGAGTGAGTTTATGAGGGAAACTCTTGGCGAGCATGCGTTTAGCAAATATCTGGGACTCAAACGAGCAGAATGGTCTGAATTCAAACAAAGTGTGACTGACTGGGAGAGAACATACTATATGGATTTATGACCAATACATCAAGAGCACTTCCTAGGTCTTCTTTGGGATAGTCGTGGCACGCGAGATAATCGGACCGGACTTTCTGCCGTACAGGCAAGAAAAAAAAATGTAGCTTCAAATTTCTTAACGAGAGAGGGTCATCCACTTTCCTTTTCTCGCTCCCTAAATAGTCAAGAGTCAACTCCGTTTTTTCAAAACTCTCAGGATGAAAATAGCTACTGCGCATACTCCGACGATTGGAATGATGGTAGACAAGAATTGTAATGAATTATCTGATCCTCCTGTAGTTGTGATAGAAATTGATGATTCAAAGTTGACAATTAGGAATTCTTCATCTTGGTCTGCAAGATATGCATAGCAGTTGTTGTAAATGAGATCATGTGGAGCAGCGTCATCATGTTGTGCAACTTCAACAGGAGTTTCTGGATTACTGATATCCAGCAGCTCTACACCTTGTTCAAGATCAGCAATTAATAGATATTGACTGTCACCATGGATCCCGAATGAATTTCCTCCATCATTGTATTGTCCAAGAGGCATGGGATTCGAAGAATCTGAGATATCAAAGATGCTCACTCCAGAGGTACCACGAGCTACATACAGCAAATCTCCTTGAACATGCAAATCACGAGCTCCTGATGTACCACTGACCAATGAGAGGATGAATGGTGAATTCAAATTACTAACATCGATGAGCCTCAGTCCGCTGTTGGGTTGTGCGATATAGACTGTGCTACCACTAACTGCAATTCCAAGAGTCAACTCGGAGATTGGAAGGTGTCCCAAGCCAACAGGAGTACTAGGATTACTAATATCCAGTATTTGAAACTCTCCAAAACCAGAGGAGAGGTAAGCATAATCACCATAAATGCAGACTTCACTGATATAATCACTAAGGGTGTACTCTGCTAATATTATGGGATTAGTTGGGTTATCATTAATATCTGCAATAATCAAACCGTGCGAAAGACCAGCGATATAGATGATGTCCCCTATAACCTCTATGCCACGGGCTTCACCTCCTAAATCAATCTGTCCAAGTCTATCTGGTTCTGATGGGTTCTGAATGTCATAGACAGCCACGCCATCGTTATTTGTCACAAAAGCGTGAGTTTCAGTGACAGTGACATCATAGCCGGGACCGTTGGATTGAGCGATTTGAATTGCATTTACTCCTAAGGCACTAGAACTTGCAATCACCAAGAAAAGAAGACACGCAAGCCCGATTTCATTCTTTAAATTCATTCCAATCACTCATTGCCATCAATAGATGATTAACTTGCCTGGAGCATGATGATGATATTTAAGAGAAATATTCAACGCAAGATATCCCTGAAACAATTCACACTGACATTGAGAAAATTAGAAAACAGAATATAATGGCACGTGAGATCCTCGGGCCTGACTATCTGCCATAAAGGCAAGAGAAACAGAAGTAGAAAAGTGGAATGAGAGAAAGAGGGTTTCCTTATCTCACTGTTTCTTTTTAATCGCTCATCTTGACTCTGAAAAACTCTATGATTCCTTCAACAAGAGGCTCAAACCAAGCTGCAAGGCTATGATCTCCTGCGGTTTCCTTGAATGAGAAATCGTATCCCTTCATTTTCAAGATTGTTTCCAAATGGCGTGTGCTTACTAGTTGATTGGCCCAAGCAGGTGAATTCCAATGATACTCTCCTTCAAGTTTTCCAGAATAGAGTTTCAGAAAGATATCTCTGCGCTCTGAGAAGGCAATCTTTTTGATCAGCAGTTCATGCTCGTCACCTTCGCCATAATGAACTGAGCCAGAGAGGGATAGAACGTTCCTGATTTTATCTGGATACTCAAATGCCACATAGATGGCAGCAAGACCACCATAGCTAGAGCCCGATATGACATAATCCGATTTGATCTCACTCAGAGGATAGTGTTCGCTAACAAAGGGAATGATTTCATTGACCATTGAATTTGCGAAATCATGGCTGAGTGCAAACTCCTCGTACCTCGTAGTTTGACCGTCTTTCACTCCCGGGTCGACAAAGATACCAATGACAGGGTGTATCGTTCCATTCAGAATCAGATTGTCCAAGATAGTATTGACTTTTCCATGTTTGAGAGCATCAGAACCATCAAGGATTATGAAGCATGGATATCTCTCTTTAGAATCATAATTTGGAGGAGTGTAAACATTGATTGTTCTCGAATAATGAAGAATGTTGCTTGTCAACTCATAGGACATTACCTTGCCGGCCCCATCCACAGGTGTGAGGAGTTCCTTGATATGCGGTGCATTATCTCGGAGAAGTGCAACCATTACCTCTTGACCAGGACCGAACATATCTGAAAATATCTGGATGTGTGGGGATAATGGATCTGGATGTGTTCGCAATGCTTCGTAGCGGCCTTGATATTTAGCTCCTGCAAAGATTCCACCCAGCTTGTCATTCTCAATAATCCGGTATTCAGCCTGAGCATCTTTGGGTAGAATGAATGACTTGTAGTAGATATCAGTCCCCTCGATATGGTCAAACACATATTCCTGAGGAGTCACATGATTGAACATAGCGAGTATGAAGACATTGTCGAGGTCATCATCTGACCGATACAAGAAGGTGACCATCTCATATAGAGAAGGTGTGTGCATGATTTCTCCCTTATATGGCTCCTTGATTGGATAGTCTTGCTTTTCAACAGAGTTCCAAAATGAGGTGATTATGGCTGCTCGCCCTTCATTGTCATCGGATCCAATATTACTGAATTGATCGAGGTAAGATTGAATGAATGAAGAAACCAGATTCATGACTAAGACCATTATCTGAATGTTAAAGTCCTTCCTGTATTGAAGGACTGGGGGTCATCTTTTGACCATTTGGACCTGACCGTTTGTGTAGTAACCCAAGTCGCTCTCCGATCGATCTATAATCGCCAGTGATTCTTTCGAGTTTCATACTTTCACCGTGAAATAAAGATGTGACAAAGTATTATTCCTTTTACGGCTCGCGTTAAATTTCTCTACTAGCAATTAATTCCATTCTCAGCGGTATGAGCTCTTCTTTCTAATACATTTGTGAATAGAGAGGAGAACTCCCCCCTCTCGTCCATTCTTTCTATTCAGGACATCCAAGGCCGATTCATCCTTAAGATGCCGGTGTGATATTCTGGTTAATTCGGAAGAAGTTCAGAGGATCATACTTCCTCTTCAGTTTAGAGAGTTTCTCGAACTTAGCTGTTCCATAGGTATCTTTGACTCGATCCTCTCCTTCGTCACGACTTTGGAAGTTGACATAGGCACCACCAATTGAATACGGTTGTAATGCCTGCCAGAATTCACGCGTCCATTGAATGTGCTTCTCTGATTCATTTGGATCTATCCATGCAGTGTTGAGGATAAGTGAATAAGAGGCATCTCGGTGTGAGTACGCCGTTGCGTCTTCATCTATTCGACTAATAGCACCACCAAGATGAAATCCTGCAATGACTGCTTGGGGCGAAGTGATTTTTGAAGCATGTTCAACCAATGTATCAATAACATCGTCACTCAGGGGTGGGAGGAACTCTGATTTGACGTAGTAATTCAATCCAGGTCGAGCAGAAGTATCCAACATAGATTGAAGCATTCTGAATGGTTTAAGACCAATTCCATCAACCAATGGTGTTCCATACTCCCTCAAAGGCTCGATTAGTTTCTCTCCCTTCTCAATCGACCCGGCATACAAGACTATAACCCCAACCACGGGCTTCCCATGGACCTCTTCTGGTAAGAATGGTGCTGGTGGGGCTAATCGGAGAAGTGGAACAACACAAAGGTCGTCAGGGGCGTCTGCGATGAAATCCCGATAGAAACGTAAGAACTCTGTAGCGTCTTCCATAGAATGGAGAAGCATCCCACCAAGAACCATGGGACCTACTTCTTGTAATTTGTATTCGAACGAAGTGACAATGCCAAAATTACCTCCTCCTCCACGCAATCCCCAGAAGAGGTCTTCGTTTTCCTTCTTACTAGCTGTAAGGAATTCACCTTCAGCAGTGACCATATCGACCGAAATAAGGTTGTCAATCGAGAGACCATGTTTGCGTGCCAGATACCCGAATCCACCGCCTAGTGTAAGACCGGCAATCCCGGTCGTAGTCACAATGCCGGACGGAACGGCTAGACCGAAGACCTGGGTTTCCCTATCAAGATCTCCAAGAGTGGCACCGGCTTGGGCACGTACGATGCGGGATTTAGGATTCACATGAATGCCTTTCATTTTGGAGAGGTCAATCACCATCCCATTGTCAACCAATGCATTACCAGCAACATTGTGTCCACCACCTCGGACAGACACTAAGATACTATGTTCGCGTGCGAACTTTACGGCGTCGATGACATCTGCAGGACCTGTACAACGCACTATGAGCGCAGGATGCTTGTCAATCATTCCGTTCCAGATTTTACGTGCTTGTTCATAATCATCATCGGATGGCAAGAGCACATCACCGCGGATCTGTCCTTTCAGACTCTCTACCGCTTCTTCTGTAAGAAAAGTCTCATCACCAGACAATGTAGTAATTTTAGTTTCAGATTGTAGTAATTCTGATTTCACAGTTATTCATCCCCATAATGAATTAACAATAGTTAATTTAATGTCAACTTATATAAAAACCTTTTGAAGAGTTAATTTTAGATTTGGCGCTTGTGGTTAACCATATATTCTGAGAAAAGGGTGGGAATTTCATGCCTTCAAGTTCCAAAATTGAAATTAATGAAATCCATCCAGAGGACATGACAAAACAGGACTGGTTGGATGACTTGGAAGCTCTATTCTCTCTCATGAGGGACAACAATCCATATCTCTCAATGAAAGAAAGGTTGCTAGGTTACAGTTGGCTCGATCTTTTTGATGAATATCGAAACCGGATTGAGAGTTCACATTCCTCAGAAGACTATCTTGAAGTCATCTTCGATGCGGTTCAATCTCTTCAGAACGCTCATTCAGCAGTCATCGACCCGGAGCGGCTCGAAGGGTTCTACGATGTGAAGTATTATTGCGAAACCAGCCCATTTAGTGATATCTTCAGTGATGAGCTGAAGAAGTATTACCAATACTGGAAACCAATCTTTGACAAGTTCCTCATGAAACGAAACTCTCTAAACTATGATGCAAGCGCTTGGTATAGCAATGGAGAGTATCTTATTGAAGCCGGGCATGGCAACTGGGAGGAAAAGTATGGTCGTCATTCTCGAGTTATAGCTGTGAATGATAAACCGATTGATGAGGTCGTGATGGAATGTTATGAGAAAGCAATTTTCAACTGGGACTTCAAGAGAAAGAAGTTCTACCTATTCAGAATCACGCCAAGATGTTTCGGACCAGATGATGTCTTCACGATACAGACTAGATCTGGAGAGGAAAAGAAAGTCGTATTCGAAACAAGTTTTGACTTTTCATATTCTTTCCACACAGTATATCCTATAGAAAGATTGGAAACAAAAGTCTGGCCAGAGAAAAAAGCTGGCTATGTTAGGATTGGAGATTTTTCTGATGACATGGAAAAAGACGACAAAATAATCCTACAAGAGTTCTACAAGAAGGTTGAGAAGTTCGACTTGATTATAATTGATGTCCGGGGAAATCAGGGTGGAAGTTACGGACCATGGATGCGTAATGTCATTGCACCTCTCTCAAGAGAGAAACTGAGTAGTAAAATGCATCTCGCTTTCAGATCGGGAGACTATGTTGACATGTTTCGGAAGGTTGCAGATGTCGGTGACATTGTTACAAAGGACAGTTTCGAAAACCTACCCACTGAAGTCTTGATTGATGATTTCACAATCTATGATTATACACAGACTGTAGAACCTGCACGTGAGATTGACTTCAAAGGGAGAATCATTGTCTTGATTGATGCAATAACATTCTCTGCAACAGATGCCTTTGCCTTGTTTTGTAAAGAAACAGGATTCGCTAAGCTATATGGAATTCCATCCGGAGGAGATGGAATTAGTGACTCTCCAATTTACTATATCCTTCCAAACTCGAAGTTACTTGTAAGATTCACACCAGGAATGGGAATAGATTACACTGGTCATGCAAATGAAGAGGTCTGTGTTCATCCTGACGTATATCATGAGAGTCCATTCGGAGATATGCAAGAACTGGTAGATTTTGTGCTGAAATCTGAGTTGTGAGAGGTTCTCTGCTAATCAGAAGATCGTCATGACACGCGAGATATTCGGACCTGACTATCTCCATACCCTTTCCTTCTGCCCAAGTGTTCCAAAAAGGACTCCCCCCTCACTTTCGTTTATCAACTCTGCTTCAGGTATCCAACGATTCCAAGAATTAGAAGTACTGATTCTAAGGGAATCTCGAGAATCATCTCACCGACAAATGCAGCGGTTGGTGACAGTAGAGTCAATGCAAGAATTTGCGCGATTATCATGGGTATGATGAACGCAAATAGAGCCATGTAGGCCACCTTGATGTGATCCCATTCCCAGTTCTTGTTGAGAATCATTAGAATATCGAAAAAGCCTATGACGACCAGAAATCCTCCCAGCACTTTTGGATGGAAGACATTGACCTCCCAACCAGGAGCTAAAGCCGCTATTAGGGTTTCAGCCATTAAGATGTACATGGTACCAAATAGCAGACATACAATTCCGTAAGCCAATAGAGCAATCTTCGCCAACATTTTGACTTCAGTCATTTTTACAACTCCTAACCAATATGCAATCCATACATAATGGTGAAGAAATGGAAACATATAGAGAATAACTGCTTTCTCATCAGATTTGAAAATCCTATCAGGGATTATTAGAAAGAAAGAAGGATTATGAGAGCCTCATTTTGGAATTCTATATAAACAAATGAGGTTTTGATGAATGATTAGAGTCTAATAATATCCAAATGATATCGTAGGTATTCAAGTTCAGGCGAATGTTTGAACTGCTTCCCAGTAACTAACACCTCGTAAGGAATTTCAATCGTCTGAAATTAACTGCAATATACTCCCGGGTGCACCTATTCCCCATGATTGTTGGACAAATAGCTCACCGTTGACATCATGCTCTTTCATAGATGACTCAATCAGATTCCTTAGATCACATGACAAGTATGGGGGATGGAAATCCCAAATATGACCATTACTCATCTCACTATCTGTCTGTAAATTTGAAACTGGTAGGTTGGGAAGTACTTCACCAAGAAAAGGTATGACCTTCTTGCTCTTGTCTTCAAACGTGATGGTAAAAGATTCCCTATCAGCATCCATAATGGCATAGTGAGTGTATTGATTTCTCAGCATGTTCTTTCGAATGACATTCCTAACCCCATTCTCAACATCTGTTTTTGGAATTCCGTACCCTTTTGTGAACCACTCCATAATCTCCTGGTTCTTCTTGGAATGAGACGATGTATTCATCGCGACTAGTAGTGCAATGAATAGGATGTCACGTCTTGTTGGCATAATGTCATTTGTTGGAACAAGATGATCCCCCGTAGGGAGTAGAGAGTAGATGTCATCAACTGAACGAGTCACATGAGTAGTCGGATTCAATTTCCAAACCTGATCCTTCAGGTCGTAAAGATCTATGTTAGTGTTAGTTGCCTCCATCTCGAAGTATTTCCCTTCTGCGTCTTTCTCGAACATGTCAGTAAACGAGATGAAATAGTCATTGTCATCTTGTAGAGAGGTGCAGATTGAAAAGAAAGAAGGTGGAGTCTTCCACTTTGATTGACTCTTTGTGAAAATCTTCACAGTCCCGGTGTTCTTTGATACTATGCGGTAGCGATGTTCTAACCATCCAGATCTGATTACATCTGTGAGATGTTTTGCGTCACCGCGAGAAAGTCCGGTCCAGTCCATAGCTCGGGCTACTGACAGCCCCCATCTATCCTGTTGCCGCAGCATATTCTTGAGAATCTGGTAGATGTGTCTATTGGACAAATAGGTAGGAGTGACCCCAGCCATGTTTGCTGTCATCCTCATATACCAATTCTCATCCCACGTCATGGAAAGGTGAACATGAGTAATTGGTTCAACGAGATATTTCACAAGGTCGATGGGCTGGTACCCAAAGAATCTCCTGATATAGTAGAGATAACCAAGAGCATACAGAAGTGTGTACTCCTCTGACTGTGAACGATACCATTGTTTCCAAAATGTGTCAAGATAGCTTTTGAAATCAAATCCTTTGTTTCTGAGAACTTCGAACAATGCGACCTGTCCCAGCATACCCGACGGTCTGTCACTGGGTAGTCTTGCAATATTGAGGCGTTTTGCAATCTCTTTCTGCTTCACTGGAAGTAGATCGAGAACCTCATCAACATTGAAACGAAGCGGTATAAGCTCCCTCAGTAGACTCCTCTTCATGTTACAGGGATGTACCAATGATACTTTAGTATCAAATGCCTTCTTGTCCACTATTTGCCAAGCTTGAAACATGCTCTTGTCCAGAAAATCATCTTTAACTATCTGGATATAATCCACCTAAACCACAACCACACATTTCTTTAGTCCCACTTCAACAAAAACCATTCGAACCATCTTTGTAGATGTTCCTCAGGACATGACAGTGTTATCGGAAAATGCCGGTTCGATATGAGGCAGACTTTCCGCCTGTCTTGATCTCCTCAAGGTCTTTCAATGCTTGCTCAGATGCGATTGTGCAACGGTGCACTCGTGCGGCCTCATCGTACGTGTGCTCAGGTACAATGATCCGTCGTACAACGGTCTTTACTTCTTCAATCACAGCCTGTATCTTTGAAACAGCGCTAATTTTCATCATCTTTGTTCATACCTCGTTATTGCTTTTCTTACCGATATGTTGTTCAAACATACCGATGTAGAGATAGAAGCGCTTAGAGAATAACTGCCTTCTCATCAGTTTTGAAACTGTTATCAAGAATTATTTGAGGAAAAGGAGAGTTATGGGGTGTTTATTCGTTGGGTATATATAAAGTGTTGAAATAGAAAGTCCGTTTGGGGGTCTATTTGAGCCCCAACACAGACCTTCGCAATAGAAACTCCAGTTGTCTGGTATATGTTTGGTCAAGACCGTCATTCAGTTATAACACCATAGTATGTCATCATATCAACATCTAGTCCGCCAATCTTGAGATACATCCAGAGCTGCATCTTGTGCATTGCAATGTGCCTTGTCATCTCTGGGACATAGTGAGCCCAGTTCTTGGTTTCTCCGGATTCATAAAATGGTTGCAGATTCTTTTGAAGCAACTCTTTGTCAGACATCCCACGAAATCGGTCCTCTGCGTTCTTGACACCTTCGTCGAATATCGCCAAAGCTCCATCAATGTCTTTGCTTTGCAACTCCATCTCTCTCTTTTGAATAGCATCCATGGAATCCAGCTCACTCGAATACACAGCAGGGTCTAAGTTGGGAACCTGTGACAGATGATTCACAAGTTCTATGAGAGACCTCATCCCCTTGGTTGGTACAAAGTCGGAGTCTACCAATCTTGCCTTGTCAATGACAACTCTTGCCTGCTTTGCTTCTATTAGGTAACTGTCCATCAGGACATCAACTATACCTGTCAATTCTCATCCTTCCATTGCCATAACGTGGACCAATGTTTGTGATTAATCTCACGGCTCAAGCAGGTGCATCAAGAGAAGAGGTATAACTAGCCTCCGACAATGGTAGAAATAGAATTACGAATAGGTTAGTGTATCGAGTATCTATTCTGCTCGACCCTCTCTATAGCCTCTAGCACCAAAAAACACGATCAAAATCTGAGCGATGGCTAGAAGCTCGTCTCCTGGATAAGCAAGACCACCGAAGCCAACGTTCATAGCCACAACAGATAGAGCAAGGACTATGGCTGCTATAAAGCTAAGCGAATTTTCATTCCAACAGAAGTACGCAATGACAATGTACATAGCTGAAAACAAATAGGGTATCACGAATAATGTAGGTTCGTAGAAGGGAGAACCGGGATAGTATGTAAGTGGCGGACTGATGATGGCACTAGCAAGCAACCAAAAGACTGACCCTTCAACAGCCATACTCTTCATTTTCTCTCAACAACTCATGGTGTACATTATGGATGATTTTATTCTGAGATTCATAAAAAGGAACTATTTGAGAATCAGTATAATACAGAATCAGCCATAGCAAAATCCTGATCGCCGAGCTTTCCTTCCTTTTAGTAGAAGAGAAACAGATGTAGTTTCAATTTTCTAATGGAGAGAGAGGGCAGTCCTCTCTCCCCACTTTTCTTTTCAACAATCAAGGGGATGCCGCTACGACTATTGAAAAATCTCCAGATTTTGCCCATTTTAGGAGTAGATTATGCTTTTCAGTCCTTGTAGGTCTTCTTCAGTGGTCTTTTCCTCTTCCAACTTATGTTGCCAATTCTTCGACGTATCACTGATAGCCAAAATGGAATCAGGGCAGTTAGCTACACAGGCTAGACAGACAATACATTTTCCCTTGTCAACTTCGCCTAATTCAGCATCCATAGCCCCGGTGGGACATAATTCCTCACAGGTGTAACACATGCTACACTCTGCGCCCCCTCTTGTCGGCAATTGTGAAACAGTCTTGAATCGAAATGATTCAGCCGAATCAAGCAATTCTAGGGGATATTTCGTTTTCTCTAACTCACCTAATAGGGTCTCATCCTCACCAGTGAATCTTCTATAGGTTATCTCGACATACTCTTTTGCTACCGCAAAATCGCGTTCCTCAGGACGCCCTACCAAAGCCTTCCAACCTCCAAGATTGAAGGAATGAGCTCCCAGAAACTCTACTGATGACACAACGTGAAAATGTTGCTTTTCCAAGATCTGTCGAGTTGAATAATGAGCAGGGTGGGTCCCAAAACCTCCATAGGTAAAGAACATCGAACATTTTTTACCCTGACCATTGAGCGTCCCTAACCATTCTCTAACAACTCTAGGAGCCCGTCTAGTGTGAACGGGCATTCCAAACACAACAGCTTCATACGAGGTCAAATCAGTTTCTACTTGTCTGTGCTCATAGGAGGTCACATCAGACATGGTGACTTCAGCTCCCATTTCAACAAATCTCTCTTCAATGACCTTTGCCATCCTCGCTGTATTTCCTGTGGCTGAAAAGTATGCTATTAAAACGTGCATATCATTTCCCCTCCAAGATTTCATCTGATACGCTCATCGTTGGGAACAGTTGATCAAGTTTGAACAGGAGATTCATGTCACCTGTCACCTTCATCTTGCCGCTCATATAGGCCTGGGTTCCATCAAGACGACCTTCTACAACGGCAATCCAGTCTTCGCTGTCAATCACTACAAGTAATTCAGGACTCCCGTCTACACCTTGAACAAGAGAAGCAGTTGAGTTCTTGACATCTATGAAGTACTCACCACTTTGATGACCAGTCAATGAAAATTGAAACACTGCCTCCATATCTTCAGCAGCTTCAGAGTTGAATCTTTCAACCATTCCGGAGAAGACCTCCTCCATAGATAACTGACTCATGTTAACTTCGGAGGGCAGAGAAGAATCCACCTTGTTTCCATATCGTACATAGATCTTTGGTACAATTGATGGTGCTGCTAGTGCAACTCCAAGCAATGAGAAAGAAAGTACATATCTTATGAGGCGATCATCAATTAATACTGAAATTACAGTGTCAGTTCCAAAGACAAGGAAGAAGACGATTGTGATCAACTGGTTAATCCGATAGAACTGCGGAGTAGCCCAGACAGACTCAGATACACTCTGCTTAGCGTATTCAAGTGTAAAGGGGCGTCTAACTAAGAGTGAAACTCCTGCCATCAATGCAAGGACAAACCATAGCATAGCATTGTAGTAGATAGAAATTATCGAAATCCACCATGGGAATAGAAGTAACAGTGATGATCCAAGAAAGAATCCCAAGATTACCAAATCTGTCACCTTGACAACACTATATCTCCTGCATAGAGTTGTGGACACAACTGAGAGGAAGAGTGCAGAGAGGAAAGCCATCTCATATTGACCATAGATTGACAGTACAATCAATGGAACAAGAGCAAGATAGCCAAAGACATTCAATAGAATGGTCACTCGAGGAGTGGCCTTTTTCCATGGTTCACTCATGTAGCTCATCCTCCCTGAATGGAGCGAATACAGCTTGCATGCGGAATAGATCGTTCATGTTTCCACTGACTCTCATCTTACCACTGAAGTATGCTTCCTGACCAGCAAGACGTCCTTCCGCAATTGCTCGCCAATCTTCGACCTTGGCTGTAATTGTAAGGGTTGGCTCATCTGCAATTCCTTCATAGTGAGTGCATGTCTGGTCTTTGATCACCAAGTAGTGATTGCCACCACCTGGTCCTTCAATGAAATACTGTAGCACCGCTTTCCAACCTCTTGCCTTTAATGGGCTAAAGGCTAACCTGGCCATACCATCAAAACGTTGGTTCAATGACATCATTGTTGAATCCACCCCTTGCTCAGCCAATACTCATAGTCAGCACGCATCAAGTCTTTCTGCGACTTTATTAGATGCCTCATCTGTGGATTAGGGACATACTCAGGAAAGCTTATCTTCCCATTGACAGCATCAATCAGACTCTCAGCCAATTCTACAGCCTTTGCTTTCTCTCCCGATTTCAATTGTCGTGGACGTGCAGCATATGCAACCAGTTTACCGACTGTGCTCACACCCCAGGCACGCAAGACTCCATTCATATAATCTGCAACTAAGTTAGCACTACCTACTCCAGCATAGACTGCGACAGAAGCTCCGATCTTTCCTTGCAAGCAAGGTCTATGACCAAAACTCAGACATCTATCAATGAAAGTCTTCATCTGTGCTGTGACTTGCATGAAATATACTGGACTCCCAAGTACAATTGCATCAGCATTGAGAAGTTTATTCCTAAGTTCCTGTGTATCATCCTTCTGAGAGCAAGTCCCTTGGATAAGACACTGACCACACCCCGAACAGTATTCAATATGCTGATCAGGGAGATGGATTATTTCGGTCTCCCAGCCTTCTTCTTCGACCCTATCCATAATCCAGTGTAGTATCTGGACTGTATTGGATATAGTTCGATGAGGACTGCCAGAAAGTGCAAGTAGTCGTTTCATTTATTACACCTTTATCGAAGTACGTTCACTATTAGGATAAGTAGCTGTGCTGAAAGCAATTGGAGCATAGTCAAATCAATACGAAAAAGTTCGGAGTAATCCGAGTAAATACTGGTGTTCGACGTGGAAATTACTGACCTTCTTTTTGAGATCTCTAGTGAGGAGAGGCTGAGAATCCTTCATCTATTGGAGGATGAACCCAAGAAACTCTCAGATTTGGCCAAGATTCTGGATATAACGACATCCGAAACTTCACGTCATCTAAGCAGACTGGTTGAAAAAGGGGCTATTGAAAAGAATACTAACGGAGAATATTGTCTTAATGGATTTGGAAATCTTCTCATTCAGATGACATCATACTTTGAATTCCTTGTAGATAAGAAAGAGTATATCCAGACTCATGATCTATCCGTATTGCCTTCTGGTTTCATCACACAACTCGGTAATCTGAAGGACTCTATGATTGTCAGTGGAGTCTATCAGGTGATGGATGTGCAGATGGCCGCTGTGACGGAGTCCAAAGA
>JBHLRZ010000042.1:19979-23640 GCA_048882045.1 Candidatus Thorarchaeota archaeon | reverse complement strand
TGGGTTGCCATAGAATTCTCAATTCGTGCTAAATCAAGGAGCGCACGATTCTGGTCTGTTCCTCGCGGAGATTTATCTGCAATTTCCAATGCCTTTTCTATCAAGTCTATAGCCGAGAGATAGTTGCCTCTTCTAAATTCAATTACTCCTGAAATGTGATAATAGATTCCTAGAAGGCGTTCAAGACCAGCTTTGATTACTAATGGGTATGCAGTCTCTAGCACTTTTTCTGCTTCATCAATTCTGTTTACTAAGGCTAATGCCCAAGCCCTATAGAGTAACAGTCGTGCGCTTTCAAATTGGCCACTATCTTCAATACCTCTGTTAATCCACTCCAGAGATTTTTCACCATCACCTAAGGTAGCGTAAGTCCTACCGAGTATTATGAATGTCGTGTCACTAATGCGTCTATCACTGCCATCCAATATTTTCATCATCTCATGATGGCATGAAATTGTTAGATCAAATTCACCCATTGTCTCATAGAGAAGGGATGAATCATTCAAAATTTCAGTGAATAAAGCAGGTACTTGTAACTCTTGAACCAACTCATAGAGATTTTCGAACATCGATGCCGATTCATTGACATTGACACCTGATAGTATGAGTGCCTCTTGAAGCATATTCATGTATAGGTATAATTCATCATCATGTCTTTTTGCGAGAGACTTGCCTTTTTGGAGGATTTCAAGAGCACCGTTCACGTCATCTTCTTTGAATTTTGCTATTGCTTCGAATGCATACAATACCGATTCAAAACAGCCTAGATGTGGATATGTAGCAATCAAGTCTTTCGCTTTATCGAGTGGCTCAAATAGACTTATGATTTCTCCCATGGGATGATGAAAGAACGCATGAAGAATGTGGAGGTCAATTTCTATCCAATCATCAACTTGCTGTTCTAATACGCAATCAATATACCTAATAACTGTATCATGAGCTAGTGCTTGATCTCTCTTTCCTGAATCGACAATATACAACCACGGCTTTATCCAGGGAACATCATTGTATTTCTCCCCAATCAATTGCAGAGTACCACTCATTCTGCACCACCAAGCCTGAACTGTAGCAAGATATGCAAGATTGATTGGAACGTCACTCTCAAGGACAACATGACATAGACTCTGTACAAGATCATAGTAGCTGTTTGATTCATTCATTAGGGAATCCAGGATAGAGCGTGTTTCCTCATCGATAAACGGATAGTACTTTGTGATTGTCCCGAGCGGCTTCAAGACACCATCCCCTCATCATGAATAAGACGTTCAATCTCCTGGATATGGTCTTTGATTCTCTTCCTCAGCGTTTTGACCCCAGGGGAATCAGACAATTCGAGTGCACGTTGAAGCGTTTCACGTGCATCCTGAAGCTGCCCTTGACTTTTGAAAGCCTCAGACCTCAACAAAGAAGCCTGCATTACTACTCCGGGCATTTCAAATGTACGCGCATGGTTTTCAAGGGTGGAAAGCCACTTTCCTGTCATGACTCCATCGCTGCCTAGAGATTGGCTGAGCAGAGCCAATTCCACAGAAGCTAGAGTGATTAGAATTTCATTCAGGTAAGTCAGTCGTTCCATCGGATAGATTATCTCATATGCTTGTTCAAGAGTCCCCATGGCGTTGGCAAATTCACCCTTAGCCATATCGTATAGGCCCGACACAAAATGGTACAGTGCCAGATGATCCTCATATCCAGCTTGGAATACTTTTCGACTAGCAATATTCAAGTATGTTTCAGCTTCATCAAGGCGATTTAGGATTATCAGAGCACGAGCTTTCCTGAGATAGCCAATATGGAACTCCTTATCGTCCAGAGAACGGTCAGCCCACTCAAGAGACCGTTGACCATCACCTAGGATAGCATAGAGTCTAGAGAGTATCGCAAAAAGAATCTCATTACTGGTTGGAGGGACCTCGTCTAAACATCCTAATTGACTTGAAATAGCAAGATCGTACTCACCCAATATTTCATAGGCTAATCCAACACCACACAATGTTTCTCCTGTGAAAACAGGAACTCCAAGATTTTGGGCAATCTGATAGGTCTGCTCGAATTGATCAAGGCTTTCTTGGGGCCTCTTGTTCCTAATATAATATCCCAAGTCTAACATAGATAAGAATTCATACACAACATCAACATTTGCCCTTGCAAGTTCGCAACCTTTGCGGCACTGAGTTATTGCATCAGATATTTTTCCCTCCCAGAAATTTATGTTACCTTCAGCAATATATGACAGCGGTTTGAAACACAAAAAATCTGGATATCGATCTAGGATTGCATTCGCCTTTGAAAGTAGTTTCACTCCTTCAGGGCGTATTCCCAAGTTATATGCCTGAGCAAGAAGAAGCTCCGTAGCAATCCAATTTTCTTTGGAAGATTCCAGTGCTGAATCCAAAGAGTGCAATATAACCTGACAGTTTTCGAATTTCCAACTCTCATGCGTCCCCCAGTAATATCTCCATGGCGCGATAGTTGCGAGAGAGTTGTACTTGTCTAGAATGGCACTTTTAATGTCACCTGCATACCAGCAATGAGCCGCAGCAATGTACACCAAGTTGTCTGGAGATTCATTCTCAAGGACCGTATTTGAAAGCCGTTGTATAAAATCAAAGTAGCTACTTGATTCTTTCATGAGGGTGCCCAAATTGGACTTCGTTTCATCATCGATGAACGGATAGTATTTCGTAATGGTCCCGAGTGGTTCCACCAGATTACACTCCCTCCAGAGTTTTCAGCAATCAAACGGCCAGTTGAAGAAAGAGACAACACATATATAGTAATATCGAGTATACATTATACACGATACGCAATACGTAAAACGTGTGTCGTCGTGTGGTGTAGAAAATGGAAAGAACTGTTGAGCATGAAACCAAGAGGGTTGAATTCGAAATACTGACTGAACCTGAAGAAGAGGTTGAAATCACCAAACCAGAAACAAAGGCCAGGCGGATATATCGAGTAGGAGAAAACTCACTACTCTATGCTCAGTCTTTGAGCGGTCTTGCAGTGATTGTAGCGCTTCTCTTCATCCCAATGATCACTCTACCAGGCATGATACTACTGGTCCTGGTTGCTGAGGTCTATCTCCTTGATTGGACGTATTCCAAAGTAGGCCAATTACGTGATGCTAAGTCATTCATCTCGAAGGAGACTGCTGAAAGAAGTCCCGAGGATGAGATTGACCGAAAGGTGGCAAGAACCAATCCAAAAGACCAGTTCGTAAAGTAATGATACCGTTTACGAATTGCGTATTTAGAGGAGTTTGGTTGAAATGGAGGGGGGAGTCCTTATTTTAGAGCGACTCGAAAGGTTCATATTTACAATCGTAGTGCCTACATGCGTAAGATAAATACGCGATACGCAATCTTAAATACAAATTGAACAAACTACAAGGCAGGTAAGTTACAGTGGCAAAGAAAGAAGAGAAACCAAAAAAGACAACATTACGCGACCGTGTCTTGAAGAACATCTCAGCGGATGGATTCGAGGCAGAGGAGAGAGACATCCCTGTCGTGGCTAGGATGAACAAACGCGTCGTAGAGACCCTTGATTCAATGGTTGCGATTGGCATATTCAAGAGCCGATCTGAGGCAGCGGCAGCTCTGGTTGAGGGAGCCATCTCTTCTAGGGAGGATCTCTTCGCAAACATTAGAAAGCAGGC
>JBHLRZ010000042.1:0-19879 GCA_048882045.1 Candidatus Thorarchaeota archaeon | reverse complement strand
ACCAAGATACATCTGCAGCATGCTGTCAATGTCAGGGTGGGCTTTGTATTCTTCTTCCAACAGCTATTCTCACACAAGCAATGGTCTGTCCGTAATGAGATAATAGTTGCGTAGGAATGTAGGTCTATATACTATGGACATAGTACTTTTTGCACTGAAGCTAGAGATAGGAGTGGATCAGGTCTGAAACTACGAGTATTCACTATCACACTGATAACACTTGCACTCGTCACTCAAGTTTTTCCAATGACTAGTTCGGGGTGTCTTCTTCCTGCGCTGACCATGTTCCCTGAAGCGAGGGGTGCTCATTCGATGACCTTTGATCCCTATAATGGTGAAGCTGTGGTATTTGGAGGTACGAGTTTCGATGGAGGTATCCATTCACTCAGTGATACATTGACCTATTCTTATCCCGACAATCAGTGGGCAGAACACATGTGTCCCGAGTCGCCACCCGCGCGCTCCAATCACGCTATGGTCTATTGCAGCCAGACAAATGAGATCTTCATGTACGGTGGATTCGGTGTCACAGATACTTGGATCTATAGTGTTGAAACCCAGACCTGGTCCGAGGTGGAACCTCCAGTAAATCCAGGTGTACACCACTCATTGGCACTGGCCTATGACCCAGTCGAGAATGTCGTGGTCCTCTTCGGAGGGTTTGATGGTGATGGTCATGAAACTGATGACACATGGAAATTCGACCTCGTAACTCGAGAGTGGTCCGACTTGGCTCCTACGACAAGGCCACTTGCTCGATACGGCCATGTGATGGTCTATGACGAGTCGATTGGCCTCATAGTCATGACAAGTGGAAACACTGCAACCCAAGGACATCAGCAAGACACATGGACCTTCAATGTGACTTCCAATACCTGGACTGAACTCGATCCAACTGGAGACCCGGACCGTCTAAAGTGGCCTTCAATGTCATACGACTCTGTAAATCAGAAGTGTATCCTTTTTGGAGGACAGATTGGAGACATTGCTGTTGATCGCACTTGGACTTACGATGGGCAAGCAAACTCCTGGACTCGACGCTACCCTGTCGATGCCCCTCCTGCTAGGATCAATACGGGACTTGCTTTTGATCCTGAGAACAATGTCACAATACTCTTTGGAGGAATGCATCTTGGAGGGGTCTCCTATGTATTTCAAGACACTTGGACCTATTCGTACGAAACCAATGTCTGGACAAACGTGACATATAGCTCAAGTACAACAACTACAACAGCTCCAACCCCATCAATTCCAAGTGGTTCTGGATTTGAAACGATGCTGCTCTACCTTATACCATCAGCCATGGTGATTGGAGCTGCTGTTGTGATGGTCATCCTAATACAAAAACGAAAGGGATAGAGCATCAACTTAGTTGAGCTGAGAACTTCTCTAGCTGATTACATCCTTCTACAACAGATGGGGCAATTCGCGTCACGAATCCATCTGGATCCTTCAGAGCAGATTTTCTTTTCTTCAGATAGTGTTCGAAGGCAAATCTACCATCGTAGTCAACTGTTGCTAGACGGAGTGACAGGTCATCTGGAGGCATTCCAAACTCGGATCCTGGAAGGCTTGCTAGATGCCAATTCTTCAGGAGATACTGAGCCAATTCATTTGATGTATTGACTCCGAGCTTTTCAAGACTGTCCCTCTGGGAGTTCCAGTCTGGAAACAGATAGAAACCACCCTGTGGATATGGACACGAAACATCCATTTCGTGGATTCGCTGATAGACATATCTTGTGACAAGTTCATGAACAGTGGCACAATCTCTTATGTAATCAACGAGATTTGTGTCAGTCCTATATGCTTCAACTCCAGCATACTGAATCGGAGCCGACACGCTGGACCATATCTCACTACCGACTGCAATAATGCTCCGGAGTAGCTGTTTCTCATCAGGCGGAAGTAGAAGAGTCCCAAGTCGGTAGCCTCCCAATGACCTATCCTTGGAGAGTCCACTAGTGATTAGAGTACCTTCAGGATAGAATTTCGCAATACTTTGATGATCCTGATCTCGAAAGTGTGTCAGTGCGTAAATCTCGTCAGATATGACAATGACATTGAACTCCCGGGCTACATTGACAATTTCTCCTAGTTCTTGGGCTGAGAAAGTATGACCGGTGGGATTACAGGGATAGTTCAACACCAAGACCTTTTGTTGTTCATTGTTTTGGGAATGATCTCTGAGAGCAGATTCTAACTGCTCCGGTTCTAGTCGATACGAGTTGCTTGAGTTGGTAACAATGTGATGCACATCCCGAGAGAGGAATCTACCCATGTGTTGGTAACTGACCCAAGAAGGAGCAGGCAAGAAAATAGGACCATCAAGAGCTGTCAAGGCTGCGAACATCAGTGGTTTGCTTCCAGGACCGACTATGACTTGCTCAGGAGCATACTGCATTTCAAACATGACCTGGTAGAATTTTGATACTTGCTGCCTCAGTTCAAGGATGCCTTGGGTCGGGAGGTATTTCTGCCGCCACGAATTCTCGCACAGTGCCTTTCTCACACGCTTATGCACCGGGAAAGGCGATTCGCCAAAGCCCATATGATAGACTTGTTCACCGCTCTCTCTGATTGTAGAAATCAGTTCGTTGATAGCTAGTGTTGCTGATGGCGCGATGTTTTTCGCTGAGAATGAAACTTCCAAGGGGACTATACCTCCAATTGGTAATGATACTAGATCTCGGAACAAGACCAGCTGACTAATAGAAATCGGTCGAGCTTGAAATAGATTGTTCCCATGATTTGCTTTCTATCCATAGCATGAACATTCATAATCAACTGAAGGGAATACACAATATCCAGGTTGGAGAGGATATCTATGGCAAAGATAAGTCCCTTCGTCAAACTACTGAGAGGCGAATACGAACTCACTGTGATTCTCCTCCTAACTAGACTCAAAGGAAAGGCAAGAGCAGACACCATCATCAAGAAAGGTCTGGAAACGAAGACACTACCAGCGCTAAACGGTGCTCGGGTTGCGTCGGCTCGTAAGTTTCTGTTAGACAATGACCTTATCGAGATCGAGAAGGAAGGTAAGGAGATTGTTCATATTCTAACAAAGAAAGGGGAAAAACTTGGAAAGCTCCTAAGCTCAATTGCTGATTTCATCGTGAAGGACCTGAAGTGGAAACGCTAGTCCTTCGTTGCTTTGAGTGAGAAGACCAGAGGAAGTTGGACATCAGGATTGTCATAGTAGAAATATCCGTCCTCATTCTTTTTGAGGAACTGGAAAAGCTGGAATGGCATCTTGTTGAACTCGTGATAGAAATGAATCCTGAGACCCGCATCAGCTATCGAGGTCAATATCTTGGAAAGACCATGGCCCCATTCATAATCAACCTGCTTTTCGATTCTCTCTTCCGATGATGCGTACGACCCTTCAACCTCAAATTCATGGGGAGAATCATCAGAGAAGTAGTTGCGAACCATCTTGAAATCATCTGGATCATCCCAGTCCATTATCCACGTGAGTGGGTGGAACTCCGCAATATAGAATATCCCTCCTGGGTTTAGAAAGTGTGCAACAATCTCAGCCCATCGTTTCAAATCATGCAGCCACACAAGGACCCCATATGATGTAAAGACGACGTCGAACTTCTTATCGAGAATGTCAGGCAAATCATAGATGTTAGACTGGATGAACCGTGCATCCAAGTTCGCTTTCTTGGTCAAATCAGTGGCAATAGAGATCGCCTCGCTTGAGAAATCCACTCCAGTGACTCTTGCACCATTTCGAGCCCACGAGAGTGTGTCGAGTCCGAAATGACACTGAAGATGCAGTAGACTCTTACCTGTCACATCACCAAGTCCTTCGAGCTCGATGGAGTTCAAGGTGGTTTCGCCGTTGAGGAAATCCTCAGTCCTGTATGTCTTGGACTCAACATTGATCTTGGCGAGCTGGTCCCACATGGTCCGATTTGCTTCGTAGTACTTGTCCAGGTCTTTCATCTACTATCTACCTTGTCACAGGAATGCAGAATCATCTATGAATTGTTTGCCTAGCGCACTATTCAGCTAGTTTGCTTGCGAATTTCTGACCGAACTCACGAGCCTTTGCAGGTTCGTCGTCATGTAACGGACCTGTCATGTCCAAGACGAGTGCAGTCATTCCAGGTGAGAAGATCTTGACTCCTTTTGCTCTCTTTCTTAACTCTTCCTCGATTTGCTTTGCCGCTCGTCCAATGTGTCCAGGGGCTTGGTATGTGTCAAAGGTTGAAACTAGTTTTCCATCCAGACCTTTCTTGGCCGCGTTCTTGATTGCATTTTTGATTCCCCGGGTGGCTCTGAATGCATGGATGGGTCCACCAAAGAGCGCACCGTCATAGACGGAGATGTCCTCGTTATCTACATCATCGATATTGATCACCTTACATTCTGCAAGTCCAGACTCCTCTATTCCAGCAGCAATCT
Organism: Candidatus Thorarchaeota archaeon; assembly: GCA_048882045.1. Taxonomy (GTDB): domain Archaea; phylum Asgardarchaeota; class Thorarchaeia; order Thorarchaeales; family Thorarchaeaceae; genus SMTZ1-45. The sequence continues at coordinate 15,460 of JBHLRZ010000042.1, read as the reverse complement.
CTCTTCCAATCTTCTCAGTATTACCATATGTTGTGTCAAAGACAACTAGAACCTTCTTCATTGGCCTCACTAATCCGTCATTTAAGAGTCCAATTTCATAGCTCGATATAAGACTTAGTAAAAATCCTCAGTCAGTCCTGCGGAAGTTATACTGCGCGAAAGCTCGAAACTCGTTCCCATCTACGATGTAGTAGGTTCGACTCACGTATCCAGAATAGCTCTGCAGACCCACCTCGATTACAGTACCATCTGGCAAGCGATGGGCATAGATAGACTTTCGTCCGCGGAAAAAGAAGTTCCGTTCGAGTCCCCATTTCTCGTCAGGGCCAAGGATGCGAGCGATGATTACCTCAGACACATCATCACTGTCAGATTTGCTATAGACGGTAGAAACAGTTGTCTGTTCAGTGATCCTAATTCCACCTTTTCCTAGGACATATGATGTGACCAGCTCCTCAAGGGAATCATCTTCGTCAGGTTCGGAGGACTTCTCCTTCGGTCCATCTAACAGAGGACTTCCAACGACTTTTACTCCTGGGGTCAGCTGACGAGAAGTCCCATGACGTCTTGCCCATCTAGCATTGTCCCTCACGGACTTTGCACGTTTGCGAGCGGCCTCTTTCTTCTTTTCAATGTCAGACAGGTAGATTCAACCCCAGGGTGATTTGAGGGGCGGGCTCTCAGATTGATTGATAATTCTTACCATAAAGGTGTGAAACGGATAATTAACCCAAAACCGGTTAACTTATTAATAAAACGGAAGTTTAATATTAGTTGCCTTAATCAGGTTAACTCTCGAATGTTTAGGAGGTGTCTAAGACGTTCAAGTCCCTGCGATATCCAACAACTCAACAGGGAATCATCTGGCTCAAGAGGAAACAGAAGGTACGTCCCTTTGAGATCGCTGATGAATTGAACGTTTCAAGACCTTTCATCAGTAAGGCTCAAAGAATAGCAGAATCACGAATTAACAAACTACTTCGCCATGCTGCATCGATAAACCGAATCAAGATTAGACACATCAGCACATACTATGGTATTGCTGTTGGGTATTGTCCAGCATATGACACTCAAACATACATACTCTACTCACCTAAAATCGGTATCCAGACCTGGTTCGCTCACACGGGTAACTGTGGAACTTGCGACCAGATCGACCAATGCACTGACACACTTCAACAGCTCGCTGAGGAATGGAAGATTCCAGTCCCAGACGGCAGACCTCCAACTGACCTTTCAATATACCTGTTCGATACGATAATGAGGCGGTTGAAATGGGTCAAGGAACCAGCGGAGGCATAGGCAAAGGCCTAGAAGCATGTCCGATTCCACCTGTTCCTCGGAAGAGAGGAGGTCAGGGAGGCCTTTTTTCCCGAGTCATGAGTGTCGGATTGACTATGATGCTTGTAACGAATGTCTTTGTTCTTATTGCTCCACCTGTTGGCTCATTTTGGATTCCAATCTTCCCGCCATCCCCTAAGCTGGGTGAAAACATGTATCTACTCAGAGTGGATCAGAACGGGAACATACAATGGGACTATGCCTACGGAGGCAACCTTGTTGATGTAGGTCATACGGTTCATCTTTGTTCGGATGGCGGGTTCGTCATTGCTGGAGCCACGGACAGCTTTGGTTCTGGAAATACCGACATGTGGATTGTACGTACTGATCACCAAGGCTACCTTGTGTGGAACCAGTCATATGGAGATACAGGATGGGAGGAGTGCTATGACATAGCTGAATGCAGCTATGGATTTGTATTCGTGGGTGAGACTGATAGCTTTGGTTCAGGAGAGCTTGACATTATTCTCGTCAAGATTGACGAGTGGGGAAATCAGCGATGGATGAAAGTCATAGGAGAAGATTCATCCACATCAGTCAATGGTCGGTCTATTGTAGTCTGTGATGATGGTGGTTTTGCTATCGCAGGTGCTAAGGACGAAAATATGTGGTTAGTACGCATTGACAGCGAAGGGGAAGTAATCTGGGACAGGGAGTTTGGCGGATTTTTTGTCGATGAAGCCAATTCTTTAATCAGATGTGGAGATGGTGGTTTTCTGCTTGTCGGATGGACTGAATCTTATGGAATCGGTGCGAAGGATGTGTGGGTGGTCCGGACTGACTCACAGGGGACTCACTTGTGGAACAAGACCTATGGCACATTCGGTTCTGAGCGAGGATGGTCTGCTACAGAATGTAGTGATGGAGGGTTTGCCATCATAGGAACTCAGATGGATTGGGAAAGTGTTGTCTATCTGGTTCGCACAGACTCAGAGGGGAACTTCCTGTGGGATGGAGACTATGGTGGCACTCATCTAGACAGAGGGATTTCAGTGATAGAATGCAATGATGGAGGGTTTGCCATCGCTGGTCAAGATCGGTATTCAGACGACCCAGCGGATAATAATCTCTGGCTTGGCAGAACAGACTCAGAGGGTGTTCTATTGTGGGGCATAGGGTATGCTGGAGTTCAATCACAGCATGGATTCATGATGACTGGTTGCAGCGATGGGGACTTCGTTATCACCGGAAAAGTGTCTACTGAGGCTACACCAACCACTCTACATGGTAAAACAGACTCTGAGATTATCGCAATCACTCGAGAGCTCTTGACCTGATGAAGTACAAAGAATAGGTTAGGAGTGAAAAAAATGAAAAAGAGAATAGTACAAGCAGTCGTACTTGCAGTGCTGATTGTGGCTGTGCTTCAGGTCCCAGTTGTTGCAATTGAAGGAACCTGGACCAAGATGAGTCCTGTAAGCGCACCCCGGGCAATGGTAGACCCTTCTTTGGTATTTGACAATGAGTCAGATGTTGCCATCTTGTTCGGAGGAGCCGCAGAAGGAAACAGGTACAATGAAACATGGTCCTACAGATATGACACAGATACTTGGACAAACAAGTCACCCTCGGTAGCACCTCCAGCAAGAGCATTTGCTCAGATGGCGTATGACTCAAAATCTGACAGAGTCATTCTATACAGTGGAGCAGTTGATGTGGATGAGCATTTGAACGACACTTGGAGTTACGACTACAATACAAACACATGGACAAATCTTCATCCCCCAGTAATGCCTCCTTTACGTCGATACGGTGCAATGGCGTATGATGTAGAGTCAGACAGGATCATACTCTTCGGAGGAGTACTGGCTACTACTGGGACAACCGGGGACACGTGGGCGTTTGATTATGATACAAACACATGGGAGAACATGGAACCCTCTTCGGCACCTTCATCTCGTTTCTACTCGGTCATGGCCTATGATTCAGAGAGTGACAGGATCATTCTCTTCTCAGGGTGTTATCCAGACGTTTTCACAGACACATGGGCGTATGACTATAACACGAACACATGGGAGAATATGAACCCGAGTATGAATCCTGGTGCTTGGCCTGACGGTTTTGTATATGATGCTGAAGAGGATTTATGTATCACCTATGTTGGATCCAAAGATTTTGATGAAACACAATTATGCAACGAAACATGGGCCTATGACTACAATAACAACATTTGGGCTGAATATACTGTTACTACATCACCTGGTCTTCGCACTAGAGGTTTGCTCGTGTACGACCACAACTCGGACGTAACGGTGCTCTTTGGCGGACTAGGTCCAGGACGATTTGATGAAAGACTAAACGACACTTGGTCATTTTCATCGTCTGGGGAAACAACAGCTGGTGATGGCAATCCTGATTGGACACTGGTTCTCTATGGGGCTGCAGTGGGAATTGTCATCATAGTTCTTGTTGTATTCATGAAAAAGCGCTGAGTAATTGGTGGGGGAGGGGAAACCCTCCTCTCTTTTTCATTCATCCAAGTGACGGTCAGCCCATGTTGCAGATCTCTCGACTGTCGGGATCTCATCGAGAGAATGAAACACTTGTTTGCCTTCCTCCATCGCTCTCTCATATTCCAGGAGAGCACCCTTAGACTCTGCAAGCAGGAAAAGTGCATCACAGTGGTCCACCCAGGGTGCATGCCACCTCATGTAGTCATACCAGTCCATCGGTATCCTTTTCTCCTGTGCTAGAAGGTCAGGCCAGTGGGTAAGGTGTGGAATGTAGGGATAGTGACCCTTCTTCCATATCTTGAGTCCCGCCTCCATCGCCCTCTCGACATTTGCTTCAATCTCTTCCAACGTGACACCAGTATATGGTCCTGCAACATATATCTTCAAACATGTCAATATTGATCACCCGATTTCCTTGTCAATGGCTTCAATCAATGCTGGAATTTCAGAAATTTGCTGTATCTTCTGACTGTCCTCATTCAGTCTGGTATTGCTGAACTGCTCTCCTTCAATTCCCTTGATTCCACAGTAAGCCAGATAGAGAACTGCTTTTAGATAGCCCACAATATGCGCCTCTTTTTCCTCAGGTGTTTCAATTGTGGCTGTTAGAGGGTCCGTGAGCAGTCTTGAGGAGATATGACCCACAGAGAGAATGTTCGCAAACCCTCGTACAATCTTCTGGACTGATGGTCTGACTTCCTCTACAAATTTGTGATAGACCTTGAAACCTTCTTCATGGGACTGCTGATAGAGTTCAACCAATGAGTGGACAGTCGGTGTGATTTCCTTGAGGAATCTTGAAGCATATTCTTGGAGTGCAGGGTCAGTAATTCTGAGAACCTCATCCTCAGGTGGTTTTTCGATAGGCGGCCTTTCCAGCTCAAGCTTGGTTGGGTCAGAGTAGCCCCGTACGAAAATGAGCCCCCTCTGTCCAACATCGCGTCCTTGATCATGGTCGTCTGCATATGATGATGTGACCGTCCATCCTGACTTCCTGAAGAATTCAGCTACCTCGTGTTGGTTTAGACCCCATTTGAAGTGAGCCATGAAAGGCCCAAAGTCCGCCTCAGTCAGTCCGGGAACACAGACATCAACGAAGATTCGACTTCCCATGACACAGTTCTTTGTCGCATTCTGGAGAATGGATACCACTATGTTTCGTTCAAGATAGTAGGCGAGACCTTCGAGTATCCAGAGGGTCGGCAACTTTCTCGAGTATCCGTTCTCCTGAAGGTCGTAGATCCATTGGGGATTCGCTAGGTCTGCTGATAGACGGATGAGCTTGCACAATGGCTTCTCGCCCTTGAGAATCTCTTCTTTGTATTGGTTCACAACATTGAAGTCGACCTCAAAGACAGTGTGTTCACCATCTTTTAGCGGTGAAAATCGATATGCACGCGCATCAAGTCCAGCCCCGAGAATGACAATCTGTGACTTCTTTTTGCTATCACACCAAGGTTTCAAGACCTTCTCATCAATGTAGTAAGTGCGAACGACACCATAGTCACCTGTACCCTTTGTTCGCTTGTGTTTTTTGAAATATGAACTCAGATCACCTGCAAGTCGTTCAGCAAAGGGATCAAAGATGAGAGGGACCTTTCTTTTTGTTTCTTCAGCTCGATAATGAGCGAGGAGTCGAGCCGTGAAAGGAACCGCATTCGTGTTGTCATCGATGTTCGGATCCATGAGATGTCGGAGTTTTTCCAGTAAACAAAGACAATTATTAGTTTCTCATGGATTGTGTCAACAATGACCTGCTACAGTATCGATGATATTCGAGCCTTCCAAAACAAGGTGATGAATTGGTGGAATGAGAATGGGCGGGACCTCCCGTGGAGGTGTGATAGTAGTCCGTATAATGTACTGGTTTCAGAGGTGATGCTACAGCAAACACAGGTCAGCCGAGTCGTACCCAAGTATCTGGAATTCCTTCGACGGTATCCCACTATCGAATCACTTGCTGAAGCTGATGCAAAAGAACTTCTCAAGGTCTGGAGTGGTCTGGGATACAACCGTCGAGCCATGTGGTTGAGAGATGCCGCAAAACAGATTGTTGAAAGAGGAGGGTTTCCTCGGACTGTCGAGGAACTCAGAGAGCTCAAGGGAGTCGGTCCCTATACTTCCAGATCGATTCTCATCTTTGCCTTCAATGAAGACTTGGCTACTGTTGACACCAATATTCGTCGAGTGTTGATCGCATCAGGATTTGCTACAGAGGATATGTCAGATCGAGAACTTCAGAGAGTTGCGGACGACTTTCTCCCCAAAGGACGTTCTCGAGACTGGCACAACGCATTGATGGACTATGGATCGCTTGTGTTGGATTCTGGTTCAACAAATATAGCACCTCTGACTAGGCAACCAAAGTTCAAGGGATCAACAAGACAACTACGAGGTGCGATAATCCGCATTCTCACTGACTCTGAACCCATCTCTCAAAATGAGCTCGTTTCTTACTTGAACTCAGAAGACATCCAATGCGGGGATGTTGGACCTGTGCTTGACCAGCTCTTGGCTGAGAGGCTAGTGGAACGCACTGATGCTGGTCGATTCAAGATTGTGGATTAGATGGCCATGCAGGTTTCAGTTCTTGTGACTCCAGGGGCATCATGGATAGATTCGACCAGTTTTCGGAAACCGCTCTTTGCCGGTAATTCAGCATATGCGATCACATCATAGGGACCAGTCACCATGTGAGCCTGAGTGACTTCACTGATTTTCGAAACATGGTTCAACGCTGCTTCTGCTTTTCCAACCTCTACTTGTATTAGGACAATGACGACAACAGACACTGTCTAACAACCTCCGGTTCTACGCTTCCTATACTATACAATTTAGCTACAAAAGGATAGCTCTAGATTTGAATCGGTTTCAAAACTTGGAATTACGACTAACTATATCTGGAAATCCTACCTTTCCCTATGATAATGAGTCCTGAGAGAACCCCTGAACTTTTCGATTCATGGGCATCAAACTATGACTATTGGATTGCGATAGGTTCAGACAGTTTTCCGTTCAGAGGGTACGATAACGTCCTGAACAGAATCGTACAGCTGGCAAATCCAAGACCAGGATCGCAAATCCTCGATGTGGGGATCGGTACTGGAAATCTAGCCCGGAGATTTGTCGAACTTGACTGCGAGATATGGGGAATTGACTACTCTGCAAGGATGCTCGAAGAGGCTAGGAAGAAGGTCCCAAATGCCCATCTGGTTCAGCTCGATGTTGAGTCTAGGTATCCTTCAGAGCTTAGAGTAGGATTTGACTGTATTGTTTCAGCATATACTCTCCATCACCTCACTCTTGAAAGAAAGGTCACTGTGGTCAAACGACTTGCTGATGAACTGCTTGCAGAAGGAGGGAGAATTATTGTGGGGGATGTATCATTCCCAACAATTTCAGCCAGAGCAGAGGCTCGAAAGAAACTTGCTAGTGAGTGGGACGACTATGAATACTATTGGGCTGCGGATGAGTTCAATTCAATGATACTGGGGCAAGGTCTCTATGTTGTATATGAGCAGATATCAGACTACGGGGGAGTTTATGTCGTTGTCCCCAGGACTTAGATGAAGACATCAGCCGCTTCAAACAGATTTTGTCACATGTAATTTGCGAATTTAGAGGAGGGAAGAGTTTATTAGCGCTCATGTAATATGTAATACTATTACAAACCTTTCGTGGAGAGGAGAAAAAGAGTGAGTGAAAACGGATGCGTACAGGCGGTGGCCGATGAGATCCTTAGAGGACATATCATTGGTCTGGGGGAACCACTATCGTATCCAGGCATCGTGATAATTCCGATTGTCCGAATGGGAGAAACGCTATTGTTCGGAGGACCACTCAGCAGGACAACTCTGACCGAGAACGTTCACAAGGTGATTGTCGGTAGTATCCCAAAGAACACATGCGGCGTCTTTGTTCTCGACTCGTTAGGAGACATTGTGGCGTTCAAGCTCCATCAAGAGGTTTCGACTTTCTGGGAACGGATTGGATTCGTAGAGAGGTTGGTGGCTGCGCACTACAAAGATTCTAGGAAACCTATAGGTAGGACCAGTGCCACTGCGCGTGCAGTGGCGTTTCTCATGAAACTCAAGATAGAGGGGCCAAGGGGCATAATGAGTTCAGCAAGTGATTGTTTTGCAGTTTCACGATGTGAACCAGTGGATGGAACAGGCACGGTATTGGACTCGACAGCTGCAATCCTCTACAGTGCAGCCAGATAGAAAAGTAACCTCAAACCTATGCTCCTCATCAGCTAATATGCAACAAAATCTAGGTCCACAAATTGATCCAATTGTCCGACTCATCTTGGTATGTATCCAGCTAGAATGTCTTCTTCGTCATCACCGCACCCACTTGTTTTACGTACAAGGTAAGTCTTATTTACTTAAGTAAAACTTATTTAACTTAAGTAAAATCATCTAGTGAGGCGGTCAGATGAACAAGCGAAACAAGACTTCTCCCAAAGCAGTTCGCCTAGAGAGAGAACGGCAACAACGTCGAAAGGCCATTATCGATGTGGCTAGGAGATTCTTCATCGAATATGGATATGATGACGCAATGGTGGACAAGATTGCACTCGAGGTCGGATATACCAAAGTGACAATCTACAACTACTTCGAGTCAAAAGACGACCTGTTTGTTGCTGTTGTTGCTGGAGTATATGAGAAACTGTATCGAGTCATGGACACGCATCTGAAACGAGAAGATGTGATGTATGAACTTCGGTCGATGGGAGAAGCCTATGTGATCTTTTTCGAGAAATATCCTGAAGACGCGCTACTTTTCGAGGTGGGTCGTTTGAGTGTGGTTACCTCGATCATTAGAAGGAAGATAGCAATTAATGAAGAACTTACTGAGAGTGAACGAGAGTTCAACAAGCAGATGGCTTTGATAGAGGAGCTAATGACATCTGTCATCACTGAGACTTTGAAGAGTTCAGGAGTCCAGAGCAAGGTAGAACCCTTCTCAGTAATCATGGTCCTGAGCACATTCGCTCAGGCTATACGAACACTGGTCACACGAGGTAGGATGAGTGATTCACCTGATGAATCAACTAGGGAATACCTCGATGTGTTCTTCACCATTATAGACAAGGGACTACGACACTATGATGATTAAACTAGAACGAGTTGGTGATATACGATGAGTAAAGTAGATACGATTCAGATTGAGAATCAAGCAGATGTTGTGACCCCTAGACCAAGTGTCCTAAGAAGGATCATCAGGGTGATCGGACTTACATTGGTCTGGGCTTTCCTTTCTGCCTTGATTGTAGGAAGTTACGCTGCTGCAGTGTGGACTGTAATTCCAACTGAACTCTTGGAGTGGGGAGCGGGAAAAATGAACCTGATCGGTTATGTTTCACATTGTTCATTTGTACCCATTAGTACCTTGACTCTTGTTGGTGCCGCAAGTATTGGAGTTCTGATAGCATACAGACTAAGGAAAGGACGTAACATTGGAAAATGGGTCTTCTTTATGACCGCAACAGGTCTGGGAATTGGACTCATGTTTGGAATGGATATTGTCATGTATATGGGAATGGGAATTGGAGTGGGATTGGGCACTTTCCTCGGCCTAGTCGTAGGCATATTCCGAAACCCAGAGTATTAGGAGGTAATCAGGGTTGGAAAAAGCACTTGTCCTTTATGATTCACTCTTCGGAAATACAAAGACTGTTGCCTTGAGTCTAGCCGAAGGAATTAGGGAAGTTGGGGTAGATACCTCTTGCCAAAGCATTGATGAGTTCAATATCAACGAAATCAGCGGCTTTGACTTTGTGGCAATCGGTAGCCCGACACACATTCTCAAGACCTCCAAGTCGATGAAGGCGTTCCTTCAAAAACTGAGAGCTTTCAATCTCGAAGGAAAGTCAGGATTCGCTTTCGATACACGTAATGAATCCAGAATGAACAAGCGGGGGTTATTTGGCCTTGAGAATAGTGCAGCCAGAGTCATCGAAGTGAGGATGAAGCGCATGAAGATGAGTATCATCAGACCTCGAGAGTCAGCCATTGTACAAGGAAGAGAAGGTCCTCTTGATTCAGGAGTAGAAGACACCTTCTTAGAAATTGGCAGGCAGATTGGCAGGCAGATCTCAAAGTCTACACAGACGATAGTCCATTGAGGTTTCTTAATAGACGAATAGTTGGGGAGGCTACTGCCTCCCCGAGGAATGAACGTAGTTATTAATCTAGGAAATCAGAAAAGAGAAGTTACTTCTTTGGTTTCTGATTTGGCTTCTGTTGTTTCTTCTGTTTGTCGGCTTTACCCATTGATGTCACCTCACATGACATTCAGAGTTTTTTGTGCCTTGGACGCCGCCGCATCTTGAAGGGACTCAGGCGAGAAGTCTGTACAGAAAATTAACTCGAGCCTTATTTCGCTTTTAAAAGGATATAAACATATCTAACAAATTTTTGAGCCATAATAGACCTTTATTCGATAAATAAAGTTTCTATTACCCTTATTATGATTGTATTCTTCTGAAATTAGGATACAATTATCTCTCTCGAAAGTGTATAATAGCGGATTGTAGTGGTTGCTATGGAAGGTGTCCACTGTGGAATTACTCTATCTGATACCAGGCGATGGAATGCCTGATGATGAGATCAAACGTCGTGAGGAGATCACAAACTTGGTAGCGCGAGATGGGACCAAGGTGACTGTTGAAGAGGTGGGCAAAGGTCCGCTCTCGATAGAGTCTGAGATAGAAGCTTACATGTCAATTGGACCAATGCTTGAGTGGCTCTTCGAACTCAGGAAAGAAAACAAGTTCGATGCCATTATCATTGGATGTGCAGGAGACCCCGGTCTAGGTGCTGCAAGGGAGCTGATGGATGTTCCAATCATAGGTCCTGCAGAGTCTGCGTATCACATGGCCTGCATGGTCGCTGACCGCTTCAGTGTGATTTCACCCAAGCAGGCTGGAGGCCATGATGTTGCAGATGATCTCGTAGCAAGAACTCGAGAGATGGGGCTCAATAGCAGACTTGCATCAGTGGAGTTTGTAGAGATGCCGATCACTGAAATGTGGGGCGATGATCCAACTGCAACAATCAAACAAACCACTGGAGCAATCAATAAGGCTAAAGAGAAAGGAGCTGGTTCTGTTGTTCTTGGCTGCATGTCAATGGCGTTTCGAACAGCCACCACAAAGTGGAATGCTGGAATACCCGTGATCAATCCACTCACTGCAGCCATCAAAATGGCGGAGAGTTTCGTGGACATGGGCATACTTCAGAGCCGTGTCACCTATCCTGCGGCTGATTTTGACAAGCTTGTGGGAACGGTCTTCAAGGAATAAGGAAGCGTGAACAATGGGAAGAGGAAAGAAGTACTCGGGCTATAAAGCCTATCAATATCTAGAATCTGGAGTGGACTATAAGGAGTTCAAGTTCAGGGAAGCAACACCGAAAGACTGGGCGTACAAAGTACCCCTCTCGAAGGCTGAGGAAGAGCGTGTTGAGGAGATTATTTCGAAGAACATCATCATCGACCTTCATGAACATCCAGTCTTGTATACTGCAGACCAACGCGATTCTCTGGAACTTAATAGAGAGGGGAGAGACTTTCTTGCATACGATGCTCTGAGTAGAACTGGTCTGGATTGTGTCTTTGACAATTTGATGGATGGTTCAGCAAACACGACATCCAAACATGGATGGAAATGGACAGATACAATTCATGATCTTGGTCAGAGACTGTGCGACATTGCGCATCAGGACTATGTAATCCATTGCAAGAGTGTTGCTGACATCTATTATGCTTTTGAAACTGGGAAACTGGCTTGGGTGGCTGTGCTTGAGTCCTCGACATGTATAGAGAACGAGATAGACAGGATTGACATCCTCTATGGACTAGGAATTCGACAGATGGGACTGGTGTATAGCGAGTCTAACATGCTCGGAACAGGCCTTGATGAAATGAAGGATGGGGGCCTCACGGACTTCGGCTATGACTGTGTCATCAGGATGAACAAATTGGGGATGCTTATTGATGTCAGTCACGTCAGCGACCAGACAGCAAGAGACACGATTGAGTCGAGTGAGAAACCGGTCATCATTTCTCATGCAGGTTCCAAGACGGTTCATTCGATCAAAAGGATGGTTCCTGATGACGTTCTTCAAGCATTGGCTGAGATTGATGGAGTAATTGGGATTGAAGCCGCTCCAGGTTACACAGCCACGAATGATAATCCAGTTCCTTCGATTGACACCTATATGGCACACATGGAATACTGCATCGAGCTAATGGGAATCAACCATGTGGGCTGCGGGCCCGATTCACTCTATGGAGACCATGTGGGACTCTATAAGCTCTATGATGAGCGGATGACGAAGGACGGGATGGGGCACTATCCTAGGCCAAGACAGCAGGAGGATTTGACTGTCACAGAGCTCCCAACCCATGTGCAGGGTCTCGAAAATCCAACTGAAGCAGTGGAGAACGTGATTCGCTGGCTAGTTAAGAATGGATACTCCGATGAGGAGATAGCAAAGGTAGCGGGGAGGAACGCGCTGAGGGTGCTTGAGCAGGTCTGGTGAAAAGTCGTATTTTCGATATCTTATAAAGAAGATGAACTCAGGCAAACCTATGGGTGAAAAGCCGCAATTTGAGTCGCGATCGTACCAGATTAATGCTAGAGACCAGGTGATCTTCAACCTAGAGAATGAGAACAAGAGTGTGTTTCTTGTTCTGCTCCCTACGGGAATGGGAAAGACCCTGATAGCTTCTCTCATAGTGGAGATACTCATTGAACGAGGAATTGTTGATAATGACGAGAAGGTCCTGTTCCTGGTTCAGGACCGCAAGCTCAAGCATCAGCTTCACGATATGATGACACAGTACGGTCTATCCAAGCACGGTCATCTCTATCTGCTTGACGAGCAGATGGGCATTCCTCCCCAAATGACTCGGAAACATGCAGCACTCTCCAAGTTCATGTTTGCTACACCTGTCTTACTCATGAACGCAGTAGTCGGAAAAGCCCCTCGGATTGACAGAGAAACCTTGGACAAAATGAAAGTCGTCATAATAGACGAGATTTTTGATGTCTTCGCACAGAGCTACGGTGTGAAACGGCCACGGGAGGAAACTGTCGATTATATCGAGAAACGGTTTGGTAGCGGCAGGGAGTTCTCACAGATTGTCAGAGAGCTGAAGGAGGAGCTCGAGAAGCGAGAAGATGCAAACGAGAAGGAGTTCTCTGAGAGCAGTATTGCTGAGCAGCTGATCAGGGAGTTTGAGTCCAAGAACTATAGGCTGAACAAAAGGTTTGAACCGATCCTGAATCTGTTAGGGATCCTGAATCCAAACTCTGAACAGCTGGTCATTGGGCTCACAGCCTCAATCTCACAGGAAACAAAGATTGAACTCCTGAAGACGATCCTGGGGGCAGAGAGAGTTGCAGAGATTCATCCTGTGGGGGATGACTTCGAGTCATACAGACCAGCCTATGAACTGAAACGGATTCGTGTCTTCGATAACTGGATCTCGGACATTGATTCAACAATTGGCAAGGTTCGACAGGCATCGTTCTCTCATCTATCCAAAGCTTACAAGATACTGATAGGCAAGCATCAAATCCCAAATGACCGCATCCTCCTCTTTGTTTCAGACTTGTTGGGTAAGAAGGCACTTCAGAAGTCACTTCTAGAGAAGCTTGGGAACGATGAAGAGCGTTACCATGCATATCTTTCTCACGCCAGTGCTTATCTATTGATGACCGTCGCAAGACAGCGGTTACTTGAAAGCACCCTCCAAGCTCTATCCAAGTTCATCAACAGGATTGAGAACAAGATTCTGATGTCAAACGACGATTTCTGTAGGATTAGGAGAGAAGTGGAGGATAAGATGAACGAGTACCTCACAACTGAGGGGTACAGAAGCGAGAAAGAGAAACGACTCCTGTTCTGGCTAGACATGATGGTCAAAGAAGGGAAGAAGTCACTAGTCATGTGTCGGTTCGTAGAGGTCACAAAACATCTAACGACTATTGCTGAGAGCCAAGGGATTTCAGCAACCTTTGTGCATGGAGGGATGGATGGAGCCACACAGTTCAGTCAGATTAAAGATTTCAAGGAAGGAAAGAAGAGCGTCCTCTTTGCTTCAGAGAGGCTGATTGAGAAAGGAACAGACCTCCCAGAGGCAGATGTAGGTTTCTACTATGGGACTACTGCCTCACTTGAGAGATATGAGCAGAGTCTTGGACGAATACGGAGCAATGTGAGTAATGTGAAAACACTCTACACAATCGCGTATAATCAGACGGTGGAGAATGAGAAGTCACTGAAGCGGGACACTATGTTTCTTGAACTTCTAGGAGGTAGACTGGAAAACAGCACCGGAATTGCTTGACGGTCCTATTTATGCCTGTGAGGGTGTTCCTTGACCTTGATATTACCCCGGACTAAAAGACCCAAGGGTTCGAAGCCCACCTCATACTTAACAAGACCAACCGAGTTATGAATACGAATCTGAAAGACGTCATCTTCATACTCGTCAGAGTTCTTGTTGTCCCAGGCATCTATCCTGAAACTGAACTCCTCTCTTGAGCAGTCCTTCTCAAATGTTTTCAGATTGAATTTAGCAATCCTGACTGAACCCTCAATGATTCCATGGTTTCCATCGACATTCAGACCAAGAATCTCAGTACTCTGGATTACATACACCCAATCATCCTCTAGATAGGTCAGAAGCAAGAACCCCTTCAGTCTCCCTTTACAGCTGTATTTGGCATGGAATACAAAGAAGACTCTGTGACCATCCTCATCTCTGATGAAACCTGCTCCATGGACGAATTCTCGTTCAGGGACATAGATAGTCACCCCAGCCTCAGTGTCTGGACCGCAGTAGTAGCTATTGTCGAGTGACTCGAAATGAATCACAACGATGTAATCTCCTTCATCCAAGTTCTCGGTAACAGCTATCGCTATTCCGACACCTTCGACTCCTGTGGTTTCGACCATGACCGGTCCTATTTCGAGAACTAGCTCAGAGTCAAAATACACCAAGAAAGTCACGTAGATGTGGGTCAGGTTCCCCCAGTATCCATCAGCATCATCGAATATCGTCGCCATCAGCGTGAAACTGTCATCAGATGTTGGTAGGACTGTACGACCAGTGTAGTCTGCATGAGCATACTCTTTGGCTACGAAGAAGTCGTGAGTTACTGATGTTTCTGTGTAACTATCATCTCCCGCGAAGGATATCGTCAGAGAATAGGTGTCTGATGGCAAATCCAACAAAAGTACATAGGACGCGATACCGCTGGCATCTGTAACAGCATCAAAGGTGAGTGGACCCAAGGTGAACACTAGCAACCGGCCTTCGATGGGGAGTCCGGTCAAGGTGTCGGTAAGTTTAGCCTCAAGATAGGCGGGATCAGAGTATGTACCAGTAAGATCTCCTGTATAGACTAGCTCTGGCGGAAGTATTTCCGGTGGGATGACGACATCAATAATCTCCTCCTGCATCACGAGATTGCCTGCTAGGTCTTGTGCTCGACAGTTGAATGTCACAATTCCTTCTTGATCTAATAGAACAGGACCACCATAACGGATCCAACGACCCCCATCAAGATTATACCCCATATCAATAAGACCAGAGCCAGTCTCAGTGGCTGTAAGAGTGACGAGAAGACCCACTCCAGGAACAGGCTC
>JBHLRZ010000041.1:0-23754 GCA_048882045.1 Candidatus Thorarchaeota archaeon | reverse complement strand
CGGAAGTTTACACGTAGGGGACCCTTATCGAGTTTCATGGCGAATCTCTGAGCCTTGTCCAGTATAAGCCGCTTATTGAGAAAATCTCCAGGTTTGACCAGAATCTCTGCATCTTCTTCATGTATCATGACAGGAGCGTCAGTGATCTTCTTTAAGCGTCCTGCACCACCTACATGATCGGGATGTCCATGTGTGCATAGTATACCCTTAACATCGGTCTTGGGATTGAGGCCCAGATTCTTGATTGATTTCTCAAGTTTATTGCCAGGGTCTCCCGCAGTACCAGGATCAATGACTAGTATCTCGCCTTCATCAACGATAAGATAGCTAGCGATGAAACCGAACTCTCCAGCAAATTTACCACGAACTGCATGGACTCCAGGTATTATCTCAGTCGAGGACATCTCAAGAACACCGACTCTCACTAGTGCTTATGATAATATCGACGGTGAGTGAACCTTATCAAGAAGACACAAGAGAGGAGTAGCGATGAAAGGAGCATATGTCCTGCTTATAGACATTGAAAAACGTGTATGTTTCAGCATACAGTCTCTGGGATCACTAGTGTTTGATCCTGGAAAATGGGTATATGTTGGCTCAGCAATGGGTGATGGTTCGACCAACATTGAGAATCGACTAAAGAGACATTTCAGGTCAGATAAAACCGTATATTGGCATATAGATCATCTACTAGAGAAAGATGTACTCCTATCTAGAGCCTACTGGGCAGAGAGTTCTACACATGTTGAATGTGAAATTGCTCAAGAGTTTGAAACTGGAGGATACTTTGAAGCGGGGCCAAAACAGTTTGGAGCTTCGGACTGTAAGAGCGGATGCTCTGCTCACATCTTCAGAATTAAGCGAAACACTGATGCTGTAATTGAGCATCTTGTTATATCCACGTTTCAGAAATTAGGTCTTACCCCATCATTAACCACTGATGGGAATGTTCTGTCTGTTTCGTGAGCAGCAAGGGTTAAATGCTCCCATAGTTCAACTTAAACAATAAGGAGGAAACTCAGCGTGCCTGATTGGAGGAGCATTTTCCAAGACTTGAAAACAACAGGACAGACTTTCACTGTGTATCTTAGGTACACGCAAAGGGACACCCTTGCAAAAATACCAAATGTGAGGGTTCAGGAAATCTATGATGATTATGTAAGACTCGAGAACCCAAGTGGATATGGAGTCCTTGGGTTTGATGATATCCTTTACATATCGATTCCTCGTCAGAGAATGGGAGTCGCAAATGAATAGGTCCCATACAGCCAAGGTTTAATTGGCATAAGGGTTCCTAATACCTGTCTAGACCAATAATAGTTGTTGGTGAAATTATAGTGTCATCCCTTGTATACATCCCGATTGAGAACGAACGAGTTTTGAGCCAGCATCAGGAATACATCCTGACAAACTATCGATTGATTCAGTTTGATCGTGGCTCACGAAATAGTGCAAGTATCCCTCTACATATCATTAAGGAATACAAACTGACTCCCGGCTCAGCAATGTACAAAGTCATCAATGGCATTATCAACGTAATAGGAGCCATGCCAAGGAGGGAAGAGATGCGAGCAGCTCTAGGACTGAGAGAGTTCGATAGTCTCAATGTTGGAGCCCAGCGCAAGATATGCGAGGTGAGTGGAGTACCATTCGTACATCCAGATCATCCCTACAACCGCTGGGTGTCAATAGGATACCACAAGAATTTCTCCAGGCACTTCTATCAGACATTTGCTTGGTTACGAGATGAGGAGGTCTACACTTACTATCCAGACAGCTTCATCCTCACCAACTACAGACTCTATCAATTTGATGCTAGAACGAGAAAGGTATTCATGTTTCCCCTCTATATGGTTGAAACTTTTGAATCTAGAGGAGACAGACTGAAGATCAAAGCAACTTCTGGCAAGTTCGAGATTAGAGGCAGAATACCAAGGCAAGACCACCTCGTAAGCATGTGGCAGACTAGATTATGGGACAGATTGCCCAAGGAGCATCTAGATTGGCTCATCAGACCTTTCAGTTACATTACTCCTCATCATCCACTTACTCAGTATGCTATTCGTGACTCTGCAACTGTGGTTCCAACTCCAGTGGCAACAGAAACCAAGCAAGAGGTCACTGTGACTGCTGGAAATGGTGGTGCTGGAACAGTCTTCGTTAAACCAGTAATCGCAAACAGATGTTCCAATTGCTCTGCTCCGATGTCATGGGAACAGATAGACTGGACTGGACCAGACCAATATGCCTGTCCAGCCTGTGGAACGCCGCACCGTGTTGAGTACCAAAGGATGTAGTCGCTTAGAAGTACTCCTTTGTCCACTGCAACGAAAGGCGCTTGATGGTTTCTTCAGTAGGCAGTCCTGTTTCTAAATCCCATCCTCTTAGTCGATAGTAGTCATCTAGCATTGGATCCAAGTTCACAGTCTGTCCCTTACCGGGACCATCTGGCATTGGTTCCTTCGTGAACCTATCAGGTAGTTTGTCATCCTTTCGAGATATTCCTTCTCGTTGGTTAAACAGTCGTTTCAGTGTTACCTGTCGTTCAGCTATTTCTGTGAGATTTTTGACCTTACCAAAGTGTTTCTCACCAGTTGCGAGTGGGAGAATAGTTGCGAAATCCTCCATCCAGAATATTGGAGGCCACGACACGGAGTACCAACATACAATCAATGTATCACGAATACAATACGAATTCTCGCTCTCAACCACTGCAACAGCCTTGTGTTTCTCAGTGTACGGGTCGATGATTTCCGGAAGCTTATCAGCACCCCATCTCTTGGCCGCAACATCCTCATATCCAAGCTGATCAACAACTACTAGACTACGAAGATGGTCAGCCCCACGTGCACCAGTGGCATGCCCAAGGCCGATGCTTCGGTGAGTTCGTCCGTCCTGACCTGAAATCTCCATTCCCTTTACTTCAAGTGCGAACTTCTCAGAACCTTTGCCGATGAAATTGGCTGCTCTCTTACTTCCTTCTGCGAGAATATCTCCAAAACCCTCACGTCGAGCTATCATCTCAAGGAGCTTGATGATTCCCTCTCTATCGCCCCAGGCCAGTTTCATACCGCCTGTGTCTTTCTCATCTATGAAACCGTTCTCAAACGCTTCGATTGCATAACCGATTGTGGCTCCAGCAGATATGATGTCCATTCCGAGTCTGTTACATATCTGGTTCGCTTTGAGAGTCGTTGCATAATCATCAACACCCAGTGAACTCCCAAAAGCCATCAGTCCTTCGTACTCAGGCCCTTCTTCAAGCGTACCGGAGAAGGGGCCCTCTCGGACATAGTTCACTTTCTTGCAACCCAGACTACATCCAAAACAAGCTCTATCAGACACTGTGAATCGAGGGCGAATAAAATCTCCAGTCAGTTTTTCATAACCATCAAAAACTCCAGTTCGATGATTGTATGTAGGCAGTTCACCAATCTCTTGCTTTACAGCAGTCAGTACCCAAGTCCCCCACTTGCCCATCTCCTGAGCTTGCGGATTTTCACCAACACGTCTATGAGCCTTTTTAGCAAAATCAACAAAACCCTCATGGTCATGAACCTCAACAGCTCCATGACCACGAATAGCCACAGCTTTCACATTCTTGGATCCAAGTACGGCCCCCATTCCAGTTCGTCCTGCCGCTCTTGCATGATTCACCATGACACTGGAGAACCTGATGAGATTTTCTCCAGCAGGACCAATTGCAGCTACTTGGATATCAGGGTCATTGTGACCTTTTTTGATGGTCATAGTCACGTCATCAGTCGTTCGGCCCCAAAGTTTGCTAGCATCTCGAACCTGCAAGTCTGAATCCTCAATGTAGATGTATACAGGTTTCTCAGACTTCCCTTCAATAACCAGCATGTCATATCCTGCATACTTCAATTCAGCTCCAAGAAAACCTCCAACGTGGCTTTCACCCCAGATTCCTGTTAACGGAGCCTTCGAAATTAAGACAGTCCTACCACTCATAGGCCAGAGTGTACCAGTGATTGGGCCAGTACCAATCAGCAGTTTGTTTGCTTCACTTAAAGGATCAGTCCTTGCTGGAACCTCTTCGAACAGCAGTCGAGCACCAAACCCATCACCTCCGATGAATGGTTTTATCCACTCCTTTGGAAGGGGATTTACAACAAACTTATTCTCTGAGAGATTGACTCGGAGAATCTTTCCCTTGTAACCACCAGGACTCAAATCATCCAGCTCCTGAGGCTGTCCTCCCAATCTCCTTGAGGTAGTCTGAAATCTTACTATGACGATCGATTGACGGAGCTACTGCTACATCAGAATAGATAATGGCACCAGTTGGACACACCTCTGCGCATTCAGGATCCCCTTCACAATGATCACATTTGAGAATCTTCATTCGATGTGTATCTAGCACGATGACACCATTTACGCAAGCTCCAACGCATGATTTACACAATATGCATTTGTCCTCTTCGAGAAAAGTCATCTTTGTGATGGGATCACGACGCATGGCAAAGGTCGGACAGATGTCAACGCAGGGAGCCGTTTCGCATGGTCCACATACGTTTGGGAGATCCAAGCCCAAGTCATCATACTTCACAATCTTCAATCTCGCTAGACTTGGTTGAAATTTCCTTTCATGTTTTGCAGTACATGCCATTTCGCAGATGCGACAACCTGTACATTTTGTGAAATCAACTATCAATTGTGCTGGCAGTCTTACCACCTCGAGGCATAGTGAATCTAGCATATCCACTCTAAAATGCTTCGGGCCGCTGAACGGTTTATTAGGAGTCAAGTATTACGACCGAATAGGTTGAATTATCATGTCAGAAGACGAAGTCGTTGAGCCTGACACAGGGAAGAAAAAGAAGAAGTCCGATTATGCTGAGGTCGAATTTGAGATTGGTAACATTGAGTTTGAAGCAAAGGGACGAAGTGTAGTCGTTGAGAGAATGTTCAAACTCCTCCTTGAAAAGATCGAGACTGGGAAATTAGTCGCTGAATTCAGGTTACAGGACTTGGATGAAGAAGAAGAAGAGGAGGAGGAGGAGGAAACACCAGCAGAGTATTTCGAGGAAGAATTCGTTGAGGAGGAGGAACTTCCGCCACCTGTCGAGGAGGCCTTTGAAAAAGCTCCGGAAACACCTGAACCATCGCTTGACCCTCCACCAGCATGGGACTCACTGGATGAGAGAGAACCAGAGGTTTCAGATGCTGAACGAGAAGAGTTGGGTCTTGAATAGAAATCTCAGTCTATTGGAACAACCCAGTCATGGGGATCTTCAAGCTCTCCTGATTGGATGCCAATCAGTTCATCAAAGAGTCGTTGAGTGAGTTCTCCAATATTTCCATTTGCTACGTCATAAGGAGTGTCCTTGTACCAGAGGGAACCTACAGGAGCGATTATTGCAGCAGTTCCGCAACCAAAGATTTCCTTTACCTTCCCAGATTTAATACCCTCAATCACTTCGTCTATTGAGATTCTTCTCTCATTGACATTCATTCCATAGTCCTTGAGGAGTGTCAAGACAGAATCTCTTGTGATTCCAGGGAGTATTGTACCTGTGAGAGGGGGTGTTGCAACTTCATCATCGAACCTGATCATGAGGTTCATGGTGCCTACCTCCTCTATCCAACAGTTTTCAAGAGCGTCCAACCATAGAACTTGAGAATAGCCGACCTTGGTCGCATCTGTACCAGCGAGGAGCCCAGCAGCATAGTTACCGCTTGCCTTTGCAGCACCTGTGCCGCCCCGTACTGCTCTTACATACTTATCACTTACGTAAATCTTGACTGGAGAAAAGCCTTCTTTGAAGTATGGACCAACTGGGCTAAGAATTATGTAATAGAGATATTCCGAGGAAGGTTTGACACCAAGCTTTGGTTCTGTTCCTATCATAGTAGGACGGATGTAGAGAGAACTTCCTGAAACATCCGGAACCCAAGAACGTTCAATTTTAAGAAGTTCTTTCAGAGAATGCAACGCAAAAGTGGTGTCTATCTCTGGCATGACCATTCTCTTTGCAGATTCATTGAACCTCTCAAAGTTCTTCTCGGGTCTGAAAAGAAGGACCCTGTCTCCTCTACAATACGCTTTCATTCCTTCAAAGATTCCTTGTCCATAATGCAGGCATAGTGCAGCAGGACTCAATGAGAGTGGCCCATGGGGATGGATTCTTGCGTTGGTCCATTCGGCACCATTGTGTTTCATTGAAAACATATGATCTGTGAAGACAGTCCCGAATGCCACCTGAAGTACATCGGAAGGTTTCTCCTTCCTTTCATCCTTGGGAACTAGATCGACTTCGATGTTCATTCTCAAGCACAACGAGTCTCCTATGTACACTTCCACCTCTTAAGCGGATGGGTTTGCAAGAAACTGAGAAAATTGCGTATCAGAAAATACCATAAGGCATACGATGACATGAGAGACTCGCTAGGAGAAAACATGAATGAGTCACCACGAAGGATCTCCACCAGAAGATGACTACTATGTGGACCCGAAAGAGGTTCTTTCACAGTATAGTGTTGAATGGGTTTCACTCAGAAAATCTTATGATGAGGTAAAGAGACAACTTCTTGACGTTCAGGAGGAGCTTACTCGTATCGATAGACGTCTGGAAACTGGTGAGCTTACCGATGGGGAACATATAGTTCTCTACAGGGAGAAGTGGGCGGAGTCAACACAAATCCTCCAAGTGAAGAGAGAGGTAGAGAAACGCCTCTATGAAATTCAGAGAGAGATACGTCAAGCCAACAAGCAGTTGAAGCAAGCAGAAGAAGAGCGTCACCGAAGAGAGAGAATGGAAGAGGAACGTAGTCATGCGATGATCGAGTGGATGTCTCTTAAACAGGGATTCGATTTGGTCGAAGCTAAGCGAGATGAGATAAATGCAGAATCAGATAGGCTAGAGGTAAAAAGGCGTAATGGGAGCATCTCAGAAGAAACATATAGAGAAACAAGGATTGACCATATTCGACAGCTTGCAGAACTGAGTACAGTAGAATCAGATGTCAAACGAAGACTTGCAGAGCTGCTTGAAATCATTAGGAAATAGTCCGATTGTAAAAAGGAACGAGTGCAGAACCCGGATGTGGGTTCTGCAATTGATGATCTATACGCGATGGCCTTGGGCGATCATTGCGTCAGCTACCTTTAGGAAACCTGCGATGTTTGCACCCATGACATAGTTGCCTTTGTGATCGAACATCTCAGATGTCTTGTAGGCATTTGCGTGGATGGCTTGCATGATCAGATGGAGTTTAGCGTCGACCTCCTCACGAGTCCAGAAGAATCGCTGACTGTTCTGTGCCATTTCGAGACCAGAAACTGATACACCACCAGCGTTGGCAGCCTTACCGGGGCCAAAGAGAACTCCGCCTTCAAGGAAGATCTCAATACCCTCTGGAATGGTTGGCATGTTGGCGCCTTCGCCCACAGCCATAACCCCATTGTCTACGAGCATTTTTGCCTCTTTGGCATCCACCTCGTTCTGTGTTGCGCTTGGAAGTGCAACATCACACTTTAGGCTCCATGGAGTACCATTCTTGGTTTCAGTGTAATCGACTTTGAAGTGTTCAGCGTACTCCTTGATTCGGCCTCTGCGGACATTCTTGAGGTCCATAACCCATGCGAGCTTTTCTCTGTCAATTCCATCTGGGTCATGAATCCACCCAGTTGAGTCACTTAGTGCAATCACCTTAGCACCTAGGTCGATACATTTCTCAGTAGCATACTGGGCAACATTTCCAGAACCAGAAACTACAGCAGTCTTGCCTTTCATGTCTTCACCGCGAGTCTTCAGCATCTCTTGGACGAAGTAGACACAACCGTAACCAGTAGCTTCAGGACGTATCAGTGATCCACCCCAACCTGCACCCTTGCCGGTCAAAACGCATGTTCCATGATTGTTTGTGATTTTCCTATAGGCACCATATAGGTAGCCAATCTCACGACCACCAACACCAATATCGCCTGCAGGTACATCAATGAACTGACCGATATGTCGGTAGAGCTCGAACATTAAACTTTCACAGAAGCTCTCAACCTCCGCATCTGTCTTTCCCTTTGGGTCAAAGTCAGAACCTCCCTTACCACCACCCATTGGTAGTGTTGTCAAGCTGTTCTTGAAAATCTGCTCGAATCCGAGGAACTTCAGTATACCCTGGGTCACGGTAGGATGGAAACGAAGGCCACCCTTGTATGGACCGAGGGCGGAGTTGAATTGGATTCTGAAACCACGATTTACCTGAATCTTGCCATCTCTATCCTTCCAGGGGACACGGAACTGAATTATACGTTCAGGCTCGGTAATCCTTTCAAGGATCGAGTTTTCCTTGTACTGGGAATGCTTCTGGATGGCTGGCTCCAGAGACTCCAGTACTTCTAGCGCGGCTTGATGAAAGACCTTCTGATCAGGGTCTTTCTCAACGACGCGATTATAGACACTCTCTATGTACTTATCCAATGGTATCAACTCACCACTAGTTAAACTCGGTCGTGGCGCAGGTTATATTCCACATAAATTCATCGGATTCGGACCCGAAAACAAAGAAGCAACGAAACTGCGGTTTCTGATAACATAAGTTCGAAATAGTAAGACAAACAGTCATTAGCCATATTGGTTCAGTAGAGTTTGAGATAGGAACAATGCCAACATTCGAACAGGAATGGGTCAGTCCGATTCTGGAAGTTTACAAGAAAAGGAAGATTACAGAAACCTACTCTATCATCTTGGGGCTCAATCCATTGGGCCAGGCTCTCTGTAGGACACTATATCAGAATAACGAGTTTGAAACTGTTCTATTGTTCAATTCTCCAGCATTTTCATCCTGGAACCGATACCCAGTAGATGTCAAACCACCAGTTGTCCCAGTCCATGGGATGGTTGCAGATGATCTGATGATCATCTTTGGAGATGTCATGATTCGAGAGTTTGATTGGATGACTGACATGTTATTCTATCTACGAGGTAATGTGCCTTCAAGGTTCGTGTTTTCTCTAACAACCTACGAAGGACCGACCTGTGGACAGGCCCTATCAAAGAAGGGTGAGAGGCTTTTGAAGAGGATGGACATCCCTCTCGGTAGATCGGATTACTACGATGGAATTACTGCCCCACTTATCAGTGCGGGTAGTGCGGCAGGATTAGACCCCATAGTTTTGTTTCTGGAAGAATCAAGAGAAAGTGAGATCATACTCCAAATCGATGACGAGTCTATAACGCAAGCGGATGTTGAAGAAGCTTTGATATATTTGAAACAAGGTCTTAATCTTCAGATTAGGTCGTAGTCCTCAGATTCTTCATCCGACGAGATCCATTCTCTATCCCTATAGCGACCTACCATGTGTTCAAATCTGTCGTGAATACTTTGCTGTGAGATCTTACTATCACAATCGGAGCACAGGAGGGCATGCGTTTCCTTTGCATTCACTATGTTCCCGCAGGAAATGCAAGTCCATAATCCTCCTTGCAGAAGTTTAGTCTTGCGGAAGATAGTCTTAGCCATGTCACGAAGAGATTCGGGACAATTCTCAGCCACTCCAACAACTCCTTTCTCGGACCATTGACATAGTACTGACACAAGGGTTGTCATAAGCTCTATAATACGAGTCGTTCGTTCTTCAATCTCAGTAGAGGATTCAGACTTGGTGTCTCGTTTTGCATCAGATATTCGAGATAGCATCTCAATGAATGCAAAAAACGCTGGCGCAGGAAACCTATCCTTTCCCTTTGCCTCGACCATCTGTCCCAAAACAGCTGAAATCATTAGAGTCTGAGTGTAGTCCTCTCGGAGTATCTTTTCGGTCTCCTTGACTATCTTTTCAGCGTCGATGCGGTATTTCTTGTCTAGGCCCTTTTCTGAAGCAAGACTTGAAACAGCTTCAAGAAGACCCATACCCTTCTCCATGAGCCGATTGACTTGCCTTGCAACTGTCTGGTATGGGAGTCCAATGTCATTGGATAACGTCTGAATAAGCTCCCTAGCCGTTAGACTCACTCGATGCACGTACCTTTGGTGGCATGAATCGATAGTCGGACAACCATTTTAGGTTACCGTAGACCTTTGGACAAATCTCATATAGTAATTCTTGCCGCACACGAACGGAGGTCTGTTAGATGAAGGACTTTGATGTCGTTCTTGCAAGCGGAAGTGAACACCTCAAGAGAAGTTTTCAGGACCATGATTATCGTGTCTTTACTTCTGCGCTAAACTATGACAGAAGAAGATTGTTTCCAAATGCAGACATTTATGCCAAGCTGGAAGATGTTTCTGAACTCTCAAACCGAAGAGTGATTGTGATTCAGTCCTGTACTGGCTCTGGCCCAGCTGAAAAAGAGCCCTATACGACCTCTGACAGAGTTGTTGAACTTTTGCTACTACTGGATCTACTTTCTCGGCCAGTTGCGGTAAATAAGATTGGTCACAAAAAATACGAGTGCAAATGCATTGAACCACCCTCAAATGTGGAGGTAGTTTTGACTTTCCAACCATTCGCCTTACAGGATAAAGCTTTCAAAACAGGAGAAGCAGTTTCTGCTCGGTGGGCCATAGAAACCATATCAAAAGCGTGTAACAAGGTATGGGTCGTGAACCCACACGCACCTGATAGTCTGGATTGGGTCCAAGACTTGCGGAAAAAGAACCTCTACGAAACGATTGATGTGCTTCCTGATTTGGTGGAGTTCGCTAAGAAGCAGTTTAATTTCAAGGATCCTGTTTTAGTGAGCCCAGATGAAGGAGCTCAAGAGCGATACAAGATTCAAGGATTTGGCAAGGATCGAGAGAATTCATTCAAGGTAGAGATCACTGGAGATTTGGATGTTCGAGACAAACAGGTAATCGTTATCGATGATCTGACAAAGAGCGGAAGCACTCTCTTGAAGGCAAAGGACAGATTACTGAATCAGGGAGCAGATGCTGTTGGAATGGCTGTGGCTCATGTTTTGCCATTGATGGAGAAGGGCGAAGAACTCCTCGAAGAGCTCATCGAAAAAGCTAGTCGTCTGATTGTGACAACAAACACAGTTCAAACCGAAGCTTTCTGCGAGAACAATTGTGAGCTCATGTATAACATAGTGGAAACCTTGGTGAAGGTCCTGAAGTAGTAGCCAAGTCTAATCGAGAGAACTTTCAGCTCTACTAGTAGCACTCCATGCTTTGCCACTAACTCTCTCGACCAACTTACGAGATTCAAGATCCAAAAGAGCTTGAACAACGTCATTCTGATTTATCTCAGCATTTTTACGTCGAAGTATTGAAGTGATTGCAGAGGGTCTACTCGTGTTTGATAGAATCAGCTCGAGTATTTTGCGTTGCAGACCAGTTAAGTCCTCGCTCATTGTTACCAATCAAGATGGCTTTTCATAGGTTCTTAAGGCTATCTCCTTGATGCGAAACCCTTTTCTCTATAACATCAACAGCGCCAGAGGTTGAACGATGTCTGACGAAAAGGAGTATCACATAGACATTGCACCTGGTGAGATTCCAGAGCTAGTTCTCCTACCTGGCGATCCGGATAGAGCAAAGAAGATTGCCATGGAGTTCTTTGATGAACCGGAAGAAATTGCTAAGAAGAGAGAGTACTGGAGTTTCAAAGGGAAATGGAAGGGAGTTCCTGTTGCAGTTTGTTCAACTGGAATTGGTTGTCCATCAGCAGCGATTGCATTGGAAGAACTAGTAAAGGTGGGCTGTACAACATTCATTCGTGTTGGAACTTCAGGAGCAATTAGTAGAGAGTTGACAGCTGGTGATATTGTAATCTTCTCAGGAGCAGTCCGAGATGAAGGCACCTCCAAGCATTATGTACCACCCTCTTTCCCAGCAATAGCGGACCCTTCAGTTGTCATAGCTCTTAAGGAAGCAGCTGAAGCCAGAGGTGCGAAATATGCTGTCGGTATAGGTCATAGCAAGGATGCATTCTATAGTGAGCATCCCGACCTTGTAACAGATCCAGATACGACCAGAGCAAAGTGGGAAGCATTGAGAGAAGCCAGAGTACTTGCAACTGAGATGGAAGCAGCTGCGCTGTTCGTCATAGGACATCTTCGCGGTGTAAAGGTAGGGACAGCCTGTGTGGTAATTGGAGAGAACATAGAGAGAGAACAAAAGATAGTTGGGAAACCACCACTGGATGATCTTGTGACAATTGCCCTTGATGCAATCATTTCATTAAAGAGGGATAAAACCTAGATTCCACCAAAGAAAGCTTTTTTCTGAACCGCCATATGAATTTCTTCGATTTTCCTTTTATCGAGTCCGGTTATTGTTGCTAAGTGGTCTGCACTTGTTGCAACAAAATCCTCAGTAGTGGCAATTCCAGAACTCAGTATCTGGTTAATTACTGATTCATCCACACCTAGTTCAGTTAGTACACTTTTCAAATCCGCAATAGAAGCAGCACTTGCTGGAGGTGGTGCGACATCGGGCATTTCAGCTTCGATCGGGTCCTTAGTCGGAGTCACAGGTGCAGCATCACTTTTCAGAGCAGTGAGTTCAGTGGGTTCAACAGTGCCATATTTCTGGATGAAAGACGGACGAAGAACGAAAACACCTGCTAGGAAGGAGAAAATGAAGAAGGGTATGAGGAATGTACTGCTTACATCTATCCCAATCAATCCACCCAATCCTGGTGCTATAAGAGCGTTGTTTATCCCTTCTGTGAAAATCTTGGTCCAAGAATCACCAGAGAGATCAGTGAAAAATATGACCCAAATCGGAGTGAAGACTCCGAATCCACCTGCTTCATAGATGACAAATTCACGGAACATTTCCTTCCTCCCAATGCGAACCACAATGGGGGGGATTATAGCAATTCCAATAGATATCATGAACCAGATTATATAGATACCCCATAGAATTTCGAGTACAGTAGGATCCGCTCCAATACCTGCAACATTAATCACAGTAGCCACAAAGAAAATGATGAGGGGAAATATTGCGCCAGTGACTATTCCATGAGCGTATCGCATGTGTCCAACTCACCTCAGAGAATTAACCAATTCATCTTGTGTTGAGGGATTCTTTTAGATGTTTTGCGGATTTCTTCAAGCCTTCTAGATGTAATTTTCAGCTTGGAAATTTCTCTAATGCACAGAACTCAAAGGAGAAGCGCGCTGGGTTTAAATGCGCAAATGCCTCAGAATAGGGGGAAGGGCGCTATAGAATAGGTTTCTAAGCATAGCCTTATAAGTGTCCTAAAACACGTTAAAACTACCCTTTTGGAGGAGTAATTAAAAATGACTTTCATCGTTAAGAAGGCAGTACAAGATTATGCGAAGAAGAAGAAGCTACAAGTCAGTGGTGACTTCTACGGAGCACTTGACAAGAAGATCGAAATGCTTCTAGATAAAGCTGCCAAGAGAACTGGCGATAACAAGCGTAAGACCCTCAAGGCTTACGACCTATAGTTCAATCGTCTAAAGATGCCGGGAAGTGGAAGCAGCAGATCAGCGTGCTTCCACAACCTTTTTTCTTCCTCCAAACGTCACTCTTATCAACAGGTGATAGTGGCTCTGATTATTTCATTTCAGGAGTAGTCTCGATTGTACAAGGTCTGTTTAACAAATGATGATGGTCCTCGTAGCGAGGGTATGCTTAAGCTAGCAGAAGAATTGAGCAAAGTCGTTGAATTGATTGTTGTTGTACCGGATAGTCAACGCAGTGCAACAGGAAAATCATTGACCCTCAAGCGACCAATTAGAATAACCGAGAAGCATGAAATGAATGGGTACCAATTTGTATCACATGATGGAGAACCTGCTGACTCAGTCATTCTTGCTCAAGCATTCTATGAAGACATCGATCTCTTGATATCGGGGATTAATTCTGGAGCGAATGTTGGATATCAGAGTATGTTAACAAGCGGGACTGTAGGAGCTGCGTTTGAAGCAGCAATCAGAGGACTTCCAGCAATTGCAGTATCACGTCAAGCAACACCTAGCGAATGGTTTGATTCTGCAGGTTCAGACGCAGAATGTGAAAAGATGTGTGAGATATCTAAAGACCTCGTTTTGAAGGTTCTAAAAAAGGGGCTCCCAAATGGAATCGACTTACTCAATTTGAACTTCCCATCAACGATATCAAGTAGTTCTAGGATCGTTGTTACAAAGCCAACAAAAATCCGAATGCATAACGAGGTTGAAAGAAGAACAGATCCAAATGGTCGACCTTACTATTGGTACCTGGGAATTGAGCGAGACCCTACACCAAATTCTGATGCATATGAGGTCTTTGTCAATGGAAACATATCCTTGTCCCCAGTCATCCTCGATTGGATAGATGATGAGGATGTGCAGAAACTTGAGAAGTTCATGAGTGATTGAGCTTCTTCAGTGCATCCCAAAGTGCGTCAGTAATTGGACGTTTCAGAGGAATTCCATCCGAATCTGTCACAAGAATTCTTCTCTTGGGATCTTCTACAATCTGGCCAATCACAGTTGCTGAAACACCTCTTGTTCTAATCGTGTTGATAACCTCATTCACATTCTTCTCATCGCAACATACAATCATGCATCCGCTGCTGATTAGCTCCATGGGGCTGACATCCAATGCAGTACATATTTTGAAGGTCGAATCATCTATTGGAATTGCATCACTATAGATCTCAAATCCTACGTTGCTTGCGTCACATATCTCATGAAGTCCATTTGACAAGCCTCCTTCAGTAGGATCGTGCATTGCTGTGACATAACCAGTTTCATATGCAGCCACTCCCTCGGCAACCACACTGATCTGTTCTCTCAGTTTCTGAGCGTATGTGATTGTAGTGGCAGGTATTTGCTTGGCAAGAATCTCCTCCCCCTCGGTTGCGAGAATTGATGTTCCTTCAATAGCTATGGTCTTAGTGACTATAATTGAGTCTCCAGGTTTTGCTCCAGATGATGTGACATATTTCCCTTCGTCAGTCATACCAATCATGAATCCAGTGATTATGGGTCTGTCAATTCCTTTTGTTATCTCTGAATGTCCTCCAGCCACTGCTATGCCCAAGTTCTGACAAGCAGTATCAATCTGTTTCATTATCTCTTGAAGTTCTTCAGGTGTTGAATTAGTTGGTAACAGAATTGTCACCAAAAACCAACGAGGAAGGATTCCGAATGTTGCAATGT
This sequence comes from Candidatus Thorarchaeota archaeon, assembly GCA_048882045.1. GTDB lineage: Archaea > Asgardarchaeota > Thorarchaeia > Thorarchaeales > Thorarchaeaceae > SMTZ1-45. The sequence goes on along the minus strand of JBHLRZ010000041.1, from coordinate 8,668 downwards.
CATTTGCATTGATATTAACTGAGAGCCATCCGACGTCTGAGATGGACCCAGTGATCGGATCGGTCGCAGCTATGATCACCTTTTCTCCAATACGTATTACTGCAGCGTCTTCACCAAGTTTAGGACCAAGTATCACATCAGAATCAGTAGCTCCGAGCTTGTCAAATACTAACCGTTGCAGGATTTCAGGCGGAACCTTTCCTTGCAGCATTCCTACAATCACCTCATGATAGGTGCGCACCGATCCTGTGTCTGATGCATGAAAAGACGAATCATAGTGACCCTTACGGGGCTCTCCTCGCTCACTATGACATCAGACATCTTTCAGACCGGGTGCGCATGTCTGAAAATGACTGCGTGCTAATAACATAATCGAGAGAGGCACTGACTCTTGTTATTTGGGCAGGTATGCTTCGACTTCTCGTAAGTCCTCCTCTCTGAGTCGGACTCTTGAGCGACTAGAGGATAGCAGAGTACCAAGGATTGACGACTCCTTCATGAGCTCCGTTGAGAGATATGCTCGTCCTCCAGATGCCCGAGCTACCAAATACGCTCCAAAAGTCTTCCTGAATTCATCTACTTGCAGGATGGTTTCAATTGGATCTTGAAGACCCTCCTTTCTACCCCTCAACATTGCTGCGAGCTCGAGAGCTTCGTGATAAGGGCGCTTCAAAAATAAAGGCCACTTGGACTGCTCTGGGTCCACTGTGACCGCGGCCAGTCGGACTTTCGCCTTTCTTACAAGTCTAGCAGTTCTAACAAGATCTTGAATTGGAGTATACAGTTCATGTCCAGGTCCTACAGAATGAGAAAGTGGGATGTTGGGAGAGAAGTCAGAAATAAGTATGATGAGAGGTTCAAGGTCATCATTCCTCATTCTTTCGCGTCTAATTGTTTCGAGAGATTTTCGGAGCGCCTCAGCCAATGGAGTAAGTCCCGACAGTTTAAGTCGTCCTAGTGCTCGATAGATTTTATTCCAGTTTGTTGTGGGTGATTGAATCTCAACAGCTCCACTATCTTTGAATGCTACAATTCCAGTTCGATCTTTTGACCCCCGTGTTTCACTCTCAAGGCGTTCCAAGAATTCACGGACTTGCTTCATACTGCCTTTCATGGAGAGACTGACATCTATCACGAGAATTACTGTAAGAGGAGTACGTCCCGTGAATACACTCTCTCTAATGTCATCTTGTGTTAGTGTTATACTCCCATCAGCGGTTTTACCTGTACGAGTTACCGCTGCTATTACTGTTGCTGGAAGATCAATACTTCCGATTTCCCGGGGAGGTATGCGAGAACGAATCGGTCTTCCATATTTCATGGTGTCAGATGATTTGAGAGACCCTACTGCACGTGAACTCACACGTTTCTTAATCCATCCTCCTGAGGAAACTCGAGAACGGACCATACTTCGTTTTTGAAGTTCCTTTAGATCGAATAGCTCTTCACCAGTATCGATGTCTGGGACTTTCACAAAGAACTCCTCTCCAAGGTCATATGGTGATTCTCGTATTTCGGACTTGGACCCAGATACCTTGGTTTCCTTCTTTGCTGTGTACGGTCGTGTGGCTAATCCCCATTCATCACCTGGCTCTGGTTTTCCTTCGCCAGGCTCTACCGTGTCAACACCTGCTGCTGGTCCACTAGTCCTTCGAGTCATGACTTCAAGCCATTTTCTTACGAAAACCCAAATCACAGGAGCAATGACAATTGTGTCGATAATCAATGGTAAGGGGGAGGGAAATTGGAGTATTGTCTGACCAAAAAGCCAGTTGATGGGACTAGCAAATATCCAAGCAAAATACATGAAGATTACAACCATTATAATAGAACAGATGGTTCCCTTTATGGGGTCGCCTCGGGGATTCCTTATTCCCGTCGGCGTTTTTTTTTGCCTTCCTGTTTTCCATACTCTGCGTATCTGTTGCCTCTACCGAATCTGCCTCCACTGATCCTTGGACCAGATTGATCCTCCTCTGGAGGAACCTCTGTGGGAGACTTCTTAGCACCAGACTTCTTGGCGATTTCCGCGGCTTTTGTAATTGCCTGATCCACATCCTCTGGTGCTGGAGGTTCCAGAAGACCTCCTCTTCGAGTTCGGTGACTCAGAGCCAATTGTGAGGCCATCTTCATGTCCTCGAGTGTAACTTCTGTTCTTCCTTCAAGTGCTGCATTGGTAATCGCTGCCTTTGAAATTATAATGTCAGGTCGAACCCCATCAACCTCAAGTGCGTCACAGGCCATAGCAATCGCTCTTAGATTGGACTCAGGAAGGATAACTTTCGGTAACAGTTCTTTCGCATGGATTATTTTTTCTCTCAATCTCTTCTGTTCTTCCTCCCAGACCTTACGAAACTCGTCTGGCCCATCTTCAAACTCAAGATTTCGACGAACCAATTCCATTCGTTCTTCAATTGAGTGGTTTGATCCAACAGCAACATGCAGTGGGAATCTATCTAGAAGCTGAGGTCTGAGTTCACCTTCTTCAGGGTTCATGGTCCCAATGAGTACAAAATCCGATGGATGTGCTATCGATATTCCTTCTCTTTCAATCACGTTGATCTTTGTTGCAGCAGCATCAAGAAGATCATCTACTAGATGATCTGGAAGAAGGTTTACTTCATCTACATAGAGCACGTTTTGATGAGCCTCAGCAAGAATCCCTGGACGTAGTGCTTGTATTCCGTCTTTAAGAACTCGCTCAATATCGAGAGCTCCAATCAATCTGTCCTCGGTTGTTGAGAGAGGAAGATTGACAACCCGCATCTTCCTAGTATGTCCTTTGAGCTTCTTGCCAGACCCAACTTTCTCCGAGCACTCTGAACAGAGGAGGTCATGTTGATTAGGATTGCATCCGAATCTGCAACCATCAACAACGTCAACTTCTGGTAACAAATCAGCCAATGCACGAACAACTGTGGTTTTACCAGTCCCTTTTGGTCCAGAAATCAGAACTCCTCCAATGAGAGGATTGATTCCGTTGAGAATCAGAGCTAGCTTCAACCTTTCCATTCCTACGAGAGATGTGAATGGAAGTGTTGTACGTTTGAGCTCACTCATCGTCATCCCAACAAGTCTGTGTTCCGAAAAACACCAGTGACAGGTACAAATAAGGGCATCTATGTATGTAATAGAGGTGAGTCTTCTTGATATCTCGCATTTCACATCTGGAATGTCCTCAATGCAGACGAAAGCATACTGCTGATGGACCCGCTTCATACTGTGTATGCGGAACACCACTTTTTGCGAGTTATGACATCGCGGGTGTGAGAGAAGACATAGCAGCAAACGAGTTTCCGACAGATCTCAACAGCATGTGGAGATATTCACAGCTCCTACCTGTGAGATCACCTTCGTGTGTTGTAAGTCTTGGTGAGGGATGGACACCATTACTGATTTCGAGAAGACTTGGGAAACACCTAGGTCTTCAGATGCTAAGAATCAAAGATGAAGCACAGAATCCAACTACGAGCTTCAAAGATAGGGGTCTCAGCGCGGCTGTCTCCAAACACTATGAATTGGGATCTAAATCATTTGCACTTCCTTCAGCTGGTAATGCTGCAGTATCTGCTAGCGCATACGCTGCAGCTGCAGGTCTCAAAGCGCACATCTTCATGCCAGATGATACACCACTAGGATTCTTTTCACAGTGTGTGTTGTTCGGTGCGGTGACTACGCGCGTAGAAGGGAACATCTCTGATGCTGGAGCTGAGATGACGCGACAGAATGGAAACTGGACTGATCTTTCAACGACGAAGGAACCCTATCGTGTTGAGGGGAAGAAGACTCTCGGGTTTGAGATTGCAGAACAGATGGGCTGGTCTGTTCCTGATGCCATCATTTGTCCAACTGGAGGAGGTACAGCGATTATCGGGATATGGAAAGCTTTTGAGGAAATGGAAGCTGTTGGTCTCATAGGGAAAGAACGTCCCAAGATGTTCGCTGCGCAGAGTGGTGGCTGTGCACCCATTGTCAGAGCTATCGAGAAAGATTTGGAGAATGTGGAATCTTGGGTGAATGGTCAAACTTCTGCACTTGGACTCAGGGTTCCAAGTCCATTTGCTGGAAAACTCATTCTAAAAGCAATTAGAGAATCAGCAGGTGGTGCTGTAGCAGTTGCGGAACAGGACATTGAACCAACTCGCAGAATGGCATCCAAGTTAGAGGGCCTCGACATTTGCCCAGAAGCAGCAGTGGGAATATGTGGCTTGAGTAATCTGGTGGACTCTGGTAGAATTGACTATGACGAAGAAGTTGTACTGCTGAATACAGGAAGTGGAGCACGCTACGTTAGTGGTGCTTAGAAAACCAGCATTATTAAATCTCAGGAATAGAATTTACCAAGTCAATCAAGATGCCCAATGGGGGAAATTCAAATCGAAAAGTCTACGGACAATCCTGAACAATACCACGGAGTTCGAGACTCCTTAGTAGCTGGAAGAAAAGAACTCGTCTTTTTCTTGGGACTTTTAATGTTCTATTTCTATTTGAGATTCAATAACATTGAACCAACTCTTGTTCTCATATTAGGACTGGTCGGTGGGACATGGCTTGCATTCAGACCTTCTGAGTGGGCTGTGGAAGGAATGGAAAGTGCCGCAGGACACCTGGGGTATACAGCATATGTTGCTGGAATGCTGTCAAGCCTTGCAAGTAACATGCCGGAAGCAGTCATTAGTGGTATCGCAGCATTCAATGGATGGGCGACAGGAAGTCAAGATCTGCTTGATATAGCAGTTCTTTCAATCCTGATTGCCGCAGGTTTCAATATGTTTCTTCTAGGAATCACCATCATCATTTCCACTAGGGGAAAGCCGGATATGGATGTCCCCGAGGAAGCTATTAAGAAAGATTCAGTATTGATACAATGGACCTTCGTTGCTCTCCTCAGTATGTTTGCATTAGGGGTCATAGATATGGCGACACCTGATGCACCAGTGGACCCGAGATTCCCAGCTGCTGCCTCATTTGTTTTGTTTCTCTCTTATTTGATATATGCAGGAGCATTGAAAACAGGAGATGTTGTGAATGATGTATCAAAACCCATAGCTAAGGCCAGTCATTCAAAGCGGACTGCGGCCATCTTGGCCATCATGGGATTCATTGGCATCTTCTTTGCCGGAGAGATTTTGACACATTCAGTGGAAACATTATTACATGACCATTTTGATACAATCGGATTGTTAGGGAATCAAGTTGCTATTGCAGCATTGATTCTTGGAGCTGCAGGGGCAATACCAGAGCATGGAATAGCTGTTGTTGCAGCAACAAAGGGAAAAGCGGGACTGGCGGTAGGCAATCTCATGGGTGGAGTTCTGCAGATAGTTCTTCTTGTCATGGGAGGTATAGGGATGTTTGTCCCAATACCATTGGATCGTTATGTGTTGTTTCAAATCATGGTTATAGCTGGAAGCCTATGGTTTTTGAAACGAGTTATTACTGATGATCATAAACTGGACTTCTTCGAAGGAGCGATGATCATCTTACTACAGGCATATGTATTTGTGTTACTCATCGCTGGAACCCCGATATGATGTGTGGAAGAATTGAACGTAGGTCGTCCTCTCGAACAACAACATCAGCAGCATCTGCAACCTGCTGATCTTCTGGATTGAACGCAATGGAGAGTCTGACAATTTCGAAGACACTGACATCATTGCGACCGTCTCCGACAAAGGCAGTCTCGTCCAAACTCACACCAAAATGGTCAGTGATCTTTCCAATCTCCTTGGCCTTCTCGCCCCAAGCCACAAGATTGTCGACTGTTCCTGTGAGTAGTCCATCCCTCTGGTGAAGCTTATTAGTTAGGACATAGTCAATCCCAAGGCGACGTCCGATTTCATCTGCCATAATATCAAGCCCACCAGAAAGAATGGCAGAATCTATCTTGTTCTCCTTTAGAATCGATATTGTTTCTAAGGCACCAGGAACCAACTTCGCAGCACGAACCGTTTCTATTACTGGTTGCACGGGTTTGCCTTTCCAAAGTGCTGCATCATAATCTGCCCACTGGTCATATGAGATTTCTCCAGCAAAATACTGGTCATAGTATATCTTGCCCTTCACAGTGGTTCCAAACAGCTCGTGAAGTCTCCACCAAATGCTACTGTGCTTTGTAAGGGTGCCATCTACATCAAATACAACGAGTCTAATTGACAATATCAGTTACCTCTGGAACCAGTTGGAATGAAGACAGTTTACTTTTCAGCTTCTCGTTCTCGCTCTTCTCGAGCTTCACGCTCCAAGTCTTCAAGAAGTTCATCGATTCGTTTCTCTTCGGAAGCGCCAGATGATTTCTCCTTGGTCTTCGAGGGGCCTGCAGTTTCCAGTGGAGGGAGGACACCCTCTTTTTCGAGAAGAACTTCAGCTTCCATGGCTTCGAGCTGTCGATCTATTCGTTCCTCACTCTCGACTGTAGTATCAGCACCAGAAAGGTCTTCTGAGAGGAGTTCACCAGCGATTGAGATTGACTCGAATGATTCGGATAGTTTATCCAGTTGGGTTTGGATTTCCTCTGGCCGGAGCATTGATCGAGCTTCTGTCAGGGCATCATTTGCAATGGTGAACGCGCGGAGAACCTCTGCTTGGGTCTTGGCTTCTTCCAGATTTAGAAGGGCAGTTTCAAGGGTAAGAAACTGCTGTTGATATCGAGACTTCCGATTCTCAAGATCAACGACAATCGTCAGGTGAGACCTTGCTTGTGAGCGATTACCCTGAGCCATTGCATCTTTCGCTGACTTCTGTTCCTCAGTCATCCTAGTTTCAAGTCTTCGCATCCTCAGTGTCAGGGCGTTCATGGTGCCCTTCATCTCAAGGATCCCACGTTCCGTGTCTACTTTCTTCTTACCGCTCAGGAATCCCATTTCATACACCAGTTTTGGCCTTACACCTCTACTCGTAAACTGACGCATTTAAGGTATTGTACAACTACCGGACGAGTGATATAGAGAATTAAGTTTCAGCAAAGTTAGTGGACACAATGACTGCTTTGAAGACAATCCATACAGCAATTTCAGCAGCAAAGAGGTGCATCTTGGAGAACCTTGAACAGTCATCAGAGCAGACAGGTTCTGTCAATCCTTATGGGGACAAGACCCTCCTACTGGACATGATGGCGGAGGAGGAGATACTTTCAATCCTCCAGAGCTCAAGCATCGACTTCGCAATTCTCACTGAAGAGAAGGGATTTGTAGAGAGTGACCAAACACCAGAGTATCTAGCAATCGTTGATCCTATCGATGGATCAGCAAACATAGAACGTGGAATACCCTTGGTTACGATTGGAATCTCAATAGTTCCGTATAAAGACAAAATGACCACAGATGATGTAGAAATAAGCGTGATTGATTCAGTTTTCACTGAGGAAACATATGTCGCAATCACTGGAAAAGGGGTATCCAGGAATAACAAAAGCGTGAAAGTCCGTCCTCCTGTCGAGCTCGAAAAGGCAATCGTTTCATACGACACAAAGAAGACTTGGGACAGTGTGTATATGGATAGGTCTCTCAAAGCAATCAAATCGCTCCATGATATCAGAAGAACTGCAAGCAATCTTCTTGACCTTTGTTGGACAGCGGCAGGATTCCTCGATGGCTTGGTAGATCTAAGAGATATGCTCCCAATTATTCATCTCAGCGGAACGCATATGGTGTTTGAAGCTGGAGGGTATGTACTTGATATTGATGGGACACGATACTGTAGTCCTTTGAAACCTGACTTGATGATGAACATTGTAGCAGCGTCAAATGAAACACTTGCAAGACAAATCTTAGCTATCTTCCAGAGTTAGCTAAAATTATCTCCATACAGGAATATTGAATAATGATTCTGAACGCGACTGAAACTGATAGTAATGTCCAGACCTCAATTACCGCCTGAGATTATAGAGAATATGAAAGGTGTGAAACACAAGATTGTTGTTCTGTCGGGAAAAGGCGGTGTTGGCAAGACAACTGTAGCTACAAACCTCACTGTATCATTCGCAAAACGGGGAAAAACTGCGGGTATCCTCGATGTAGATATCTATGGTCCGAATGTACCAAAGCTATTGGGACTGGAAGGTCAACATCCGACGGTGGAGCAAGAAGTCATCAAACCAATTTTGGGTCCACTAGATATTCGAGTAATGAGCATGGGATTTCTCCTTCAAAAAGATGATGATGCAGTTGCTTGGAGAGGACCGTTGGTAGCGAAGGCAATAAGCCAGTTCTTGTCAGGTGTTTGCTGGGGAGACCTTGAAGTGTTAGTTGTAGACCTTCCTCCTGGAACAGGAGATGAGATACTAAGTATTCTTCAATTGATTCCTGGAATTGATGGAGTAGTAATCGTTTCGACACCCCAAGAGGTTGCAGTACTTGACGCTCGCAGAGCAATCCAGCTTGTAGAGAAGATGGGAGTTCGTATATTGGGGATTGTTGAGAATATGTCAGAATTTGTGTGTCCGAAATGTGGAGAGTCCTACAAACTATTTGGAGAAGGAGCTGCGAAGAAAGCATCGGAGGAGTACAAAGTCGACCATCTCGGTACTCTTCCCTTGGATCCGAGAATCATCACATTGAGTGATGAAGGTACTCCATTTGTTATTTCAGACCCTGATTCAAAAGCTGCTAAGGCATTTTCTGCGGTTGTAGACAAACTAGCTGCGAAGACAAACATGAAATAGATTTGG
>JBHLRZ010000040.1:0-26756 GCA_048882045.1 Candidatus Thorarchaeota archaeon | reverse complement strand
AATGGTCTTCAAATTCTTGAGTGGCTAAGAGACCGTGGGTGCAACACACCATTCATTATATTTACTGGAAGAAGTCGAGAGGAGGTGGCAATTCAGGCCCTTAATTTGGGCGCTGATTACTACCTAGAAAAGGGTGAAGACTTGGAGAGTCTATTCACTGAAATTGGGCATTACATCAGAAATGTTGTCAGAAGTAGAAAGACTGAGCGTGCTCTTTTCGAAAGTGAGCAAAGATACCGGACTTTAGTAAAATCCATGAGCGACCAAATCTATGTACTTGATGAACAGAATCGATTTATCCAATTTCATTCTCCTGATAGAAATCCACATCTGCCTCATCCTAAGGAAATTCTTGGAAAACCCGCAGATGTTGTGTTCCCATCCAGTTTCATGGAGCCATTTCACACGTTCTCATCAGAGGTCAGGGCAACTGGAGAGAGAGAGTCTTTTGATTTCAAACTCAGTCTGGAAGCAATCGATAAATGGTTAACCGTTGATCTGGATCTTCACGAGGATCAAAGGAGCATTATTGTTATTATAAGAGATATCACAGAGCGTCAAAAAGCTGAGAATGAGGTGAAATTAGCTGAGAGAGAATGGAGGAATACCTTCGACTCCCTCCCGGATCTCGTTTCTGTGTTAGATAATGACTTTCGTATAATAAAAGCAAACAAGTCCATGGCTGATGCGCTAGGATGTAGTCGTGAAGATTTGATTGGCAGGGCATGTTATGAAGTGATGCATAAGTCAGATAGTCCATTTCCTGGATGTCCTCACATAATCACGATGGAAACCGGAGAAAAAGCTACGGTGGAGATTCTTGATCCTAATCTTGGTGAGCCCTACTTGGTCACGACTTCACCAATTTTCGAGGAGGATGGAAATCCAGCTGGCGTTGTTCACATATGTCATAACATTTCCGAAAGGGTGAAGGCAGAAAGTGCAATTAGAGAGAGCGAATCTCAATTTCGAGCGATCTTTGAACGCGCAGGAATAGGCATGGCTCTTGTTACAATGGATGGCCAAGTCCTTGAAGCAAACGAAGCCCTTAGCGAATTTCTAGGATATGATAACGAAGAACTCTTGACAATGAAAACAAATGATTTTACACACCAGATGGACATAGAACATGATGACATGGCATTACAAAACATGTTGGATGCCAAAGAAACACAATACCGAATTCAGAAACGATATGTCAGGAAAGATGACGAAACAGTTTGGGGAAAGCTGACTGTATCTCTTATAAAAGATGCAGAAGGATTTCCGCAAGCTACTATTGGAATGGTTGAGGATGTGACTGCACAAATACAAGCAGAAATACTACTTAGGGCAGAAAGAGACAGAGCTCAATCATATCTGGATATAGCCGAGGTCATTTTGGTTGCGTTAGACATCGACGGTAATATAACACTAATCAACAGGAAAGGGTGTGAAGTTCTTGAGTGTTCCAAAGATGAGGCTCTTGGGCAAAATTGGTTCGAAGTTTTTGTCCCACAGAAAATACAAAAGGACACAGTAGAATTCTTCTCGGAACTCATCGCTGGGCAACTAAATGAAACTAGGATTGCGGAGTCATTAGTGCAAACAAAATCGGGCGAAGAGAGGATTATTTCTTGGGTAAATAGTGTGCTGCAAAATGAAGAAGGAGAAATAGTTGGTACACTTAGTTCAGGACAAGACATTAGCGAGCAACGATATGCAGAGCGAGCCTTTGAAGAAAGTGAGCGAAAGTATCAAACTCTTGTTGAAAATGCTGAAGAGGGTATTATCATTCTAGAACCTGAAACAATGACGGTCCAATTTTGTAATTCAAAAATAACGAGGATATTTGGTTACAATGTCGAAGAGCTAACAGAAAAAGGTAGTAACGGAGTGTTTGAACTTCTTGATGAATCCCAAAGAGAACCACTCATGAATCATCTCATTAATCTGACAAATAAGAGGAGTATTGCTTCACAATTCGAGATTCAAGGATATCATAAAAGCGGAAAGAGGATTTGGCTCATCCTTGGATCAAGCTTGATTGATTTAGAAAAAGGACCTGCAATTCTTATCACCATCCTGGATATCACTAAAAGAAAGTTAGCAGAAGACAAATTGGAGGAAGAGAAAGTTCGCGCTGAAACGTATTTGGATATGGCAGGCACTCTGATAATTGCAACAGACTCCGATCTGAATATAACACTAATCAATAAAGAAGGTTGCCGAATTCTTGGACGCCCCCAAGAGGAGATCATTGGCAAGAATTGGATTGATGATTTCATTCCCGAATGGAAAAAAAATGAGATACGCAACTATATGCTTGGTGTAATCTCGGGAGATAGGGAAACAACACCAGGAGTTCCAGGTCCCGTCCTTGATGTAAATGGGAACATTCACTGGATTCAGTGGCATGATGTTGTGCTTACTAAAATTGAGGGCACCTCTTCAAGTATCCTTAGCGCAGGATTGGATATCACGAAAAAGAAACAAGCAGAAGAAGAACTAAGAGCCAGTGAATCTAGATTCAGACTAATATTTGATCATGCCCCGATTGGAATGTCGCACGCTGGAATGGATGGCAGTCTATTTCGAGTAAATAATGCACTTGTAGATATGCTTGGGTACACACACGACGAACTGACAAGATTAAATGTCGAATCGATCACTCATCCAGATGACTGGAAAGAAGAATTTCGGCTAAATCAAGAATTATTTGAAGGCACTAGGGACATATATACAATTGAGAAGCGCTACTACGATAAAAAGGGACAAATTGTTTGGGGGAGATTAAATGTTTCAATTAAGAGAAACGATGCCGGAGAACCCGAGTTCATAATTGGCATGGTCGAAGATATCAGAGAAAAGATAAAATTGCGTGATGATTTGCAGTCGAGTGAGGAGTTCCTCAACTCGATTATTGAAGCATCTCCAATAGCTATTAATGCATATGATTCGGAAGGCGTATTTATCCGAGCAAACAAAGCTTGTTTGGATCTTTTCGGGATTGCTTCTGAACATGCTCTCGAAGGACACAATATTTTCAGTGACCCAAATCTATCAGAAAATGACAAACAGAAAATGCTTGCTGGTGAAACACTCAGATCCGAAGGGATCTTTAATTTTGACTTGTTCAAGGAACGAACAGCAATTGAAACAATCAAATCTGGAGAAGAGTATATTGAATCTGTTATTGCACCACTTGGTATTGATAGCTCTGGAAATCCAAGAGGATTCATCATCCAAACTTTAGACATCTCAGAGCGCATGTTGGCTGAGAGGAGATTACAGGAAAGTGAAGCCAGATTCAGAGCAATGTTTGAACATGCTGCAGTTGGCGTCGCGAGAGTAGATGTATCTGGTGAGATTTTGGAGGCAAACAATGCTCTAGAAGACATGCTTGGATACAGTAGTGGAAAACTGAGAGGAATCAGTGCATTCGATATCACTACTCAGGAACACCGAGAGATTGAATCGCGTCTCAGTAGAGAACTGATCGAAGGGAAACGGGACAGCTATAACATGATTAAATGCTATATTCGCAAGGACGGACGAGAAATATGGGGACGCTTGACAGTTTCACTAGTTAGAAACTACAGCGGAGATCCGGAATTCACCATAGGGATTCTTGAGGACTTTACTAAGCAGAAACTCGCAGAAGAAGCTCTGAAAAACAGTGAAGCAAAATTCCGAAGTATCTTCGAAAAAGCTGGAATAGGTATGACTTTGGTTGGCACTGATGACTATATCATAGAAGCGAATTCTGCATATCAAGAGATGTTAGGATACAGTATTGAAGAACTTCGACAATTGAAAATTGCAGATTTCACTCATCCAGATGATGCTTTAGTAGATGCATCATTGTTTAAAGAGGTGCTTGAAAAGAAAAGAAACACCTATCAAATGATTAAAAGATACATCACTAAGAATGGCAAAACAATTTGGGTTAATCTAACAGTAACAGTTGTTCGTGATAATGACGGGGAGATTTCTTTTATCATTGGAATGGCGGAAAACATATCTGATCGGATAAGTGCGGAGGAAGATCTCAAAGCAAGTGAAACCAAATTCAGACAAGTCATTGATTCCGCTTCTATGGGTATTCACATTTATGAACTAGATTCAGAAAATAATTTCATTCTTGTAGAAAAGAACCTAGCAGCTGATAATATCTTGGGTGTGAATCACAATGATTTGATTGGTAGAACAATTCAGGAAACGTTCCCATCACTTGAAGATAGAGAAATCCCTTCAGAATTGTGGGATATCGCTAAGAATGGCTCATTGTGGAAAGGAGAACGAGTTTCTTTTGAGAAGGGACAGATTTCTCAAGCACTTGATATTTTTGCTTTTCAGAGTTCACCTGGACAAGTTGTTATTACGTTTCTAGATTCAAAAGATAGAAGGATTGCAGAACAGACTCTCATACTTAGTGAAGAAAACCTGAGAACCCTTTTTGACACTGTTGAAGACATGCTTTTTATAGTCGGCCTAGATACACGGATAATAACCACAAACAAATCAGCAAGAGAACGTCTCGGATACAGTGAAGAGGAACTTCAAGGACTTCCAGCTGTTCAGCTGCACCCCGTTGAAAGAAGAGACGAAGCTGCCGCAATTTTGCAAGAAATGATAGCTGGTAAGACTACTTTTTGCCCGGTGCCACTCATGAGAAGGGACGAAACCGAGCTCCCAGCAGAAACCCAAATATCTTTGGGGAAATGGCAAGGATCAACTGTACTCTTTGGAATATCGAGAGATGTTTCTCAAAGATTGATGGTAGAAAAAGCCCTAGAAAAGCAAGTGGAATTTCTGAATGAAGTGATTGAATCATTGGATCATCCCTTCTATGTCGTTGATGTCAACGACTACACAATACAGATGGCCAATCGCGCTGCGCGAAATGGTATCGAACAAATAGAGGGCACTTGCTACTCAATAACTCATTTGAATAGTGAACCTTGTTCTGGAAAGGACCATCCTTGTCCTCTCTCCGAAGTCGCAAGGACAAAGAGTAGGGTCGTAACTGAGCACATTCACTTTGATGCAAAGGGCAATCCACGGGATGTTGAAGTTCATGCCTATCCGGTTTTTGATGATAAAGATGAAGTTATTCAAATGATTGAGTATTCAATTGATATAACTGAGCGTAAGAATGCACTTAGAGCGCTAGAGGCTAGTGAACAGAGATTTCGAGACCTATTTGAGAAAGCTCCATTGGGATATCAAACATTAGATGTAGATGGTGAAATCGTCAATGTGAACCAAGCATGGCTTGATATAATGGGATATACAAAAGGAGATATTGTCGGTCAATACTTGGTCGATTTCATGACTTCAGAGTCTAAAGAGTTGTTCATCGATATCTTTCCGAATTTCAAATCAGATGGATTTGTGAGAAACATTGAGTTTGAGATGATAAAGAGTAATGGAACAATACTAGTTGCTAGATTCAATGGGAGAGTAGCATATGATGAAAATGGTAATTTCAAGCAGACTCACTGCATATTTCAGGATATCACTGATTGGAAAATAGCAGATAACCTTCTTAGAAGACAAAAGGAAGAGTTGAGTGAATTAGCACATATGATGTCACATGACCTTGGGAATAAGATGAAAAACATACGTTCTCTTGCCAAGATTATGTTGAAGAATCCTGATGGAGAAACACTTCAGAGGATCGATAACATTGCCCAACAATCTGCAGTACTCCTTCAGGCTTCGGCAGAGCTTGCTGACGCGGGTATGGTAATCGAGAAAAAAGAAAAAGTTGACCTGAATACAATCGTAAGAGAAATTGCGGAAACAACTTTGCCAGACTCAATTTCGTTTCAAGTTGATGATTTACCAAACGTCATGGGCAGTCCTGAAAGAATCAGTCAGATATTTCAAAACTTACTTGTGAATGCTATTGAACACGGTAAACCAACTAAGATTGAAGTTAGAAGAATTGAACTCTCTACTGGCACATCAATTGTTATTAGAAATGATGGAGCTATAATCCCCGCCAACATAAGATCTAGCATATTTAGAAGAGGATTTACAACTAAGGAGAGAGGTACGGGTCTTGGACTTTCAATTGTTAAGAAACTCGTTGAAGCTCATGGTTGGAGTATTTCATTGGAAAAAGGAAAATCCACAGGCTTTGTAATCACTCTTGATTCAGTAGCAGCATAATTCGACTAGATTAGTAAGACAAGAGTGGATGATACAGGGATTGGCAGGAGCCAAATTGTGGGGATCAGAGGCCTGCGCATGAGACCTTCCAAATATACATGAAATTTGATGCCGGTTAAAGAGGGATCCAGATATTTTGAAGCCAGCTCCTGCCTTTTTTCGTTGTTTTAGGATTTTGAATCCTCAAGATTGGTGGAGGATATGGGCAGATTAGAGCTGAGATTAATAGTGGATGACATTTTGGTTTGTCATTAGATAATGAATTGATGCAAGTTATTACAATCATTCCATATCCTCCTGAAGCGCGACTGAATATCATAGATTTCATCATTATTAAATATTTTGGATATATATAAAAAATGAAATATATATGTGAAAATTAAAAATGGGTCTTGATATGTGCAAAGACGAGTTTCTCAATTCCATCTGTTTTGCATACTCTCCAGTATTAGAACCTGACAAGAAAAGGAAGCATCGGTTTCGAATCGCTATGTCATATTTCGTTCTCATTTACTTAAAAGATGAGATCTGTCCAATATTCAATATCCAATATCTCACATTCAGAATCATCGACTAGAATACTATACTCAGAGATGAAGGTTTCACGAATGGCTCCGATGTAGTGGGTGAGAATGATCGAGCGAGGTCTGATGGTGTTGATGGCATCGACAATGGGGAGGAGTGATTCATTCAGAGCTCCTAGACCAGGGTCGAAATATATCGGAAGAAAAGCAAGATCGATTTTATCCGTCAATTGTTCATATTCATCAATGTACTTGTTATCACCAGCATGGAATATAGTAAATCCATTAATGTCAATTATGAAGCTTGTCCAGTTACTTTCTCGTGGATGAGCACTAGGAACTCCAGATGGATAGTCAGGTAAGTAAAGTGGGAAAGCAGTGATATTGATGTCTCCAAAGAGAAAAGTATCACCAGGATTAACTCCGAAGCCATCATATCTGTCGATAGCTTCAGTCATATTCTCTGGACACACAAAGAGTGTGTCATTTGTATATACGATATCAATGTCTAGCGGACTATAATGATCACCATGAGCATGTGTGATGAGAATCAAGTCAGCAGGCATGTCTGAATAGTTGCTTGGGAGAAAAAGAGGATCAATGAATATTCGGATACCATTTGCTTCGATCATTACGCCATCATTAATTAGCAGCGATACGCTAATTTCACTCTGAGATTGGGGAAGTAGCATCAATATGATTGGGGCAGAAACAACAATAGCTCCAAGAATGATACCAAACAAGATTTTTGAGTTTCTTGAGCGCATCATGCTAATCTCTAAGAACCACGGTGAATATAATACAGCATTTCTACGCAACGGAGTATAGAATTAGACTCCCCAAACCTATTTAGTCACGTACTCCTTCAGTCGCATCCACTTTAAGGTAGTGAACAACTTGGGTCTCAAGGATGCAATAACGAGCTATTTCGCTGAACGTCCACGTGCAAAGAAGGTTTTAGGGATAGCTTCAGCAGTGGCAGCTAACTTCGCTATGATTGGTTCAGGATCCGCGATATTGGCTGTTGCTGCTGGATCAATTATGAAGGCGCAAGAGGACAAACAGAGAGTGCGGCCAGATCAGTTGATTGACTTCTTCAAAGAAGCTATTCAAGACCCAGCAGTCAGGGATTCACTCAAGGAAGCAGTTAGAGAAGGAGGAGTGCATGTAGCGGCTCCAGTAGCAACTGCAATGAACCAACTCGGAGCAAATGCACCTGAAACCGGACAGTTCGTAGACACAATGAAATCTGAATTAACAGTGGTTCTGCAGAACCTTGGAATCCTTCATGAGATGCTCTCTTACTACGAGATACCGGATTCACAAAGTCGAATTATGAATGTCTGGAGACTTCCAACATATCTTGAAGATGTGTTGGTAATAGAAGAAGCTCGAAAGACTGTGATCAATACAGCAGTGAAGAGTGCAAAAGACGGAGAAAATGTTGTCATCCTCGGAGCTCCAGGATCTGGGAAGACAACAGTGATGTATGCAATCTGGAAAGAACTGGACAAGGAGCACGATACAGCACTTGTGTGGGACACAAAGGATGTTGCCAGGACACACGAAAAGGAAGGAGTGATTCTGTTCAGTGATGACATTCCTGAATCGCGGGAGTTGGCAAAGGCTGTTGTCGAGAGGGATGTGAACGGTATAGTCACCACTGCACGTGATCAGGACTGGTCGCGTCTACCCCTAAATCTGAGAAGTAAGTTCACTCCAATCAATCTCCCAAATATCTCAGATGATGTGATGACGGATATTGTAAAGAAACATCTAGAGAGTCAAGGGATAACCTATGAGAAGGAGGCGCTAACAACAATAGTAGAGAGTGCACAGGGAAGCCCAATCTATGTCAGATATTTAGCTGAGGAAATTGGAGCTGAAGTAAAGGCAGGCACAATTTCCAAGCTCACAACTAATCGATTGAAGACTGCACCAAGGGGAATGACAGATTATGTTGCAGGAATCCTTGCTCGAATACTGTTTGAGTTGGATGGGACAATATACAAACCAAGAGCTGGAGCTCTACCTGTAATCAAGACGCTCCTCTGCCTGGCAGACATGCCGAACTATGAGACACATGAGGTCCATCTGAATCAAATGTTCTTTGCACTAAAACAACCGTCTGACAGTCCAGGACCATTCAATGCATTCAAGCAGTACCTATCTCGAGACCCTCGATTTTTCTCCTTGAAGTTCATGCATGACACTCTTGCTGATGTTCTAAGAGGAAAAGTTGACCATCCTGTCGTAGGCGACTTCCGATTAGTCGCACAAGAGATGGGAGTGGCTGGACGACGGAACATTGAGAGTCAAGCGCTTGATGATGGGTGGAAGCATGTCAAGGCAGAGTATGAGGTTGACAAGACTGGAGGACTAGACCTACTTCTAGCATACTCCTACTTTGCAGCCAAGAACTTTGGTACTGATAGGATTGACCCACTTGCGTTAGATCTAGCAAATCAACACCTAGAGAACCCAATTAGTCAGGGTCTGTTTGCTCTTACAGGTCCTCTTTCAGAGATTCCTTCTTTTGAACCAGTACCAGAAGTTGTTTCAACTATGACGAAATCCGGGCAGAAGCCAGTTGTGGTTCCAGACAGTCTCGGAAAATTCATAGAAGAGCAAATTGCTGCAGCGGGAGATGTAAAGGTAGACGATATTGCAAAGGAACTCAAAAATCTAGAAGAACTCAAAAAAATGGGTGACATTGGCCCCATGATTGAGAAGGCAATAGAGGATTCAATATCAGGAACCGTGGGAATGAGGAAGACCAGCTTTGAACTTCTCGAAGAAGCGATTTCAGACAAAACGATTACTCCAAGAAAGTTTGCAAGAAGATTGCTTAAAGCATGCCGTAGAGTCATGATTTTGAGTGAAAAGGGGAAATTAACGGATGAAGAATCCCTAGGAAATCTACTTGCAGCTGGAGCAGGGAAACTTGTCAAGTTAGATTTTGCTATGTACATCAATAATCTAGACCTGATTTCGTTATCATTGGCTGAAACCTTGGGTGATGGTGCAGCATCTGACATTCTTACCCGAAACATCAGTGAAGCATCCTTGGACGAGAATGCTCATCGGATTGTAAATGGAGTGTTTCAGAAAGGGATGCAGAGAGCTGTCAAGTTTGGAGACTATTCTGGTATGATGTCCCATCTAAGGAACAAGTGGCAGCTTCTTGGATTCGATTCAGAGGACATATCATTTGTATCAAAAGAGTTTGGAAAACTTATGAAAAGCGGACGGGCGAAACTCGCTCTTACAGAACTTGGGGATTTGAATTCATCATTTGGTGAGGACAAGTTTGAGGTGAGAATTTCAATCACTTTGCAAGCTTTCAAAGATCTGTCAAAAGCGCCAGTAAGAGATCGAGAGCACTTTGAAGCAGTTTTCTCAGCGGCTCTGAAACTGGTCGAGGACCTTATTTCAAGCATTGATAGATGCGAACAACAAATTTGCGAGGAGTTGGTGAAGAGTCAACCGATGGCAGACCTCTGTCTATCTTCCGTGAATGGTGTCATCGGTCTGATGAACAATTACATCAAGAGACCTGGTAAAACAGTCGACGCATCATCTGTCTATCCACTGTTGCACGATACAATAAGACCACTTGTCAGTCTTGCAGTAAAGACTCTTGAACGGAATGGCAACAGTAAGACCATCAAATCAGTGACATCAGCCATCAATAAGATCAGAGGAGAAAGTTCAGCCAAAGAGAGTATGGTGAACGAAATCAAAGCACTCACGGGATAGTTGGATTTACCCACATAACCTTATTGAGGGATGGAAATCCATTGCAGAGGAATCAGGTGAGGACAAAGAGATGATTCCATTCACTGAACTGACTCTCACAAGAGACCTTGTCATGATATTACATGCAGCAGTAGTTCTCTACTCACTCCTGTTCTTTGGTACTTTCATGAATCAGTGGAGGAAAAGCCCACTACGAAAACTCACAGATGTCAGACTAGCTTGGGCAGTGTTTATGCTTGGTATGGTCCTAAATACGTTCTCATTCATGATGACTGACTTCTATTTCACAGAAGACCCAGCGTCATTACTATGGACAAAGACCGGATACATTGCAATGATGATAGCTCTGATGGGATTCTTCCTTGCACTTGAGAGAATCCTTCCCTATCGTACGCGTAATATATTCACTTGGTCGGTTCTCTTGATCGCAATTGTAACCGTTTTTGCACCCAGAGAATTACTCACTCTACTCGCTCTCTCTGCATCTCTTTTGGCTTTCGGAATGTTGTTCCTATTCTTTGCTTATTTTGTGAAGAACACAACTGGAGCTGTGAGAAGTAGTATGAGAATGATCTTTTTTGGTGTACTAATCGGGTTTATTGGATACTTGCTTCGAAGCGACCTTGTCTACAGTTTTGGTGAACAGTACTATGTTCTCGGAGCTGCACTCCTTGTGACAGGTCTTGTCATTCTCGGAATTGCAGTTCTTAGCTCACCAACTCTTGACGAGCTCGATTGGGACGAACAGATGTTGGAGCTCTATGTAATTCATTCAGCTGGGATTCTTGTATTTCATCACAAATTCAAGTCTGCAGTTGAGCTTGATGAGAACCTTACAGCCGCAGGAATCACAGGTGTTCAGGAGATGGTGAAGGAGATTACACAGAGCAAACAGGGGCTCCACAATCTCTCTGTTGGTGACTTTGACATTCTCTTTGCTCAACGGGATAACTTCATCTCAATGCTCCTGACCAAAGAACCGTACAGAGTTCTACTTGAGAAGGTCGAGGACTTTGCGGAACGGTTTGACATGATCTATGGAGAGGCATTGGAGAATTTCGGAGGAGAAGTCTCACAGTTCTATTCTGCAAGTTCGATAGTGAATAATCTCTTTGCCCCAGAGGCTTAGAGCGCGGTTACTCGCTTTTTCGGATATTCCTATAAGATGATACGAGAACTCTAATGTATGTCTAGGAAGACCTACAGAGATGCGCAGGGATATCTCAGGTTCATCGACTCTGGAAAGCTTGTTCATCGATGGAAGGCTGAGAGGAAGTTAGGTCGAAAACTAAGACCTGGAGAAGTTGTTCACCACCAAAACAAGATCAAAGTGGATAATAGGTACGGGAACCTCAGTGTCTACAGGTCAAGAAAAGCCCATCAGGCACATCACATTAAGAAAGCTTGGGAGAAGACCAGAAGAAGAAGGACACTTAAACGCTAATCAGAATTGAGATATTCGTTTTATTTAAATATCGCAATTATTCGATAATTGTTTCGTGATAGGCCATGAATGAGATTCTTGAAACCCAATTACCTAGTAGAGAATTGAATACATTTGAGAAATACTTGCCTTTGTGGATTGGCATCTGCATGATTCTAGGTATCATTCTATCACAATTGATTCCAGGCATTAGTATAGCAATCGATTCCTGGCAAATTGCTGGAATATCAATACCGATTGGTATCTGCTTGTTCTTAATGATGTATCCAGCCATGCTAGGAATTCAAGCTTCTGAATTGAGAAAACTTAGGAAGAATCCGAAACCCATTATTCTCACTCTGATTTCGAACTGGATAGTAGCGCCGATAGTCGGATTTGCACTTGCTCAAACTTTCCTACCTGGTAATGAGGAACTAATCGTTGCGGTGATTTTACTGTCTTCGAGTCCATGTACTGCAATGGTTCTAGTCTGGGGATATCTGGCAGATGGAAATCAAGAACAGAATGTTGTCAACACGACACTGAATACAATCACGATCCTCATTCTATTCGCACCACTTGTTGCGATATTTACAGGGATATCCAACATTCCCATAGATCGAGTGCTTCTAGTAATTTCAGTACTCGTTTTTATTGGAGTTCCTTTAGGCCTGGGTATAGTTTCAAGGCGCTCTCTAGTTAAGTGGA
Source organism: Candidatus Thorarchaeota archaeon (assembly GCA_048882045.1). Lineage (GTDB taxonomy): Archaea > Asgardarchaeota > Thorarchaeia > Thorarchaeales > Thorarchaeaceae > SMTZ1-45. Next base: position 14,183 of record JBHLRZ010000040.1, on the reverse strand, counting down.
AGGGAATGGATTGGTTCCAAAGCAGATACAGGCCAGCTGTGGGGAACCTAGCGCTTCTTGCTTTATTGACGACATTAGTAGTGTTATTCTCTTTGAATGGCACAGTGATGCTTGAACATCCCGATTTGCTAGGCCTCGTATCAATTCCCCTTTTAATCGGGTTTGCAATTGTAGTTGGGTACAATCTTATTGTGACACGAATGGCGAAATTGGCATACAGAGAAGCTACCATTACGGTGATAATCGGTTCATCCAGCCACTTTGAGATTGCAATTGCCACAGCAGTTTCCATGTATGGAGTCGGATCTATTGCTGCTCTCGGTACAACAATGGGTCTTTTTTGGGAAGTCCCCATTATGCTTGGACTTGTATACTTTGCAAGATATTTGCGAAAGAAAGATTTCTGGATAGGAGAACCTATGTAATAGAGAGTGATTGTAATGGAGTCAAGTAAGGAAGAGGATTGGAGAGTAGATTTCCACAAAGCTCTAGGTAATCAAGTCCGTCTTCAGATCGTGGATTTGCTCATGGATGGAGAACAATGCCAATGTGAGATATTCCCGAAATTCGGACTAGCTCAGTCTACTGTTTCAGCCTATCTTACCAAAATGGTCAGGGCAGGAATTCTAAACTTCAGAAAAGATGGAACTCGGAAGATGTATAGTATTGCAAATCCAGACATCAAGAAAGTAGTCCGTACAATACGGTCTATTGCAACTCAACAGAGCTCTTGACTCATTTCCGTTTTAGCTCTGATTTGATATAGGAGGTTTTTGTGAACCCTCCTTTGTTTGGATGCGAGTCGGCCTCTTGAATGCTCAAATCACGAAGGGCGAGACCCAGTTTGTCCGAAGTTCTATCCAACCAATCCTCCCTAGTTTCACGAGCGACAATACTCGCCGCTGCAACTGCAATCTCATCCTCTGCTTTTGGTCGTTGAACGAGTTCTACAGTGTTCAAATCAATTTTCCTTGCAAGACGTTGTTCTGTCTTCAACCTGGCGAACTGGTCGACTACAATCTTGATGTCCTGATTTTTCTTCTTCAAAGATTCGTAGACATCTGAGATGACCTTGGCATGCGCCCAGGCAAGCATGTCATTCAAATTCTTTCCTTCTCTTCGAAACTCTTCTATCTGTTTGTTGAACTTCTCGGGAGATATGACAAGACTCTGAATTTGCATCGAGTTCATACGAACAGACTTAGCGAGTTCAGCAATTCGCATAACAGACACACTCTTACTGTCCATGACTCCCAAAGAACGCAACATGGCAGATTGTTGCGGTGTCAAAGCGACCGCAGCGACTGTCATAGGTCCGAGCCATTCACCTTTTCCAGCCTCATCGGATCCAATCACGATTTGACCATTATCAACAGAACGCATCTGGAGAATAGCATTCTGAACAGCTGCAGCTGAATATGGACCATTACTGACTACTTTCCCGCTTGTGTATCCAACTATGGCTTCACCTGCAAACATAATTCTGAAGGATTCATACTTGTTTGTGGTCGCAAGATCTGAGGACTCCTTGGAAACTAATAGAATTTTACGAAGCTCTGCTAGCTGCTTTGGATCAATCTTCACTACAGTCGGTTTCAAAGTACCTCTCCAAAGCAACAACTTCCTGTGTTCGTATTATGTCTTAAGGTGGAATCAAAAAGCATGAACTGAGGTTTCTATCTGGTTCTTATCATGATTGATGGACAGGAATCCATAGAATCCGTTCTTGACTGCAGGAAACACGACGCACTTTGTTGTGCTCACCATGAACTCGTAGTGACGATGATAGTGTGCTGATATTGAGAGGGTAGGATGGGTGTCTTTGATAAACCTAGACATCGCCTTGCTCCCTGTTGAAACACCAATTGAAAATGCTTTGATGACTCCAGGTTCAAACGGAGGTACGTGTGAGACCATCACCTGAATTGATGCACCTTTGATTTCCTTGAGAGCTGTTGAGAGTATCTCGTAAATCCGATTCTCTGAATGCTCAAAGGGACTAGCATACACCTCCATCTCGCTTAATTTCCTATAGGACCATTCTTCAACCACAAACTTGCCATTCTCATGTAGTATTCCAAATGTATTCAAAGCGTCCATTGCTCGGTCATCTGGCTTGATTTCTGATGTGTCCTCATTCTTGAAGAACTCTCTCAGCTCTGCGATTGATGTTATTGTTTCCTGTACTCCACCTACGCCAAAGAAGCCTATGTCGTCAATGGTTCTACCTTTACAATGCAGGTTTATTCCCAATTCATCAAAGTATTCACGTACTTTTAGAAGTGGACCATTTCCAGGCACTCCAATAAGCCAATCGCTTGCATCTTTGATTTTTGTGAAGTTTGTAAACGACTCCTGAGTTATCTTTCTGAAAGCCATTAAGTCACCAAGAAAGATTACTCCATCCTTCTCCTGTGCTAGTCGAAGCATCTTGTTCAGATGGGTCCAAGAATCATGAATATCAGACAGAACCAGGAATTCCATGACCTCACTCTCCTGAACGAAGGTGATGCACGTCTCCTAACAAAACGTGGACAACGCCGTTTTCAGTTTCGACCAGAAGAGATCCATCTTCTCCAAGATCACGAGCGATTCCATCAATGAGTTTGTTATCTTCGTGCACTCGCACAGATTTGCCAAGTGTAGAACTTGTCTTTCTCCACTCTTCGAGGATAGCAGAATAGGAAGAGTTGACCTCCACAATCCTAAGGAGAGAATCGATCTCGTTTACGATGTCGCAGAGAAGAGATTCGTTGGATGTTTCGGACCCAATTTCATCGATGATTGATGTCGTAGGCCATTGCAAACTAGAAGGCATTTCTGAAACAGGGCAGTTTTGATTGACTCCTATTCCGATGACGACTCCTATTACGTCGTTCTCAACAGTAACAGCCTCACTGAGAATTCCAGCGATTTTCTTGTCGTCAACTAAAATGTCATTGGGCCATTTCAATTGGACATTTAATCCGAGAGAGAAAAGTGCGCGTCTTACTGCGCATGCACAGAGAAGACCCATTAACGGGATTGTGTCATAACCAAGTCGAGGGTTCAGAATTATAGAGAAGTAGAGACCTCCGATTGGGGATAGCCAACTACGATCTCTCCTTCCTCTTCCGGAAGTTTGAGTAATAGCGAATACTATTAGGCCCTCTGTTTCCCCTCTGCTCAATAGGACCTTTGCTTCGTCACTTGTTGATTCTACGCTGTCAAACTGAATCACTCGCGGAACCAGAATCTCAGTCTTAAAGCAATCATCAATATTCAATGATATACAAACCTCTGCCTAACCTCAGATTAGTATCCATGCCAACAGGAACCAGTAAACTCCAAGAATGAAGGCAATAATCCAGGTCCCAACAGTCAGGAACATCAAAGGTCTTGTCCTCTTCAAAAGTTTCAGAGGCATCCCAGTCCTGATGAGAAACACAACAACAAGACTCGCTCCGAGTACTATAGCAAAAATCCCTATCAAATCGTGAACAATCTGGTACCAGTTTTGAATCGGATTTGCGAGCATAAAGGGAATCCGTTCGAGAGCTCTGGGAATCATCCAAGCACCAACAGTCAATATGTGGACTAACACAACAAAATAGACTGCTTTGTGATGCAATTTGTATTTCATTCTCCGAGACCCATAGATCCAGCCAATTGCTAGACCAATAAGTACGATGACTTCAAGAATCAATATGATATATGAGATTGGCAAACCAAAGAAGAACTGCAGACTTGTTTCCTCCATTCATTTCGTTTCGATTTCACTTACGCTTCCACTTGTTGTGAATAGACTCGATTTTAGGAGTGCACCTTTTCCTTCATGAGCCGCCACAATTGAAGAACCAATCATTCCCCAAGGGCAAAATCGGACATTTAGATTTTGATATGCCTCGGAATCATGGATTCTTGAGAAAGCACAGTAGTTAGCAGCTACTGTCACTTTATTGCCATCAGTTGTGACTCGCGCATATTTCACGAATTTGTGGTCAGAGATGTATTTTGCATATGCATGAAGCTTATCATCCAAACTTACACTTGGATCAAGAAGTTGTTCAGGAAGATATGCTGCTAGAATATCAGCCATTCTCACAAAAACATAATCTTTGATAGCAGCCTCACCAAGGATATTGATGAAGACAGATTCGTATCCAAATATTGCAGCTCGTAGTTTCCAGATCTCCTCTATTGTGAGGTCTTCAGTAGTTCCTTTGGCTTGTGCCTCATCCACCTTTTCGTGGAACTCGGAGATGAACGTTTTCAGTTCGCTTACAAGTTGAGAGGAGTCTGCTCTGTAGGAAAACACCTCTGGTAAGAACTCACGGACATAGTAGACCATTCTTGGGAGAACATGCTCATCCAGAACTTTTGGACCAATGAGTTCTGTACCCACCGCATCATACGCATCCAGAATCCCTCTATACAAGAATACAGCCTCGAGCTGTTGATCATCCTTGCTTGATTGACTCATGAGTAATGCAATCCTGATTCTAGTTTTTAGTTCATCAACACTTGCTCTAAAATGACTTTCCCCTTACTAGAATTGAGTGATTTGCAGTTTAAGTCCATCTACAGTCTGACTTAGTAGTAATCCAAACGAGGGAGTTCCGATAATGCGGATTGTGAACACCTTGAACGGACGTCTGGTCAAGGATCTGAATAGTGAATCTACGTTCTTCACCAAACTTGATACAAAAATCTGAGCCGGACCTGAAAAACCAATACCAGTACTGCTGATCATTTTACCGTCTTGAAATGTCGTTTCAGAAATTACAGTTCCAGCCTGAATTGGTTCCATCTCAGGGTCGAAAACATCAGCATAGCAGATACTTGTTGCAGCCTCATATACATTCTCGATGGGTATCTTCATTGCACCACTGGCAACACTGAGTAGCCGACCTCCATTGCAAGCAACTACAGCATAATCGTCAGCCTCTATGACAAAGTATGAATATTGAGAATTCAGACCTAGATTCTCCAATGTCTTCATGAGAGTAGAATGAACAAGAAGAAACTCACGTACCTGTGAATCTTTGAACAGGGGTTTGGGTCTTGAGAAACTTGTGATCAGTTTATTGTTACTAGAATCTACAATAAATGCTAATGGAATATCATTTCTACTCTTTAGAAGATCAATGACGATAGTTGATAATTGTTCATCACTGAAGAGTTGAGTATTGATTCGTGAGATATGTTGACAAATTTCTTCTTTCTTTTCTGAATCCAGTTGCATACCTTCAATTTCAGGCATTTCAACTTGGAGAAGAATCGATTGAATCTTCTCCATGGCTTCACGAGCAAATACTTCAGGTGCTTTTCTGTCAAAGACTCCAACAAGTACTCTTTCTGAGTCAGGAAAACGGAGATACAAGAAATACTCATTCTCAGTAGAGAAAGAATCCAATGCATCTGAACGAGTGTGAGTGCTAAAGTCTTGAATTGCAGACAAGAATCCAGAGGAGAGGACTGCCATATCATCATCACTAGGTGATTCTTCGCTACTGTAATGAAACTGTAAGACACTGCGGTCAATAAGGAAAATCTCTCGTATCATCAAACTCAATGAAGACAGAGCAACATATGAAACAAACGGTTATCGAACAACAAGTCCTCATCCGCACGGATACATGAATTTAACATTGATAATTGCTGCTGGAGCTGTTAGAGAACTTGTTATAGTCTTGGCAGTCGCTTTTGTTAGACGTTGAGATTGAATCAAAATTGGGAAACACTATTATCTCTCTTAGAGATACGTTGAGAGGTCAGGTGTTGAATATGAACAGAAAGAGTCTAACAATGCTTGGTATATTATTCGCTATGGTGTTCATTCAAGCAGCACCTGTTAGTGCGCACCCACCAGGACCGATGACGCTTGACTATGACTTTGGTACGCAAACCTTGTCTGTTGATATCGTCCATGCTGTAACTGATGTAAACACTCATCACGTAGCACAGATTCGAATAGAGAAAAACTCTGTGGAGGTTTTGACAAAGACATACTCAACCCAAAACACAACCTCAGGATTCTCAGCAACGTATGTTATACCTGCTGTACACGGAGATGTGTTGAGTGTCAGAGCAGATTGTAGTATTTCAGGTACAGGAATCGGAGATATCTCACTGATTGATCCAACAGCACCTACTACCCCACCTGATAGTGGATTACCAACGGAAATGATTATAGCTGTCGCGATTGTTGCCATTGGAGTAGTGGCAGTAGTGTTTGCATTTATACGACGTCGTTAGAGGTCATGTCACATCCATGGAACCCTCTGGTGCTTTCTCTATAGTCAGTTCAATGTCTTGAAGTAGGTTCAGATCACGTTCCTTGTTCCTAAAGAAACCATAGAAGAACCCGATTCCGAAGATGTAGAGTCCCGACACAAGGAGATATGGAAGTCGATAGAGTCCGAGTGCCAATAGCCAACCACCTATGTTGGCAGCAATGGCTCTGACCAATGAGTCTGCAGACCGTACAACTCCAACAGCGGTAGCCCGTTCGTCCTTTGTCAGGCCTTCCATGAAGAAAGCATTGGATACTGGACCAGCCATGTTCATCAGTACATTACGCGCTACATAACCCAAAACTGCAAGCTCGAGTGTGTCAGCAAATGAGAGAGTTACGAGGAATGGAATACTGAGCGCCTCTGTCAACACAACAGTCCGAACCTTACCAATTCGATCAGACAGTGCAGGTGCTAAGAAGTTGCCAGCTGAAAGAATGATCGTGTTTACACCAAATATCAGGCCTAGCAAACCAGAATCTATTGGGAATTCATGTGTGAAGAAGAGGTTGAAGAACATCACGATCATCCCAGCTCCAAGTCCAACAGTAGCTACAGACGACGTATACTTTCCAATGAATCCCCAGTTCTTTACATTTCTAAGTGCCAATCGATCTGATGTGGGAGAAGGAGTATCTGTTGTCATTTTGGCGATGAGCAAGATAGCAATTGCAGTTGGAACAAGACTAATCCATAGCGTATAGCGATAAGGAACGACGAGTGGATCAGTAGATTCCATGCTAAGCCAATCAGCAAAGAACTGTGGCATGATCCCACCAAGGATGTTCCCAGCAAACACTCCAAGAAGGGACACTCCACCTCCGACAGCAAACAGATGAGCCCGTTCACGATTCGTTGAGATATCCGTCACATACGGGAACCAAGCAACTTCTCTAAAAGCACTCGATAGTCCCAGAAAAACCTGAGATATCAGAAGACCAAGTGGATTGAGGGTGGTGAATTGTACAACAAGTACAACAAATCCAATGATGTTCGAAATGAGAATTATTTGTCTTCTACTGGACCTGTCCGATATCAATCCAGCAATAAAGGCGATTCCAGCTGTAGCAAACATCGAAACTGAAAGGAAAAATCCAATGAAGTCCTCTGGAAACCCTGCATCTCGGAGATAGAGATTAAAAATCACTCCACTAATGCCCCAAGCAAATGCACCCATGAATGCAGTGCTGATGTAGAGTCTAGCGTCTCTGCCGAAGAGTCGAAGCTTGTTGATATAGCTGAGTTTCTCCTCCTCGATCAAAGTGATTGCCTCCAAAATGCACCATTTCGCGAGTCGATGAAAAATATCTGCCCTTTATGCATTGTCAATAGAGCACAATCACTAAGGCTAAATCGAAGGACTGCGGCATCTGTAACTATGAAGACCCTCGACCTACGTAGTGATACGATCACACAACCAACTGATGAAATGATTGAAGCGATTGTCAATGCCCACAAGCAAGGAAGATTCGGAGACGATGTCATTGGCGAAGACGAGGTAGTCAATGAGCTTCAGAAGAAGGCAGCAAAAAAACTCGGTAAGGAAGCGTCACTCCTAGTCACATCTGGAACCCAAGGGAATCTCATCTCAATGCTTGCCCAGGCAAAGAGAGGCGACGAGATAGTTGTTGAGGAGAAGTCTCATTCGTTTCTCTTCGAGGGTGGATCAATGGCATCGATGGGAGGACTCTATCCCAAACCTGTCAAGGGTGAACGTGGCTACATCCTCCCTGAAACACTCAGGTCGGTCTTTAGTCCCGATGATGCCCATTATGCCACAACTGCAATGGTCGTCATTGAAAATACTCACAACTACGCAGGAGGAGTTGTGATCCGTCCAGAACAGGTCAACGCCCTTGCTTCAACTGCTCATGAACTTGGAATGAAGGTTCATTGTGATGGAGCGCGTTTGTTCAACGCGGCAGTTGCATTGGATGTTCCAGCCAAGAAACTGGTCGAGGAGGTGGACTCCGTTCAGATCTGCCTCAGTAAGGGTCTCTCAGCTCCTGTGGGATCGATAATCGCAGGGACTGAAGAGTTCATTCATGAGGCACACAGAATTCGAAAGAAGCTCGGTGGTGGGATGAGACAGGCTGGAATCATTGCTGCACCGGGGATTGTAGCAATTGAGAAGATGGTGAATCGCCTAAAAGACGACCATGAGAATGCACTATTGCTCTTTGAAAAGATTAAGGACATACCTAATCTCATTGTCAACAAACCAGACACAAATATCCTGTTCCTTGAGCTACAAGATCTCTCCATCAGCCAGATGAAACTGTCTGAAGAATTGGCAAAGAAGAACATCAAGGTCTACGGGGGATATGGAGTCAGAACTAGAATAGTCATGAATCGAATGATTGACCGAGAGGATGTTGATAGAATCGCTTCAGCCTTGGAGCAATTACTGAAGTAGCTTACATTCTACTCTTTGCATCCTCAATCATTCGGGTAATGTGGTCACTCCAAATTGGTTCTAATTGACGAGCTTTCTCTGCACAACCGATGCATTCACCATACTTTTCCATTCTGTAAAGCAGCCTACTCTTGTTGAACCATGCATGAGCATATGTTTCGCTCAGTTCTATTGCCTTATCATATGCCGCTAGAGCTTCCTCAAACTGGTTGTGTTCTTCATGCTCCTTGGCAGCCCGATAATACTCATAGCGTGTCGCTGGGCTTTTCTTCGACACTTTGCACTCACCTCTTAGTGCAAACTATTAGAGAAAATACTCTGATAAGGTTTTCACGTTTCAAATTGAAGTCGAATCAATCAGGTTCCTGGCACAATTCCATGAGGACACCGCCAGAGGCTTTTGGATGAATGAATGCAATGCGCATATTGTGTGCGCCAATCCTTGGTTCAATGTCAATCAATCTAGCTCCGGCATCATGATGTTTCTCAAGAGCGGCTTCGATGTCATCCACAAGTACAGCGATGTGATGAATACCTCCACCCCGATTCTCAAGGAACTTGGCTATGGGACTATGATCCGAGGTTGGTTCGAGTAGCTCTATCTTGCTCTCACCAATCTTGAAGAATGCGATACGTACTTTCTGTTCAGCAACCTCTTCAATGCCCTTGAACTCTAGGCCAAGCACATCTCTATAGTATGCAATCCAATTGTCGATACTGTCAACTGCAATACCTATGTGATCAATCTTCTCAATAGCCATGATGATATCTCTCCTATAGAATGTCGGGAGCTTTGTATTCTCCGAAGACCTCCCTCAGTACACCACAGACTTCGCCTAGAGTGGCATATACTCTTACTGCCTCAATGATTGGTGGCATTAAATTTGTGTCACTCTCGGCGGCTTGTCGAAGTGAGTCCAATGATTCCTTGACCTTTTTGTTGTCGCGTTTCTTCCTGACACTTTCAAGCTGTTTAATCTGCTCTCGCTCAGCTTCGGGGTTTACTCTCAGATAGTCGAACTGAGACTCTTCTTCCACGGTGAACTTATTCACTCCCACAACAACCCACCCTCCTTCATCCACACTCTTCTGGAACTGATAGGCGGCATCGTGGATCTCCCTCTGGACATAACCCTGTTCAATTGCCATCGGAGCTCCACCCATGTCATCTATCTTCGTGATATAATCCATCGCTTCATTCTCAATGGTGTTGGTAAGGCTCTCGATGTAGTATGATCCCGCCAGTGGATCCACTGTGTCACCGACTCCTGATTCATGAGCGATTATCTGTTGGGTCCGTAAAGCAATCTGGACCGATTCTTCAGTTGGTAGTGAAAGAGCCTCATCTCTGGAATTCGTGTGCAATGACTGAGTCCCACCAAGTACAGCCTGAAGTGCTTGTAGAGTGACTCGTACGACATTATTTTCAGGTTGCTGAGCAGTAAGTGTGCATCCAGCTGTCTGTGTGTGAAACCGCATCTTGCAAGAACTGTCTTCTTTTGTTTTGAACCGCTCGCGCATGATTCTTGCCCAGAGCCTACGTGCAGCTCGGAACTTGCTGATTTCTTCGAGAAAGTCACTGTGCGACCCAAAAAAGAAGGACAGTCTCGAGGCAAATGCATCAACATCTAGACCAGCATCAATGGCAGCCTGAACATAAGCAATACCATTAGCGAGTGTGAAGGCAACCTCCTGGACTGCGGTCGAGCCAGCTTCACGGATGTGATAGCCCGAGATGGATATCGTATTCCACAGCGGCATGTTTTCGCTGCAGAACTTGAAGATGTCAGTGATAATCCTCATCGATGGCTTTGGAGGGAAAATGTATGTTCCGCGTGCCACGTATTCCTTTAGCAGATCGTTCTGAATCGTGCCCCTCAGCTTGTCCATAGAAACACCCTGTTTCTCAGCTACAACAATGTACATTGCAAGAAGGATAGCGGCAGAGGAGTTTATTGTCATTGAAGTACTGACCTTATCAAGGGGGATTTTGTCAAAAAGGATCTCAGCATCAGCAAGTGAGGATATGGCCACTCCGACCTTTCCGACTTCTCCCCGAGCGAGTGGATCATCAGAGTCATATCCAATCTGGGTTGGGAGATCGAAAGCTACCGAGAGACCAGTCTGACCCTGTTCGAGTAAGAAGTGAAAACGCTCGTTAGTTACACGTGCTGTGGCGAAACCGCTATACTGGCGCATTGTCCAGAAACGACCTCTATAGCCAGTTGGTTGTACACCTCTGGTGAAAGGGTACTGACCCGGAAATCCAAGATCTTTCTCATAATCCAGTTCCTGAGTGTCCACAGGAGTATAGAGCCGCTTGGTCAGGAGTCCAGATATCGTTTCGAAGCTTTCCCTTCGTTCTGGAAACCGATCGATAGTATTTGCTACAGTCTCCTCTTCCCATCTCTTCAGTGATTCTCGTAGCTTCTCGTTATCCCCCATTTTCATCACCTACTCTCTTTGAACAAAAACTCAGCCAGCAATCGCTCAGCCATTGTATAGGGATCTTCCTTTCGCTCTGCGATTTTCCTGATAGCCGCTTCATATTCAGGGCGACCTTCCAACTTCTGATAAAGCTCGCGAGTGAGCTTGTATCTCATGAGTTCTTGCAGTTCCTCTCTGCTGCGTTTGAGACCCTTCTGTTCATACTGGCCACTCTTTTTCAGGAACCTGAGATGTTCAGCTATCTTGTCGACGAGTTCATCGACACCTTCGCCAGTTCGAGAGTTGGTCATCATGACCGGAGGTCTCCATTCATGTTTCCGGGGATCGATATCCAACATGGCGTTGATTTCGCTGACCTTCTTGTCAACACCAGACTGGTCCATCTTGTTTACCACGAATATGTCCGCGATTTCCATTATCCCAGCCTTAATTGCCTGAATGTCATCACCACTTCCCGGTACATCTACTACCAACACTGTATGAGCGATATCAATGACCTCGACTTCAGATTGACCGGTTCCAACAGTTTCAACAAAGATTATGTCCTTTCCAAAAGCATCAATGGCCTTTACAGCATCTGAAGTTGCTCTAGCGAGACCTCCAAGATGACCTCGAGTACCCATACTCCTTACATAGACGTCCTTGTCAAGACTGTGTTCTTGCATCCGAATCCGATCGCCCAGAAGAGCCCCACCAGTAAAGGGACTTGATGGATCTACACAGACAACACCAATTGTCTTCTTCCGACTGCGTAATTCTGCTGTTAGTTTTGTGACAAGTGAGCTTTTGCCAGATCCAGGAGGTCCTGTCACACCGATAATATGTGCGTTCCCAGTGTGACGGTACAACTGACTGAGAGCATCTACAACCTCACTGTCCTCGTTCTCAATAAGCGTAATCAAGCGAGCGAGGTCTCTACGTCTACCTTTCAGAACTCCATTGACAAGTTCGGTCACTGGCAAGACTTGTCCCTCTCAATGTCAGAATCAGAGTATCACATTGGATTTGATGAACTCAACAATCTCATCCAGGGGGGTACCAGGACCAAAAATCGCGGAGATTCCAGCTTTCTTCAGGTTTGGTATGTCGTCCTCAGGAATGATTCCTCCTCCGACGACAAGTATGTCCTCTGCACCTTCTGCCTTCAGGAGTTCCATTATCTTAGGAAACAAAGCGTTATGTGCCCCACTCAGGATACTGAGACCGATACAATGGACACCTTCATCAAGTGCAGCATTCACAACCATCTCAGGGGTCTGTCTGAGGCCAGTATAGATGACCTCCATACCTGCGTCTCTAAGTGCACGGGCTACTATCTTAGCACCCCTGTCATGGCCGTCCAACCCCGGTTTTGCTACTAATACACGAATCTTCTTGGAAGAACTCAAGAACACACCTCAGGTTGATGATTCGATTGCTGAAGACTCTGAGTGTGATATAAAGCCTTTCGATTCACTTCTCCATTATGTGAACTACGTTCTCTCTTCCCTCGCGGAATCTTCTGACCAGACCACGTTCTTCGAGGTTGTTGAGAATGATACTAACTTTTGCTTGAGACATATCAAACTCGGTGTAGAGGTCCTTCTGAGGACAAGATCCTCCCTTTTGTCGTATTACCTCCAAGACTTCTTCTTCTTCAGCAGTTACTCCCACAAATCTGACTGCGCCAATCCTTCGAATTCGTTGATAGAACTTCGGTCCTCCCAGAGTGAGAACGATTCCTGCTACAATCCCAAGTAATGCTATAATAGAGAAGGAAATGAGGTCAGACTGAGTCGAAACCGGATCATCATTTGGAATCTGATATTTTATAGTAAAGACACTGATTTGACCAGGTTGGAGTGACTGAGTAAACCAGACAAAAGCTAGGGTGTCACCATCAGTGAAGTTGGAGTCCGCTTCCGGGAAGAGTGGGACCACTGACTCTCGGGAGAGCACTGCATCCTGGGGTAGAAATGCAGTGAATGTGAAGTTGGCGAATTCAATTGAGGGATTTATGTAAAAGACGAAGACTCTTTGGAGTCTCGTGATGTCTGATCCAGACCCTTCAGACTGGAGATCTGTTGATTCTAGTGAAATGTCAAACCATACCGAATTATTCACATCAAGTGGCACAGGCAGTGAGATGTTGATCTCAGTATACCTATCCAATCGAACTGTTTCAAAGCTAGAAACGGCTTCATCTACAGCAGTCTGGAGTACGGTCACCTGTAGTGAATCAATGCGGAAAACGATTGATGTTATTTGAGTTGAACCTAGATTGACTGCTCGTGCGTGAATATCGATAGATGTTGTTCCATCAGAGTTCATAGTTGCCTTGATGTCAATGGGATCAATAACAAGTCCTTCAGACTGTGCAAGCGCAAAATCTCCCTGTGCTGGAACGACCAATAGAGATGTGACAATCAGAATTGCCATTAACCAGAACTTCTGTTGCACTTTACACACCTCCATTAAGTATGAGTTCACTTTGCTACGTATTCATAAGACTTCTCGTGTGGCAAGAAAATGGTGGGTAGTGGAGTGGTCCACTACCCTGGTTTACGACCTTATGTCTAGAGAGAGACTATTTCTTCCGGACCATTACGATGAGTAGTGCGATAATAGCTACTCCTCCAATTCCAGCTATAAGTGTGAGATTTACCGGTGTACTGACCAAGGGAACACCTTCTTCGTACAGTCCGATTGATGGGTCATGCAGAATGCTACCGTTGTCGAAGTAGGGATATGCGAGATATACTGCTACCCCATCGCCTCGAGGCAGATAGGATGCAGTCACATTAACTGCTTCGGTTTCTCCGCCAGGCCACGTGATAACAGCTGTATCTAGCCAACTGAAGAATCCTCGAGAGATTGTAGACTCACTGTCCACGAAATCCATGTTCTGGCAATGAGTGCCATCCATTCGCTCAAATCGTGTTTCATTGCCTCCGTCTGTGGTCCAATTCATATCAGCATCCAGAGAAACATTTCGGAAACGCTCATGAGTTTCAAATCTGTGGTGCATATGCATCCCATCATGTTCTCCTATGTGTTCTCGATGA
>JBHLRZ010000039.1:0-27006 GCA_048882045.1 Candidatus Thorarchaeota archaeon | reverse complement strand
TTCTCTGCCTATCTAGCCATTAGTCCAAGTCTTTGGTGGGACGAAGACCTCTATGTAGAGCGAACCAAATCTCTACTGGATCAAGGAAAAGTACCTGATAAACCACTAATTGTAACCATTGGATCTGAAGAAGGAGGAGATATAGGACGAAGCGTTAGAGATGGCTTTATTCCACTTTTATCAAGTCATTTGAAGAAAAGTACCAATTTCAAGGCTGTAGAGATTCCTCTTGAGAATCACGAATTTGGTCCTTACAGAGCACTATACGAGGGAATGAGAGCACTTCATTCCGACGACATGATTCCACAGGAAATCATTGACAATGGATTAGATGCTGTAAATTCATTCTATGAAACTCTCTCAGAAAAATACGGGTACGAAGTTCTCATTCCAGAATCAATCTACTCCCAAGTTGCGAGTAGCATGTATAAGCAAGGAGAAGAATCCCTGGCCTTGGAGGTTGCCAAAACTTACGTTCAGAAATATCCTGAATCATCATATGCTCATTATTATCTCGGAACCAGATATCTAAGAGCTCAACTTATTGAATTGGCTGAAGAACATGTGGGAAAAGCTCTAGAAATTGAGTCAAACCAATTTGTTCCCGATTCCGAAAAGATATTCGCTTATAATTTGAGGATGCAAGAAATAAAGGACATTAGTTCTACTAGATGATAGTCTGCCTTTACAACGTGTCAGTAACTTTTGTCGCGAATGGACGACCAAATTGTGAAATAGCTTGCTCTGTCCTCGGACAGAGAGAGGTACAGGCTAAGGGCGGGTTAGCTTATGGGACCTTTTTCTTGCCGCCCACTGTTGAGCACCCTTTCTCTTTTATAATACTCAATGTATAGACTTCTGGAATCTTCCAATAATCTCATTTTGAACTGCTTCCCCTAAGTCCACAAAATATGCACTATACCCTGCAACTCTTACAAGTAGATTTCGATATGAGCTGGGGTTGGTTTGCGCTTCAAGAAGGGTTTCTGGATCGATCAAGTTGAACTGTATGTGCATTCCTCCTAGTTCCACATAAGATTTCAATATGGAAATAAGTGACTTTGAGCCATCTTTTCCCTCCACAAAAGTAGGATCCAATGCTAGTGTGAAGGCAACTCCATTTGGATAGAGTGTATAATCAATGCTTGTGACTGAATTAAGAACTGCAGTCAGACCTTTTGAAGGAGCTAAAATTACAGGTGAAACACCATTACTCAAAGGAGTGGATGGTAAGCGCCCACTGGGTAGTGCGCCTGTGAACAGACCAAACGCTACATGCGTAGTCACTGAGTACATACCAGGGATGAATGCTCCCCCTCTGATGTTCTTGTGCTTTTCCACTTCTTCACTATATATTTGTGACACGAGTTGAGCATAATCATCTACGAACTTCTCGTCATTACCATACTTAGGAGCCCTATTTTGTAATAATTGTCTAAGTGACTCCTGATCTTCAAATCCATCCCTCAAGGCGACTATGAGTTCATGCATACTCACTTTCTTTTCTCTGAAGACAATCTGATCGATTGCTGCGAGTGAGTCCGCAACGTCAGCCATCCCAACTCCCTGAACACCAGTGAAATTGTACTTTGCAGAACCGCTCGTAATGTCACGACCTTTTTCAAAACAATCCTCTACACAGAGTGAAAGTAAGGGGGTTGGCATCATATCCATATTCAATTGTTCGAAAGAGTTTGAACCCTCTGCCATGAGTCCCACTAAGTATGAAACTTGTTTTTGAAATGCTTGGATAACATCATCAATTGATTGCCACTTCAGAGGGTCGCCAGTCTTGAGACCAAGTTCTGCTCCCAATAGTAATGTTTCACCGTTGTTCAACGCAAGCTCTAAACACATAGCGAGATTGAAGAGTGCTGCATCTGATGACGTGAAACTGTTGCCAAATGGAGCCAGCTCCACACATCCAACAGTTGCATAATTTCTAGCCTCCTCTTCCGAAATCCCTTGTTTTTTCCATGCTTTGACAATTACCTCATCGTTGAAAATTGCTATATTATTCGCACCTGAAGCAACAACAGTGGCAATCTCTCCCATAAGATCTGAAGGACTCTTCTGATGAATCCTGACATGGACATTTGGCAGGGGAAGTCCAATATTCTTTGTAGCTTGTAGAATCAGGTAAGTCATCTCGTTTGTTGCATCAAATCCCTCTTCATCAATACCCCCAATTGTTGCTGCCTGTGTTGTCAACAACCCCTCAAAATACATCCCAGTGAAGCTATCAAATGCAGGGACATGTTCATTCGTCTTAATCCAGAGCATTTCTACAAGCTCTAGTGCTCCTTCCTTTGTCAATTTTCCAGATTTGATATCATTCTCATAGAATGGTTGAAGGTATTGATCAATCCGTCCCATTGAGATTGCTTGCCCATCATATGTTTCGATGGTGAGAGCAAGGTGGGTGAATCTAATGAACTGAATTGCCTCGTGCAAGTTCCTTGGTGGTTTCGCAGGAACCCATTGACATATTTCAGCAATCCTCTCAAGCTCTGCCTTTCTCTTGAAATCCTTCTCATCTTGGGCTAACATCACTGCACTTTTGGAATATCGATTTGCGAATTGGATTATTGCATCAGCTACGATTTTAGCTGCCTTATAGAAGTCGATCTTGTTGAGTAGCTCTGTATCTGTTGTTCCACTATATTCGTCAATACGTTTCTCTGCTATTTCGTTGAATTTTTCAAAGCCCATTGAGAAAAGCATAGGATAGTTTATGCTTAAGTGGCCAAATCCAGCGACCTCTGTGAGAATGAAGACAGAACCTGCGTACAAGGTTTCCATTATCTTCTCAGGAGTCTTCTTGTCAGCTTGCGCTATCAAGGAGGCATCAGTCCAATAGGAAGCGATTTCCTCTTGCATAGCACTGATGTCCTCTTGTGTGACTTCTATAACTCGGCAATCTCTTGTTTTCAGCTCTTCAAGCTCTGGAACAATTCGCGAATCATGAGCTTCTGGATAAACCATTGCACCCCGAACTTTGTCCGTAACACTACCTACAACTAGCTCGTCTGGGTATATCGTCACAGAGATGCCTTTCAGTATGTTTGCGAGAGCCTTCGCTTGTCTGATTATTTGAGGTTCTCCCTCGGATGATTTCATCGAATCAGTATGCAACTTAGTCCTTTCAATACTCAAATGCGTCTTAGATCCAAGAAAGCGATTTAGCATCATTTGACTTCTAGAGGTCACTTCTCTCACTCCTAACTTTTTTTCAACTCTTGTCTATATATCTCATGTCAATCTGTCTGTTGTTTCTGTTAAAGAATTTGGATTCATAATGGAATCTTTAGATGGATAAGAAGTAAAGGCTGACAGGGTTGGGTGAACAGGGAACTATCTCTTTTGCATAAGTCATAATGCACGATACTCAATTCGCTAAGACTCTAGAACCTCGTTCATAGCACCGGTTCTATATCCAAAAGCATCAAATGTGACATACTTGAATCCAACAATTTTAGCAAACTTATTTAGCTTATCCAATTTGCTTTCATCAAATAATCTCTCTCTCTCATCTCTCCCTACTTCAATCCGTACCAAATCTCCGTGGAATCTTGCACGCACACACTCGATGCCAAAAATCTCCTTCACTTTCTTCTCTACTCTATCAATTTTCCTAACACGCTCTTCGGTTATTTCAGTACCGTAAGGAAATCTGCTTGAGAGACAAGCCATGGATGGTTTGTCTGCAACTGAAAGTCCCACCTCTCTTGCATAAGTCCGAATTTCTTCCTTCGTAACACCTGCATCTATGAAAGGTGAAACAATCCCAGCTTCCTCAAGCGCTTTAGCTCCAGGTCGATGTCCACCCATTTCACTAGCATTAGTCCCTTCTACGACTAAATCTATACCAAGATTCTTTGCGGCTTCCAACCAGACAGATGATAGTTCTTTCTTGCAATGATAGCATCTATCTACAGGATTCTTGACTAGTTCTTTGTTTGAGAGCTCGTCAACCTGTATAATTTCTAGTTCGATATCCAGTTCCTCTGCTACATCTTCAGCTGCTTTCAATTCTGATCTTGGGAATGTAATGCTATCAATAGTCAATAGCTTCGTTTTAGCTGCTGATTCTCTAGCAATGTGTGCGAGAACAGTGCTGTCCACACCCCCACTAAACGCAACCAAAATCGTCTTTCCACTAAACATTCTGCTGATCTTGTCGAACTTCTTATTACTAGCATTCATTCTTCTATTCAAAATCAACTTTCATCTGGCAGTCTTAAGCATTGAGAATTGGTCAATTCGTTAGTCCAGTTGACAGAACAACCATGTCATCAGCTTTATCTGAATATCAGCGAAATTTCACTGAAAGATGCGAAGTTTTTCTTTGGATTCATAACTGATGGAAGCAGTGAAACAATTGGAAGGATATGATGGAGTGTTGCTCAGATGTGATGAGCTTCAGTATCATTCATCAGAAAGCAAAAAACATCTGACTACACAACTCATTAGGAATCTCAAATCTGCATTGAGATACCATGACATTCCATTCGACAAAATCCTACCTGTGTGCCACTTCATCTACATCAGTACAAGCGACGCCTTAGAGGTTTACAAAGTTGCATCTGGAGTCTTTGGCGTTTCACACGCAGCACCAGTGATAGTTTCACCAGATACTGAGTCTTCTCTCTTAACGGACACCTATAACAGAGAGGTATGCGATGACAAGGTGTTCCTGTCAAAGGAGTGGACTGATGGTGTGGGTGGCATGCCCACAGGAAGTCAAGGAAAAGTCGTGTGTACAATTTCCGGAGGTCTTGACTCTCCTATTGCAGCTTATAAGATGATGAAAAGAGGTTGTGTGCCGGTCTTCCTCCATTTCGACAATGTTCCTTTTGGGGATGAATCTACTCGAAACCTAGCAATCCGACAAGCAAAGAGGCTCACTGAGTACATCTATGGTCATGAGATTAAGATGTATGTTGTCCCCCATGGCGAAGATTTGACTGAAGTGCTTCGACATGCTCCACGAAAGATGACATGTGTTTTTTGCAGGAGAAATATGTATCGACTGGCCCAAGAAGTGGCTTTTATAGAAAATGCTGATGCAATTGTAACTGGCGAGATAATAGGAGAACAGGCCTCTCAGACGACCAGGAATCTACTTGCTGAGGAAACTGCAGTAACTGAGATTCCCATCTTGAGACCCTGCATTGGAAATGACAAGGACGAGATTTTGAAAATGGCAATGAGGATTCGCACATACGAATTTGCCCATGAAGCTGTTTCATGTTGCTCATTACCTCCCAAGTACCCCACGGTCTATTCAAATCCTGATACTATTAAACCGATAGAAGAGAAGATGGACATGGGTTGGATAGCTGCTGAAATTTCTGATTCCGAAGTATTAATCCTAAAGGAGGGTAGTGAGAATGTCTGACCCTTTCATCATCAAACTTTGTTCTGATGGTGCAGCTTTTGAGGTGAAATCCAGGCAGAGGACCAAACTTGATCTTATATCGGTCAGTGAAGAATTAGCATCACTCACTAGGATGAGGATTCGAGTTAAATTACCTGTGATATTGATTCTTGAAGGTGAAGATGGACAATCTATCACAGTCTATCCATCAGGTCGGTTGCTTCTCAGAAAATTCCCGTCTGAAGAGAGCGTTAGAAAAACAGCCCTAGAAATTTCACCGAGTCTCTACTCTGGCAAGAGGTAGAAACTTACGGGATTTGGTTAACAGGGAACTTTCCTCTCCTCACTCTGTTAAGCACTCCCTCATATTTATACAATTTCAGTTCTCGTACTAGGATTTACCGTTCTACTAAGTCAATATCAGCCACCCTTGCGGTCAATATCGGATTCCAACACGAATGATTATATCTATATCGGTCAATCCAATATCGGTTATACCGATGAAAACTACAGATGAATTCACGAGATTAATGAAAAACCACGAATTCCTCTTTTTTGGAGGAAAAGGTGGAGTAGGCAAGACTACTATGGCGGCTTCGACAGCCGTTTGGTTAGCAGACCAAGGTTATGATACCCTCGTAATCGCCACTGATCCCACAGTAAGTCTTCCAGCGATATTTGAACAAGA
The DNA here is from genome assembly GCA_048882045.1 of Candidatus Thorarchaeota archaeon. Taxonomy (GTDB): domain Archaea; phylum Asgardarchaeota; class Thorarchaeia; order Thorarchaeales; family Thorarchaeaceae; genus SMTZ1-45. Next base: position 20,938 of record JBHLRZ010000039.1, on the reverse strand, counting down.
TATTGGCGAAACAAGTCTCACTAAAATAAAGGGTTTTGAGAACTTGAGTGGACTCACTATCAACCCAAAGAAAGCAACAGGAGCTTTCCAGCAACGGCTTCAGAATTTCACGCAGAACCTCACGAGCCTATTTGGCAGCGGAGTGATGAATACGCCCTGTGCGGAAGAGATGGCAGCCTTCGACCAGTTTGTGAGTTTCATGCAGAATCAGAAACATGATAGGATTATCTTCGACACTGCTCCTACTGGACACACCCTTAGGGAGCTTTCAATGCCTTTTGATTGGTCAGATTTTATGGCTCAACAGATTAAGAGTAGAACTGAATTGTCTACAGCGCTTGGTTGGGCCAGCGATCAAGATATGATTGAAGGGCTAGAGAGCGAAAAGAAAAGATACGATGAGGCAATAAGAAACCTCTCAGACTCCAAGAAGACAGCATTCAGTCTTGTCCTCCTGCCAGAAAGGCTACCTATCGCTGAAACCTCAAGAGCTATTGAGGATTTGGCTGGATTTTCCATAACTGTGCAGGCACTTATTGTAAATGAGGTCATTCAGACAAATGTTCTCGATGGGAATTGGTTTCTCGAGAGAAGAAAAGCGACCCAGGAAGTGTACCTGCAAGACATCGATGCAAGGTTCAACGGCATGTCAAGAAGGATGGTCCCTCTTCTCGAAACAGACATCCATGGTATCGCTAGCTTGAGAAGGATAGGAGCAATACTATATGACTAACAAACTCGTAATTTTATCAGCAGCATGCTGTGACCCACGCATGGAGTCATATGATCAACAGTATCGGTCACGACTTGAGGAGACTCTTGAGAAGATAGGGTTGACTGCATCGATTGAGATTTTGCCTGTTACAGCTGTGATGTTTGGAGGTTACGAGAAACTCATCAGTCAAATTCGACCACACTTTGAAGATTATGGGTTTGCAATCGCGCCAGCACTCTTCATTAATGAAGAGTTAGCCCTCTACGGTGGTGTTCCGCCCCTCGATGTACTTATTACGGTTTTGAACCAATCCCTTAGGAAAAACGCGGAGGACTAGGTGATGACCCACGAACATATGAAACACGATAGTAACAGCGAAGATGATCAGGAAATGGATGATGTCATTAAGCAAAAGGGCATCGACCATGAGCAAATGGGCCACTCAGAAAAGTCGCACAAAGGCCATCATGAAATGATGGCCAAGGACTTTCGAAATCGCTTAATCGTATCATTAGTCCTGACATTACCAGTCATAGTGTTGTCTCCCTTAATCAGGACTCTACTGGGACTGACATTTCTTGAGTTTCCAGGGGACACACTTGTCCTCTTCCTATTATCGAGTACAATCTATCTATATGGTGGATATCCATTTCTTTCTGGACTCGTCCGTGAACTGCGAAACAAATTGCCTGGAATGATGACACTCGTGGGAGTGGCTATCACAGTTGCATACGCATATAGTACTGCTGTTGTTTTTGGATTGGAAGGAGTCCTATTCTTTTGGGAACTCTCAACACTAGTTGATGTAATGCTAGTTGGCCATTTGATTGAGATGCGATCGATAATGGGGGCTTCGCGTGCGCTAGAGGAACTAGCGAAATTGTTGCCATCAACAGCTCATTTGATTCAAACGGATGGAGTTGTGATTGAGGTTCCTTTAGTACAGCTGAAACGAAAAGACAGAGTCTTGGTGAAGCCTGGAGAACGGGTTCCGTCTGATGGTGTAGTGGTGGAAGGTTATACAAGCATGAATGAGGCGATGATAACAGGCGAATCCAGACCCGTTGAAAAACAGCCAAATGATTCAGTCATTGGTGGTGCTATTAACGGCGATGGCAGCATCGAAGTTGAGATTGTTAAGATTGGGGATGAAACCTTTCTCTCACAGGTGATTGAATTGGTACGTCAGGCTCAAGCCAGTCGTTCACATACTCAAGACTTAGCAAATCGCGCATCATTCTTTTTGACTTTGATTGCCTTAACTGTGGGAACAGTTACACTGCTCGGTTGGGTGTTCCTTCAAGCCCCATTGCAGTTTGCCATGGAAAGATCTGTGACTGTCATGGTCATTACATGTCCTCACGCATTGGGTCTTGCAGTGCCATTGGTCGTCGCTGTTTCAACATCTCTTGCTGCTCAGAATGGACTTCTAGTTCGTAACAGAGCTGCCTTTGAGAAGGCTAGAGGGATTCAAGCAATAATCTTTGACAAGACAGGAACTCTTACTGAAGGAAAGTTCTCTGTGACAGAAGTGATTTCATTCGGTGATATGGACGAATCAGAATTGCTTGAACTAGCGGCATCGTTAGAAACTCATTCAGAACATCCAATCGCACAAGGAATAGTTCGTGGTGCGAGAGAGCGAGGTCTATCAAATCAGCATGCCCACAGCTTTAGGACAATACCCGGACAAGGTGCTACAGGATTTGTTGGGGATCAAGAGATATCAGTTGTGGGTCCGGCATTCTTGAGAGAGCATCAGATGCTACCTGACGATGAGAGTCTTGGGGAAATATCCAAAACAGGTCAAACGATTGTCTACGTTTTAGTTGATGGTACGATTGTTGGGGCGCTAGCCTTGGGGGATGTCATTCGACCTGAATCAAAAGAAGCAGTCAATCACCTAAAGGAGATGGGAATTCAGGTCATGATGTTGACTGGCGACAACAAGCATGTGGCAAAATGGGTGGCGACCGAACTTGGACTTGACGACTACTTCGCCGAGGTTATGCCACACGAGAAAGCAGAAAAAATACGCGAAGTGCAGACCAGAGGTCTGACTGTCGCAATGGTGGGTGATGGAATTAATGATGCACCTGCCCTTGCTCAAGCTGACGTTGGTATAGCGATTGGAGCTGGCACAGATGTTGCAATCGAAACCGCAGATATTGTTCTTGTTCAAAACGATCCTCGTGATGTAGCTACATTGCTGGGTCTCTCACGAGCAACTTACCGCAAGATGGTTCAGAACCTCATATGGGCTACGGGCTATAATGCCTTAGCGATTCCTCTCGCAGCCGGTGCACTTTACTCCGTCGGAATATTGCTTAGTCCTGCTATCGGAGCTGCGCTAATGTCACTAAGTACGGTCATTGTTGCGATAAACGCTAGACTTCTCTCTCTCTAACACCTTCCTCCTTGACGTTGCGTGTCATGAGTTTCCCTACACTCCATTCGAAAGAACGACTTCTCACAAAGTGGGAATCTGAGTATTCAACTAGCTGCATCAACTCAGCACATGTCATCATCGGTATGACCGATATTGACATAAGGGCTTGTGCTGAAAATAGACTAAGGTGGCAGATATGAGTGTCAGTAGGTCAATAATCACCGGCCCTCTACAAGTCAAGATCATGATGGCTCTACGAAGCAAACAGATGACCGGGACTGAGTTGATGGAGAAATTGGGAATCAACAGTCCAGGTACTATATATCCTGCATTGGAAACCCTCAGAGAAAGAGGTTTAATTGAACAGAGAACAGAGAGGACGGGTTCAGTTAGGAGGAAGATTGCCTCCATAACTGAGACTGGAGCCGCGGAGCTCAGAAATCATCTGATGTCATCTGCAAGACTATTCTGCTGCGACGTATCTCTACACATGAAGCGGATAATTGAAGTTGTAAGAGAGCTGGTAAAGATTAGACCAGGTCAAAGAATTTTGAGTACTTTCGAACATGAAGAAGTAAAACGGGCATACAGACAATCCAATGTAACATACTCCTATAATCTAGATGAACTATCTGATACTTATGATATTGTGTTGAGTTTCTTAGGTGTTGGTTGTCTAATTGGGAAAGAGGTTCAAGAAATTTGGAACTATGCCCATCGTTTGTATAGAGTTCTCAAGGAAGATGGCACACTTCTAATAGTCGAAATCGAGAAGACCGAGAATGTTTTTGCTGAAGTTCTTTTCAATGATGTATTTGGGCTCGATGAGTCGCCCGGCATCAGCACCGAGGAACTTGAAGAAATACTCACTGAAGTTGGTCTTAAAGACATACATGTGACATCCAAGGCTGGCATTCTTTATGCGGTTAGCAAGAAACCATAGTTTCTAAGAATCAACAACCGAATTATTGAGTATTATAGCGTCCAGTAGAAAGATATAATCACTTCTTACAAAGTGCAAAGTGGTATGATTGGATATACGCGCGTGTACACTGATGATAACGGTGAAACTCATTTTGAAGATGTGGAGGTTGAACTGTCACCAAGTAGCTTTGCACCACCTGCACCACCATTGAACCTCTCAGAATTCAAAGAATCAAAGAAATACGGATTCGTGAAAGCGCCTTGTGGATGGTTTGGAGATTGGCATCCCACACCCAAGCGTCAAATATTCGTTTATATTCTAGGGAAGATGGAAGCACAAGTTAGCGATGGAGAAGTACGTACATTTGGTCCAGGTAGTGTCACTCTAGTGGAGGATACAACAGGGAAAGGACACAAGTCCCGAGTACTTGGAGATCAGGATGTTCTCACTCTCGTCATTCAACTTGAGGAGTGATAATCCACAAACATTTGCCAAGTTACCAAGTTTGGTAAACAGGAAACATTCCCCTCCCTCTCTAGGTTGAGCTCCCTTACATTTTCGTTCATTATATGGAGATTAGCTTCGATGCATTAGGATCTGATTTGTGATTCTGGTCTATGGAAGGTGCTGTAGTATAGCAAATTCGACATAGCTACATATTAGCACAATTTGAAGACATACAAAATGTGAGTATGCTTATGAGAGAACCGAATACGGATTTTACTCTAGAAGTAACAGGAACTAGTAGGCGGTGTCCTATTGGAGAGAAAACTGGTGCTCAAAATATGTCGGAGAAGAAAACACCCATTCTCGCCTGTGCAGGAGCATGTATCCGAGGGGAAATCGCTCGATTAGCCGCAAACATAGTTTCGAAAAAAGACCAGTTTCGACATGCATGTCATGGCGAAGTACTCACTGTCCCGGGTTCGGGATTTGATAATTGGGTTGCAGCAGCAGACAAAGTCATACTTATCGACGGATGTTTCATGCGATGTTGGGGACGGATTTTGGAAAATCTGATTCCTGAAGAAAAGTTGGTTCAATTCGATGCGTTGTCTCATTATAAAAAGTATACGAATGTATTCGATATTGATGCTGTTCCTGAATCTGAAAGGAATCAAGTAGCACAAAGTGTGGCTAGTTGGGTACTTGCCAGTATGGAGTAGGATTCCCATTGCTAAGCACCCTTTCCTCTCTTTCATCAATCTTCTTTCAAATAGGTGAGGATGAATTCGTACAGCTCGATGTGAGAATCTACACCAAGTATGAAACATTGGATGAGGGAATAACGTTCGCGTGATCACAGATTCGCTAGGGGAAACTGGAACTCTTTTTTTCCAAAGAAGTTACACTAGTTTGAGGTTCACCCAAGTGACCTTGTTATGTGCAATCAGACTCTAGCGATTCGTCCGAAATACATTCCTTGCATGATAAAATAGTGTTTGTACCGTTTCTGGAATCCATATTCCCTTCTCGAAGTCGAAATAGTTTTCATCAGCATCGACGTATACGACCTCACCTATGAAGAGGGTATGATTTCCAATCGGAACCACATTTCTCAACTTGCATTCAAAGGATGCTATGGCTTCTGCAACTGAAGTTGCGTTTTTGTCAGTTCTTCCTGGCACTGCTGTCAGGCCCGCCGCCTTAATCTTATTCTCATATTGACGACCCGAATGAGACCCAGCCCACAATAGTTCATCTACTGCAGTGATTGGCAGAATATTGACAGTGAACATACTTGCTTCTTGAATAACACTGTTACTCGCCTTGTTTGGTGAAATCACTATTCCAAATAGTGGGGGATTGACTGAGATGGGTGTCGCCCATGAAACTGTGATTGCAGCTTTGTTATTGTTTCGTGGATCATTCGCTGTAACAAGATAGGTTAGATGGGGACCTGAAAGAGCTATGAAATCGTTAGTTCTACATTTGGACCTCATGATATTAACTATAGTGAACAGCATTGATAAGCTCTTCCTTTTGGTTCAAGTCAGTAGAGATATTACATGTGTCTCCTGCTATTCTGTTATCATATATTGGACTGATATCCATGTCTGGCTCTTCGAAACTTGAAAAACTGCTTACAGAAGTCGTAGGTGAAAAGTATGTTAGCAGTGAGCTCTGTGATCGTCTTGTCTATTCGAAAGATTACTCGGTAGAGGGAATTGCAGATGATTATACTCCTGATATTGTCGTTAAACCAAGAACGAGCGATGAGATTGTAAAAATTGTCAAGATTGCCAATGAGTTGAACGTTCCAATATACACCTGGGGTGGCGGAACAAGTATGTCAGGAAATCCATTGGCTGTGGAGCGTGGTATTGTTCTCGACATGAAAGGATTGAATCAGGTTATGGAGGTTGACACCGAGAATTTGACGATTACAGCACAAGCTGGTACAACTATCGAGAACATCTACAACGCAGCACTCGACAACGGAGTGTTCTTTGCCCATCATCCTGAGAGCAGTCTCTCTTCTACAATAGGTGGTGCCTTGAGTTGTATGGGTATCAGTATCTACGGAGCAAAATACGGATATGTGTATGATCAGGTTCTTGCCCTAGAGGTCGTTTTGAGTAGTGGAAAGAAAATCAGAATTGGCGGCAAGAGCTATCTTTCTTTACCTACACATAATCTTCTAAACCTCTTTCTTGGTGCTGAAGGAACGTTCGGAATCATCACTGAAACAACGCTCAAGGTATACCCCAAACCTCCATTACGCGACAGGATAAGTTACGGATTTTCAGACATCACCTCAGCAATCGACGCATGTAAGAGTGCACATGCTGCTGGATGTTGGCCTGAAACCGTCTTCTTGTTCGACAGAAGGTCTCTAGTCCAATACATGGAACGAGCAAAGACTCCCATTCCTGATGAAGTATCAATGGCGGTTCTCTTTGGTGCTTCAGGGAATTCGGAGATGGTTGAAACAACACTCAAGGTCCTTGCAAAGTGTTCGGAGGAACAGGGTGGTAGTAGACTTCCCGAGGACTTGACTGATTCTTGGTGGAAATCAATCAACATTGGCAAGGACACTTTTGACCAAAGTAACTTCGCCCTATCGCACACAGAATACGAACCAGATCTAGTTGATGCCTGTGTCCCCCTCAGCAAGTTTCAGGAGTACAGTGACTTCTGTGATGGTCTGAAGAAAGAATTTGGATGGGTGGACATTGATTTTGGAGCTTTTGTTGTTGGTGGCCCGAGAGGACCCATTCCGTTCTGCATCTACTTCAGCGTACCAATCGACACGAGGATCAGAGAAGAGGTCGATAAGTGGTTCCTTTTCAAAGAACGAATGTATCGTCGAGCTCTTGAGTTGGGTGGAAGTCTCTCAAACGCCAATGGAATGGGACTCCGGTCATCTCCTTGGGTTCAAGAACAGCTCGGTCCTGCATGGGATCTTCTATCAGATTTGAAATCAATCTTGGATCCGAATAATATTCTGAACCGAGGAAACAGGGGATTTGATACATAATGGACAGACTCGAGAAATACGCGGACTGGGCTCGTGCTTGTATGCATGTAAGATGTGGATTCTGTCGTGAAAATTGTCCAGCATATAGTCAACTTAAACTTGACAGTTATGCAGCGAAAGGAAAGATGACCATCCTGTATCATCTGTTGAAAGGAAATCTGGAGCTAGATGAAACTGTTGCTGAGAGGGTATTCGCCTGCACTAGCTGTGGGCTGTGTGATGTTGCATGTGGATACAGTCAGAGTGAAGCAATCCAAGAGATGAAGACAGTCCTCTACGACCATGATGTAGCCATACCTGACGGGTATCAGAAGGTGAGTAAAAAGACTAGAGAAAGTGGTAATCCTTACTCAGCTGAAACAAAAGATGGGTTTCAATATCTACAATCTATTCCAGAATCAGATTATAGCTCAGCTGATTATACACTATTTCTAGGATGTACTCAAATCTATCGAGAGCCAAAAGAAAATGAATCCTTACTGAAAATATTACGAGCAGCAGGTGTGAGCTTCAGAACCCTCACTGATCCTGTTTGTTGTGGTTCTCCAGCCTATCGAGTGGGTGATGAATCTCAAGCTCGATTTCAGGCTGAGTCAATCATTGATATGATGGAATCTGGTAACGTCTTAGTTTCTTGTGCAGGTTGCTATAGAATGCTGACCCACGATTACCAGAATCTATTGGACGAATCACCAACTTACAAGGTGGTCCACTTCATGGAACTTCTTAGTGAACTCATCCAAAATGACAAAGTTAACCTCAATTCATTGAACAAGAAGGTGACCTATCATGATCCATGTCACTTGGGAAGACATTCTGGAGTCTATGACGAACCAAGAGAGATACTGGACTCAATTCCTGGATTGGAATTGGTTGAGATGGAATGGAACCGAAAGTTTGCAAAATGCTGTGGTGCAGGCGGTGGATTCCGATCTGGCAAAAGTGAGGATGCAGTAGCCATCGCTGCAAACAGAGTCAGAGAAGCTGAAGCTACGGATGCATCACTCCTTGTCACATCCTGTCCATTCTGTCTGCGAAATCTTCAAGATGGAGCCAATTCAATGGGATCAAGAATTGAGGTCCGCTCCATTACTTCACTGATTGCAGGACTTTTGTGACTAGTAGCATTAACAATTCTGATACTCAAGAAACATATCGATGATACATGAATATTCTTTTACTTCTTTTTTGAAAGATGCCACCCTCCTCATATCACTGTTTTTCTGATTTTGTCAGTATGACGTTTAAAGAATGAGTAGATAATCCAACCGAATAGACGTTCAACAATTCGAGGTGGCATTCCTTCCTCTTTCCTTGTCACATCTATCATCCTATAGATGTCCTCATAAAATGGCGTTGTGCCACAATCCTCAACAAGCCATGGTTTCAGAATAATGGAGTCATTTACTCCGTCCCAGTCAATAGTTGGAATCTGGTTCTTGTCTAGTTGATTCCTTCCAAGCAGTCCACTGTACAAATCTCTGTCAAGCATCCCTTCACAGGCAATCCACTTCTCAGAGAGATATACTTCTGGCCAAAAATGTGAAGCCACTTTTGGCATTCTATTGAACAACCATTCAGGAATAATTCCTTTCAATGGGTCGCTCCTGCATTTCGAAATATGATACCTTGCGGGAATCCCTGAGGCACGAAGAATGGCAACATGAAGATTCGTTTTTGATCCACAATCACCAAAGCCAGCCCTCAAAGTTTGTGAGGCCTTCGTTTTGGAGTCATTGATACTGAAAGCGATGTCATCTCTAACATAGTAGAAGATACTCAAAGCTGTTTCTTGTTGGCTCTCTGATTTTCCTGTGAGCTCTTTCGCTTTCCTCAAAATATCTGGATTGTCCCAGTCACACAATTCTGTTGGTTTCAAATATTGACTTGTATCACTTATTCCTTGATCATACTTTATCATTGATATAGTCCCGTTCTTACTTGGTCCTCAATTCATATAAGATAGCGCGGACAGAATCTCGTATTATACGACAAAAGGCGTATACCTCTGCTGTTAATAGCCAAAAGAGGAGATGAGTCAAATGGATGATGAACTTCTTGAGGATATTATTGGCGCTTTCAAGTCAAAGACAAGACGCCAGGTGGTAGAACTACTTCTTGAGAATCCTCGAGGCTTGCGCTTTGGTGAAATAGCAAGAGCTTTGAGTATTTATCCCTCAACGTTAGAGAAGCATTTGGCTAAACTAGTAGGAAGCAGATTAATCTCTCATTATGATAATCTTTACCTATCAACGGCGAACTCTATTCTTGTTTGGGATAAATTCAACAACCTTCAGAAGATTGGCTCTAGATCCTATCTCTTTTCACACATCTTCCCAATCGAAAATCATGACATACGAATTAGATTTGGTTCGCTAGCCTTTGAAGTGATAACTGACCTAATCTCAACTATCAATCAAATTATGAATGATTTCAATGATACACAGGAGCTTATACAAGCTGGTGGGAATTTAGACTATCAAATCGGAAAAACCGTTTATGGATTAGGAATGTTAAATCACAAGAATACCCGGGTTGAAATCGTTCTGACTCGTCAGCTGATAAATCAGATTCAAAACCGAGAAGAAGAGGATCTATTCATGAGTAGGTTTGATGAGAATAAAACTTGGTTATACGAAATTGAAGAATGTGATTTGGGTCTTGGTGTTGGAGAATCTTCGGGCTTTCTATTCCTACCCAAACTTGATTTTGAAATCGACTATAATCAGTGCTTATACACCAAAGACCCTGAAGCCATTGAATGGTTAAGAAAGCTATTTGATCATCTGAAAGCGCAGTCTCGGATTTTTAATCCTTAGACCGCAAAATGCTAAGGTTTCTTGATAGCATCTACTTAATAGCTCGTAGAATGAAGGACCGCCTAAATACATGTAACTGTGTATCTCATCACAATCTCAAATTGTGAAACAGCTTGCTCTGCCCTCGGACAGAGAGAGGTGCAGCCTAAGGGCGGGGTTGGCCAATGGGACCTTCCCCTAGCTGCTCACTGTTGAACACCCTTTATCTTCAGAATAATCATGTTAGTTGTGACACTACCATTCTATTTTCGTGTCTTTATATTTGGAATAACAACTTTCACATACACGCAGAGGAAACTCTGGCTTTGTGCACAGAAGCTTATGGGATTGAACTCCATCTTTGCCAACTTGCAGCTCACTTCCGCAAATGTTACAACTGTATTGAGCTTCGATTTTGAACTTGATTTCTCTAGATGGACAATTGTACACCCTCATATTACGTTCGCGACTGCCCAACTCCCTCATGTCACCAAAGACTCGCATGGAATGTAATATGGGATACATTCCAACAAGGCTCTCTGTGCAAATCCCCTCTGGAGAGTTCCAACTAAACTCAACCTTTTGCCCTACTTTGTGGCCTGCGCGGCAATTTCCATCTTCTATAATTGTGACCCTAAAAGAAACAACTTCTTGCTGATTATCACGAAGCTTTAGGATTGACTCCTTTTGATTTCTTGAGTCCATTGCTAACACCTATACTCCAATATAGTCCCCTCTATATTATTCAATTCCCTCGGTTTGACTGAGCATACAGACCAGCTTGATCCCAAATCCAGAGGAATTTGACATCTAGATGGATATCAGCTCCACTTTTCAAACTTGCAAGAAGTATAAACTGCTATGGTCTGGTAAGCATAGAACTCTCCTGCTCTCACCAGTTACATCACCCTTTTCATTTTGCACTTGAAATGTTGTGTTGAGAAGATATATCACGATTCATCATATCTACCAAATGAAGTGAATTCTAGTTTCATTTCACTGGCGAACAAGATTGACATATGTCTACATGAAAGCTCTGGAGTCAGCTCCGGAACGTTATGACAAAGGAATAAGATGGCTTGGTTGGCTAAAGTTAGATGGTATTCGTAACCGTATTGCTGACATAATAGAAGCTGAAGCAGAAAATGTACTTGAGATAGGAGCTGGTACTGGCACTCAAGCTCTTCTACTTGCAAAACGGGGTCTAGAAGTTACAGGTTTAGACCACTCTTCTGGTATGCTGGCAATTGCTCAAGGAAAGATGGAATCTCTCGAAAAGGAGGAAGGTGGAACAGAGATTGGATCTAGAGTTACATTGTTGCATAAAGCCGCAGTGGAGCTAGATGAGTTTTCTCATGACTCATTTGATGCAGTCACATCAACACTCGTCTTTTCTGAACTTGATCCCTCTGAACAACAATATGTGCTATTCTATGCATTTCAGATTTTAAAACCTGGAGGTATTATAGTACTGGCTGATGAAGTGATACCAAGCCGGTTATCGAAAAGACTTGCACATTCGCTGATTTCTGCTCCACTGAAACTGATTACCTACTTGGCGACTCAGACATCAACAAAGGCTGTTCGAGATTTAGATAACATAATTGAGGAAGCAGGATTCGAAATCGAATCGATTGAGAATTATCAGTTGGACTCTTTCCAGCTAATCATTGCAAGAAAACCAAAGGACTCTGATACAGAAAGAGAACTCATTCCGTCAATTAAGTCCGAACCAATCAAACCCCCATCCGGGGGATTTCTTTCCACTTTTTGGGAAACAGCTGCAAGGATGATTGGGCATTCCACACAGATTGGTCTTATCCCCGTGGGTGAACCGACCCCAGATAGCCCCGTACTCTGTACCTGCAATTTCGATCTAACAGTCCGCCGCCTCTATAGACTCTTGAAAACCTCGAAAATCAATTCTTGGATCCTTGTGGCTCCAACAGATGGCATTAACGTCTGGTGTGCGTCTTGTGGGAAAAACTTCAATGCAGGATCTGTCATTACAGCAATCAAAATTTCAAGCCTTGAGAAGTACGTCAATCATCGTAGAATAATATTACCACAACTGGGAGCATCTGGAATTGACCCAAAGAAGGTAAGTCGGATCACAGGATGGCGCTGTATCTGGGGCCCTGTGCATATGGAGGACATTCCTAGTTTTCTATCTGACTTCCCAAAATCAGTCAGAAACAAAACAGAGAAGCAGAGAAAAGTTCGATTTGGTTTTGCCAACCGATTGGAGATGGCATCTGCTTTATTCTTTCCAATTTTACTATTATTGATGCCCCCCTTGTCTTTGATTCTCCTTTTCCTGAATCAAGATGTCTGGATTATTCCCATACTTTTTACAATGCTGAGTCAGACTTACGGTCTGTTTCTGTTTTGGCCACTAATACCATCTAAATCAGGTACAAGCAAGACCGTGATCTGGTCGGTAGTAATCATTATTCTGATCTCTTTGGTTTCATGGTATACTACTGACATTCTTGAACTTCCTTATCCAAGTGGACCATCTTTCCAAGATTTTCTTGCTTTTCTCAACTACTGGCCAGTCTTGGTTTTTGCACTTATTCTAATGGCTATCCTCATATATGATGCAGATGGGATGACACCTACACTTCGGTCATCATTAGCAGCACGAGGTTGGAACAAGGGAAACACAGAGATACAAGAAAGATGGGGGAGTTCCTATTCTCTACTACCCTATGGAGAGATTTCCATAATATTGGATTCATGTAATGGTTGTGGAGTTTGTGTTGATGTTTGTCCTATGTTGATTCCTTCTGTGAATGAAGAAAGCAGAAAGGTCCAGTTAAGAACACCTGAAATATGCGTTAATTGTCGGGCCTGTGTAAACCGATGTCCTGAGAACGCTCTATTCCTCAAGCCCGAAACAGAAGCTGCAAAACAAGCTCTTCTCAAATTACAAATGAAATGAACCAGTTTCTAAAGAAATCATAAGACATCAGCTCCTGAAGGAGTAGAGGCTGATAGAGTCGGGTGAACAAGGAACTTTCCCATCCGCTCTCTGTTGAGCACTCTTTCTATTTTGCATTTACAAGGTATTGAATATTCGAATAGAAGTTGTTGTCGAAAAATTTCGTGAAAATGGCTTAAATAACTACAGAACAAGATACTACTTGATACTGATGATGAATTCAAATGGCCATGATGAAGGAGTGCTGAAGGCACTGTCAAACTCCAGGAGAAGAGAGATCATGCAACTCATCGCTAAGAAAGGTAGTGCGTCATACACAGAGATGATGCAAATCCTCGGTCTTATTCCTTCTCAAGAAAGTGGTACATTCAATTATCATCTCAAGGAGTTGACAGAGGCAGGTCTTATTGAGAGTGTGGATAGTGAGTACAAGATAAGTAACCTTGGTCGAAACGCACTCATTCTGATAGACCAGGTTAGACAAGAACCTCAGGTTGACAGATACGGTGTTCTCTCCGCAGTTATCTCAATGACTCCCAGAGAAGAGCTCGAGCTATTCAAAAGCCAAATCGGGAGTTTCTTCGGTATTCTATTCATGTTCATCAGTTTAATAGGGATGTTTGTGACCAATCCGCTTGGTTTTGTTTTCGGGTTTGTTTGTTTCGCACTAAGCATTGGGCTAACTATAATCTCAATCAACAATATCGTAAAACTCGCTAGGAAATATGACTTAGGACTATCAGTTCTTCTTCTCATTTCTCAAGACTGGTTTCTCATGCGGTCCCCCAACAGAGGGAACTTCCTAGTCTTTGGAGCATTCGCGTTTCCCTCTGTTTTGTTTATGGCACTCTATATTCTACTTGCAGCTTCAGGAGCCATACCTTGGGTATCCCAGACCGGAGTTGCTCTAATCATGATTTCGTTATTTACAGCTCCATTCGCCATTGGTATTGCTGATGCTGCGATCAAGAAAGTCGAGGAACTGGAGTCGATGGAAAGTGAATAGTGATGAGCGACAGGAAGAGGAATTGGACAAATTGCTTCTCTTATTGTCACAGCCATTGACGAGACTGATTCTGTTGATTCTGACAGGTAGAGATCCAGGTGTTATTTCAAGTAATTTTAGAGATTGAAGCAATAATAATAAGCAATCTTCCTCTTGAGCCATCGAATTGTGAAACAGCTTGCTCTGTCTTCGGACCGAGAGATGTACAGGTCAAACGTCGGGGAACGCGGTGCAATCATCAGTTTACCCGACACGGAACTTTTGTAACCCTCACCTGTTAATCCACCCTATCACTTTGATTTAGGCTCTTTACAAATAGTCCAATGGCTAGTCAATATAATTTGATTATTACCTAACGGAAGGATTATATCGCCCAAAGAATATATTAACTATTGTTAATATATCTGGCGAGAGCAATGGCAGTACAAATTCGATATTCGCAAGTAATCAATCGACCTGTGACCACAGTTTTCCATTTCGTTGCTGAACAGCACGTCCGCAACCACCCTCGCTGGGATCCAGACATAGAGCTCTGGCTGGAGTCAGATGGTCCAATTGGAGTCGGGACGATTATTCAGAGGCGTAACAACCGTAGTGGGACTCCCATTGAGGGGACCATGGAAGTGGTGGAATTTGAACCTAACCAAGTGATTGGAACGGTCATTCATGATGGCCCTGCTGAAATGCGCGGACGAATAACATTCAAGGCTGTAAACGATTCCCAAACCACTGTGACGACCTCTATTGACATTCCTGGAATGGATGAGTCAATGGATAAGAGTTTCATAACTAGCCGCATGGAGCGGAGCGGCCGCAATATGAAGCAACTCATCGAGTCTGAAACCTAAGAATCGTTTGAAGAATGGTGACAGATGACCGACCCCGTTGTATTCATCATCCGTAACCGCATAAAGGAAGGGATGCTTGATGATTTCAATAATCATTACCTGAAAAGCATCCCGTTGACAAAGAAAAGCAAGAGCGGCACGATTCTTCAGCTTGCATACATCAATGACGATGCTACTGAAGTGGACATCATCCGTGTCTTTCCTAATGCAGAATCTTTGGATTTGCAATTACAGGGAGCTGATCAGCGAACAAAAATAACCTACAAACTCATTGAACCAACCAGCATTGAGATTTATGGCACACCCAACGATTACGCCTTGGAGATGATGAAGAAGGTCGCAGGATCTGGGATTGATGTGAGTATCAAATCTCAATTCATTGGTGGCTTCATTCAGTGAGCACCTTCTTCATTTTGATGTATTTGGACTCATAGCAACAAATGGTGAAACTCCGTGATTGACCAACGGGTCACTCTATTCACAAGACATTGAAAATGATAAATAACAGAACTATGCCGTACAGGTCTGAAAACATATGAGCAAACCATGCTATGTAGACATTCCTGCACCTCATGTATATTATTCCATAAACAAAACCACCAGCTGCTATCGCTATCAAGTCAATCAGGATAATGAATACATCATCCGGTATCCAGTGAATTGCAGCAAACAGGAATGATGCTATTGTCAAAGATGCTTTTTTATTGAAGAACCAACCAAGTCTTTCCTGAACTAGTCCTCTAAATATGACTTCTTCGAGCATTGTTGTAAGCGGTATTGAGAATAGCATGAAAACGAACATTCCAAAACTCATGTTAATCGACCAAGCTCGATTAGTTATAATATACTGGAGATAGGGTGGAAAGAGTATTAGACTCCCCAAGACTATTGTACTCTGGATAACAATAACACCTAAAACGACCAGACTTGCATTCTTATGGAGATCGCTAACAAAACTTTCATGTTTTAAACCAAAATCTTCCTTTCTTCGATTGTGTCTTACTGAATCTGCTAGAATGTAAACAATTGGGACTCCAAATGCCACTTCCCCTACTAGGAAAGTTAGACAAAAAAAGAATAGCATGACAATTGAGAGTTCAACTAGGAGCAATGGTGTTTGCACTTGTGAGAATTTGTCTCCTGATTGGTTACTGATACTCCTAGGAGTCGAACTCAGTTCATCAGATCCTCTCACTCCAAATCCCGTCCTGAACTACTTACAAACATCAGAACTCATGATTGGAAGAGTCTATGTTTGCCAATCAAACTCATCAAAGTCGTCAAGTAACTGTTCACCTTCGGGACAGCACATTTCTGTATCTACTTGTGAACAACAGTCACTTCTTTCATATTCAGAGAATCGGTTCCTTCCCGTATGGCTCAACAGATCATTCAAACTTATTCCATATGATTCGAGTATCTCTTCAATCCGTTTCAATATCTTATCATAGTCAATTGCATGAAGCCGGTTTTCCATATTTATCCCTCAACGATTCTCATTATATGAGAACCGTGCTATGATAGAGAGAATGTTTATATAAATCCTTTTCCCCCCAAAGACCAAGTATCAATGAGTGCATTATATGAGGTGATTAGATGACTACTTCTGCCTACAAGGATACAATAGGAGAAAGACCGGCCCGGATCAAGCTACTTGACAAGGATCAACATGCATTAATGAACAATCATATCGAGATTATTCGAGCTCTTTGTTGCAAGTTCCTGACTGTCAAAGAGATTCATAGACAATTTCTAGTTAATCATGATAGGCCAACCTACAGCAGGGCATTGAAGACTCTTTATCGTGATTTATACAACCTAGAGAAGTCAGAATTGGTAAAAGTAGTGGGTTATAGAAAATATGAAGGCAGTCGTCAAATAGAGAAATTGTACAGCTGCACTGCAGATGTCTTCTTTCCCCAAGAGAGTGCGGAAATACAGAAATGGTGGCGCTCAAGTGCAGGACAAAACTATCTTATGCAGTTGTCCAGCTTAATCTCAGAGTTTTTTGAGGTTTCTATAGCAGAAAAATCCAAGATTAAGGAACTATTGGAGAGATTCTTTGAACTTTGGGAAAAGACTGTAAGACAGTTGTTCAAGAGATGCGAGAGCTCAGAGCAATTAACATCGATTATCAGTGAAATCGATATAAGCTGGATGAACGACACAACTCGATTCATCGGGATGATGGGGGCATTTTTCACCGATCCTATGTTATTCAAGGACCTAATGGTTCTCATTGATAGTAATCATAGTAATAGATGATTGTGAAAGAGGAGTTAATCAATATGAGAAAACGTTGGAACAAAGAGAGAATAATGGAGAGTATCCATATTGAACGACGAAGACTAGAGAAGAATCTCACCTCTCTCTCCGATGCAGACATGATAGAGTCAGGTGTAATAGGAGAGTGGTCCGTTAAGGACATACTAGCTCATCTCTTCGATTGGGAACAGAGATTCCTCGGATGGTATGATGCAGGACTAAGAGGAGAGGTTCCTGAAACTCCTGCTCCTGGACTCAAGTGGAGCCAACTACGTATTCTGAATCAAAGAATTTTCGACAAGTATCAGGGCAGAGCACTATCGGACATCAAGAAGGAGTTCCAATCCTCTTTTGAAAAGGTACTTGAAACTGTAAATGATATTCCTGAAAAGGACCTCTTTAAGATTGGTAGGTATCAATGGACTGGTAAGGATACTATTGGTGGATTTATACTCGCCAACACTGCCAATCATTATCGATGGGCTAAAAGCAGGATTCGCAGTTGGATGAGACGCACTGGAAGGCTTTAGATCATATTAGACTACCAAAGATTTTCACAAATGAACCGACCATCCGAATAAAAAAAACCCCGTGTCAGTGACACGGGTTTTGCTGTTAATTCGTAATTTGGTCAAGACCAGCAATTCCCAGACAAATCAGAGCAATCCCAGAAAGAGATTGATCGACTGATTGGCCGAGCATTGGTAGTATTATTGTAATAACTCCCATCGCTAATGCAACTGCGTATAGGACGAGACTTACTAGTTTCCTTGGGGAAAGACCCTCTGATGCCAAATCTGCTTTAATTTCTTCCATTTTTGTTCATCTCTTTATAATTCACAATACCAATCAAAATGTCCACACACTGTCCTTTCGTCGCCACGTTCTTCCAACCTCACATCCTCCAAACAGTCTAACCAATCAATCCCTATTCATATAGATACCAACTAACAATGCTGCTGTGAAAATCAATGCAAAGGGTATCCAAGTACCAATTACACTATAGAACATTGCATAGTCTTGAAGGATTATCGTAGCAGTTAGAAAGAAGTCGAGAAAGATTACTGTGAAAACTATCACCAACGCTGTGACGAGCGGGCTTGTATAGTTGAATTTCTTATAGTATATGTATGAGAAGATCGCTGAAACAAACGGTGCGGCTGCAGCATGTGCTATCAAAGCCATATCAATGGTCAGCGTTGCCATGCTTATTCCCATCACTGCAAAGCATACAAAGTAGATCACGATTGCATGCACTAGTAGTATCAAAGATTCTTTTGAATTCATTTTTCATCACCCATCTTGGTTACCATGTGATTTCATATTCGAGGTAAGCTTACTTTACATTCCCCCATCTTTTTCAAGAGCTGCCCAGTATTTGTTCCTCATAAGAAGCATCGTTATTAGAAAGAGACCAAATAGAGCAAATTCAATCACCTCAAAGATCTCTATACTCTGTACTGTAAGGTCCGTTATTATTGGGCCTAGATATGCCAATATTGTACCAGTGAACAAAGTGATCCAAGACCAACTATTTCCAAACTTGAGCCACTTCCAAACTATGAATGATAATACTACACCTGCCATCAAATTGAAAATCCCAATAAGCCTCCACAGGAGGACGATGTACGCAGCAACAACACTGTTTCCTGTTTGGAACAGTAGCCAGTCCTGGTCAGTGAATGTATGAAATCCTGCAGCGAGTACTTCAGGGTTTATCATTGCCATCACACCATAAACAGCCAATCCAAGTGTAGTCACGTATAGTACAACCCTATGATATCTGGCTAAAGAGTTCTGAAGCGTCATTGGTTACCTTCTCCTAGAATTTTGACTGCTGTTATCATCATCCAAATGAGTGGACCAGCAATCGCAAGACGTTGAAGCAATCCCTCAAAAGGTTGAAGGTCCGGAAACATGTATAGAAGAGAGAATAGGCTTGTCAGGATCATTACTGCCCAACTAAACCACACATAGGAGCGCCAGGAATGATTCGAATATATTCGTGGTATTATTGCAAGTGGGACGGGAATCATCACAAGAGCAGCTAAGGTTGCAAAGAAACTGTGTAGTTCGCCAATGGTTGTCACATCGATACAACCTGCATCACACTGAAAGATTCCTGTCAGAACAAGAAAAACACCTGATGCTACAATCAAAAAGGGTCCAATTCTAGTGCCTTCGCCCGATGTTATATTCTGGTGTAGTCCTACAGCAAAGAGCATGAAACAGATGCCCAACAGGGGAAAACCAAGAGTGTTCATGACAATGGCATAAGGAGCATCGACATCACCCAGTTCACTCATGGATTGACTAATCGGGTTGTATCCTGGTTCTAGAGCCCCAAGAGTGAAGAGAATTATCGTGTAAATGATTGGGCCAAAGAGTCCTGCATAGACATAGATTGATCGAGACATTTCATTTCCACCATGTGTTGGTTTCAATAAATAAACCGTTCCGAAAAAATAGCCAATTGTTGATGCCTTACGTATATTCTTTCATCTACTCCTAGATGTCATTTAGACCTCTGAACACGCTGAGCATAACGCCGCTATCCTTGACAGATTCCAAAGTACAACGCTCACCTCGCTTCAAGAAAGGGCTCTGTCGGGAAAAACGACAGAGCCCCTAATTGACCCAAATCCTAGAAATAGGATCTGAGCGAGATGTCCTGTTGATGCTGTTCAACAACTCCGTGTATGGGTGTATCTGGAAAGCCTGTGCTTCTGACATTGGGAGGATGATTCGTGTGTATGCCAGAAATACAACAACGTCATACTTGACAGACCCTGAAGTATAACGGCGTTATACCTAGCGCTGCTATTATTATTCCGCCGTTATATTTCTTTTGAGAAACAGGTCAGTCGGTCACTAGCCTGCATACATCACAATCTTCCTGCCCCTCAGAATGAGTGTGATGTATTGCACAAATCGTTCCGTCAGTCCTCAGGGACATGCAGATTGAACAGATTGTCTTGACCGATTCTTTCTCTAGTCTGTCCTTCGAAGTGATTTTGACAATAAGGTTCTCAATCGCCTCTTTTACCTCAGGTAAAGATCCAAGTGCATCAGTCAATTGGTCACCTCGTTTCTGCTTCTGATACTGACTGACAGCTGATTGTGTTGTACCCAGAATTTCCGCGACTTGTGTCTGAGTCATGGAGTGGTTCTCAATGAGCTCTCGAGCGATTAGAGAACGAATGGCAGGAAGGACAGCAGACACAATTGATTCACATGGAGGACGCATTCAGAAAACAACCTTTTCTGTATAACGCTGTCATGTTATTTATCTCCATCTGAGTAGGGATAGGGGATGACTGGGTTGTGTGAAAGGGGAATCTTCATTGTTACTCCCTATTCTTTACTACTCCGACGTCTTATTGCGTATATCAGAATAATCACAACCGCGAAAATCACTGACCCTGTGATAATAGTCACCATGTCTGGATACGCTGTTGTTTCATTGACTCCGTGAGCATAGCAAATGTCCATCTCATTGTTCCTGCCATCAGACCAAGCAACATGCGGGATCCCATTGGAGTCCAACTGAACTGATAGATACTCTCC